>JBIQJF010000080.1:0-8106 GCA_044507675.1 Opitutales bacterium | reverse complement strand
TGCGGGACTGTTCGAGGCTGGCGGCGTAGCGGCGGTAGTTCGCTTCCTCGAGTTCTTTGCGGCGGCGCAACTCGAGGATGGAAACCTCCAACTGATCGAGATTGGCCGCCTCGGTGCGAATCTGCTCCATCTGGGCATTGAGGGCCCGAATGCGCGCTTGCAGGGCGGTGATCTGAGCGCCTTCGGCGACGGGATCGTAGCCGCCGGGCCGGGCCGCAGAGGCCACGACTGCCGGTGTGATGCGGGCCAGACCCGGGTGGGCGGCGATCAACTGTTCGCGCTGCGCCTCGGCTTCGGCAATTTGCATGCGCACTTCCTGCACCCGGGAGGAACCCTCCTTGAAAAAATTGAGCAGTTCGCGCTCTCGGTTACGGAACTGATCAAGTTGCGTGACGACTTTTTGAAAGGCCTCGATTTGCAGTGGAGGCACGGGCGCAGTGTCCCCGGATTTCTCGTTGCCCGAAGGTTGGAGCAGGCTGGTCATTTGCTCGTGCACGGAGAGCCGCGCTGCCAGTTCGGCTTGGGCGGTGAAAATGGCATCGCGGATGCGGTTCATCTGCTCCGCGAAAGACTGTTTGGAAGCTTCAAGCGAGACGACACCCGCTTTGGCATTGACCTTGCGCAGCTCCTCCTCGGTTTGGGTGAGCCGGGCACGCAGCTGGTCGGTCTCTTGGGCGAGGAAGTCGCCGACCATGCCGGCGGCGCGATGGATCTCCACATGGCGTTTCAGGTAGCTGCTGACGTAATCGCGCAAGACGGATTGGACGATTTCAGCATTGGGATGCGCGAAGCTTACGAAGATCGTGCTGCTATTGCGCGGGACATCTGCCGTGAGTCCATTTTGCAGCACCGTAGCCGCCTCGGCAAGGGACTTACTGTCGGAGATTCCGGCCAGAATTCTCTCTGGGCCGATGTTGCGGGCGACGATTTCGGCAAGATCACGGCTGGTCAGAATCTGGAGTTCGGAGTTCAACACCGTGGCGCCGCGAACATCAGGTGATACCGTAATGGTGTCTTTGTCGCCTGGTTCGGTCACTCGGCCTTCGCTAATGACAAATCGAATGAAGAGCTTGGCGTAGGACTGATACGCGGGAGGATTGAGTTTATAGACCGCTGCGGCGATGCCGAGGCCAAGCAGCGTGCAGACAATGATCTTCCACTTGTGCCGGAAGAGCACATAATAGATGTCGCCGAGTTTGAAACTGGAAGGAGTGGCGGAAGGAATGGCCATGCGTGAGAGACCGGGTGACGGTTCAGATTTTAATGGAATGGAAAGTTAGGGCGAGCAGCGGGTGCCGTCCATGGGAATCGTGGTTTGCCGGTCGAGTCTTTGTCTCCCAATAATTCGACACGGAAAGCGGGCGATTGAGGTTTTGTTATTATCTTGTCCTTAAAAAGATAGGGCATCGGCAGGGTTCGCGTCAGGCAATATGGCGATAAAGCAATGATCCGGCCAACCGGGAAATGGGCACAGGCAAGGCCTGAAATATCCGGTTGTGCCAGCCATGGGCTTCATCGCGGGTGGTCACGTAGGCGTGGCGGCGAAGATCATACCTGACGTATTCCGCCATCTGCTCCCGGGCACCCCAGCCGAGCTTGAATTTGCGCAGGCCTTCATTGCCCAGAGAGGTTCGCCCGAAATCCAAGTCGCCAAATCCTTCGCTGGCGTAGTGCAGAATCGCCCGCCACATCACGAGATTGTTGGCCCGCAGCTGTTGGAGGGTCTCGTCGGAAGCGCCGAATTTGTAGATGGCATGGCGACCGAAGTGCAAAAAGACGGCTCCGGCCACGGCGCGGCCGGCCTGACGCGCCAGCACAATCCAGCCATGCCCGGCCGCGATCGCATGCCGCTGGATGTTGGCGAAAAAACGGTAGGGTTGCGGTGGCACGCCATGTCGGCGTCGGGTGAGGCACATCAGGCCGTAAAACTCCTGCATCGCTTCGGGAGTCCGGAGGAATTCCACTTTGAGCCCGCTGCGCTCTGCCTTGCGAATGGCCCGGCGCACGGAGTCTTCGAAGCCTGACAAGAGAGCTGTCTCACCGACGTTGAGCGACAGCACATGGCGCCAGAACGAAGTCGAGGGAGGGGCATCCGGCAGCCAGTGTTTGCCGCCCCGGCACTCAAGGTATTTCCAACCGCGCGTCTGCGCCTCGGTGAGGGTTGCTTCACGTAAGCGCTGAAACGAGGTGGCGTCGGGGCAGAGAGGTTCAGCCAGATCCGTGAACGGCAACCCGATGCCACGCCGGCCCGTCAACCAGCTGTCCACCTCCATCATTGGCAGCAGGGCAAACAATCGTCCCGAAGCGAAACCAGCTTGGTAGACCGGACGATATCCATAGGTGTCGTGGAGCACAGCGGCCCAAGCGCGGGTGTGAAAGAAACCGGCGCCTTCCAAACCGGCCAGCGCCTGATCCCACGTTGGCAGGGCGAGGGGATCCATGGACCGGATTTCCTCGCGGTCGGAAGCAAGCGGGGAATCAGCCGGCGACATGATGCTGGGCCGGCACGCTCAAACCGGCATACCCGGGGTGAGCGCGGACAGACAGGTTTTCAATTCCCGGACCACGATTTCGATCTGATCGTCGGTTAACTCGGGATACATCGGGAGCGACAGGAAGGAATCGGCGCAGCTTTCCGTGACCGGAAAGTCGCCGCGTCGGTGGCCGAGGGCCGCGTAGGCTTTCTGCAAATGCACCGGCACCGGATAATGGATTCCCGTGCCAATGCCGCGTGCCGCGAGTTGCTGCATCAGATGGTCGCGTTGAGCGACGCGCACGGCGTAAACATGGTAGATGTGACGCGCATAGTCTGCTTCGACCGGCAGCGCCAAGCCAGGCACGCCGTCGAGAAGTTCGCGATAACGAGCGGCGACCCGGCGGCGACCGTCGTTGGCTTGATCGAGATACTTTAACTTCACGCCCAACACGGCGGCCTGTAAGCCGTCCATGCGGCTATTCCAACCGACAAGATCGTGATGGTATTTTTTTTTCTGCCCGTGCTCGCGCAGCATCGTGATGCGCTCGTGGAGGGCGGCATCGTTGGTCGTCACCGCTCCGGCCTCGCCCCAGGCACCGAGGTTTTTGCCGGGATAAAAACTGAACGAACCGGCAAGGCCGAGCGAGCCGGCCTTGCGACCCTTGTAGAGCGCGCCCTGCGCCTGTGCGGCGTCTTCGATGACGATGAGATTGTGCTGACGAGCGATGGCGAGGATGGGATCAAGATCGGCGCACTGGCCGAAGAGATGCACCGGGATGATTGCTTTGGTGCGCGGCGTAATAGCCGCCTCGATCAAAGCCGGATCCATCGTGAAGGTGCGCGGTTCGATATCCACGAACACGGGTCGTGCGCCAGCGTAGGTGATCGCTTCGGCGGTGGCCATGAATGTCATGGGCACGGTGATCACTTCGTCACCCTGACCAATGCCGGCGGCGAGGAGTGACAACCAAAGCGAATCCGTGCCGTTGGCGACTCCAGCGCAGAAGCGTGTATCGCAGAACCGCGCATAAGCTTCCTCGAAACGAGTGACGAAGGGACCGCCGGCGAAGGCGTTTGCATCGATAACCTCGCCCATGGCAGCCATCACTTCGGCGCGGATGCGCGCGTGATGTTCCTTCAAATCGAGGAAGGGAACCTTGAGCGAAGACATGGGCGATCAGAGTTCCCGCAAAACTTTGGCAGGGTTGCCTGCCACGACAGTTCCCGGAGCGACGTCCTTGGTGACCACCGCACCAGCGCCTACGACGGAGCCTTCGCCGATTGTCACCCCGCATAGAATGGTGGCGCCGGATCCGACCGATGCGCCACGTTTTACGAGGGTCGGCAGGCATTGCCAGTCGGCCTCGGTCTGCAGCCCGCCGCTTTCGGTCGTGGCGCGCGGATATTTGTCATTGGTGAACATCACGCCGTGGCCAATGAAAACTTCGTCTTCAATGGTGACACCTTCGCAGATAAAGGTGTGGCTGGAAATCTTGCAGCGGCGACCGATGCGGGAGCCTTTCTGGATCTCCACGAAGGTGCCGATCTTGGATTCGTCGCCAATTTCGCAGCCATAGAGATTGACGAATCCGAAAATCCGCACGCCCTGACCGAGCCGGACATCGGAAGCAATTTGCTGATGGAGGGAGGAAGGGGGCGGCATCCGGACGCGGGAGAGCTTCGATCAGTGAGTGTTTCGAGTCTGGCCGACGCCGATCGGCCGCGAATAGACCGGAGCGAGGGGGGACCGTGATCCGGAATCCTGGCCACGCGGCAACGAGTAGTCGTTACGGGCGATTTTGGGCGACGGTTCCAGCTTCACGGGCGCCCCCTGTTGTTTCAGCGAGATGCTGGAGGCTTCGAGAATCTTCACGACTTCGAGGCCTTGGAGGCCATCCGTAAGGGGAGCCTGGCCGGTGCGAATACAGTCGAGGAAATGCTGGCACTCGGTCTTCAGCGGTTCGTCCTGCTTGATGTAGGGGCTATACATGTCCCCGTAGTGATAAGCGTAATGGAATTCAGCGAACGTGTCGTAATGGGGCGGACGTTCAACGCGGACATCAAAGATTTTTATTTTTTCCTGCGGGGCGACGTCGTCGAAAATAATCATGCGTTCGCTGCCGACGATGGTCATTTCGCGAACTTTCTTGGGGTCCAACCAGCTGCTCTGGATGATGGCGGATCTTTCCTGCGGGAAAGAAAGGTTCATCGAGGTTACATCCTCCACGCCGGGAGTGATGTGCGCGGCGCCGCGACAATTGATGCTGGTCGGCGACTCGTCCATGATGTGCAGGATGATCGAGATGTCGTGGGGGGCGAGATCCCATGCCACGTTGATGTCTGTTTGAAAGAGGCCGAGATTAAGGCGCCGCGCGGAAATGTAGCGAATGTCACCGATGTCACCGTTGGCGACGATCTGTTTGATTTTGCGGATGGCGGGGGAGTAGAGGAACGTGTGGCCGGCCATCAGGACCACGCCTTTTTGCCGGGCCAGGCTCACCAGTTCCTCACATTGGGCAACAGAGGAGGCCAGCGGCTTTTCGATGAACGTGTGTTTGCCGGCGAGAATGCTCGATTTCGCCATCGGAAAATGGTGCCGCACCGAAGTTGCGATGACGATGGCGGCGAGCGTGGTATCGTTGAGCAGGTTCTCGAAATTCGATTCGGCCTCGACCTCGGGATAGAGGGTCTTCATGTGACGCAGCCGTTCCTCATTCACGTCGCAAACGGTCGCCATGTGGCAGTCGGGAAGCGCCCGGAAATTGCGAATCAAGTTGGGGCCCCAGTATCCACAGCCAACCACGCCGATTTTAAGGGGAGCTTTCATGAGATAATCAGGAAGGGGTAGGGACGAGACACGGGAGAAGAGCGTGCGATCAGATGCGCCGCAATGTCCGGGGAGGGTGACCGCCGCCGGATCTTTTCCAAGCCGAGACTTGCGGCAGAATTGCGGCAGCCGCCGGCACTCACCGCGCCTTCATCGGCGCACGATTCCGGGTCATCGCAAAGGGCGCCGCGGTATGGGCACTGACTGCGGCCATATTGCGGCCGATGCGGGTATCGTAAATCTGCACGAACAGGGCGGGAAAAGTAAGCGTGATGATTTTCAGGTCGAGCAACCAAGACCGAGTCCGGGCATAGCGAATATCGAGCCGGATCATCTCTTCGAAAGTGGTTCGATTTTTGCCGGAAACCTGCCACAGCCCCGTGAGTCCCGGCAGCGTGTTGAAGCGTTCGCGTTGCCATGGTTGATACAACTCGGCCTCGGCGGGAAGACACGGACGGGGACCAATGAGACTCATTTCACCCCGGAGGATGTTGATGATCTGCGGCAGCTCATCGAGACCCGACGCGCGGAGCAGCCAGCCGCCGGGGATGAGCCAAGCGTCGCCCTTCGTGTCGAGTTTCACCATGGGGGCGTTGGTCCCGACCAGGTTCTTAAAGTGCTTTTCATGATGCGACGTGTCGGTGTTCACGTGCATGCTCCGGAATTTGTATATCTTGAAGCGACGGCCCTGATAGCCGATGCGTTCCTGGCGGAAAAGGACCGGGCCTGGTGACGCCAGCTTGGTAATAATCGTCATGATCAACGCGCACAGGACCAGAAGAGGCAGAGCGAGCACGCAGCAGCCGATGTCGATTAGACGTTTCCAAAGCGGCAGCGCCCCGCGGGCGGGGCTGTGTTTCAGTCGTGTGTGGGTGCAGAAATACTCCATGAGGCCTGGCCTTTATACTTCGTTTATAATTGTTGCCTGATTCTCGGGGCCGGAGGTGTGTGTGGAAAACCGGAGCGTGATACTAAGAAGAAGGATTATGATCTTCCGCCTTTAGCGTTGCGGACGCGAGTGTAGACTGAGTCAGGGTAGCAGTTGGACGGATTGGAAAGCGATATGCGGCAACCGACGGAGGGCGTTTCCTCTGCGAACGGAGCAAAGATCGAGTCGAGAAGGGAAATCGATTGCATGATCACTGAGCTTCTTAAGCCAGTGTTTGCCGGTTCTTCGCAAGTTTTTTTAATTCACAAAGTGGCTGCGTAACCCATTTATCACAAAACATTAGGCGGGTTGAACGATCGGATTTTGTTTCGTAAAAATATCCTCAAGTGAATTAATAATGAAAAATTTATGCAATTAATGTTTGAGCGACGCGGGCTCCGGAGGAGGACTTTTGGCCGGGCATTTTTTGGCCACAGGCTGTGAGAATAATTAAGACAACTTATTTGCTTTAATCTTGGTTAAAAGAGAACCCGTTTGGCCGGTAATGGGCTTGTTTAGTGCAGCATGATTTTTTTGAAAAAATCTTAGCCGGATCCGGCTGCGGGCGTTTGTCGTCGGTGTGTGGTGCAATCAGACCGCGAAGAGATCATGAAAGTGACGTCGAGGTCCCGGTCGAAAGCGAAGCGAGCATTCCCATAGGTGAGCCGCGGCGAATAAAATCACTGCTAATCATCCGCACGAAGCGAAAAGCACCTTTAACCGTGTCACATTGTTGCCGATATTGTGGGCATGAGCCCGCTCGTCACTTTCATGGCACTCACCCTCTGCGCAGGGTTGATTGCTCTTGTTCGTGCGGTGCTGGTGGCACCGGAAGGTTGTGAGAACGAACACGGTTTCGTCCTCAAGCCCGCCCGGAGGACGATCAAATCGTCATCCGCGCCGACTCTCTTGGGCTCTGCTCGGGCTCGCGTTCGCACCACGATCAAGGCAGCCTGAGGCTGGCTTTCGTTGAATCGCCCCGGAATGGGCGTCGCCTCTTGTCGGAGAATGTCTGCGAGTTCCGCTGGGCGAACAAATGAACTGAGGGAGCACAGAAACGCGCGAGGCGCTGTCGTTCAGGCTTAGAACCAATTGAATTTTTCCGGGACGTAGACGGTGTCGAAAGATTTCAGGTAGAACGGCGTGCTCGCACCGCCTGAAAGGACCTGATCCAAGTTCACGGTGTAGCTGCGCTGCTGGCCGTTCTCCTGTCGCACGACGACCACTTCCTTGAGGTTGGCCCGGGTCTTGTCGAAACCGCCAGCCTCCATGATGGCATCAAAGGCGGTGATCCGGCGGTCGGTCACGATCTTGCCCGGACGCAGCACAGCACCGGTCACGTAGAGCGTGTAGCTGGAGGACACCAACGTCACATTCACCTCTTTCGAAACGAGCTGGGATTCATATTGCTGGAGCAGCTCGGCCGAAAGGCTGTCGGTCGTTTTACCCGCGGCGGCATAATCGCCAATGAGAGGGAGGGTGATGCGGCCGTCGGGACGAATCGGCTGGGTGGTGTCCATCGAGGGAACGCTGGGAAAACTGATCTTCAACACATCGCCTTCCTTGAGTGTCAGCACATCATCGCCAGCTTGCTCGGCCCCCATCTGGCTCTGGGCCGCTTGCTGGGCCTCGGCGACCGGCGAAGTCGTGGTGCAGCCGGCCAGCCCAAGAGCCACGACCGCAGTCGCGAGGAGAGCTTTCGCCCGCATCGAGGAGCTTCGACCGAAAACGGCTTTTCCAAAAGCGAGGAAGGTGGACAGGGTGGTTTGCATGGGGAAGCGGGTGTTTAAGAAGGCGACAACTCTACACTCGTAAGAAAGTCGTTTTGACCGGCCATGTAAAGGCAGTCGTGGTGGGACCGACACTTAGTTCTGC
>JBIQJF010000031.1:0-49393 GCA_044507675.1 Opitutales bacterium | reverse complement strand
CCGCGCCGCCTCTCACCTCATCTCGCGCGAACAAGACTTTTCCGACAGTCTCAACGTCACCGATGAGACACGCGCGGGCGAGCGTGGAGTGAGCCCTTTTGAACTACGGGAGATGCTGAGCGGAGATGGTGCATGCGAATCAGGTCAAATCCCGCGCGTTGTTCTCTGGCGGTTTGGTTAGCCCTTTTCTTCTTCGCTGTCGAAATAGCATGAAGTCACGCCTTGCTGCTCCAACGCTTCGATAAGCTCCATCGCGCAGGCAACCGGCGCGGAGCCAAAATCGATCGTAATCTCCCACAAGCCGCCACCGGAGCTAGTCCAAGCAATCGAATGCAGGACACCAGCGAGACCCAAATCATCGACCGCCCTCACTTCCGCATCGTCGATCCACTTCGATAGCCAATCGCCAAGCTGAGCGAGATCGAACTGCACCGCCTCGAATGAAACCGAAGCGTGCTCCCAAGACAGCGCGCCGAGGTGAATGCGAACACCACGGTGCTCAAACTCGGCAAGCTGCGATGACGGCGTGGCTGGAAATGCTACGCGTATAGCGCTCGGGCTTGAGGCTGAACCATACATGGCGTCAACACGCAGGAGGGAAAATGGCGGCGGATTCTGAGCGCCGTTCGGCTGCACCAGTAACTCCGCGACACACGTGGGATGCTCACTCTTAAACTCCGCGAGCTTCTCGCGGTAGAATCGGAGGTAATTGTCGCGCGCAATCTGGAGCTGATCTTCGAATGCCATTTTCCTGGCTAACAGTGTTAATGGGACTCGGAAACGAGTCTTTGCATGCACGGGGCCATGCGCCGAAACAAATGAGCTAAACCGTTCATGGGCAAATCCGGAATTTCCGACTCAAGTCCTTTCCATGCGGGAAACGCCCGGGGAAATGACTTGGTGATGCTCGGACGCCGGGCCGGCTTGTCGCAGCTACCTAGGCCCCGTCCGTCAGTTTTCCAAAATCAAAAGCAGCCAAGCAAGAGGCGGGATTGCACCGTTGCGACCTGCTGGCCGCCCGGTGTTTGTCCCCAGTTCTCGCCTCGCGAAACCGAGGCAAAGGAAATTTCGCCCTGCATCACGCCGCCACGGGCTCGGGGTGGAATTTTTCGGCGAGGCCGCGCAGGCCGTGCAGCAGCGCTTCGCAGAGGCGGTCGTAGGCGTCGTCGGCCATGGCGGCAGGCTGGCGGCAGGCCACGCTGACGATGGCGCCGCCGTCGCCGTCGGAGCGCACCCGCACCGGGATGACGGCGAGCCAGCCGGACACATGCCGCAGGCGCAGATCAATCTCGCCGGCGATGTCGTCCACCTTGGTCTCGACCGCCAGCTCGCCGAGCGCGGTGTAGGCCCACCAGCCTTCGCGGTGGAGCTCGATCCATTCGCAGAGGCCGCCGGTCCAGACGGGCAGGTTTTCGATGTCGGCCAGGAAGTTGAAAGCCGTCGCGCGCGGCGCGGCGAGAGTGAGCGTGAGGAGACGGGTTTGCATGGCGGAAGGTTCGGTCGGGAAAATCAATTTAACCACAGATGGACACAGATGAACACGGATAGTGCGGACCAATCATTCGAGTCGCCACGCAACGGCTCTGGGTTCCCAAGAGTTGGGACCATCTGTGTGGATCTGTGTCCATCTGTGGTTCAAAACGGCTTGGTTTCAGCCTTTGCGGCGGTGGATGATGAGGGAGTTGCCGTCGGGATCGGCGACGATGGCCATCTCGCAGACGCCGGTGTCCATCGGCTCGATGTAAAACTTCGTGTTCCCGCCGCGCAGCACCGCGATCGCCGCGGCGAAATCCGCCACTTCCAGCGCCATGGAAGGACCATCGGGCGAGGGCTTCCACTTGTCGGCGGACATGTTGGAAATGCCCAGCGTGCCGCCGCTGATGTCATACTCGATCCACTGCTTGCCCTCGTGGTCGAAGACCGTGGCGGTCTTCAGCCCGAGCAGGCCCTCGTAGAAGGCGCGGGCGCGCGGCATGTCGGTGACAGGATAGGCGGTGTAGGCGATTTCTGAGATTTTGATCATGGCGGAAAATCAGGCGGGGAGTTTGCGTTGGTGGAGGAAGACTTCGTTGCCGTCGGGATCGCGGAAGCCGACGCTGCGGCACGCGTCGCAATCATGCGGTCCCCAGCTCGGCGCGAGTCCCGCGGCCTGCACGGCGGCGAGGGCCTCGTCATAGTTGGTGATTTCCAGCGCGACACCGGGCCCGCCCGAAGGCGGCACGGCACTGCCGCCGAAATTCGTGATGGCGAACCCGCTCGGCCCGGCGTCGTATTCGATCCACCACTGACCGGGAGCGAATTCGGCCTGCGTGCCGATCTTCAGGCCGAGCAGGTCCTCGTAGAATTTCCGGGCGCGCGCGACGTCGGTGACGTGGTAGAGCGCGAAGGCGATGCCGGTGACTTGGAGCATGGGCGGGCGGGGGTTGGCGGTTGAGGCAGATTCAGGGCAACGGGCTGCACAATTCGACGAGATGGCCGTCGGGGTCGCGCACGTAGGCGACGATCTGGCCCCACGGCTTGGCCACCGGGGCGGCAACCGCGAGCGCGCCGGCCGTCACCGCGTGGTCGTAGGCGACCTTCACCTCGGGCGTGACGAGCGCGATCTCGACCGCCTGCGGCGGCGCCGAGCGTGCGGCCGGCACGGGTGCGGGATGCAGGCTTTCCCGGGCGAGCGCCAGGCTCACGAAGGAGAGGCGCGTGGCGCCCGTGTCGAGTTCGCCGTAGGCCTTCCCGTTGTCGTTGTGGAAAAACCGGCGCACGAGACCGAAGGCCTTTTCGTAGAAGGCGAGGCTGGCGGCGACGTCCTGCACGTAGAGGATCACGTAGCCGAGGGTGAGCGCGGGGGCGGCGTTGGCGGACATGGCGGGCTTGAGGTTGCGTCCATCCTACCACCCCGCCCTGACAGCATTATGTCAGGAGTCGAAAGCCACCCAATCCGGGCACGGATTCAGACCATCCCCTTGGATTCTTCGCTCCGCTCAGAATGCCAGGCTTCGACGTTTGGATTCCATCCGCGCCCATCCGTGAAATCCGCGGCCAAAATTCCCAGTCCCTCACCCGTGCTTTGCCGCCACCTTCTCCGCCGCGGCACGCACGAGCTGACGCAATTTCGGCGGGGCCACGGCTTCGGCACGATCACCGAACGACAGCAGCCAATACGCCGTCCATTCAAGCGAGTAGGAATACAAGGTGAACTCCGCGCCACCGTCGCGGCGTTTTTCCTCGATGAGCGTGGCGTAGCTTTCGCGCTGGGCGCGTTCCTGCGCGTGCTGGTGAAACCAGATGCGCACGGGCTCGCTGTCGCCTTCGGCACCGGAACGTTCCATGTGCTCGGCCAGCGAGAAACCCTCGCGCGGCGCAAAGGTCACCGGCAGCAATTCCAAGCGGCGGATGCGATCCACCCGAAAATGCCGGATGCCCAGCCGCAGGCGACACCACGCCACCAGATACCACGCACCGCCGTAGAACACCACGCCCAGCGGCTCGACGTCGCGCTGCGTCTCCTCCTCGCGCTCGAGCCCGCGGTAGGCCATCCGCAACACGCGTCGCATCACGACAGCCTGTTGCACCGTTACCATCCAGCGCTGGCTCCCGATGTCCGGCGCAGCGCGTCCCACGCGACCACGCACAATGGTGCGGCTCACAAGTTTCTCCACGTGATCCTGCCGATCGCGTGGCAACACCGCGCGAAGCTTGTCGAGCGCCGAGGCCATCGGCCCGTGCAGCGAGGCGTCGGTGAACTGCTTCACCATTTCACCACCGACGAAAAGCGCACTCGCCTCCTCCGCGGTAAACATCACCGGCGGCAACTGATAGCCTTTCATCAGGCAATAGCCCACGCCCGCCTCGCCGCTGATCGGCACACCGGCTTCGCCCAGCGCCGCGATGTCGCGATAGATCGTGCGCTCGGTCACTTCGAAATGCGCGGCCAGTTCCGAGGCGCGCACCACGCGCCTGCCCTGCAGGAACAACACCATCGCCACCAGCCGGTCGGTCCGATTCATGTCTGCCAGCACAAAGTCCCGCGCCGCGAACGACAATCCCTGTTTGCAGCCCGAACTATGCAGTGGGATGTGGGTCAGCGCGCTTGCGCGCGCCCTGGAAATGCGCCCGCAAGCGGGCTGCCCACAGCATCACCATAGAGATTCTCGCCACCGAGCGTGATCAGGTTCAACTGCATGGTTCCGTTTGCAGAGGAGGTGGAGCCCGCGCTCCGCGCGGGCTGGTCGGAAAACCTGCGCGGAGCGCAGGTTCCACCCTGCTGACTCCCATTCCAGCGCAATAAACACCCGCAATGAACCCCAGCCGCGTGACTGATAGTCCCGCCTCCACGATTGACGAAGGTTGCACCCACCCGGCCACCGCCTAGCTTGTCCGTCTCGTTCCCGTCGTGAATCCCGACCTCGCTCCCGGTTCCCGCACTCCGTCCGCCACCGGCGGGACGCCTGTTTTTCATGTGCGCGGGCTTACGAAAACCTACGGCGAAGGCACCGCGCAGGTGCACGCGCTGGCCGGCGTGGACCTCGACCTCGCTGAAGGTGAGCTGGTTGTGCTGCTCGGCCCCTCCGGTTCCGGCAAAACCACGCTGCTCAACCAACTCGGCGGTCTCGACATTCCAACGACGGGCACGCTGCGTTACCGCGACCACGACCTCACGCATGCCACCGAGGAACAGCTCACGCTCTATCGTCGGCGTTCCGTGGGCTTCATTTTCCAGTTCTACAACCTGATCCCGAGCCTCACCGCGCGCGAAAACGTCGGGCTCATTACCGAAATCGCCGACAACCCGCTGGAGCCCGAAGCCGCATTGGAGATGGTCGGCCTCGGCGCGCGGCTTGACCATTTCCCTGCGCAACTCTCCGGCGGCGAACAGCAGCGCGTGGCTATCGCCCGGGCCATCGCCAAGCGCCCCGAAGTGCTGCTCTGCGACGAACCCACCGGCGCACTCGACGTGAAGACGGGCATCGTCGTGCTCGAAGCCCTCGAACGCGTGAACCGCGAACTCGGCACACTCACAGTCATCATCACCCACAACGCCGTCATGGCCGACATGGCCGACCGAGTCATCCGCTTCATGGACGGCAAAGTGCTGAGTGAGCAGCGCAACCCGCTGCGCGCGGCGCCCGCGACGCTGCGCTGGTAGCGCAGCGCAAACTCCAAATGCCAATGTCCAAACGCCAAACGCAATTCCGTCACGCCAGTCATCCTGAGCGAAGCGAAGGATCCAAGCGGAGCAACGTAGCGGAAGATGCACGCGAAGCACCCCGTGGATCCTTTGCGCGCCTCAGGACGACAGAATCGGAGGTTTCGGGATGTATCGCGCTTTTCGGGATTTCTTTGGCGTCTGGCGCCTTGGCGTTTGGGATTTTCTAAAATGCTTCCGCATTTAGACCGCAAACTGCTCCGTGACCTCGGACGTCTCCGCGGCCAGGTCGCCGCGGTCTCGATCGTGATGGCCTGCGGGCTCGCGATGATGATCACCACGCGCAGCCTCATCGCCTCACTCGACGGCACGCGCGCCGACTATTACGAGAGCAACCGCTTCGCCGACGTCTTCGGTTCGCTCAAGCGCGCGCCCAATTACATTGCCGACCGCCTCGCCGCGATTCCCGGCGTCGCTGGCGTGCAGACCGACATCGCCGGTCAGGTGACACTCGACCTGCCGGGCATCGACGAACCCGCCAGCGGACTCGTGCGCTCGCTGCCGGACTTCGGTGAACCCGAGCTCAACCGCCTGTTTTTGCGCAGCGGCCGCTGGTTGTCGCCCGGCTCGCGCCGCGAACTGCTCGTGGGCGAGGCCTTCGCCGAGGCCAATCGCCTCAAACCCGGCGACACGCTCGCGCTCATCATGAACGGTCGGCGGCAGGATTTCCGCATCGCAGGCATCGTGCTCTCGCCCGAATACATCTTCGAATCGCGCCCCGGAGCCGCGCTGCCTGACCACCGCACCTACGGCATATTTTGGATGCCCTACAAGGAGGTCGCGACGGCGTGGGATCTCTACGGCGCCTTCAACTCCTTTTCGCTGAAACTCGCTCCCGGCGCCGATCCTGCGCCGGTCATCGCCGCCGCCGACGAACTGCTCAAACCGTGGGGCGGCGCCGGCACCTACGGCCGCAAGGATCATCCCTCGCACATCCGAGTAACGGATGAGATCCGCGTGCTTTCGATTCTCTCCGTCGGCTTTCCCACCATTTTCCTCGGTGTCGCGGCGTTCATGACCAACGCCGTGCTCTCGCGCCTGCTCGCCTTGCAACGCGAACAAATCGCCATTCTCAAGGCGTTCGGTTTCACCAACGGCGCGATCGTTGGCCACTACCTGAAGTTCGCCGCCGTCATCGGTTCCGTCGGCACGGTGCTCGGCGGCTTGAGCGGCATGCTGCTCGGCCGTTGGATGGTGGGACTCTACGACTTGTTCTTTCGTTTTCCCGACCTGACCTTCCGCCTCGACCGACAAGCCGTCGTCCTCGCCTTCGGCGTCGGCATTTTCGCCGTGGTGGCCGGTGTCCTGACCTCGGTGCGCAAGGCCGCCAAACTACCGCCCGCCGAGGCGATGCGGCCCGAGCCGCCGGCGAGCTATCGTCCGTCGTTCATCGAACGGTTCGGCCTCGGGCGTTGGTTTTCGCACTCCTTCCGCATCGCGGTGCGCAATCTCGAACGCCGGCCGGTGCAGGCGCTTTTCACAGTCGCCGGCCTCGCGCTCGCCACCGCGCTGCTCATCCTGCCCAACACGCTCCGCGCGGGTATCGCCAACATCCTCGACCAACAGTGGGATATCGTGCAACGGCAGGACCTCAACCTCGGGTTCAGCGAGCCCGCCTCGATTCGCACGCTGCACGAATTGGAGCGACTGCCGGGCGTCATGCATGTCGAACCCATGCGCTCGGCCGCCGTGCGCGTTCATTTTCAAGGACGCGACCGCCAGATCGGTTTGCGCAGCCTCGATCCCGGGTCATTTCACAGCCGCGCCGTGGACAAGCAAGGCCTCGAAATCACGCCGGGCAATGACGGCCTCATCGTATCGGCCAAACTCGCCGAGGTGCTCGGCGCACGCGTGGGCGATGAACTCGTAGTCGAAGCACTGATGGGCAAACGGCCTGTGCGGCCCGTGCGCTTGGCGGGACTCGCCGAGGATTTCACGGGCATCGCCGCCTACATGGACCGCACCGCGATCAATCGTTTTCTCGGCGAAGGGGACATCATCACCGGCGCGAGCTTCACGATCGACATGGCACGCCGCGCGGAATTTCTCTCCGCCATCAAGGAGGTGCCGCGCATCAGTTGGATCTCGGTGAAGGAGTCCATGCGCGAGAGCTTCCGCGAAACGACCGCCCAGCTGATGGGCATGCTCACCACGCTCTATATGAGCATGGCCGTCATTGTGGCCTTCGGTGTCATCTACAACAACGCCCGCATTTCACTCGCCGAACGCGCGCGCGAACTGGCCACGCTCCGCGTCGTGGGCATGACACAACGCGAAGTCGGCGCGGTCATCATCACCGAGCTGGCCATCCTCGCGCTGCTCGCGGTGCCCTTCGGCCTCGCACTCGGCACGGGAATCGCCACCGCCATCATCACCTCGGTGAACACCGAAACCGTGCGCCTGCCGCTCGTGTTCACGCCCTACACCTACACCTTCGCCCTGATCGTCGTGGCCAGCGCTTCGATTTTCTCGGCGCTGGTGGTTCTCCGCAAACTCAAGCACCTCGATCTCATCGGCGCCCTGAAAGCCCCGGAATGATGGTCACCACGGAACACATGGAACACACGGAATGAAAACAACCCTCTCCATTCGTCATCCTGATCCCGCGTCCGCGGGAGAAGGATCCAGCAGCACGCTCGCAATCGAACATATCCTTGGATTCTTCGCTTCGCTCAGGATGATGGTTTCGGAGTTTTTTGCGCCTTCTGTGCCTTTTGTGGCCACCGCCCCGGCCGCCCACCTTTCCGTGTATTCCGTGGTTAAAAACTGATTTCCTTCACTTGCTCCATGGCCACTGCCTCCAAGTCCAAACCACTCCGCTGGATGCCCTATGCGCTCGGTGCCGGGCTCGTCGCGCTCATCATCGCGGGTCTGCGCCCACAGCCGACTCCCGTCGAAACCGGGCGCGTCATCGCCGGACCTCTTCGCGCCACCGTGAGCGAGGAAGGCAAGACGCGCATCAAGCAACGCTACGTCGTCGCCGCACCCGTGAGCGGACAGCTCCGTCGCATCGCCTTCAAACCCGGCGCCGAGGTCGAGGCCGGGGTCACGGTCGTCGCCGTGATTGATCCCCTGCCCGCTTCGCCGCTCGACGAGCGCAATCGCGCGTTGGCCGAAGCACGCCGCGACACCGCCCGCGTGCAGGTTGAGAAAAGCCGCACGGCCCACGAACTCGCGCGCAACGAACTGCGCCGCATCGAGCAGATGTTCGCCGCCAAGACTGTTTCGCCACAGGAACTGGAAAGCGCCCAAATGCGTGAAACCGCCGCCGCGCGCGACCTCGCCGCGGCTGAGGGTGCGTTGCGCACGGCCGAGGCCGAGTTGGCCGCCGGCTTGGGTGGAGGGCCCGGCTCCAGCCGGGCCGCGAATGACGGCAACGCCCCTACTCCGATTGAGGTCCGCGCCAACGCCACCGGTCGCGTGCTCCACGTTTTCCAGGAAAGCGCCCGCGCGGTGGCACAGGGCACACCACTGCTGGAAATCGGTGATCCCGCCAACCTCGAAGTCATCGTCGAAATGCTTTCGCGCGACGGCGCGGCCATCGCCGCCGGCGCCCCTGTGTCGCTCGAACAATGGGGCGGCCCCGCCGCGCTCGAAGGCCGCGTGCGCCTCGTCGAGCCCGCGGCGTTCACCAAATATTCCGCCCTCGGCGTCGAGGAGCAGCGCGTGAACGTCGTCGTGGACATCACCAGCCCGCGTGAGTCATGGCTCTCGCTCGGCGACAATTTCCGCGTCGAGGCGCGCGTCATTACCTGGGAAAGCAACCGCGTGCTCAAGGTGCCCGTGTCGGGCCTGTTCCGCTCGGGCAACGCCTGGGCCGCCTATGTCGTGCGCGGCGGCAAGGCCGAGTTCGTGCCCGTGCAGGCCGGCAAGTCCGGCGGCGGCGAGATGCAGATCGAGTCCGGCCTGGCCGAAGGCGACGAGATCATCCTCTACCCCGGCGACCGCATCAAACCCGGCCAGCGCGTGAAGCCGACGAAGGTGTGAGCGTCAGCTCCCTGACGCTCGCTGCTATGCCAAGGACTCAGCGACCCTGCGGCCTCGCCGGCATCTCCTGGGCAGGACTGACCGGGCCGTAATATCCCGAATCGCGCAGGCCTTTGTAGCCGGCAGAATCCCCCTGGCGCGTGCGCGGGTCGATGAGTGCGATGTGCCGTTGCACGACCGTCAGATCGTTCGCCAGCACATCGTCGAGCACGGCACGCAGCCGCGGTTCCGCCTGCTCGCGTGCCATCTCCAAACTGGCGCGAACCACTTCATGCTCCGGAGCGTGGACCGCCAAGGACCACATCGCCCCAAGCCGGTGCGGATCGCTTTCCTGAGGACCGAATTGATGCAGCTGCTTGATGAGCGTGTGCACGTAGGCGGGATTGCCCGATGCATAGAACGCCCCCCAGAGCGCACTGTTGGTGCTGCCCCAGGAGTTGCCGAACGTGAGGATGGCCGATGGCCGGTAAATCCACGGCTCCTTCACCGCGAGCAGCGCGCCCGGAGTGCGATATTTCAGCGCCGCACGGAAACAGTCGCGGGTGAGCCAGCCCTTGCGGGCGACCTTTTCCCATTCGGCCACGCGGCCCGGATTCGCGGCGATGACTTCGGCGAGAAAACCGACATATACCCAAAAGTCGCGCTTCGGCACGGTCTTCGATGAATCGAGCACCGGCGTGTCATCCGAAAATCCGCCATAAATCGCCCGAGAGTGCCGGGGCCTGAATTGCCGGTCCGAATTCGGATCCAACACGCGATGCATATCCATCGCCGCAATCGCCGTGGCGACACGCTCCGGTTGCGGTTTCCGGTAGTAATTGCTGACAAACCGATCCAGTTCCTCCGCGGTCATGACTTCACCCGTGGCGACGGTCGCCCCGGCCACACGGGTCACCTTGAACAAAAACAGCAGACCGTAGTCTCCACCTTGCGGCCGGCGCAGCAGGTGGCCCGACCAATCTCCCGGCCGGACGCGTTGCTGAAAACTTTCCGTGAAGCGCGCAAGAATCGGCCGGCCGACATCCAGCGCCACCCCCGCGATCTTTTCCCGGCCCGAGACCGTCACGACCTCCAGCTGGCAAGACAGCGGTGCGAGGCCTGTTTCGTCGAGCTTGCCGACCTGGAAGTTGAGCCGGTAGCGGGGAGCTTCGGGTGAATCGCTTTCGATGCTCCTGACCTGCAAAGTGCCGTCGGACATCTTTTCCATGTATTGCAGCGGCATGGAGCTTAGCACGGAAGCTTCCTGGAGCGGGGCCACCACCAACCGCGGCATGCTCACCAGACTGAGTTGGGCCGGCGCCTTTTTTCCCGGCTCGTCCCAAATGCGTTCGCCCTCCGCCAGTTTCAAGGAGTGCTGGCCGAAGTTCACGACCGCCGGAGTGACGAAGCTTTCGCCACGTCCCTCGGCGACGGGCATGTCATGACCGAGCGTGATTTGCGCAAAGTCGGAGTTGCGGAACACGTAGATCTCCAGATCCAGTTGGAATGTCTCTGCGGCGGACACGCTGGAAAGCACGCCGGTGGCGAAAAGCAGTGGAAGCAGACCCGGTAGTTTCATGGTGAAAATTCTCCCAGCTGGACCTTGGCCTCGAGGGAAGGCAACGGGCCACGGATTGACGGCACGAGCATCTCGCGCATCAATCCCGCCGGCTCGATCCGGCAGACCAGCGGCGCCGGGACCGGTGCGGACCGCTGCGCCTGCATGGTGAAAATCGCCAGCGCCGCGGCGACACCGGACAGCGGTGCCATCAGCGCAAACCACCAGCCGGACCGCGGCGTCGGGACATTGGCCGCGCCGGCAAACAGGTCGTCCATCCGCCGGTCCAGTTCGTCAGAGGGACGCGCAAGGCGCAGCGCGCGCAGGCGTTGTTCGAAGTCTTCGTTCATCGGTTGTCTCGGTTCAGGGTTTCGCGCAGCCGTTCGAGGCCGCGGCGATACCACGAGGCCACGGTGGGCAGGGGCACGCCGCGCAGCGCGGCGATCTCCCGGAAGGTGAACTGGTCGTAGATTTTCAGCATGATGGTCTCGCGTTCGTCGGACGGGAGCGCCCGGAGCCGGGCGACCAGTTCGCGGGACTCAATGAGATCGGTCGGCGGCACGGCCCCGGTGCCTTCCGTTTCGTCGAACGGACTGTCCTCGCGCACCCCGGCGCGGCGATGCTGGTCGAGGGCCGCGTTGCGCACGCAGCGGAAGACGTATGGCCGGAGGTCCTCCGGCAACGAGCCCCGGCGCAGCAGCCGTTGGAACGCCTGGTGCACGGCGTCTTCCGCAGCTTCGCGTTGCCCGGTGAGGGCCACCGCGTAAGTGTAGAGTTGCTGGCGGTTATCGACATAGAAGCTCCGGAGCGTTTCGGGGATCGTCGCGCTCATGCCATCGGATTGGGACAGGACCAGGGCATCAGTCCATCCACGCGCGAGTGCCGGGTTTTTATGCATGATATTTGGCCGGACATGTTTCACGTAATCCGTCCTGAGGAGCCACGCAACCTCCGAAGCCGAGTTGTCCGGGCATGAAGACCACGGATTACACGGATGCGCACGGATCAGAAACTGTAGGGCGGGATCGCCGAATCCCGCCGGCCTCGGTTTTGGAGGCGGGGTGCCCTCACCCCGCTTGTCCGTCACAAAGCCCAACTTGACCCATGCCATCCCACGGATAGTTTCGGGACATGAGCTTGGCTGAATTGGAGAAGGAAGTGCAGAACCTCTCGCCGGAGGAACTGCGCACTTTTGTCCAGTGGATGGAAGAATACACCGCCAGGCAATGGGATGAGCAATTCGCCCGTGACGTCACCGGGGGCAAACTCGAGAAAGCGGGCCGGAAAGCCGATACGGCATTCGATGCCCGTCGGTGCACCGAGCTGTGAGGCACTTTGCCGATCCAGACTTCTGGTTTCACTACCGGCATCTGTCGGAGCATGTTCGCGAACTGGCGGACAAGATTTTTCCCTGCTGAAGGCCAACCCTCGCCATCCTTCCCTGCGGCTCAAGAAGGCCGGCGCCTATTGGTCGGTCAGGGTGGGCATTGGTTACCGCGCACTGGGCAAAGAACGGTCGGAAGGCGTCGTCTGATTCTGGATCGGCACCCACGCCGAATACGACGAATTTTTCGAATGAACCCGGCCAGCGCGTAAAGCCGACGAAGGTGTAGGCAGGGCGGCGACCGCCGAGCACGTCGTCTTCTTCTCCACGAATTTCACGGATGGATACGGATTAGAAACTTTAGGGCGAGATCGCCGAATTCCGCTGTTTCCCTCGGCTATTTTCTACTCGCTCGCTCTGCTTGCCTCACAGCACGTTCAACATAGGGATCATATTCCCCTTCGCGAATCCTCATCATATGCTCAAGCAAGCTGCCCTCCATAATGAAGCAGCCTACTGACGACTTCACTACCGGATTGTATTTCCCAACAATGTCACCCCAACAGATCTGAAAAAGCTCGGGTGCTGAATGGTGAAAATATGCGAGAGCATACACCTTCGCAGCGGGCGTCCCGGAGTTGTAGGCTTCCATCAAGTATTTGATGGCCTCTTCCTTTTTAAGAATGCGCCTCAACAAGAGCTCTCCCGGAGACATCGTGCCATACATGCCCATACCGCCAAAATTCACGATGTTGACCTTCGACAGCAAACGCACATCGCGATCAACGGAGTAAACTGAGACCTCGGCGGCACAGTGCTTCGCCAGAACGAAGCATAACAGCAGGAGAAGACCATTCCGGATGAATTCCACGAATTGGAATATGGGACGAGTGCCTAACAGGTAAAAGCTCATTCCAACTGAGCTATTCGATCAAGGGTTTGCCAACGCCTCCCCTTTGCTTATGACACAGCCATGATTAACTCCCCGTTGTTCCGTGGTGCCGCGCTGGCGGTGCTTTTCACCGCCGCGACCTTGGGCGCGGCCGACCGCAATCCGACGCAGGAGCGGGCCGACCGCTTCCTCGCGCTCGTCAACGCCTCCTACCAGGCCCTCTACTACGTCGAGGCCGAGGCCCAATGGGCCGCCTCGACCGACGTCAGCGAGATCCACGACGCCGCGGCCGAGACCGCCGGCAAGGCCAGCGCGGCGTTCATGGGCAATCCCGCGCTCATCACCGAGACCAAGGCCCTCCTGCTCAAGCGCCACGAACTCGACGACCTCACCCTCCGTCAGCTCGAGAAGATCCTGCTCCTCGCCGCCGAGCAGCCGATGACCAACCCCAAGCTCACGCAGGCACGCATCGAGGCCGAGACGAAGCAGGCCTCCACGCTCAACGGCTTCGAGTTCAAGCTGGACGGCCAGCCGATCTCGGTGAACGAAATTGACAACCTCCTTCAGTCGAACGACACGCCCCTCGACAAGCGCCTCGCCGTGTGGCTCGCGTCGAAGGAATCGGGCAAGGCGCTCAAGGACGGCCTCATCAAACTCCGCGACCTGCGCAACGGCGTGGCGCAGGAAATGGGTTACGCCGACTATTTCGCCCTGCAGGTCGCCAGCTACGGCATGACGACCGAGGAAATGCTCGAGCTAAACCGCGGCTTCATGGAGGTGCTGCGCCCGCTCTACCTCCAGCTCCACACTTGGGTGAAATACGAGCTCGCCGAGCGCTACGGCCAGCCCGTGCCGAAACGCATCCCCGCGCACTGGATCAACAACCGCTGGGCGCAGGAGTGGGACGGCCTCGCCGAGGGCGCCGACCTCTCGGAGCATTTCAAACGGTTTACGCCCGAGTGGATCGCGCGTTCGTCGGAGGAGTTCTACGTCGGCCTCGGCTTCCCAGCGCTGCCGAAATCGTTCTGGGAAAAATCCGACCTCTACCCCGTTGAGGCCGATTCGAAGCGCAAGAAGAACACCCACGCCTCCGCGTGGCACCTCGATCTCGAACACGACCTGCGCTCGCTCCAAAGCATCGAGTCCACGCCGTGGTGGTTCAACACCAACCACCACGAGTTCGGACACATCTATTATTTTATGGCCTACACGCGGCCCGAAGTGCCCGTGCTCCTGCGCGACGGCGCCAACCTGGCCTTCCATGAAGGCATCGGCGAACTCACCGCGCTGGCCGCCGGCCAGGTGCCTTATCTGAAATCGCTCGGCGTGCTGCCGGCGGACTTCCAAGCCGACGACAACGCCTTCCTGCTCAACACCGCGCTGACGCCCGGCATTCCGTTCATCTACTGGTCATCGGGCGTGATGGCCCATTGGGAGGCCGACATCTACGCGAAGAACCTGCCCGCCGACCAGTGGAACGCCCGCTGGTGGCAATACGTGCGCGACTTTCAAGGCATCGAGCCGCCGGTTGAGCGCGGCGAAGAGTGGTGCGATGCCGCGACGAAGACGCACATCAACGACACGCCCGCTTACTACTACACCTACGCCATCGCGCAGGTCTTCAAGCACCAGCTCCACGACTACATCGCGCGCAAGATCCTCAAGCAGCCCCCGCAGAACTGCAATTACGCCGGCAACAAGGAAGTCGGTGACTTTCTCCGCGGCATCATGGAAAAGGGCCAGACCGAGGACTGGCGCAAAGTCCTCAAAGAGGCCACCGGCGAGGATTTCAGCACGCGCGCCATGCTCGAATACTACGCCCCGCTCATGACTTGGCTCGTCGAGCAGAACAAAGGCCGCCCGATCGGCTGGGAGTGAGGTTGCAGGGCGGGATCTCGGAATCCCGCCTTGAATGTCACATCATTAGCAAACTGAGGCGGGGTTCGAAGACCCCGCTCTCCATTTCGAGCTCACTCCGCACTCCTTGCTCTGCCATTAGACCCCTAAATCCCCCCTTAACTAAGGTCATGCGCAAACTAATAGGCCGGGATTTCGGACGCTCCACCTGCCACCCCGCTCTTTACGCAAGCGCGTTCCCCGTCTAGTTATCGCTTCTTACATACCCCCATCATGGTCAGCCCGAATCCCTCCGCAGCGTCCGACTCTTCCGGGTCGTCCGCCACCACCATTCCCGATGTAGTCATCCGCCTCGCCGGCAATTCACAGGACGGCATCCAAGCCGTCGGCGGCTTTCTCGCCCGCCTCGCCGGCCGTTCCGATCAGGACGTGATGACCTATATGACGATCCCGTCCACCATCTCGGGCGGCCCGTCCATTTTCCAAGTCCGCATGGGCTCCGGCGACATTCTCTCGGCCGGCGACCGCGCCGACGTGTTGGTGGCCTTCTATCAACACAGCTACGAGAATCACCGCGCTTCGCTCCGCCCGGGCGGCGTGTTGCTCTACGATTCGGATCACGTGAACCCCGATCCAGACGACCGCACAGTCACCGCCGTCGGTGTGCCGTTCACCAGTGCCACAGTCGAAGCCGTCGGCGGCAACGCCAAGGAGAAGGGCAAGAACATCTACGTGCTCGGCCTGCTTGCCCGCATGTTCGACCTCGAAGTGCCGAAGCTCGCCCAGCTCATCAAGGAACGCTTCGCCGGCAAAAACGAGGACGTCGTGCGCAACGCCATGCTGGCCTTCGACGCCGGCTACGCCTACCCGGCCGAAAGCCTGCGCAACTGTCTCTATCGCCTCGAGAAATCCGCCGGCGCCACGCCGGGCGCACGCCCGCAGGTCACCGGTGACGGCAACTCCGTCCTCGCTTACGGCCTTCTCGCCGCCGGCGTCCGCTACGGCGCCGGTTATCCGATCACGCCGTGGTCCTCGATCATGGAAACTCTCCGCACCGAGCTGCCGAAATACGGCGGCATCTTCGTGCAGTGCGAAGACGAGATCGCCGCAGTCTCCACCGCACTCGGCTTCGCCTACGGCGGCCATCTTTCGATCACCGGCAGTTCCGGCCCCGGTCTTTCCCTGAAGATGGAAGCCCTCGGCTGGGCCACCATGGCCGAGATTCCGCTGATCGTCATCAACGTCCAGCGCGGCGGCCCGTCCACCGGCCTGCCAACCAACATCGAGCAGAGCGATCTCATGCAGGCCATTTACGGCTCACATGGCGATGCCCCGCGCGTCGTGCTCGCACCGAAGAACGTCGAGGATTGCTTCTACATCGCCCTCGAAGCCGGCCGCATCGCCCGTGATTTCAGCACGCCGGTGATCATCCTCACCGACCAGGCCATCGCCACCCGCATCGAAGCCTTCGAAGAACCCGATCTGCAGAAGCTCATGGTCGAAGCGAAGCCTGACACGAGCCCGCGTCCGCCCGAATTCAAACCTTACCCGCTCGGCGGCATGACGCGCCACGCACCTCCCGGCTCGATCATGACCTCGGGCAAATACCCGACCGTCACCGGCCTCGAACACGACGAGATGGGCCACCCCACGGCCAGCCCGGCGCTCCACGCCAAGATGACCGAGAAGCGCCGCGAGAAAATCAAGGCCGTCGCCAACTCACTCCCCGCGCCCGAACTCGCGGGCGATGAATCCGGCGAGGTGCTGCTCATCGGCTGGGGTTGCACCTACGGACCGATCCGCGAAGCCATGGGCCGCCTGCGGCACGCCGGCGTCAAAGCCGCGCACATGCAAATGCGCCACCTGCACCCGCTGGCTCCCGGCCTTGAACAGATCTTTGCCCGCTACAAGCACATCCTCGTGGTCGAGATCAACGACGAGGGCCTCTACGGCTACGGGCAACTCGCCACGCTCCTGCGCGCGTGCTATGCCAACCCCGCCATCGGATCCATCACCAAGACCGACGGCCTCACTTGGAAAGTCAGCGAAATCGTCGAGCGCGTCGCCAAAAAGATCGACCTGCCCGACTCCACCATCGGCATGCGCAAACAAAGCATCCTCGCCGTCACTCCGCGCAGCTGACCTCCCATCGTTCTCGTTCACTCACCTTCACTCCACCTTCCCATGTCCTCCCCCGCCCCCGCCGCTCCCGTCGCGATCACTCCCGACGGCGCCCGTCCGCCCCTCACGAAGAAAGCCCTCACCGCCGACCATCCCACGTGGTGCCCCGGCTGCGGTGACTTCGCCGTGCTGGCCTCGTTCTACAAGGTCCTCGAGAAGCTCCAATACCCGCAGGAAAAAATCGTAACCTTCGCCGGCATCGGCTGCTCCTCGCGCTTCCCCTACTTCGTCAACAGCCACGGCGGCCACTATATCCACGGCCGCGCCCTGCCCTTCGCCGCCGGCATCTCACTCGGTCGCGACGACCTGCACGTCTTCGTGTTCGGCGGCGACGGCGACGGTTTCTCCATTGGCGGCAATCACCTCGTCCACACCGCCCGCAAAAACGTCCGCATCACCTACGTCATCATGGACAACTCCGTCTATGGCCTGACGAAGAAGCAAACCTCGCCGACCTCGCCGATCGGCTTCAAGTCCAAGACCGACCCTTGGGGCGCCTTCGACCAACCCATCAACCCGATGCGCACGCTGCTCAACAGCGGCGCCACCTTTGTCGCCCGTTCCCACGCCACGCAGGTCAACCACATGGTGGACATGATGCACAAGGCCGCGCTGCACGACGGTTTCTCCGTCGTCGAGATTCTCTCCGAGTGCGTCGAATTCTACGAAGGCGCCTTCGACGGCGCCGTTCCCCGCAAGAGCGGCACCTGGCAGACCATCGAGCTCAAGAAGAATGACGGCACCCCTGAGGACGCCGCCCGCCACGATCCCACCGATAAACTCGCCGCCATGAAACTCGCCGCCGAGGACTGGCCCGGAAAATTCGGCCTCTACTACGAGGACAAAAGCCGCCCCACCAAGAACGCCCTCGAGCAGAAGCTCATCGCCAACACCCGCGAGAAAACGAAGAACGCCAGCGACCTCGAATTGCTGTCGAAGACCTTCGCGCGGATGCGCTGATTCAAATGGAGGGCCCGGCTCCCGCTGGGCCGCCTCTTTTTTGTAAGGCGGGGTCGCTGACCCCGCCTTTTTGTTGGCCAGCCCGCGTTCGACCCGCTTCCCTTTCCGGCATGTCGAAGGTGTATTTCTACTACTCGGCAATGAACGCCGGAAAATCGACGGTCCTGCTGCAGGCTTCGCACAACTATCACGAGCGCGGCATGCGCACCTTGTGTTTCATCCCGGCCATCGATACTCGCGCCGGTGCCGGCGTGATCAAATCGCGCATCGGCCTCGAAGCGCAGGCACTCGCCCTGCAACCCGACGAAGACTTGTTGCAGCACACCAAGGCCGCCCATGCCGCCCAGCCCGTCGCCTGCGTGCTGATTGACGAAGCTCAATTTCTCACCCGCACGCAGGTGGAGCAATGCACCGACATCGCGGACCAGTTGCGCATTCCGGTTCTTTGTTACGGCCTGCGCACCGATTTTCAGGCGCAGTTGTTTCCCGGCAGCGCCGCGCTGCTGGCGCTGGCTGACGATCTCATCGAGCTGAAGACCATCTGCCATTGCGGTCGCAAGGCCACGATGAACCTCCGCGTCGCCGCCGACGGCCGCGCCGTGACGGAAGGCGCCCAGGTCGAAATCGGCGGCAACGACCGCTATATCGCGATGTGTCGCAAGCACTACAAGGAAGCCCTCGCCCAAGTCTGAGGCAAAGGGCGCGAAATCTATCCCAACGGATGCATATCATCGGCATTCGCCAATCCAGCCGGCTGGTCGTTTATTGCTCCCATGTCTCCACTCCCCACGCCCTCTTCTGATTGGAAAACACGCGCGGTGGCTCCGGCCGATGCAGTTGCCTGCGTAAAGTCCGGCACCAACATCTTCCTCCACGGTGCCGCCGCCACTCCCACCCCGCTCGCCGAGGCGCTGGCCGCCCGCCGTGATCTCGAAGGCGTCCGCCTCTGGCATCTGCACACCAACGGCCCCGCCCCGTTCGCCGAACCGGGCCGCGAGAAGGAATTCCGCTCCGTCTCCCTTTTCACGGGCGCCCCTCTCCGCGCCGCCATCAAGGAAGGCCGCGCCGACTTCGTGCCGATTTTCCTTTCCGATATTCCCGGCCTGTTTCTCTCCGGTCAGGTGAAGCTCGATGTCGCGTTTCTCCAGCTCTCGCCGCCCGATCACAACGGCTACTGCTCTCTCGGCACTTCTTGCGACGCCGCCAAGGCTGCTTTTGAAACCGCGAAGTTCATTGTCGCCGAGATCAACGAGTCCATGCCCCGCACGCACGGCAACAATATCGTGCCTCTCAGCCGGGTGGACACCTTTATCGCGACCGACCGTCCTTTGCATGGCCATCACGTTGAAGCCGAATCGCCGGTCGAGGCCCGCATCGGCGAGATCATTGCCGGGCTCGTCGAGGACGGCTCCACACTCCAGATGGGTATCGGTGGCATTCCCGACGCCGCTCTCAGCCGCATGCGTGAGAAACGAGACCTCGGCATCCACACCGAGATGTTTTCCGACCGCATCGTGGACCTCGTCGAAGCCGGCGCCATCACCAACCGTTTCAAGAAGGTCGGCGTGGGTCGCATCATCACCAGCTTCATCAACGGCTCGCAGCGGCTCTTCGACTTCGTTCACGACAACCCGCTCGTCAACTTCTACCCCTGCGACTGGACCAACGATACGTCCGTCATCCGCAAGAACCCCAAGGTCGTCGCCATCAACTCCGCCATCCAGATCGATCTCACCGGCCAGGTGTGCGCCGATTCCATCGGCGATCGCATCTACTCCGGCATCGGCGGCCAGATGGACTTCATCCGCGGCGCAGCACTTTCGCCCGGCGGCAAGCCCATCATCGCGCTGCCCTCGCAGGCCATGGGCGGAAAGGTCTCACGCATCGTCCCGCAACTCGCGCCCGGCGCCGGCGTCGTGACGACCCGCGGCCACGTGCATTGGGTCATCACCGAATACGGTGCGGTCAACCTGCACGGCAGAAGCCTGCGCGAACGCGGCGAAGCCCTGATTTCCATCGCCCATCCCGACTTCCGCGCCGAACTCCGTCGCGACCTCGCCGAGCGCCGGCATTTCACGCTCGGCTGAACCGGGCGCATCCGCTTCTGCTCAACCGATAGAGCACGACGCCCTTGCCAAAGCGGGGCAATTTCCGCTTTGTGCCCGTGATGTCCAACTCCGGATTTCTCTGCTTTTTCGGCACCTATACCCTCGCCGGCGGCGCCAGCCGTGGCATCTACGCCACGCGACTCGATCCCGCTACCGGCCTGCTCGCCGAACCGGTGCTCGCGGCCGAGACTCCGAACCCCACGTTCCTCGCCTGGCACCCGTCCGGACGCACGCTCTACGCCCTCGCTGAAAGCGGCATCGTAAACGGCAAGCCCGGCGGCGCGCTCGCCGCGTTTCGTTTCGACGCAACCGCCGGCACGCTCACGCACCTCAACACCGAACCGACTGGCAGCGTCGGCCTCGCTCATCTCACCTTGGACGCAACCGGACGAGCGGCCGTAGCCATCAGCTACCACGGTGGTCAGGTGGCTGCGTTCCCCATTCTATCCGACGGTTCGCTCGGCGCGCGCACGTCGTTGCTCACGCACACGGGCCAGCTTGGTCCCCACACCAAACGGCAGGACAAGCCCCATCCTCATTGCGCCACCGTTTCACCCGACAATCGCTTCGTCTATGTCCCGGACCTCGGCCTCGACCGCATCTTCCATTACCGGCTCGATGCTGATGCCGCCACCCTGACATCGATCGGCGAAACCGCTTCCGCTCCCGGCGCCGGTCCGCGCCACAGCCGATTCTCTGCCGACGGCCGTTTTCTTTACGTCATCAATGAACTCAACGGCACCATCGAGGTTTTTGCGACGGACACGCCCAACGACAGGCTCACCCGCGTGCAGACCGTTACCACTTTGCCGGACGGCTTCACCGGTGAAAACATTTGCGCCGAAATCCGCCTGAGCCCCGACGGCCATTTCGTTTATGGCTCAAACCGGGGCCATGACAGTCTCGCCGTCTTCACGCGCGATGCCGCCACCGGCCGGCTTAGCCCGGTCGAGATTGTGCCCACCGACGGCAAGCACCCGCGCAATTTCAATCTTTCGCCCGATGGACGCTGGCTCGTCTGCGCGAACAAAGACAGCGACAACGTCACCATTTTCGCACGCGACAGCGCAACCGGCCGGCTTACGCGCACGCCGCAGACACTTAAGGTTCCACAACCCGTGTGCGTGCTGTTCGCGTCCTGACGCACTCGGTCGTGAAAGTTTCCTTGGTTATTCTGTGGCCCGCTTGCGGGCGCATGGCCAAAGCGCGCGCAAGCGCGCTGCCCCACATCCGACTGCATCGCTCCGGATTAAAACACCGGCTCGCCACCGGGCTTGGGCCGCGGCGGTTTCAGCGTGAGCACGAGGTAATAGGTCGCAATGACCAAGGCTACGCAGACGACCACGAACCAGTCGCCGTGCTGCGTGTAGAAAGTCTGCCGGCCCAGCCAGCGGGCATCGCGATTCACGGTCACAGTCTGCGCACCGCGGAAATACACGCTGCCCGCGTCGTTGCGCAGCGTGTTGCGAATGTGGCCATGCTCGGTGATCCATCCGCTCCAGCCGCCGTTACCCACGCGCAACACGGGACGACGCGTCTCCACTGCCCTTAGCACCGAATGCGCCGCATGCTGGTAGGCCGCGCCACCTTCGCCAAACCACCCGTTGTTGGTGAGCACGGCAAGCACCTCGGCGCCCGACTGCGCGCTTTCCCGCGCCAAACCCGGAAAGATGTCCTCGTAGCAAACCAACACGCCCACCGCCACGGACTCCCCGCGCGCTCGCACCGACAACGGACTCGCCGTCAGACCGGGCGTGAAGTCTCCGCCGATGGGCGTGACCTTTTCCAGCCAGCCAAACACAGAGCGCAGCGGCACGTATTCGCCAAAGGGCACGAGCTTGCGCTTAGAGTAGCTGCGCTCCGCAAGACCCGTGACCGGGTCCACCACGAAAGCCCCGTTGCGCCACGTATCGGGCGGCTCGCCGGGCATGTCGGCCGCAACCGAGCCGAGTAGGATCGGCTTGCCCGTGCGCTTCGCGAGCGTTTCGAGCCAGTCCCGCACGCTGGGATCGCTGTAGAGCACCCAAGGCGTGACCGCCTCCGGCCACACGATGAAATCCGGCGAACCCTTGTCGTTGGCGGCGAGGGTCACCTTTTCGAGTGTTTCGAGCACGTGAGTGGCGAACTTCGCGTCCCACTTCTGATTTTGTGGAATGTAAGGCTGCACCAACGCCACGCGGGCGAGCGGCACCGGTTGCGGACTGGTCATGCCGCCGACGAAGGGAAATGAGCAGAAGACCAGCAGGATCAGCGCGGCCATGAATTCCGGACTGCGCTTGCGCAGGCCGGTCGCTCCCTCAAAAAAGATGCGATGCGCGTAGGCCGCAGTGCCGAGATTAAAAAGGATGAGCAGAAAACCCACCGACCACGCACCTGCGATCGAAGCACTCTGCAACACCAGCGGGCGCTGCCATTGCGAGGCAGCGAGCGGCAGCCACGGAAAACCGCCAAACAGCACGCTGCGCAGCCACTCGAGCAACACCCAAAATGCAGCCAAACCGAGGAACGCGATGATTCGCAACATGGCGTGATGCCCAGCCAGGCGCGGGATCACCCACCATGCGGCCAGAAACCACGAACCGATGAGCAATCCCACAAAAGGACCGAGCAACAGCAGACCGGCCCACGTGACGTGATGCAGCCAGCCGAGCAACCACGTCCACGCAACGACCTGTGTGCCGAGCACCACCAGCGCGTAAGGCTTCAACGCCGGCCGGCGATAAGCCCAGAGCAGGGCCGGAATCGCAAAAAGATACGCCGCCTCGCCTCCGTTCAACGGTGGGAACGCCACGATCGTGAAGAAGAGCGTCAGCCCAACGACGGCGATACCCCACAGCATGTGTGGGCGCTGCTGCCAGAAGGTTGGTTTCGGCGCGTAGGGATCGTCGGAGTCAACAAAGTCGGCCATGGTCAGATCTCCGCCAGCACCGGAGGCAGTTCAACCAAACGCTCCAAACGGCGGTAGCGCGGCTGATCGCGGGGTGGTTCTTCGGCGTGTTCATGCGCCCAAGTCAGATGATATGGAATGTGCACGCCCGCGCTGCCGAGCCGGAGCACGGGCAGGATGTCGGACTTGAGCGAATTGCCCACCATGGCGAATTCCGCCGGATTCACATCGTGGCGACGCAGGATGCGTTCATAGACCGGCCCGTCCTTCTCGCTGACGATCTCGACCGCGTGAAAATGAGCCGCGAGGCCCGACTCGCTGACCTTGCGTTCCTGGTGGTGCAGATCGCCCTTGGTAATGAGCAGCAATCGATAGTCGCGCGCCAACACCGGCACCACCTCCGCCACGCCTGCAAGCAACTCGACCGGATGAGCGAGCATTTCCCGTCCTGTCGCCAGAATCTCCGCGATCTCTCCGCTGGTGATCCGGCCCTCGGTGAGGCGGATGGCGGTCTCAACGCAGCTCAGCATGAAGCCCTTCACGCCGTAGCCGTAGAGTGCGAGGTTGCGCATCTCGGTGTCGAACAACACGCGATCCACCTCGGCCGCCGGATGATATTTCGCCAGCAATGCACGGTAGCGCTCATGCGCACGCTCGAAAATGTCCTCGTTGCGCCAGAGCGTATCGTCGGCATCGAACCCGATGATGCGGATCATGGTGGTGGCAATTGGAAGTTAAGGGCGATCAGCGCGGAACGCAGGTGCGGTGCGGAGTCTCCTCAACTCAGAGCAAATAGTCCATAACCGCGCCGACGGCGTCAGGCGCCGTGGCAGTTTTTGAACTTTTTGCCGGAGCCGCAGGGGCATGGATCGTTGCGTCCGACCTTGGGCGTCTCGCGGCGGATGGTGACCGCGGGCAGCTTGATCTCCTGCTCGGCCGGGGCGGCCGAAGGAGCCGCGCTGGCTGGCGCGGCCGCCTGGGCGGCGGCGCCGAGCGCGGTGGGCGCGGCGGCCGGACCCTGCATGCGCGCGGAGCGCGAAAGGATGGCGAAGAGATTTTCGAAGGCGTCGCGGTTGGTCGCGGAACGGAAGAGCGAAGTGCAGATCTGGAGCCGCACATTGTTCATCAGCTCCTCGAAGAATCGGAAGGCCTCGCCCTTGTATTCGGAGAGCGGATCCTTCTGGCCGTAGGAACGCAGGCCGATCGAGCGGCGCAGTTCCTCCATCTCGGTCAGGTGTTCCTGCCAGTGATGATCAATGGCATTGATCACAATGTAACGCTCGAGGCCCCCGAGCGCCTGCTGATCCTCGACGGACTCCTTGAGCGCGTAGGCCTGGCGGATGCGTTCGACGATGCCCTTGAGCAGCGTCTCGGCGGAGCCGGTCATCTCCTCGACCTTGGCGCTGATGGGGAAATGCGAATTCAGCCAGCCGACCAATGCCTCGAGATTCGAAGCGGCGGAGCCACCTTTTTCGCCATAGCCGGCGGTTTCGAGGCGGGTCGCGACCTCCTCCTCAATCATCTCGAAGATGATATCCTTGGGACGGTCGCTGTGCAGGGCGCCGTTGCGGATGCCGTAAATGACCTCGCGCTGCTTGTTGAGCACGTCGTCGTATTGGAGCAGGCGCTTGCGGATGGCGAAATTCTGCTGCTCGACCTTCTTCTGGGCGGACTCGATGGAGTAATTGAGCCACTTGTGCTCCAGCTCCTCACCCTCCTGCATGGATCCCTCCATGATCTTGGAGGCCAAATTGCCTTGGAGGAAGAGGCGCATGAGGTCGTCTTCGAGCGAGAGGAAGAACTTGGTCTGACCGGGATCGCCCTGACGCGAGCAACGGCCACGCAACTGGCGGTCGATGCGGCGGGACTCATGGCGCTCGGTGCCGACGACAAACAGACCTCCCAGCTCGCGCACGCCTTCACCGAGTTTGATGTCGGTGCCGCGACCAGCCATGTTGGTGGCAATGGTCACGGCGCCGCGCTGACCCGCGCGGGCCACGATCTCGGCCTCCTGCTGGTGGAACTTCGCGTTGAGCACGGTGTGGATCACGCCGGCGCGTTTCAGCATGCGGCTGAGCACTTCGGACTGCTCAACGGTAACCGTGCCAACGAGCACCGGCTGGCCGCGCTGATTGGCCTCCTGAATCTGCTTCACGACCGCGTTGTATTTGTCGCGGCGGGTCTTGAAGATCGAGTCGTTCTGGTCGATGCGGATGCAAGGCTTGTTTGTCGGGATCTGCGTGACGGCGAGCCGGTAGATTTCGTTGAACTCGGTGGCCTCGGTCTCGGCGGTGCCGGTCATGCCCGCGAGCTTCTCATACATGCGGAAATAGTTCTGGATCGTGACCGTCGCGTAGGTGCGGGTCTCGCGCTCGATGGTGACGTTCTCCTTGGCCTCGACGGCTTGGTGCAGGCCGTCGGACCAACGACGACCGGCCATGATGCGGCCGGTATTTTCGTCCACGATGACGACCTTGCCGTCCTGCACGACGTATTCGACGTCGCGTTCGTAGATGGAATAGGCACGAAGCAGCTGCGAAAGGGCGTGGATGTCCTCGGAGAGAACTTCGTAACGGGATTGAGCCTCGCGCTTGGCCTGCTCCTTTTCCTCGGGCGTCTTCGCGGTGTCCTTTTCGATATCGATGAAGATGCTCGCGAGGTCGGGCAGCACGAAGGCATCGGGGTCATCGGGACGGAGCTTTCGGCGGCCGGGCTCGGTGAGGTCGGCTTGGTGGTTCTTTTCGTCGATGACGAAGTAGAGCTCTTCCTTGTATTTGAACAGTTGCTCCTTGTTGAAGTCGGAGTGCATCTCGACATCGGTCTTGTCGAGGAGCTTGCGCCATTCGGGATTCTCCTGGAGACGGAGAAGCTGCTTGTTCTTCGGCATGCCCAGCTTGACCTGGAGCATCTTGATCGCGGCGGTTTGGCGGTCCTCCGCCGTCGCGTCCTTCTTTTCGAGGAGATCGGCCGCTTCCTTGACGAGGCGATTGATGAGGCGGAGCTGGGCGTTGACGAGCTGCTCGACGCCGGGCTTCAGGCGGGTGAACGGCTGCTCACGCTCAATCGGGGCCGGGCCGGAAATGATGAGCGGGGTGCGAGCCTCGTCCACGAGGATCGAGTCAATTTCGTCGACGATGCAGTAGAAGTGATCGCGCTGCACCTGGTTCTCCTTGCGCGTGGCCATGCCGTTGTCGCGCAGGTAGTCGAAACCGAACTCCGAAGCGGTGCCGTAGGTGATGTCGCGAGCATACATCTCGCGGCGCTGCTCGGAATGCATCTGCTGTTGGATGCAACCCACGGTCAGGCCCAGGAAGCTGTAGAGGTGTCCCATCCACTCAGAGTCGCGGCGGGCGAGATAGTCGTTGACCGTGACGAGCTGGGCGTTCTTGCCGGTGAGGGCATTGAGATAGAGCGGCAGCGTGGCGACGAGGGTCTTGCCCTCGCCGGTGGCCATTTCGGCGATGCGGCCCTCGTGCAGGGTGATGCCACCAATGAGCTGGACGTCGAAGTGCACCATGTCCCAAGTCAGCTCCTGATCGCACACCAGGATGGTGCGACCGCTGAGCCGGCGAGCGGCGTTCTTCACTGCGGCGAAGGCTTCGGGCAGGATCTGGTCGAGCGTCTCGCCCTGTTTCAGCCGGCTGCGAAACTCGTCGGTCTTGGCCCGGAGCTGGTCGTCGGTCAGCTGCTGGTATTGCTTTTCAAACTCGTTGACGCGCGCGACGATAGGCCGGCACTTCTCGATGTATTTCCGGTGATGCCTGCCGGCGAATTTCTTAAGGATGAAACTGAGCATGGAAAGGGGACGAATGAAAACACCGCCGGTTCCCATGGCAAACGACAAATCCACGGATCCGACTTGCCCAAACCCTTGGTCCCCAGTGCACGTGAGAAATTCCCTCATGGTTTGCACGGGGCCTGCTAACTTCAGTCATACTTCCCATGTCCACCCGCCAGCCCGCCCTTTCCCCCGCCGACCTGCCCGAATCCTTCCACCAATACGACACGGGGGGCTTCTTTGACGAGATGCTGGGATCTGATGGCCAGGTGCGGCCGCACTACCGGCATTTTCTACGGCATTTCAGGGAAGTCGGCCCGGAGGATTTCGCCGCCAAGCGCAGCGCCGTGGACCTCGCCTTTCTCCGGCAAGGCGTGACTTTCAATGTTTATGGCGACTCGCAAGGTGCCGAACGCATCTTCCCGTTCGACCTCGTGCCGCGCATCATTCCGGCTCGCGAGTGGGAGCACCTCGAAGCCGGCCTCGTGCAACGCATCACCGCGTTGAACCTCTTCCTTCACGACATCTACCACGAACAGCACATCATCAAGGATGGCACCATCCCCGCCCACTATGTGATGTCGGCGAAACATTTCCGCCGCGAGTTCATGAGCGTGCAGGTGCCGCGCGATATCTACATCCACATTTGCGGCACCGACATCATCCGCGACGACAAGGGACAATACCTCGTGCTCGAGGACAACGCCCGCTGCCCTTCCGGGGTCAGCTACGTGCTGGAAAATCGCCGGGCGTTGAAACGCACCTTCCCCGATATCTTCGAGGCCGGCGGTGTGCGCCCGGTGGAAAATTATTCGCAGGAGCTGCTCAAGGTTCTCCAACACACCGCTCCCGCGGGCGTCGCCGAGCCAACGGTCGTGCTGCTCACACCCGGCCCCTACAATTCCGCCTACTTCGAGCACACCTACCTCGCGCGCCAGATGGGCATCGAGATCGTCGAAGGTCGCGACCTCGTGGTGCGCGACCAGCACGTTTTCATGCGCACCACCAAGGGCCTGCAACCGGTGCACGTCATCTATCGTCGGATCGACGACGACTTCCTCGACCCAACCGTATTCCGTCGCGACTCCGCCCTCGGCGTGCCCGGCCTCGTAAACGCCTACCGCGCTGGCAAGGTCTCGCTCGCCAACTCGATCGGCACCGGCGTCGCCGACGACAAGGTCATGTATTATTTCGTTCCGCGGATCATCAAATACTACCTCGACCAGAGCCCCATCCTGCCGAACGTGCCGACCTACCTTGCCAGCGAGGAAGCCGACCGGAAATACATGGTCGAAAACCTCGACAAACTCGTGGTCAAGGCCGCCAACGAAGCCGGCGGCTACGGCATGCTCATGGGCCCGCAGGCCACGCAGGCCGAACGCGACGCATTCCGCACGCGCATCGAAGCCGATCCGCGCAATTACATCGGCCAGCCCATGATTTCCCTCTCGCGTCACCCCACCTATTGCGACGGCGAGGGTTTCGCCGGTCGCCACATCGATCTGCGGCCCTTCATTCTCTATGGCGAAAAAACGGTCATCATCCCCGGCGGCCTCACGCGCGTGGCGTTGCGCAAGGATTCGCTCGTCGTCAATTCCTCGCAGGGCGGCGGCAGCAAGGAAACCTGGGTCCTCTACGGAAACGAGTGACCGCCGCAACGGCGGCAAAACCCAAACGCCAGTTCTCAAACTCCAAATGAAAGCCACTCCCGATCCCGGCTACCCGCACAAATCCGGACTTTTTGAATTTTGTCCTGGTTTGGCCTTTGGCCATTGGCGTTTGGGATTTTTCTTCCCCTCATGTTGAGTCGTGTTGCCAATTCCCTCTACTGGATGAGCCGCTACATCGAGCGCGCCGAAAACATCGCGCGCCTCGTGGACGTCAATCTCCAGCTCCTCCTCGATTTCCGCAGCCTCGACGACGATGCGTTGAAAGCCCACTGGCTGCCCATCGTCCAGAGTTCGGGCGATGAGGACCTGTTCCTCAGCCTTCACCCGAAAGCCACCGGCAAGACCGTGACGGACTTCATGGTCTTCAATCCCGCGAATACCAATTCCATCTACTCTTCCATCGGACAGGCCCGCGAAAACGCCCGTATGGTCCGCGACCAAATTGCCGTCGAGCTTTGGGAGGAAATCAATCGCATCTACCTTTACCTGAATTCACCTCGAGCCAGGCAGGACTGGCGTGACAGTCCTTCGGATTTTTTCCACACCGTCCGCAACACTTCGCTTCTGCTGCAAGGCCTGACCGATGCCACCGTCGTGCGCAACGAAGGCTGGTTCTTCATCCAGGCCGGGCGCTATCTCGAGCGCGCCGACAAGACCTCGCGCATCCTCGACGTGCGCCACGCCTCTCTCCCACCCCGCGGCGCTCCCGCGGCTGCCAGCCAGGCCGACGCGCTCGGCTGGTCCGCCGTGCTGCGCTCCTGCAGCGCGTGGGATGCCTACAAAGCCCTGCATGGGGCGGAGGTCCAACCCGCCCTCGTCGCCGAGTTCCTTCTGCTCACCGACGACTTCCCGCGCTCCGTGCGCTTCTGCGTGCGCCATCTCAACACCGTGCTGCGCCGCATTTCCGGCGTGCCGGAAGGTCGTTTTTGCAACGACGCCGAGAAACTCGCCGGCCGTCTGCTCGCCGAGTTGCAGTTCAGCACCGCCGACGACATCTTCGAAGCCGGCTTGCACACCTACATCGACATCATCCAAGCCAAGCTCAACGCCATCGGCGACGCCCTCTTCCAAGCCTACATCTTCCAACCTTTCCAAACCCCCGACGACTACGAACTCCGCCAGCAAGAGGAACAGCAGCAACAGCTCGCTTTAGCTGCTCCGGATTTGCATTGATCCGGTCCGACCGGTCGTATCCCTCCTTTTTGCGCGTCGCCGCCGCATGAAACTTCACGTTCTTCATCGCACCCGTTTCAAATACGGGGCCAACGTCCATGAGAGCTTCAACGAAGCCCGGCTCCAGCCGGTCAGCTCCGGTGCGCAGACGTGCCACAGTTTTGTGCTGAAGATTCTGCCCGCCACCCGACTTTCCCACTACCTCGATTTTTACCTCAACTACGTCCACCTCTTCGAAATCAGCCAATCACACACCGAGCTGAGTGTGGAAGCCAACTCCGTCGTCACGACCGGCGACCAACCCCCACTGGCCGCAGAGGTCACGCCGGCACCGATGAATCGGTTGGCTGAATCCACCCACCTCGAACGCTGTTACGACTTCCTCCAGACGAGCACCTACGTCGATGTTTCCGCCGAGCTGTGGCGCCTGGCCATCGACGCCACGCAGGGCCAGACCGACGTCTGGCAAGCCGCCCAGGCCATCATGCGGCACATTCACCGCGAATTTCGCTACCAGCCCTCGGTCACCCACGCGCACACCCACATGCGCGACGTGCTGAAAAATCGCACGGGCGTCTGCCAGGATTTCGCCCACGTCATGCTTGGCCTCTGCCGTGCCTTGAAAATCCCCGCACGCTACGTGAGCGGTTACCTTTACAACGGCCCTGCCGACCAGCTCAAAGGCGCGCAAGCCAGCCACGCTTGGGTCGAGGTTTATGTGCCCGGCCACGATTGGTGTGGACTCGATCCCACCAACGACCGGCTGACGGATGGTCACTATGTGAAGGTCGCCACCGGACGCGACTACGCCGATGTCTCGCCGCTCAAAGGCACCTACCGCGGCACCGCCAAACGCGAAATGAGCGTGGAAGTGCTCGTCTCGCGCCTCGAAGAAACCGAACCCGTTACGCCGCAACCATTGCTCGGATGATGCGACCCTTCACTTTTCGTTGGCTTCAAACCTTCGTCTTGAAGTAGGCGATGGTTTTCTTGAGACCCTCGGCGAGCGGGACCTTGGGTTCCCACTTCAGGTATTTCTTCGCGAGCGTGATGTCGGGCTGGCGCTGCTTCGGATCGTCGGCGGGCAACGGCTTGTGCACGATTTTGGATTTGCTCTTCGTGAGCTTCAGGACGTTCTGCGCGAGTTCGAGCATTGTGAACTCACCGGGGTTGCCGATGTTGATCGGACCGACTGTTTCGGTCTGGTTCATCAAGCGCACGAAGCCCTCGATCAAATCGTCCACGTAGCAGAATGAGCGCGTCTGCGTGCCGTCGCCGTAGATCGTAAGGTTCTCGCCCTTCAGGGCCTGCACGATGAAATTGGAAACGACGCGACCGTCGTTGGGGTGCATGCGAGGACCGTAGGTGTTGAAGATGCGAACGATGCGGATATCCACCTTGTTCTCGCGATGGTAGTCGAAGAAGAGCGTCTCGGCGACGCGCTTCCCCTCGTCGTAGCAGGAGCGCCGGCCGATCGGATTCACGTTGCCCCAGTAGCTCTCGGGCTGCGGGTGCACGGAAGGATCGCCGTAAACCTCGGAAGTGCTCGCCTGAAAGACGCGCGCCTTCACGCGCTTGGCGAGGCCAAGGCAGTTGATCGCACCCATGACCGAAGTCTTCGTGGTCTTGATGGGATTGTATTGGTAGTGCGGCGGCGAGGCCGGACAGGCCAGATTGTAGATCTGCTCCACCTCGTATTTGAACGGGTCGATCACATCGTGCCGCACGAACTCGAAGTTCGGATTGGCGAGCAGGTGCGCAATGTTGGCTTTTGCGCCGGTGAAGAGATTGTCGAGGCAGACGACCTCGTGGCCGTCGGCCAGCAGACGATCACAGAGATGGGAACCGAGAAAGCCGGCACCGCCGGTGACGAGTATGCGCATAAGAAAGCTCCTTTGAAAATGTAGGTCCGGGTAAAATAGGCGAGTCTTTCATCGGCCGGCCGCTTCGCCGGCCTCGTAACGCTCGACCCAGGCGCGGTGCCATGCGCCATAGTCGCCGGCCTCGATGTGCGCCCGGGCCTGCGCGACGAGATCGAGGTAGAAATGGACGTTGTGAATCGTGAGCAGCGTGCACGCGAGAATCTCGTTGGCCATGACGAGGTGCCGCAGGTAGGCGCGGGAGAAACCGGCCGTGTAGTTGACCAGCCCCTCGACGAGCGGCGCGGGATCGGTGCGGTAACGCTCGTTGCGCAGGTTGATGAGCCCGTCGGGCGTAAAGGCCGCGCCGTTGCGCGCGACGCGAGTCGGATGCACGCAGTCGAACATATCCACACCCAGCGCGATCATCTTCAAAATTTGCGGAGGCGTGCCGAGGCCCATCGTGTAACGGGGCTTGTGCACGGGCAGGAACGGCGTGGTCGCGCCAACCTGTTTGATCATCTCCGGCTCGGGCTCACCGACGCTCACACCGCCGACGGCATAGCCGGGAAAATCCAGCGCGGCGAGCGACTCGGCCGCTTCGCGACGCAGGTCGTCGAAAGTCGAACCCTGCGCGATGGCGAACACGTGGTGACCGCCCGCGAGGAATCCGTTGTCGGTGGCGATCTGTTTGCACTCCTTCGCCCAGCGATAGCTGCGATCCACCGCGGCGCGACAGGCTTCCTTCGAGCAAGGCCAGGGCGGACATTCGTCAATCACCATGGCGATGTCGGAGCCAAGGTTGGCTTGGATCGTCATGACCTCGCGCGGTCCGAGAAACAATTTGGCGCCGTCGAGGTGCGATTGAAAAGCGATGCCGTCTTCCTTGATGTCGCGCAGCTTCGCGAGGCTGAAGACTTGAAACCCACCGCTGTCGGTCAGGATCGGGCCATCCCAACCCATGAATTTGTGCAGCCCACCCATGTCGCGCACGAGTTCGGAACCGGGTCGGAGGTTCAGGTGATAAGTGTTGCCGAGAATGATCTGCGCGCCGACCTCGCGGATTTGCGCCGGGGTCAGCGCCTTGACCGTGCCTTGCGTGCCGACGGGCATAAAGATGGGCGTCTCAATCGTCCCGTGCAGCGTCCGCAACCGGCCGCGACGCGCCGCCGTAGCTGTGTCGGTCTTCAACAATTGAAAGTGCTCGCCCATGATACGGCCCACGCTGCCCGCAGACTTGACCCCCTGTCAATGGCCGGGTAGCTTCGCAAAAAGTGCTGCTAGTCATAGACAACTACGATTCCTTCACCTTCAACCTGGTCCAATATTTCGGCCAGTTGGGTGTGCCCATGCGGGTTTTTCGCAATGACGAGCTCACACCGGCCGAAGCCGAACGACTCAACCCCGACCGCGTGCTGATTTCTCCCGGCCCCTGCTCTCCCTCTGAAGCCGGCGCAAGTCTCGACATCATAAAGACTTTCGCCGGCAAAAAACCGGTGCTCGGCGTCTGCCTCGGCCACCAGTCCATCGGACAGCTCTTCGGCGGCAAAGTCATCCGCGCCCCCCGCCAGATGCACGGTAAGCTCTCGCCAATCCAGCACACCGGCCGGGGCGTCTTCCGCGGCCTGCCCTCACCCTTTACAGCCACCCGCTATCATTCTCTCATTGTCGAGCGAGCCACCCTGCCCGATTGTCTGGAAATCACGGCCGAGACTGCCGACGGCGTCATTATGGGCCTCCAGCACAAACAATTTTCTGTCCACGGTGTCCAATTTCACCCCGAATCCATCGCCACCGAAGGCGGTATGCAGATTCTCAAAAACTTCCTCGCTCTGAACTGACCCCATGCGCTGCCCCAAGTGCACCTCGATTGAAGACAAGGTGATCGATTCCCGCATCGCCCGCGACGGCAATTCCATCCGTCGTCGCCGCGAATGCCTCGAGTGCGGCCATCGCTTCACCACCAATGAGGAATTCGTCCGCGATACCCTCGTCGTCGTCAAACGCGACGGTCGCCAGGAACCGTTCCTCCGCGAAAAGCTTCTCGGAGCCATCCGCGCCGCCTGCCACAAACGCCCTGTGGACAACGAACAGATCTCGATGCTCGTGGAAGACGTGATCGACGCCGTCGAGGCGCGCTACGACTCGCAGGTGCCCACCCAAGCCATCGGCGAACACGTCATGCAACGCCTGCGGAAGATGGACCAAGTCGCCTACGTGCGCTTCGCTTCCGTCTATAAGGAATTCCGCGACGTCTCCGAATTCGTCCACGAAATCAGCAGCCTTGCTCCCACCACGCCCGGCATTACACCGAAAGCCAAGAAATGACGCGCTCCCCGCAACTGCGCCGGCTGCACTTTCTGAACGCCCTTTTCGCCCCGCTCACCGGGCACGACCTTTATCTGGCGCAACAAATCGACGACGCTATTGCCACCTCCCTCGGCGAAGCCGAGCAACGCACGCCATCCGACCCCGCCTTCGTCGCCGCGGCGGCGCGTCTGTTTGAGAAACTCTGCTCTGCGCGACCGCAGCACGGTTTTTTTCACTGGGATGCCGGTGCCGACGAAACCGCTGCCGCGCCGCTCTTCGCGCGCGCCGGTCTGATGCAAGGACTCAAGCAACTCGCCGCCTTCCCGGAGTCCACCCTGCTCGTCACCAATCTGCGTTCCGCACATTGTCCGCCCGACAAACGCTGGACCGGCCGGCGTCAGCGCGATTACGACGACTCGCTTAGCCTGATCCGCAACCTCGCCGCTGCCCGCACCCGGCGCAGCGCGAATCTCAACCTGCTCTTCCTCTGACGGCATGACTCTTTTTCAAAAAATCATCGCCCGCGAAATCCCCGCGAAGATTGCGCACGAAGACGATCAATGCATCGCCATCCACGACATCAACCCGCAGGCCCCGGTGCATGTGTTGGTGATCCCGAAGAAACTCATTCCGCGCATCGGTGCAGCCACCCCCGCAGAGCAGGCTTTGCTCGGCCACCTTTTGCTGACCGCCGCCACCCTCGCCAGAAACCTTGGCATAGACGAATCCGGTTACCGGATCGTCATCAACAACGGCCGGGATGGTGGTGAGACCGTCCCCCACTTGCACGTCCATCTGCTTGGACGGCGGGCCTTGGGATGGCCCCCGGGTTGAAGGGGTTAACAGCCCTTTTGGGCGAAACCGCTGGGGAACAAAGCGCGTCTGATACCGGTCTAGAGCAATCACCTCGATTCCCATGAATACGTATCGTGTTTTTACTGCTGTGGCGGCCGGTTCCAGCCTGCTGCTCAGCGCATTTATTAACTCCGGTTGCACCACCGACGGCTCCAGCACCGAACGCGGTGCGTTGGGCGGGGCGGTCGCCGGTGCGATCATCGGCGGCATCATCGGCCACCAATCCGGGGAAACCGAGAAGGGCTTGGCCGCTGGCGCTGCCACCGGTGCCATCATCGGCGGCGTGGCCGGCAATCGCGAAGATCGCCGCCTGTCCGAAATTCAGTATGAGCGTCGCATCGCCGAGGAAGCCCTCGCCAAAGAGCGCGCCCAGGAAGACGCGCAGCGTCAGCGCATGATCGCTCAAGGCAAGGCGGTCGAAGACCAGGAAATTCTCGCCGCCCGCCAGCGTGCCGAAGCTGCCGAAGCCGAGGTCGCCCGCCTTCGTGCCGAGGAAACCGCGGCCATCAAGAAGGCAAAACAACTCGAGGAATTTCGTGCCCGTGAAGCCGCGGCCAAGGCCGAGGCCGACCGGATCCGCAACGGCGGCACCTGATCCATTCCACCTCTCTTTGATAATCAGCCCCGGCCTTTCGCCGGGGCTTTTTCTTTCGCGCCAAGGAACCGGCGGAACGCGTCAACACATGCTCAAATGCGCGCGCCGTGCAAAAGGCGTCCCAGCCCGCCAATCGTGTCCTGCAAACGCAGCGTCTCTTCCGCGATCGCCGCAGCGGTCACCTTGTTATGGTCGGCAATCGCCGCGTTCTGCTGCGTCACGGTTTCAAGCGAGTGATTCCCCGTGTTGAGGTGCTGCATGTTCTGCAGCATCTGCTCCGAGGCGTGATGAATATTCCCCATCAGTTCGCCTGAACGCGTCGCATTGTCCGCCACTTCGCGCAGCGCTTCGACGACCTCATTGCTCAGGCCGGTGCCACTCTGAATCGCCGCGCGAGCCTCGTCCACGAGGCGGCTGGTTTCGGCGGTGGCCTCGGCGGCGCGTTTGGCCAGATTGCGCACCTCATCGGCCACAACTGCGAAGCCGGTGCCGGCTGCTCCGGCGCCAGCGGCTTCGATCGAGGCGTTGAGCGCAAGGATGCTGGTCTGAAAGGCAATTTCATTGATCGTCTTCACGATCCGGAAAGTCGCGTTGCTGGATTCGGATATCCGGCCCATCGTTTCCGCCAGAGCCTGCATCGCCTGCCGCGAGTCGCCGACCAGCGTGCCAGTTCCGGACATCTGTTCGACCGCCTGTTTGGCACCGCCCACATTTTTCCGGTTCATGGTCGTGAGCGTCTCCAACGACGCACCGATCTGCTCCAACCCGGCCGCCTCCTTGCACGCGCCGTCGGCCAGGCGCCGGGCCGCTTCAGTCGCAGCCGCGACCGCGCGCGCAATCGCTTCGACTCCGGACGCAAGCCCGAGATGCGCAGTGCGAAGCTGACGCTCAATACGTCGCACCAATAGCCAGGCCGCTGCCACAGTCAGCACGATGAGGCAGACGGTGGGCACCGCCAACCGGATTAGTTGGTCACGGGTCTCAGTCCTGCGATCCGCGATGAAAGTGCGCAATCCGGCCAATAGCTGTGGCTCGGCCTCATCGAGCAAACGATTCCGGTCGCGACTCACGGCCAGCCATTCGGCTTTCAGCTCCTGCCGAAATGGAACCGTCTCCGCTGCACCTTCACTGACGATCTGACCCTGCAGGGCCGCCGCGCGGACGTAAATCGGATGAGTGAGCAGGCCGCTCCAAAATGCTGCCTGTTCAGGTGGAGCCAGCAACACGACGTTCGACTCATGATAACGGCGCGCAGCGGTCGCATTCTGTGTCCGTCCGAACGCGGCCACCGTGAGCCGCTCGGTGGCAAAGCCCTGATTGATGAGCCGGCGCTCGTTTTCCGCCACATCGGCGATGCGCGCAAGGCCAATCAATTCTTCAAATCGTGCCTGGATCGGCGCCGAGTCGCTTTCGCCAGCCACCCGAATCATAACGTCGAGCACCAGCGTATACGCCTCTGCGTATCGTCCATAGTGTTCCTGCGACGCGGCTGAGGATCCAGCTCCGGTTGTAGTGCGGGCGAAATAGTTCCGCGTCTCAGACAACCGGTCAATGGCTGCGAACAAACCCGTCACCGCCTCGCGGACATCCGGCCGGGCAAATGCCGGCACAGCCTCTGTTGCGAGTTGGGCGCGAATGCGCGAAACCGTGGCGATAGAGTTGTTGATATGCTCGTGATAGGCGGTGACACGGCCGGGCTCTTGTGGAGTGTCCGTGACATCGCGCCGCTCCTGCAACAACGCGAGCCGCAACTGCCCGAAATCGGCAACCAGTGCGGCAGCCGCATCGGCGCGATCCAATTTGCGCAAGGCAACCACATAGCGACCGATTTCAATACCTGCGAACACCAATGCTCCAACGAGCGGCACGGCGACGAGCAGCAGGAGCTTGCGATGAAGGGAGAGATTCAAATGCATGGCGCTCAATGGGTGCGGCCGGCGGGAACGGCTTCCTGAACGGGAACAGATGCCGTGGCCGTGCGAGCGGCCGGTTTTTTATTCAGTTTCGACGGAGGCGCAACGCCCTCCGTCGTGTGATGGGAAATCAGCTCCTCGAGCAACGCGATGCTTTCACCAAGCTTCGCAACCTCCTGGCTGATGAGATCGGCAGTGGCGGCGTTTTCCTGCGCGATGGCGGCGTTGTGCCTGGTCTGATCATCGATCTGTTGAGTGGACGAGTTAATCTCGTCGATTCCGCGGACCAACTCGCCCGTCGCCGACTGGATCTCGGACATGCAGCGAGTGGCAGCGAGTGCCTGTCCTTCGACCTGTTTGAAAAGGTCGTCCACTTTCCGACTCAGTTGCACGCCGTCCGCCGTCAGGCTGTGCGAGCCCTCAATCAGGCGCGCAATCGAAGCGGACTGTTCGGCGGCGTTCATTGCCAGCTGACGAACTTCCTCGGCCACGACCGCAAAACCCGCCCCAGCTTCGCCCGCGCGAGCGGCCTCGACGGAGGCGTTGAGCGCGAGCAGGTTGGTCTGGAAAGCGATTTCATCAATCGTGCTGGCAATTTGCTTGGTGCGCTCGCTGGTGCCGGCGATCTGTTGGACAGCCACTACCAACTGGCCCATTGAGCAAGTAGCCCGGTGCACAAGGACGTCGGTTTCCTTCATGCGGACGGTGACAGCGCGGGCATGCTCGGAATTCTGACGATTCGTCGCGGTGAGCTCCTCCAGCGAGGAAGCGGTCTCCGCGAGTGCGGCGGCCTGCCGCGAAACCACCTCGGCGAGGCGAGCGCCGGACTGAGCCGACTCCGCGGATACACGCCGCATGTTGCTTACGCCTTGGCGCAGGGAATGAATTGCGGCGGTGACGACACGGAAGATGGAACGCCCCATCAGGCACGCGACCGCGATCGAGACCAGCAACACACCGCCCAGCAAGGCGAGCATCCAGACACGCTCTCGTTTGACCTCGGTAACGTAGTTTTCGGCGAAAACCTGCAGCTCATTCAACACGTAGGGCTGAAGTCCGACCAGCAGGTCATAGCGTTTGCTTTCGCTCAATTCGCGCCAGCGAGGCAGATCGACGGGATCGAAAGTGTGCTTGGTGAAAGATTCCTCCTGGGTAAATTTCCGCACCATGGTGTCGGCATCCAGGTAAACCGGATGCGTAAACACCTCACGGAAGCGCGGACGCAACGCATCGGGCGCTTGAGCGAGCAATCGTTTTTCCAACTCACGCCGCATCTGCGTGGCGAATTCAGGAGCCGCGGAATTGGCGATCGTCTTGAACTGCCCCAGCTCATGGCCCCAGCAATACATGCCACTTTCCGTGGTCGCGTTGTTGTGCAGGTCGATCGCCCAGATCAGGGTCTGGATGCGTTGGCGGATGGACAACTCGTTGGACTCACCAACGAGGGAACGGATTGCCACCCCCAAGGGAGCCTGAATGGTCTGATAGACGCTCTGATTGAACTGCTGTGCTTCGCGATCATCTCCTGGTTTTCGCTGTAGAAAGTAGGCCCGGAGCTCACCCAGTCCGTCATAGAGTTCGAGGGCTTGGTCGAGGTTCTTGGTGAGATTCTCCTGGTAAGCCGAGCGATCAAGACGCTTCAGCTTTTCGCGAATACGGCCAACGAGTTCCTCGCTCTCCTGGATATGCTGCCGGTAAATGGCCCCTGCATCGTTCCGCAGATACATGTTCCAAGTGTCGGTGTATTCCATCCCCATGAGAATGTTGAACCGACCAACATCCACCGCGATGGAGATAACATCCGCCATGCGGCTCAATTCGGCCGCTTTTGCCGTGAGTTGGCGCACTTGGTAGATCGCGAAGCCGGAGGCCCCGATCAACGGTATTAGAACCATGATCAGCATGCTGTCGCGGAGACTGAGCCGGCGCTTCATCGAAGGTGGGGTGAAAGGGGTTTCAAACGAGGTGACCGTTGTCAGCAGCACTCCCCATCAGCCGGCGGATAGCCGACGTGAGAGGGAATTCCACCGGTCAAATGGGGAGGGGTGGTGCGGGGATGGCACACTCCTAAATATCGGTCTGATGTGCCTGCGACTTCAGCACTATCTACCGGAAAATAATCCATTCGGATCGGATCTAAGTCATTTAGATCCAGCGCCCTGCGTTGCACGCCAGAGAATCGGGTCCGAAAGGACGCATCGAGCCACGGACGAAGCGCACCGTCGCGAGCACACGAAAGCCCTTCTTAACCTCTCGCCTCAAACGTCCCGTCCGCTCGCTTTTGGACCAACTTTTTCAACTCGAGCATCATCAACGCTGAGGAAACTTCGGAGGCGGCCAGACCGGTCGTCGCTGTCAGAGCATCGATGCCGAAAGTCGCGCCACCCTGGAGCGCCTCCAAAACACGCCGCTCCCGCTCATCGAGCTGCGGCAGCAAACGTTCCAACACGCTCGGTTCGCCTTCTGCGGTAATCGTCTGCGGGCGCAACCCGTCGAGATAATTCAGTTCGGCCAGAATATCGTCCACGCCGGTGAGCAAGGTGGCGCCATCCCGAATGAGCTGGTGACATCCACGGCTCGTAGCCTGGTCGATTCGTCCCGGCACGGCGAAAATCAGGCGACCCTGTTCTCCGGCAAAACGCGCCGTAATCATCGCCCCGCCCTGCACGTCGCTCTCCACGACAACCACGCCCTCGCAAATACCCGAGACGATGCGATTGCGCATCGCGAACGATTGCTTGTCGGCCTTCCGACCGAACGGAAATTCCGAGAGGATCGCACCGGTCTCCACGATGCGCCGATAGAGCGCGAGATTCTCTGACGGATAGATGATATCTATACCCGTGCCGAGCACCGCCGCGGTCCTGCCGCCGACCGATAGCGCACCCTCATGCGCGGCCGTGTCGATGCCTCGCGCGAGGCCGCTCACCACGCAGAACCCCAGCCGGGCCAGCTCGGCACCGAGTTTCTTGGCGATAGATTGCCCGTAGAGTGTCGTCCGCCGGCTGCCAACGATGGCGATGCAAGGATGCTCGAATTGATAACCACCTTTGCGATAAAGCCCGATGGGAGGGTCGTGGATTTCCTTGAGCATCTTGGGATACCCCTCGTCGCGCGCAGTGATGAATACCGCTCCTGCCTGCGCCAATCGCTCCTCCTCGCGCGGAAGATCAAAGTGCGTGCGCCAGTTCAACACCGCGGCGCTGGTCTCCGGACCAACGCCGCGCACGGACTCAAGCCGGCGCTTGTTGGAGTTGAGAATAGCACACGGATCGCCCGCAAACTCAGCGAGCAACCGGTTGAGCGTGATGGGGCCGATGTTGGGCAGATCGTTCAGCACCATGAACGCCTGCCGCTCGGTAAGGGTGTCTGGCATGTCAGAATTTGAGCGCCGGCCCGAGCTGCTCGAGAATTTCCGAAATCTCTACGGCCACCTGCCCGCGGGCGCGAGCCAACAAATCGGCTGCCCGACCATGCCACACCGTGCCCCGACAGGCCGCCAGCAGCGGCCGGTCGGGAGTTTGCGCCAGCAAACCGCCAATCAGTCCGGCGAGAATGTCCCCGCTCCCACCTCGCGCCAGCACCGGCCCGCCAAAAGGGCTGTGATAGATGGTTTTCCCGTCGGCGACCCGCGTCATCGGGCCCTTGAGCACCAGCACCCCGCGCGGAGCGACGAACTTCTCCCCGGCAAACAATCGCGGGGAGATGCGCTGGAACTCACCCGCATGCGGCGTGCAGATGAACGGCTTGTCGCCGAGTTCCTCCACCACCTCAGCCCGCAACGCATCGGCATCCAGGACGAACGGCACAGACGCCTCGGCCACCAGTTCACGAATCCAGTCGATGGTTTCCGCTTCGGCCCCGAGACCCGGACCGACGAGCAAAGCCGTGGCGCGAGACAGTCTATCACGAATGAGTGCCAACGTATCCGCAGCCAAACCGCCGGTGGAGGTTTCCGGACATCCGACCCACATCGCCTCTGGATGCCGAGCGGCGTATTCGGGCGCAAAACTCGCAGGCACGAAAGCCGTCACCAAACCGGCGCCGCTGCGCAAGGCAGCCCGCACCGCCAAAACCACCGCGCCGGGATAGCTGCGCGAACCACCCACGATGAAAATGTGGCCGAATGTGCGCTTGTCCGTCTGGGTAGCTCGCAAGGCCGTCAGCTCCGCAAGACTGGACACGGTCAAAATGCGTTCGTGAGTCGCCTGCGGTTCGCCCGTCTCAAAAAAACCAAGATCCAAGTAACGCAAGCGACCGACCGAAGTGGTGACACGAGCGGAAAGCACCGGTTGTTTCACGATACCGGTGGCGTAGGTGAAATCGGCGCGGAAAGTCGTCGAAGCGTTCGTCTCTCCTACTCCGCTCGGCAGATCGACGGCCGCGCGCAACCTGATGCCGGGCTGCGCGTTTGCGGCAGCAATGAGCGCAAGCGTGGCGTTGTCCAGCGGTGCGCGAAACTGAAATCCGAAAATGCCATCGAGACAGAGATCGTAACGCTCACGCTCTCCAAAGGCCTGATTAACAGACCACAAGTCCACCCGTCCCGGCGCGTCCCGGCGCAGCCAGTCCAGCGCACGTCCCGCCAACGGTCGCAATCCTTCGGTGCCGAAGCACAGCACTACAACCGCCCGCGCTTGGGGACGCTCCTGGAGAAACGTGCGAGCCGCCAACAAGGCATCACCACCGTTATGCCCTTTGCCGACTAGGATAAGCATGCGCGCGCTTTCAGGAAGACCACCGATCTCCTTGAAATCCTCCGTCACGGCTGCCGCGACCGCCGTCCCAGCCCGCTGCATGGCGCCCCATTCGACCTCCTCGTTTTGCAGCAACTTCCCCTCCCACGCCTTGGCTTCGGCGCAATTCAGGACCGGGTGTGATGGCACGCGATCCACGGGAAATCCTCAATGTTTCACGAGAGCGGCAACAGCCATCGCGTGGGTATCGATGTGCGAGAGGGTCAGCATCACATGCGTGGCTCCGACGGAGGTGAGCAAGGCCTGCGCTTTGGCGTCGAGCCGCACCAGCGGTTCATGACGCGTCCCGTGGTAAACTGAGACCGACGTCCAGTCGAGGTGTTCGCCAATGCCGGTCGTGAAACATTTCGATACAGCCTCTTTGGCTGCCCAGCGTGCGGCATAGTGTTTGTGCGGATATTTGAGCGAGTCGCAATAGGCGCGCTCCTCCTCGGTGAATACCCGCTTGAGAAAGCGTTCGCCGTGTTTTTCGAGCACACCCTTGATACGCTCGGTTTCGATGATGTCGCAACCGAGACCGATGAGAATGCCGCCGGGTGGAAGGGAAATACTCATGGATTCATCAGTTGCTTCATTGTGCGCACGGCTTCCTCGATGCCGGTAAAAAGTGCGCGGCTGATGATACTGTGGCCGATATTGAGCTCATGCAGATGGGGAATGGTGCGGACCTCGGCGATATTGACGTAATTGATGCCGTGTCCGGCGTTGACGATCAATCCGAGGCCATGCGCCTGCTTCGCGCCGGTCACGAGACGGGCGAATTCGGCGGCACGTTCCGGGAGGTGATAGGCGTTGGCGTATGCGCCGGTGTGCAGCTCGATCCATGGGGCCTTCAGCTTGGCGGCCATTTCAATCTGCTCGGGGTCCGGATCGATGAAGAGGCTGGTTTTGATGCCCGCAGCGTTCATGGCATCAGTCACACGGGCGACCTTGTCGCGATGCTTCACGACATCGAGTCCGCCCTCGGTGGTAATTTCCTCGCGGCTCTCGGGCACGAGACAGACGGAATGCGGCCGCAGTTGCAGGGCAATCTCCGTCATGGCCGGCGTGCAGGCCATCTCGAGGTTGAGTCGGGTGGACTTGGAAGCGGCCAGCAAACGGACGTCCTCGTCCTGAATATGCCGGCGGTCCTCGCGCAAATGAACCGTGATGCCATCGGCACCGGCCTTCTCGCAAAGACCGGCCAAGGCTACGGGATCAGGCTCCACCAAACCGCCGAACCCCGCCCCGATCTGACGGTAGCGGGCTTGGCGCAGGGTCGCAGCATGGTCGATGTTGACGCCGAGCAGGATCATGAGGGGAAGATTGACCATTAGGACGCAGCCGTTTCACCTTGGCAAAAGCGAAATGACCGCACCCGCCGCCACACCGCCCCCCAAAGAAAACCTGCTGCTGAATATCGCCTGCAATGTGGCGGCACCGGCAATCATCCTCTCGAAATTCAGCGATCAGCTGGGGGCCAAGGCGGCACTGATCACGGCTCTGAGCTTTCCCCTCGCCTACGGTCTCTACGACCTGATCCGCCGGCGAACCTTCAACTTTCTTTCGGCGCTGGGCTTCACCAGCACCTTGGCAACCGGCGGATTGGGCCTGCTCAAACTGGAACCGTTTTGGTTCGCCGTGAAGGAAGCGGTGGTCCCCACGCTCATCGGACTAACCGTGATTGTCTCGCAATGGACCAAACGCCCGCTGGTGCGCACGATGATGTTCAACGAGCAGGTGATCAATGTGCCGCGAGTGGAGGCAGCCCTCGACGCTCGGAACGAGCGCCCGGCTTTCCACAACCTGCTCAAGACCTCCTCATGGTTGCTGGCGGGATCGTTTGCGCTCAGTGCCGTGCTGAACTTCGTGCTCGCCCGAATCATCATCACCGCCATGCCCGACACGGCGGAGTTCAACGAACAATTGGGACGACTGACCTGGCTCAGCTACATCGTGATCATGGTGCCGAGCTTGGTGATCATGGTCTTCGCGCTCTGGCGCTTGATCAAGGGCTTGGAAACACTGAGCGGGTTGTCCTTGGACGACATCCTGCACCAGCAGCCGGCGCCGGCAAAAAAATAAGGCGGGTCTTGCGACCCGCCCGGAGAATGCAAGCGCGCTTAACCGCGCTTGCCGATGAGCACGTAGTCGCGCTGGACCGGCCCAACGTAAACTTGCCGAGGACGGTAGATGCGGCCCTTCGGGTTCGAGGCGACTTCCTTCCAGTTGGCAATCCAGCCGGGCGAACGGCCGATCGCGAACATCGTGGTGAAGAGTTCCGTCGGGATACCCAGCGCACGCATGATGATGCCGGAGTAGAAGTCCACGTTGGGATAGAGCTTGCGCGACAGGAAGTAGTCGTCGCTGAGCGCGGCCTGTTCGAGGCGCTTGGCGATGTCGAGGAGCGGGTCGGTTTTGCCGAGCTTGTTGAGCACGACATCACACGCGTGGCCGATAATGCGCGCGCGTGGATCATAATTGCGATAGACTGCGTGGCCGAAGCCCATCAAACGATTCGCTTTGGAGCCGGACTTGGCGGCAGCGATAAAGCGCGTGCCGTCGTCGCCCTCGTCATGGATGGTCTGCAGCATCTGCATGACCGCGGTGTTGGCGCCGCCGTGCAGCGGACCAGAAAGCGCACAAATACCTGCCGCCAGCGATGTGAAGAGATTGGCGCCGCTCGAACCGACCATGCGAACGGTCGAAGTGCTGCAGTTTTGCTCGTGGTCGGCGTGCAGCAGAAGAATGAGATTCAACGCGCGCGATACCTCGGGGATGGCCACATAGTCCCGGTAGGGCTCCGAGAACATCAAGTGGAGGAAGTTGTCGCAGAACGGCATGTCCTTCGGGTAGTTGAAGGGCAGCCCGTGCCGGTAGCGATAGATGCCGGCGACGATGGTGCGAATTTTGGAAATCGCCATCGCAGCCGTCAGATCAAAGTTGGCGAGATCCTTCTCGAAGTTGTTCGTGGCCAGGTGAGGGTAATAGGCAGCCAACGAGCTTACAATGGAAGTAAGCATGCCCATCGGCGGAGCCTCGCGCGGGAATCCTTCGAAAATGCGCAGCATCTGCGTGTCGATGGCGGCATTCTGCCGAAGCAAAGAACCGAAGGCGGTGCGCTGCTTTTGATTCGGCAGTTCACCATAGATCACGAGGTAGGCCGTCTCTACGAAGTCGGACTGCTCGGCCAGCTGCTCGATCGGATAGCCGCGATGGCGCAGGATGCCATTCTCTCCATCGAGGTAGGTGATGGAGCTCTCACAGGACCCGGTGTTGCCATAGCCCTGATCGTAAAAAAGGCAGCCGGTGTCCTTGCGCAGGCTCCGGGCATCAATCGCCCGTTCCCCTTCAGTGCCAATGATCACCGGGTAGGAAATTTCTTTGTCGTCTATCTTGATTAGGGCGTTGTTGGACATGGCGGGGTAAGGTTCGGAGAAAAGCACAAATCAGACCCGTTGCAAAGCAAAGCGGTTTGGACCGCCGTGCCATCGGACAGTCATTAGCCAGCCAGCTTAAAACCGGTAGAAAATATAAAGGCCGGGCGGCCGGAGCCGCGGCCGTTCACCGAGGTTGTAGCGGCGGGACCGCGAAGGTCTCGGCAGAAAAGTTTTCGTTAACTACAACCTTGTCGAACGTGATGGAAGTGATGTTGCCGTTGGGGGCTTTGTTGATGACGCGCTTCGGGAAACGGACTCCCTTGACCATCATCTCACCCTCTTCGCGGATCTCGGTGCCGTTCTCCGTTTCGGTTTTGACGAGACGACCGGTGGATTTTTCGAAATAGCGCACAAACGCGACATCGGCCGAATGCGTGAAGGAAATCTTAACGCAGGTCAACCCGTCCACGGTGACCTCGCCAAGTAACTCGATCGTGCAGCCTTTCATATCGCGAGTGGAATAGAAACTGAGATTCTCGAGCGTATTGGCCCGGAGCCGTTTCACCTGGCCGGCATCGAGCAACCGCACTTGCCACTGCACGGGGTTTTCGGCGTTCACACGCTTCAGCCAGGCATCATATCCGTCGAGGGCGGTGATCTCGATAACCTTGGGGCCCGTATAGGTGATCCGCTGCCGGTAGGGTTTCTGGAAAACGATCTCGGCCGGCAATTTGACGTCATCCGCCATCTCCAAAGTGCCCGTAAAATGGATGCTCGTGACTGCGTTCAATGCGCTCTCGCTGCCCAGATAAGCCCGCGCCTTGGCGATCCATTTGTCCGTCGAGTCCGCCCCCGTCGCGGGCAAAATCAGCAGCGCCACTGAGGCAATCAGAGCGTGAAAACAACGGGCGTTCATGCGGGGAGGTATGACAATGAAAGTTGGTCCCAGTGCCGTCTTTCGCAACGGCAATTTACTCCCATTCGATGGTGGCGGGCGGTTTGGAACTGATGTCCAAGACCACCCGGCTGACTCCGCGAACCTCGTTGGTAATGCGGCTGGAAATTCTCTGCAGCAGATCGTGGGGCACCTTGGCCCAGTCAGCGGTCATGGCGTCCGTGCTCTCCACGATGCGCAGGGCAATCACGTAGTCGTAGGTGCGCTCGTCGCCAAATACACCGACGGTTTTCACAGGCAGAAAAACGGCAAAGGACTGCCAGACTTTCCAATAGAGTCCGGACTTCATCATCTCTTCCTGCAAAATAGCATCTGCATTTCGGAGAATCTCTAGCTTCTCCGCGGTGATGTCACCCATTACCCGCACACCGAGGCCGGGCCCCGGGAACGGCTGACGCCAAACAACCTCGCGGGGAAGACCGAGTGCTTCGCCGACGCGGCGAACCTCATCTTTGAACAGCTCGCGCAGTGGCTCAACGAGCTGAAGTTTCATGCGTTCAGGAAGGCCACCGACATTGTGGTGAGTCTTGATGAGCGAAGCTGGATTTCCCTGGATGGAGACGGACTCGATGACATCAGGATAGAGCGTCCCCTGTCCCAGGAACTTCGCTTTCTGGCCAAATTGCTTCAGTGATTTCTCGAAGACCTCGACGAATGTGCGACCGATGATCTTTCGCTTGGTCTCCGGGTCCGTGACGTTTTTCAGCCGCTTGAGAAACAATGCGGAAGCATCCACCACGCGAAGATCGATGCTGAAGTGTTTGCCGTAGAGATCGCGCACGTAGTCGCGCTCGCCCTTCCGCAGAAGGCCGTTGTCCACGAACACACAGGTAAGCTGCTTGCCGATGGCTTTGTGCAATAGAGCTGCTGCCACTGAAGAATCGACCCCGCCGGAAAGGCCGAGCAATACGCGCTCCTTGCCCACCTTGGCACGAATCTCGGCCACCGCGTGAGCAATGAAATCCTTCGTGGTCCAATCCTGTTTGGCGCCACAGACCTTCACGAGGAAGTTGCGGATCATGTCCACCCCGCGCTCCGTGTGGAAAACCTCCGGGTGAAATTGGATGCCGTAGAAGCGGCGCTTGGCGTCCTCAATGCCCGAGTAAGGCGAATTGTCCGACACCGCGGTGGCGACAAACCCGGGCGGCAGCTTCGTCAGCTTGTCGCCGTGCGAATTCCAGATACGGAGCTTTCGCGGCAGCCCTGCGAAAAGTTTGCCGGGCTTTTTAATGGTCAGGTGACCATGACCATACTCGCGCGCCTTGCTGTGCGCCACGCGCCCTCCGAGGAAATGCCCCATGAGCTGAACGCCATAGCAAATGCCGAGCACAGGCACACCGAGTTTGAATATCTCCGGATCAGGATGCGGCGCAGACTTCGCATAAACGCTCTGCGGACCGCCCGAAAGAATGATGCCAATCACCCCGTCCTCGCGAAGCTTTGCAGCCGGCGTTCCGTAATGATAGATCTTCGAGTATACTTGGGACTCGCGAATGCGGCGCGCAATGACCTGCGTGAGCTGGGAACCGAAATCAAGAACGGCGATTGTCTGTGCCATGCGAAGTTATGGGACGTGCCGCGCACGTGAATCAATCTCAATCCCGTAGAGTTCGCTCTCTCAGAACTTCAACCGAACGTTATCATGCCCGCACTTGGGGCACGGCAGCGTTTCCGCCCCATCCGTTCCCGTATACAAGTGATCACACCGGATGCAGTGAAAAGTAATTCGCCGGCGCTGAGTCTCGTAGTAGGCGCGATCACGTCTGTCGTAGTAGAGCCATAGAAACCCAAATGCACACAACAAGGCGAAGCCGTATGCCGAAACTTCTAATGTGTAGCTTAAGTCCATTTGTGTGCTGCACGGTTTTCCTAATCAAGGCACGGCATCAGACAAGTTAAGTTCGTCCTCCTGGAGTTGGTGCGAAAACGCGGTAGACTTTCTCAGGAGTGGCGACCCGATCGTTCCACGCCCAGCAGGTCGTCGAAGACGGCAAAAAAAGAGGCCCGGCTCTTCTTTCGAAGAACCGGGCCATAAACCTGGCAACAACCTACTCTCGCGGGACCTGTCGTCCTACTACCATCAGCTGCTCGGGGCTTAACGGCCGTGTTCGGGATGGGAACGGGTGGAACCCCCGGCATATGGTCACCAGGAAGGGAAACTCACGGCAAAGCCGGAGTAATTGATCAAAGCTCAGACAAACGAGCAAAAGTAAGGAGGTGAAATAAACGCCTAGAACTGAGAATCTGCATAAACCGGCAAGGTCATTAGTAGCAGTAAACTGAACGTATCACTACGCTTGCATTTCTGCCCTATCAACCGGGTGGTCTACCCGGACCTTGCACCGTCTTGCGACGGATTGAGATCTTATCTTGGGATGAGCTTGGCGCTTAGATGCTTTCAGCGCTTATCTCTTCCGCACATAGCTACCCGGCGCTGCCACTGACGTGACAACCGGAACACCAGAGGTGCGTCATTCTCGGTCCTCTCGTACTAGAGAATGAACCCCTCAAATCTCAAACGCCCACAGCGGATAGAGGACCGAACTGTCTCACGACGTTCTGAACCCAGCTCGCGTACCACTTTAACCGGCGAACAGCCGGACCCTTGGGACCTTCTCCAGCCCCAGGATGTGATGAGCCGACATCGAGGTGCCAAACCGCGCCGTCGCTGTGAACGCTTGGGCGCGATCAGCCTGTTATCCCTAGCGTACCTTTTGTCCTATGAGCGATGGCGATTCCACATTCAACCACCGGATCACTTGAACCTGCTTTCGCAACTGCTCGACTTGTTGGTCTCACAGTAAAGCTCCCTTATACTCATGCGCTCTATAGCCCGATTACCGACCGGGCTGAGGGAACCTTCGTAATCCTCCGTTACTCTTTGGGAGGATTCCGCCCCAGAAAAACTGACCTGCTATCACTGTCCCACGGCCGGATGACGGCACGAGGTTAGACGCCTAACAATTAAAAACTGGTATTTCATATTGCGACTCGGCCCGCCCCTGGAGGCAGGCTTCACAGTCTCCCAGCTATGCTACGTATTAAAAATCAAGCGACAATAACAGCTTACAGTAAAGGTGCATAGGGTCTTTCCGTCCTGCTGCGGGTAGGCGGCATCTTCACCGCCACTACAATTTCACTGGGCATCTCTCCGAGACAGTTGTCAACTCGTTACACGATTCGTGCGGGTCGGAACTTACCCGACAAGGAATTTCGCTACCTTAGGACCGTTA
>JBIQJF010000030.1:0-49632 GCA_044507675.1 Opitutales bacterium | reverse complement strand
TACAGCCGACAGGTTGGCGCTTCCTGCGCCGCCTGTCGGCTTCATGTCATCTACACCAAAGGAATTCGTCGCCATCAAGAATCCCGCCTTCCGCTCCTTTCGGCTAGACGCGGTGGGATGGCGGGGCATCGTGAAGGAACTTCGTCGTGATTATACCGGAATCAGAGCTCAAGGCCTTCCTGCACAACCATCAGGCCAACCCGCACGGGTGGCTCGGCATGCACCCGGCGAAGGTGAAGCGCAAATCCGGCGTCGTCGTGCGCGCGTTCCACCGCAACGCCGCCACCTGCGCTGTCGTCGAACTCGACGCACCCGGCCAGCCTGCGTGGCCGATGGACAAACTCGCCGACGAGGGCTTCTTCGAGGTGTTCATCCCCGGCAAGAAACTCTTCCGCCACCAGCTCCGTTACGAAACCACGTGGGGCGATATCCATCAGGTTTACAACGCCTACTCGTTTCTGCCGACGCTTTCGGAGCAGGATCTTTACCTGTTCAACGAGGGCAATGAACACCGCATCTACGACAAACTCGGTGCGCATCCGCGCATGCTTGGCGATGTGCCCGGCACGGCTTTCGCCGTGTGGGCGCCGGCCGCGTCACGCGTGTCGCTCGTGGGCAATTTCAACGGCTGGGATCCGCGTTATCACCCGATGCGTCCGCTCGGCGGCTCGGGCGTGTGGGAGCTTTTCGTGCCCGACGTGGGCGAGGGCGAACTCTACAAGTTCGCGATCTGGGATGGCCACGGACACATGCGGCTGAAGACCGATCCCTACGGCACGCGCTTCGAAGGACCGCCCAACAACGCCGCCATCGTGCACAGCCCGCGCCATCATACGTGGGGCGACGGCGAGTGGATGGCGCGCCGCGCCGCGGAGGCGGGCAATTCCGATCGGCCGATGTCCATCTACGAAGTCCATCTCGGCTCGTGGAAACGCAACCACGAGGAGGCGGGGCGCAGTTTCACCTACCGCGAACTCGCACCGATGCTGGCGGACTACGTGGTCGAAATGGGTTTTACGCACGTCGAGGTGATGCCGGTCGCGGAGTTTCCGTTCCCCGGCTCGTGGGGTTACCAAGTCACGGGTTACTTTGCGCCTACGCACCGCTGGGGCACGCCGGAGGATTTTCAGTTCTTCGTGGATCACCTGCACCAACGCGGCATTGGCGTGATCGTGGACTGGGTGCCCGCGCATTTTCCGCGCGACGCGTTTGCGCTGGCGGAGTTCGACGGCACACATCTCTACGAACACGCGGACCCGCGGCTCGGTGCGCACCAGGATTGGGGCACGCTCATCTTCAACTACGGCCGGCACGAGGTGCGGTGCTTCCTCGTCGCCAGCGCGCTCTCGTGGCTCGACCGTTACCACATTGACGGCCTGCGTGTGGACGCCGTCGCCTCGATGCTCTACCTCGATTACTCGCGCAAGGAAGGCGAGTGGATCCCCAACCGCTACGGCGGGCGCGAGAACATCGAAGCCATCGCCTTTCTGCGACAGGTGAACGACCTCGTGCATCACTATTACCCGGGCGTCATTACCGTGGCCGAGGAGTCCACGGCCTTCGCCAAAGTCAGCCACCCGACTTCCGAGGGCGGCCTCGGCTTCGACTACAAGTGGAACATGGGGCTGATGCACGACACGCTGCTCTATTTCCAGAAGGATCCGGTGCACCGCAAGTGGTCGCACGACAAGCTGACCTTCGGGATGATCTACCAATATTCCGAGAAGTTCATCACGGTGTATTCGCACGACGAGGTCGTGCACCTGAAGGCTTCGATGATCGGCAAGATGGGCGCCGGCGCCCTCGCCGACAAAGCGGCCACGCTGCGCGCACTCTACGGCTTCGTCTGGACCTACCCGGGCAAAAAACTGCTCTTCATGGGCAGCGAGTTCGGCCAGCGCTCGGAATGGAACTACGACGGCGCGCTCGAATGGCATCTGTTGCAGAATGCGGAGCACGAAGGCCTGCGCGTGCTCGTGCGCGATCTCAACCGGCTCTACACGAGCGAACCCGCGCTCAGCAGCACCGATTTTCGTCCGGAAAGCTTCCGCTGGGTGAACGCCAACGACGGCGATAACAGCACGATCAGTTTCCTGCGCTTTGACCCGCAGGGTCGCACAGCGTGGCTCGTCGTCGGCAATTTCACGCCGGTCACTCGCACGCGCTATACCGTCGGCGTGCCGCATCTCGGCTACTGGCGCGAGGTGCTGAACACCAATTCGAGCTACTACGGCGGTGCGGGCTTCGGCAACCACGGCGGCCGCCCGGCGGCCACGACCCCCGCCGACGGTTTCGAACAGTCGCTGAGCGTGACGCTGCCCGGCCTGTCCGTGCTGGTCTTCAAGTGGTCGGCGGATGCGCCGGTGTGAGGCGGTGCGCTGGCGCCGCAGTTGAAGAAGCAAGTTTAAGTTGAAGTTCCCTCGGTGCGGAGCGGAAGGCGACGTTATGTTGCCGCGTTGGAGCGCAGCGACAATGTGGTCTTGCGGGACACGCTTATTGAGCCTCGCGTCACTTGCCCGACACACCCCGTCGCTTTGCGCCACCCCTCTTGATAGAGGGGATTCAAACCTGCGCTGCCGAAATTCCCCTCTATGAAGAGGGGTGCCCGTCAGGGCGGGGTGTGTGCTCGATTTACGAATACTTGAAGCGTCAGCTATCAGTCTATTTGGCGAACCTCAATAGGTCGGCCGAACTCCGGTTTCAGCGATTTTGTTCCTTAATCCAAAGACTTTCTCTCAGTTTCCATCGCCCATCCTTACTCGCGCTCGGAGGATCGAGGAACAGGAGCTTGGCTCGTGTTTTGCCGTCGTCCGTTCCGAAGAATCGAACCCAACAGATATCGCCATCCCAGCCTTCGTATTGGAGCCTGTATGATTCGCTTCGGAAGTAAGCGCAGAACTGGGCAAAGCTCTCATTCCTGTTCGCCTCGATGTTCTTCGTGTCGCCGTCGCGCCAGCACGACGCAGCGCCGGCAATATCTCCACTTCGGGCCAATTCGATGAATCTTCTTGCTGCGTCTTCAGGACCATTCCCATCGACATCCTTGGGGTCCATGAATCGACAACCAAAAAAGAAGGTCGTGATTAAAAGAAAGGCCGTCAGGTGGCTGTATTTCATGACTCGCTTCCAAGGGGGCTGCGTAATCTGTGCTTGTTACCTGCGCTAAGGTTGGCCCATTGCCGACAGAAAGCGTGAAATGCCGGTGCTATCAATCCCGGATTGGCGGTTTTGACGTTTGGCAACGGGCATGAGGTCGGCCCAAGGGCCGACCCTACAGGGAAACGGGTGGCTGACGGGTGTCTTTCAGAAAACCTGCGCGGAGCGCAGGTTCCACCTCGGTCTCACTGGATGACCACCGGGCGGACGGATGGTCACTTCGGGGGCTCGACGGTGATGTTCAGCTTCTCGAGCGTGACGCCGAGCTGGCGGTCGTATTCGGCGAGGGCCTTGTGGTAGTCGGACATCGCGGCGGCTTCGCGGACTTCGGCGATGGAGAGGAGCTCCTGTTGCTGGGCGACGAAGAAGGTGCTGCTTTGACCGACGCGCAGGCGCTTCACCTCGGCGTCGAGCGTTTCCTGAGCGAGTTCGCGCGCACGCCGGTTGGCTTGGATGCGTTTCTGCGCGGTCTCGATCTGCCCGGCGGCGTTGCCGACCAGCACGACGATGGCCTGCTCGAGTTCTTCGATCTGCGTGGCGGCCTGGCGTTCGCCGAGCTTGGCGGCGCGGTAGCGTCCGCGCTCGGTGGTGAAAGTAAGCGGCACGGAGACGACCACGCCCCAGCTGTAGCTGCGGTAATCCTGATCACGGACCAAGCGGCGGCTGGTGCCGCGGTCGGTGTCGAGGCCGTTGTAACCGTAGCTGCCAACGAGATCCACGCGGGGCAGGAGCTGGTTGCGCTGGAGGCGGGTGTTGATTTCGCTGCGTTGGAAGGCGAGTTGCGCCTGCTGGTAGTCGGGGCGTTTCTCGAGCGCGAGGCGGAAGTCGGCGGCGGGATCCACCACGACAATCGGGGCGGGCGCAGGTGGCTCGATGGCAAGACGGCGGTTGAGCAGGCCGGTGCTTTTGTCGTCGGAGATGAGCTGCTTGAGAAAATTCTCGGCATTGAGCACCTGGCGCTCGGCGGAGAGCACGCCTTCTTCGCGGCTGCTCACACGGGCGCGAGCGGAGGTGACATCGTATTCGGACATTGAGCCAACGCGGAAGCGCTTTTCGTTTTCAGCCAGGAGCTCGGCGGCGAGGTCGCGTGAGCGGGTGGCAGTGCGAAGCGCGGCGTAAGCGAAGTTGAGATCGTGATAGGCGAAGGTGACGCGCGTGACGATGTCCATGACGGCTTGGCGGAACTGCCAGTCGCTGATGGCGCGGTTGGTGCGGGCGATGCGGATGGAAGCGAGCGTAGGGCCGAAGCCGAAGTCGCGCAGAAGCGGTTGCGTGCCCGAGAAACCGGCGAAGGAGTCGAAGTTGTCGGTGTAGGCGTTGAAGGTGCCGCGAGCGTTGGTGGTGCTGGCACCGAGGCGGTAGGTCATGCCCCAAGGCAGGAGGCCGCCGACGCCGATGTCGTAGGAGTCGGTCTCATCGCTGGTGTGGTTGCGCAGGCCGGTGTTGGGATCGAAGGTGAGCAGCGGGTCGCGGTTGCCGGTATTGGTGTAGGATCCGCTGAGCACGGGATCGAACTTGCCGAGCGACTCGGTGACGCGCGCGGCGGCGATGGCGGCATCGTAGCCTTCGACCTTGATCGAGAAGTTTTTCGCCAGCGCGAGTTCGATGGCTTGGGCCAGCGACAGCGGTTCACCGGCCGGGGCGATGGAGTCGGCGGCGGCCACGGGCAACGCGGCGGCCAGAGCAATGATGAGGGCGGAAAGGGGGCTCCGGAATTTGGACATCGGGGATAGAGATATCCCCTTCTTTGCAACCCTTGTGCCAGCCGTTAATTTAAAAGCAAAGTGCTTTGGATAAGTGGGTTGCGTAATAATACAAAATAGGCTATCCTGCGTTCTTCCTCAGCCGCGGGATTAGGGAATCCCGGGAATGGGAAAGCGGGTGCGAGGTCAGGCTGTAGGGCGGGATCTCCGAACCCCGCCTAGGACGCGTTAACAGTATCGAACAATGGCGGGGTTCGGAGACCCCGCCCTACAAAATCCAGCCTGCGTGCCCCCGAATACGGCGTCGACTACTCACATCTTCCGCATCAGCACCAGCGCGAAGGGCCGCACCTCGACGGTCATCACGCCGGCGACGACAGCGGGGTCGCTTTCGGCGAAAGTTTGGGCGGCTTCGACGTTGTCGGCTTCGAAAATGACGAGGCCGAAGGTCTTGTCGCCGGGTTCGAGTGTGCGGCCGACTACGATGGCCTGGCCGGATTCGGTGGCGGCTTTGAGGTGTCGGAAGTGGCGCCCGATGATTTCTTCGTCGTCCTTGGTCCAGCCAGTGTCGGCGTGGAGGCGTTCGACGAGGCGAAGCAGATAAATGAATCGGGATTTCTGGGCCGGAGCGGTTTCTTCCGCGCGGAGGGCGGGCAGCGCGAACGCAACGAGCAGCAGCGAAAGGAGCAGGAGCAGACGGCGGGGTAGCGGGGTCATGCTCGGAGCCAAGCTGCGCGCTCCGCGCAGCTCAATCGTAATTCAGGGGACTACACTTCCGCAGATCGTTGCCTCGGTGGAGGGCCCGTCTCCTGACGGGCCGCGGCCCAGCGGGAGCTGGGCCCTCCAAGAAACGATCACTTCATCCACAAGCGCGCGGCGGCGTAGAGCAGGAACACGGCGAAGGCGCGTTTGGCGTAGAGCGGCGGGATTTTCTGAATGAAGAGCGAGCCAAGCACGGCGCCGATCGCGCCAGCGATGGCGCAGGCCCAGAACACGGTCCAGTTGATCTTGCCGAGGCTGAAGTTGGTTGCGCTGCCGGCGAGCGAGATGGGGATGATGAGCGCCAGCGAGGTGCCCACGGCGACGTGATAGTCGATTTTGAAGGCAAGCATGAGGATCGGCACGATGACGATGCCGCCACCGACGCCGAAGCAGCCGCTGGCAAAACCGGCGACGAGGCCGAGCAGAACATAACCCAAAGTTGGATTCATGGGAGGAGGGTGAGCACAAACGCGCGTAGCGTGCAAGGCGCTGTAGGGGGGCTCCGAACCCCGCCATGCTTCAAGTGCGGCAAAATGATGGAGGCGGGGTTCGGAGACCCCGCCCTACTGGTGTAGGAGCTGGCTTGCAGGCGGCGGATGTAACAATCAAACCGAGCTGGCTAGCTCACCATCATACCGTCGGCGAGGCGGATGACGCGGGAGCCGTAGGTGGCGTTCTCAGCGGAGTGCGTGACTTGGATGATGGTCGTGCCCTCGCTGTTCAATTTCTTGAAGAGCGCCATGATTTCGCGGCCCTGATCGGAGTGGAGATTGCCCGTGGGCTCGTCGGCGAGGATGAGCGAGGGCTTGGCCACGAGCGCGCGGGCCACGCCCACGAGTTGCTGCTGGCCGCCGGAAAGCTGGTTGGGGTAGAGGTCCTTCTTACCCACGATGGCGAAACGGTCGAGCACGTCGCACACGACGGACTCACGCTCCTTCTTCGGCATGTCGCGGTAGGAGAGGGGGATTTCCAGGTTCTCGTAAACCGTGAGGTCGTCGAGCAGGTGGTAGCTCTGGAAGACGAAGCCGATATGTTTTTTCTGCAGTTCGAAACGCTTTTTCTTGTCGAGCTTGTGGACAGGCTGGCCGAGCAGGTCGAATTCGCCGTGCCACGCGCTGTCATGCAGGCCGAGGATATGGAGCAGGGTGGATTTTCCCGAGCCCGACGGACCCATGATGGAGACGAACTCACCTTCGTTGATCGTGAGGTTGATGTTGCGGAGGGCGTAGAAGACGCCGCCTTTGAGGGGATAGACTTTCTCGACGTTGCGGAGGGTGATCATGGGAGCGAAACAAGGTCTGAGCGATACGAGTTAGGAGGAAACCACAGATGCACACATATGAACACAGATAAGCGCGGATGGTGGCAAGAGGCCTCTGGAATCTGTGTCCCTCTGTGTTAATCTGTGGTTGTTTCCATTTCCGACTCAATCCGGGTTATCCGGCCGTTTTCATGGGTCCAGCGGTGGAGCGACGGCGCGGTGCCCTGCTTGAGTCCCTTGAACAGGACGGGCGCGTCCCGCTTTTGGAGCATGAGTTCGGCGACGCCGGCTTCGTCGCACGCGAAGACTTTCGCGTAGCCTTTGAAAACTTTCGCGTCACCGATGAGGCGGGAGAGTGGTAATTCTTTTCCTGTAGGGTCGCTGCTTACGGCGACCGCAGTTTGCGCAAGCGAGGTCGGCGCAAGCGCCGACCCTGCAGATCGAGTATCCAGCACGAGGTAGGAATACGGCAGCGAGCGCAGGTCGATGCCGGCGCGCTGGCCGAACTTCACCCAACCGGAGTCGGCGTAGAGGCCCGTAGGCGGTGCGGCGAAGAAATGACACCAATGGCGTTCGTTGCCCGCGGTGAGCACGCCGCAGGTGCCTTGGTGCGGGCAGGGTGCGATGACCCGGAAACGCGAGCGGAGTTTTTCGCGCCAAGCGCCGAGAGCGCGACTGACTTCGTGCGTGCCGGGCTCGACCCAAAGAATGGCTTGGGCGCGTTCGCAAAGCGCGTCGAGTTCAGCTCGGGCTATGTCGGTCAGCTCGTTGACGACATGACTGATGACGAGCAGCCCGATGGGCTCCTCGCCGCGCAGATCGCGAACCGTGGCGCGCTCGACCGTGAACCCCGGGAACGCTTTGCGTCCGTGGTGCTCGGCGTAATCGAGTGCGAGCTGCGAGTGGTCATGAACGATCAAACGCGAAAAATTCGTTGTGCCGAAAGCCGCGACAACCCGCCGCCCAGCAATGCCACTGCCGCAGCCCCAATCGAGAATGGTGATCGGTTTAGGAGAGGTCGCGTCGCCGGGCGACCAATTCATCGCCTTCAGTTCGCGCAACACGGCGTCCCACTTCCAACCGATGCGTTCGCCATAGGTGAAGTCGTAGCATTCGAGGTCAGTGATCGTGTGCCAGTAGGGTCCGGCCGTTTTGTCGCCGGAGAGAAAGGTTTCGCGAAGGCGATCAAGCACCTCCCAATCGAGAGTTTCCCAAGTCATGCGAAAAAAATAGCGAAACGGTTAGCCACGAATTGCACGGATGGAAATGGATGAGGACTCCAAACCTCCGCCACCTTCATCCTGAGCCGTGCGAAGGATTCAAGCGGGTTTTGGTGCTGATCCCTTCCCTTGGATCCTTCATTGCGTTCAGGATGACGCAAGCGGCAGAGTTTTGCATGAGCCGTGGCGATCTGTTCCATTCGTGGTTAAAACTGAAACCCCAGCTGCCGCGCGAGGGACTGGGTGGTGATGCCGTAGAAAGTGGCGAGGTCGCGGATTTGAGTGGCGATGGCATCGTCACGCGCGAGGCCGGGGCGCTTCGTGGCGGCGATCATGAGGTTTTTGGCGGTGTGCTCGGTGGAGATGAATTCGAAGACCTTGGTGTCGTAGCCCGCCCATTCGAGAAGGAGTGCGCGCAGCGCGTCGGTCACGAACTCGGCGTGGCGTTCCTGCCAGATGCCATGACGCAGCGCGGGAGCGAGCACCGGTGCGGCTTTCAACTGGGGGCGTAATTCCTTCTGGCAGCAGGGCGCGACGACGATGAGCGATGAACCGGCCTTGATGCCGCGGGCGAGGGCGTCGTCGGTGGCGGTGTCGCAGGCGTGGAGCGCAATGAGCACATCGGGATCGGGCAGTTCGGCCTGTTGGATGGTGCCACCGATGAATGACAACTTCGGCCGGCCGGTGTGGTGGGCGATGCGATTACAGAGCGCGACCAACTCGGGCCGTGCCTCGACACCGCACACGCGCGACGAGCGTTGCAGCACGCGGTCGAGATAATCGTGCGTCGCGAAAGTCAGGTAGCCCTTGCCGCAACCCATGTCGGTGATTTCGACCGGCCGATCATCGGGGAGCGGGGCGTCGGTGATGAGATGGCTCAGGATTTCCGTGAACTTGTGGATCTGCCGATGCTTGTCAGCCATGCCCTCGCGCACGACGCCGGCGGTGTTGGTGACGTCGAGTGCCTGCAGCCATGCTTGCGAATCGGGCGGCAGGAGCCGGGGCTTGGTGCGGTCATGGGCGGTATCAGGGAGCGGCGCGACAGCACGACCGAGGTGGAGACGCGGCTCGCCCTTTTTGTTGAACTCGAGCTGTGCGCTCTGCGTGGTGGTTGCGAGGTGCGCGCTGTGAAAAGTCGTGCCGATCAAACGCACGATTTCTCGAACGGCTTCGGTGGGGGACAGGTTCTTGGTCAGATCGCGCGTGTCATGCCGCCACACGAAGGAAAGGTGCGGGCCGGTCTTGAGCGTGACCGGGCGTATGATGACTTTCTGCAGGGTCGAGTCGGCGCCACGGGGTTTGCCGAGTGTCAGTCGCGCGAAAGTGCCATCGCGCACACTCGCATCGAGGCGTGCAGCGAAGTCTTCCTGAGGCGAGGCATTCATCGCCACCCAACAGACACTCCGGGCAGACAATAGTCAACCGGTGGACGACCTCAGCCTTCCTTCAGTCGGCGCAGGGCTTCGAGGGCTCGGGTGAACTTTGGATCGCCGGCGAGGGCGGCTTCGTAGGCGGCGATGGCGCCGGGTTTGTCGCCCAAGCGCTCGAGGATGTTGCCGATGAAGGTGTGCACGCGAGCGTCGTTTTTCCGGTCGGGCTGGGCGATGATTTCACGGAGCGCGGCGAGTCCGCGGTCGAGATGCTGGCCGGTCTGCGCGGCGAGACGGCCGAAGTGGTAGAGCGCATCAGGGTCGCCGGGATTCTCGCGCAGCACCTCGTCGTAGAGGGCGATGGCCTCGGCGAATTTCTTCTCGTGCGAATAAAGCGAAGCGTAGGCGGCGCGGCCGCGCCGGGGATCGAGCTTTTTGATCTCGGCGGCCTGGGTGTAGGCCAGGTCCACGCCGCCGCCGGCAATGCCCGGGGCCTGCCGGCAGAACTCCATCAGGCTCCAGCGGGCATTGATGCTTTGGGGATCGAGTTCGATCGCCTTTTCGTAAGCGGCCTTGCATTTGCGCGCGTAGCTCAACTTGCCGAACAAACCGGCTTTCGTGGCTGCGATGCCGTAAGCGTGTCCGAGTTGCAGCTGATAGTCGCTGTTGGCGGGAGCGAGCTGTGTAGCACGCTCGAAAGCGGCGGCGGCTTTTTCTCCCTCATTGCGGGCGAGAAATGTCTGGCCGAGAAAACTCCAGGCTTCGGCGTTGGCCGGTTCGTCGACAGTGATTTTTTCGAGGATGGCCTGCGCCTCGGCCCAACGGCGTTGATTGAAGAGCCCCGCGACTTCGTCGCGAATCGCCTGATCGACGGCAAAAAGCGCCGGCGCGGCGCAGGCGAAGAGGAGCAGGACGCGAAGCATGGTTGTTAGAACCATGAACGCAGCGGATGTTTCGAGACAATTTCTGCGCAACGCCGACGGACGACGCATGGTGGCGGTAAAGGATGTGATGAAGGATGGACTTGCCGAAGTGGTTCTGCGGCGCACTGTCATAAAGGTCCAACCCCGCATGAAGTCCCCCCGTATTTCACTGGCCGCGCTGATGGGCGCGCAGGCCCAGGTCACCTTCAATGACTGTGCGGCGAAGTTCATGCTCATCGCCTTGGCGCAGCAACTCGCCCGGTTGGAGGGGCATGATGCAAAACCGGTGGTCGCGCTGATTGGGGCGCTGCTGGTGCTGCCCTACATCCTCTTCGGCCCGGTGTGCGGCTGGTTGGCCGATCGTTTCGCCAAGCGTCAGGTCATCAATGCCGCTCTTATCTTACAGATCGGCATCATGGGGCTGATGGTGGGAGCGCTCTGGATGAAATCATTCACGGCGTCGATGGTCGGATTTGCGTTACTTTCGCTGCAAACGTGCATCCTGGCTCCGGCCAAGCGCGGCATTTTGCTGGAATACGCCGGGGAAAAGAGCCTCTCGCGGTTTGTTGGCTACATGGAGATGCTCAACATCACGGCGATTCTCGTGGGATCTTTCGCTGGCGGGCAGTTGTTCTCTCACTGGCTCGAGTCCAAGGGGGACATTTGGTCCGCGGGCTTGAACGTGATATTCGTGCTCAGTGCGCTCTCGGTTGCGGCTTGGGCGATGTTTCAGGCTGCAGAACCGACCAAACCGCAGTCGGCGGAGCCTTTCCGGGCGAGCTTGTGGGTGCGGCACTTCGCCGATGTGGCCGAAGTATGGCGCGAGCGGCCACTTTGGCGTTCCACGATGGGGATTTGTTTTTTCTACGGCATCGGCGGTTATTTCATGCTGCTCATCCCGCAGATTGCCTACGAACTCGAGGCGGGTGGGGCGCGCACGGGTGCCGTAGCCAGCACGATGATGCTCATGGTTGGCGTGGGCACGATGCTGGGCAACCTGGCGGCGGGACTGATTTCGCGCCGCGGGGTGGAACTCGGACTCGCCCCGATTGGTGGGGCCTTGCTGCTCGCGGCGCTCTTCGCGATGGGTTTCGTGCCGTTCAACGAACGGGCTTTCACGTGGCTGCTGGTGGGAGCAGGTTTTTCAACAGGTTTGTTCCTCGTGCCGCTGTATGCGTTCATCCAGCAGCGTGCCGGCGATCACCGGCGCGGTCGCATTCTGGCGGGAGTGAGCTTGCTGGACAGCATCGCGGGTTTCGCAGTTAGCGGCTTGTATGTGCTGATTGCGGGTGACGACGCGCTGGGACTGGGGCCGCATGCGCAGCTCTTCCTCATGGCCGCGCTCACGCTGGCGATGCTGATTTACGGTGTCTGGCACATTCCGCATCACACGGTCTGCACCGTAATGCGACTCATCGGTCCGATTTTCTATCGGGTGAAATCGCTCGGTTGGGAAAACATTCCGCAGGGCGGGGCACTTGTGATCTGCAACCACCTCTCCTATGTGGATGCCGTGGTGCTCCAAATCGCTTCGCCGCGACCGATGCGCTTCATCGCCTTTGCGGGCTTCGTGAAGAGCCCCTTCATGCGGTTCGTCTTTCGCGCCGCGGGCGTGATTCCGGTCACAGCGAACAAACCCATGAAGGGCATCCGGCTCGCGATCGAGGCCATCCAGCAGGGCGAACTGGTGTGCGTGTTTCCCGAGGGAGCCATTTCGCGCACGGGCCAGTTGATGGCGCTGAAACGCGGTTTTGGCCTCATCGCGGAATCGGCCAAGACGCTCGTGGTGCCGGCGGTGATTGATGGCTTATGGGGCTCCATCTATTCCTTTGCAGGTAACAAATATCTGTGGAAGCCGCCGCGGCTGAAGCCGACGCCGGTCTGCGTGATCTTCGGCCGGCCGATGCCACCGGAAGCCGTGAACTTGGATTCGGCGCGACGTGCGTTGCTCGATCTCGGCGAACAGGCCTTCCAAGAGCGTCCGGTGCTGAAGCGGCATCTCGCGCGCGAAGCGGTGCGTGCGCTGGCCAAGCATCCCCGACACATAGCGATCATCGATCGCACCGCCGAGCGCCGAGTGGTTACAGCGGGGCAATTGGTGGCCGTGGCCGCTGTGCTGGCCCGTCGCATTCGGGCGACGGTGCCCGAGAAACGCGTGGGCATCGTGTTGCCGCCTGGTGCGGGCGCTACCATCGCGAATCTCGCCATCGCCTGCGCGGGCAAGATTCCCGTGAACCTCAATTTCACCGCCGGCAAGGCGGCAGTCGAGGCGTCGCTTAAATTGGGCGAGATCGGCACGGTGCTCACTGCGGACGCGATGCGGGCAAAGGTGCCCAATTTCCCCTTTCCGGAGCGCACGCTCGATTTCAAAAAAGAAATCGAAGCGGCCGGCGGCAAAAAAGCCATCATCCCGTGGTTGCTTGCGGTCAACCTGCTGCCCAACCAGTGGGTGGCGGGCTTGATGGGTCTGCCACACGTGGGCGACCAGGAGGAAGCCGCGCTGCTCTTTACCAGCGGCAGTTCCGGCGAGCCGAAGGGCGTCGTGCTCACGCACCGCAACATTCTCTCCAATTGTTCGCAGATATCGTCTCTTTCGATCCTGCCGGAGTCGGCCACGATGCTGGGCTGCCTGCCGGTGTTTCATTCGTTCGGTTTCACGGTGACGCTCTGGTATCCGCTGATGCGCGGTTGCCGTGTGGTGACGGTGCCCAGCCCGCTCGACACGAAGAAAATCGTGGACGCGATCAAGGAGGAGCAGGCGTCCGTGATGATTGGCGCGCCGACTTTCATCCGTCCGTTTCTCAAGAAAGCGACCAAGGAAGAACTCAAGAGCCTCAACCTCGTGGTCACCGGTGCGGAGAAGTTGCCGATGGATCTCTACGACGCGTTTCTTGCGCAGTTCGGCATCGAGATTTTGCAGGGCTACGGTCTCACCGAGACGACGCCGGCGGCGAGCATCAACCAGTATCATCCTCCCATCACAACTTCGACCGCCGAGCACCAGGAAGGCAAACGCCTCGGCGCGGTCGGGCGCCTGCTACCCGGCTCCACCGCGCGCATCACCGATCCTGAAACGGGTGAGGAGCTGCCGCTGAATTCCACCGGCATGCTGTGGCTGAAGGGACCGCACGTTTTCCCCGGATATCTCAAGGACCCGGAGAAGACGGCCGCGGCCATCAAGGATCGCTGGTTCATCACCGGTGATCTCGGGCGCATTGACGAGGACGGCTTCCTTTTCATCGAGGGCCGGCTTTCGCGGTTCTCCAAGATCGGCGGCGAGATGGTGCCCCACGGCACAATCGAACAGCGACTCATCGGCGCCTTCGAGTGGGATCAGAACGAGGGCCCGACCGCGGTCGTCACGGGCATTCCCGATGCGGCGAAGGGCGAGGCGCTCGTGTTGCTCACAACCAGGGAAGTAGCGCTGGCCGATGTGAGGACGAAGTTGCTGGAGGGAGGGTTTCCCAATCTCTGGGTGCCGAAACTCATCATCAAAGTGGACGCCATTCCCGTCCTCGGCACTGGCAAGACCGACCTCAAGGGTTGCCGCACGCTCGCGATGGAGCGCGCCGCTGCGCTGGCCGAGGTGTGAGCGAACTGCCTTCCAAGAATTTTCAGTTCTTCATGACGCTTGTCCGATTCGATATAGAATCGCACCATCGAGTTGGCGAAAGCATTGGTGCGTTTTCGCATGAGCGTTTCTCCCTCCTCGAGGGAGATCATGGCTGCAGCTTTGGACGTCCCGGATCGCAGTGCAGCGGAAGACTCGACCCGATTTAAGGTCGCTATCATCAGGTTTCACACCCTCATATCCTCAGGTTTCGCCGAGTCGGCTCTTCAGGTCGACCACCTGTTCGTGCTTTTCGCGAGCCAGCCAGAGCAGCAGGAACGCTGCGGCGCACAGCACCGTGCACACCAGAAATATCGCGCGGTAGCCCAGCGCCTCGGACAATGTGCCGAAACCAAGATAGCCGGCGGTCGAGCCCAACCGGTTGGCGGTCGAGTAGAGGTTGGTGGCCGTGCCGGGCTGGTCGGGAATGTAGCTTTGGAAGAAGGTGATCGCGATGCCGGAGACAATCGCGATCATGGCGGCGCTAAGAACTTGCAGCGGATAGATGTGCCACGGCTGTTGGACGAAAAACAGCAATCCGTAGTAGGCGATGGCGATGATCACGCCGAGGCGGATGAGCCGGCCCGGGTCGCCACGCGCAGCGAGGACGCCGAACCAGAACATCAGCGGCAGTTCGAACACGGGCGCCACGCTGTAGGCGATGCCGACCTGCAGTTTGTCGCCGCCGAGCGTGTGCAGGATCATCAGTGGCAGGTTCATCATGCCGGCGGTCGTGCAAGCGAACACCAGGGCGATGGCGATGAAGTAGCAGAGCAGGTCGGGCCGGCGCAGCACCTTGCCAAGAGGTGTGCGGGTGGCGGGGTTGGAGGCGGGTGGCGCTCGGTGCGGAATATAGAGCAACACGATGATGAAGAGCACGAGGAACAGTCCGGAGCAGACGAGGAAGATTCCTTCGTAGGAGGCGTGCACCATCACCCACGACGAGACAGCGGGGCCGATCGTCCAAGCCAGCGAGAACAGCAGCCGGAAGATGTTCATATAGAGCGGCGCCTCGCTATCGGCGATGCCGTGGCGGGCGAGCGCCTCGCGCGCAGCGGCGAACAATTGCGCGAATGAAATGGACGCGATGCCGAGCGCCACCGAGCCGATGAGCGTGAGCCACAGCACGCTGCGCACATAGGCATAGCCTCCATAGCCGAGCGCGCCGCACAGGCAGCTCAACAGCAGGATGGAACGACGGCTGAAATGCGTGTCCGACCACCGGGCCAAGGCGGTGCTGATAATGATGCCCGCGATCGAGGTGATGGTCATGAAGAAACCAAACATCCAGTTCGACATGCCCACTTCGATCGTGCCGAACATCGAGTAGAACGGCACGACGAACGAATATGCCATCCCCAGCACCAACTGGCTGAGCAGCAGCACCACGAACTCGCGCTCGGCGAGCAGCCGGCGCCAAGGCGTGAGCAGGGCCTTGAAGGTGATGGGTTGTGACATGTGCGGTGAGGGGCTGACATGACGCGCCGGGGGGCGGCACGGCAAGCGTGCGTTCCGGCCCGCCGACACAGTTCGACGTATAAAGGTGCAGCGCTCTATGGACTGGTCCCCCTGTTAAGGTGAGACAGTCAAAGAGTAGCGTAACGCCGACGCGCTCGTCCCCTGTCGCGCACTCGTTTCACAAACGCGGAATGAAAGTGCGGTGATAGCTTTGGGAAACGGAACGTCAGGCCTCGTTCTCAGACCGCGTAGGTCTTGAATGCAGCGCTATCCCACAGGGGCCGGCCGGCTTCGGTGGCGAGTTCGTTGAAGGCTTCGATCTCGGCCTTGGTGAAGAGCAGGCCGCCGGCGGTGGCGCTGTGTTTCGCCCAGCCGGCTTCGAGTTGGCCGGGAAGCATGCACTTTTCGTTGCCGTGACCGAGCACGTCCTGGATGACGGCCTTCACGTTCTGCTGCTGATTTCGGCCCTGCGCGAAGGCGCCGCCGCTGATCGCGTCAGGGTGGATGACTTGGAAGAAGAAGCAGCAGGTGCCCTTGTCACCCTCGGCCTTTTCCCAACGATTGCGGAGAGTGGGCAGCGAGCCGCCGATGAAGCTGCCAACGATTTCATTGATGAGCGCGAGGCCGTAGCCTTTGTGCGCGCCGAATGGGATGAGATATTTGGCCTTTTTCGGATCGGTCGTGACGGCACCGTTTTCATCCACGGCGGCATCGGGCGGGAGAGACTTGCCCTCGCGGGCGAGCTGTTGCACGCGGCCCATGGCGACGACGGACGTGGCCCAATCGATCACGATCGGGAAGCCGACGGCCTCGGTGGTGGGAAAGCCCCACGAGTGCGGGTTGGTGCCGAGGGTTGGGAACTTGCCGCCGAAGGGCACGACTTCCGCGAGCGCGGCCGTGCAGTTGGTGTAGGCGATGTAGCCGCGGCGCGCGGCGTCCATCACGTAGCCGCCGCCCCAGAGATAGTGGAAGGCGTTGTCCACCGAAACGGTGCCAACGCCGTATTTGTCGGCGAGCCGGATGGCCTCGTTGATCGCGCGGTAGGCGGTGGATTGACCGAGTTTGCGGTTGGCGTTCCAGATTTTGGCCGCCTCGAACTGGGAGGTTTTCTCTTCGATCTTGGCGCCGGGGACGCAGCCTTTCGAGCCGGAGCCGAAGAGATGATCGAGATGCAGGGCCTTGATGCCATTGTGTGTGCGGATGCCGTGGCGCGAGGCGTCGGCGCAAACGATGGCGCCTTCGCGGGCTTCGTCGGCGTCGAAGCCGCGGTGGCGGTAGGCGGCCTCGATGAGGGCGTTGTGCTGGGACTCAGGGACGATGAAGTAGGTGTCGGGCATGGGGAAGGAGTTGAAGGAGCGAGTAGTGAGTAGCGGGTAGCGAGTAGAGGTAGCGAGGTCGGGAGTGAGAGGCTTGCTTGGAAATGCTCGCTACTCACTGCCCGCTACTCGCTACTTCCGGATCACACCACCTTGCGGACCGGCACCTCGGGATTGATTTGGGCGAGGGGCTTTTCGCCGTTCATGGCGAGGATGAGGTTTTTCACCGCAGTCGTGGCTTGGCGGACGACGCTTTCGTAGGTGCGCGAGCCAACGTGCGGCGTGCAGACCACGTTGGGCAGTTTCAGCAGCGGGTGATCGGGTGCCGGTGGCTCGGAGTCGAGCACGTCGGTGCCGTAGCCGCCGACCTGGCCGGACTTGAGGGCCTCGACCATGTCGGCCGTGTGCACGATTTCGCCGCGCGCGCAGTTGAGGATGAGCACGCCCTTTTTCATCTTCGCGAAGGATTTCGCGCTGATCATGTCGCGCGTCTCCGGTGTGAGATTGGTGTGGAGCGAGAGGTAGTCGGACGCGGCGTAAACCTCGTCGAGGCTGGCGGCGCGCTTCACATTGTGGGCGGCGGCAAACTTGTCGTCCCAGTAAACGTCGAAGCCGATCACATTCATGCCGAAGGCGCGGGCGCGGATGGCGACCTCCTTGCCGATGCGGCCGAGACCGATGATGCCGATGGTCTTCTCGAGGAGCTCGTGGCCAGTCTTGCGTTTCCAGGTGTTGGCGCGGGTGGAGTCGGTGTGGAAGAGCAGGTTTTTCTCGAGCGCGAGAAGCAGGAGGAACGTGTGCTCGGCGACGGTGGTGTGGTTGACGCCGGGGGTGAAGAGGAGCGGCAGACCAAATTCGGTGCAGGACTTAACGTCGATCTTGTCCACGCCGATGCCGTATTTGCTGATGACCTTGAGGCGCGGCCGGGCCTTCTCCAGCACCTTGCGCGTGATCATGTCGTCGCCGCAGATGTAGCCGTCGATGTCGCCGACGAGGGCAAGGGTGTCGGCTTCGTTGAGCGGACCGCGGGCGCGGATGATTTCCCAACCCGTGTCCGCCAGCATCTGGTGGTGAGCCCCGGGGGTGTCTTGAAAGGAGGTGGTGGTGAGAAGAATGCGCGTCATAGGGAACGCGCATCTGAACACGGCGACGCTGCGCACACAAAGCGAATCTTGCCGCGCGACTGTCATGCGGATTGCGCTGACGACAAAAATTCCGTTGGTTGTTGTTTCGCTAATGAAAACTCCTGCGCAAGTCACTGCCTCCCTTAAGCGTCGGTTGGGCGCCGCGGTGGACGTCTCCGAAAAAGGCCGTTGGGCCGCGTCGTTCGACAGCAGCAAAATTTCTTTCCTGCCCGATGCCGCCATCACGCCGCGCAAGGAGTCGGACATCGGTGTGGTGCTCGCGCTGGCCAACGAACATCGCGTGCCGGTGACCGTGCGCGGGCGCGGCACAACGCTCATGGGTTCGGCCGCGCCGGTGCGCGGCGGCTGGGTGATCGACATGCTGCGGCTGAACAAAATCTCAATCGACGCCGATGCCGGGATGGCGCACGCGCAGGCCGGCGCGACGACTGCGGCGATTCAGGAAGCCGCTGCGGCGCGCGGCTGGTTTTATCCGCCTGATCCGTCGTCGAAAAATTACTGCACCATCGGCGGCAACATCGCCTGCAACGCCGGCGGCATGCACGGCGGCAAATACGGCGTGACGCGCGACTTCGTCATCGCACTGCGCGGCTTTCTGCCGACCGGCGAATTCGTGGAGTGGGGAACCGCGACCAAGAAGTTTGCGGCCGGTTTCAATCTCCGTGACCTGTGGATCGGCAGCGAGGGCATGCTCGGCGTGGTGACCGGTGCCGTGCTCAAGCTCGTGCCGGCGCCCGCTGCTCGTTGGACATTGCTTACGGCATTCACCGACGAGGTTGCTGCGTTGACGGCGGCGCGCTCGCTGTTCCGCGCTCGCGTGCAGCCGGCGATCTGCGAGTTTCTTGATCGCGAGAGCGTGGTGTGCGCCGAACGCGCTATGAAGACTACGATCTTTCCCGGCCAGGCGGGACGCCCGGTGATCCTGCTCGAGCTGGCTGGTGGCGTGAGCGAAGTGGACGACCTTAAATTGGAGGTGTTGGCGTGGGCGCAGGCGCATGCGCTGGGATTCAAGGAGGCGCGTAGCCGTGAAGAGGCCGAGGCACTCTGGGCGGTGCGACGCAAGTGCTCGGGCGCGATGTTCGAGCTTGGTGACGCGAAGCTCAACGAGGACATCGTTGTGCCGATGCGCAATTACGAGAAATTCGCGCGCTACCTCGCCGGCCTGAAGAGAAAGTCCGGTTTGCACATCCCGACCTTTGGTCATCTCGCCGATGGCAACCTTCACGTGAACATCATGTATCACCGGGCCGATCCGAAGGAAACGCGCGCGGCCGAGGCTGCCGTGCAAAATCTGATGGAAACGGTCGTGGCACTGGAAGGCGCGATCTCCGGCGAACATGGCATCGGGCTCGCGAAAACACCGTTCCTGCGCATCCAGCACAGCGAAGCGCAGGTGAAGGCGATGCAGGCGGTGAAGAAGGCGCTTGATCCGCGCGGCATCCTGAATCCCGGAAAAATGTTCAACGAAGTGCGCATCTGGAAATACCCGAAGCTCCAGGTTCACCTGCCATGGGATCACAAGTGACGGTTCGAGCGGGTTTCATGTTCGCGCAGAATCCCTCGCATCCCGTCGCTTCGCGCCACCTCTCTTAATCCGGAACCATGCAGTTGAACCTGATCACACTCGGTGGCGAGAATCTCTATGGTGGTGCTGTGGGCAGCCCGCTTGCGGGCGCATTTCCAGGGCGCGCGCAAGCGCGCTGACCCACTCCCGCTGCATAGTTCGGGCTTCAGAGAGGGGGATTCAAATCCAAAGCAGACGGACGCGGGGCTATACGCGCGATCACACCGGCGGCGTGATGCTGGGCATGGGCGGGGTGCTGCCGCGGTTCAGCACGCGGGCGAGCGTGCGCAGCAGGGTTTCGGCGGTGTAAGGTTTCGCGATGAAATGCGTGAGCCCGGCGGCGTTGGTCTGGCCGGTTTTCATCAGCGAGGTGCCGCCCTGGCCGCTGGAGCCGATGATGCGCACGTCCGGATTGATGGTGCGCAGCGCGAGGATGGTGGCCGGGCCGTCCATGACGGGCATGGCCATGTCGGTAATGACGACCGCGATGTCGGTGCGGTGAAGCGCATAGAGAGCGATCGCCTCGGTGCCGTTCTGGGCCAGCAGCACGCGATAGCCAAAACGTTCGAGAGTGTTGCGGGCGACTTCGCGAATGAGGTCTTCATCGTCCACGATCAGGACGAGTTCGTTTTCGCCCAAAGGCAGGCCGCGCTTGGCGGCATCGGGTGCATCGACCGGGGCGGGGACGCTGCTGGCAGGGAAGTAGAGCGTGAAGGTGGAGCCGCGACCCTCTTCGCTCTGGAGGTCGATGAACCCGCCGTGACTTTTCACAATGGCGACGGTGGTCGAGAGGCCCAAGCCGGTGCCTTTGCCGACTTCCTTGGTGGTGAAGAAGGGCTCGAAAATCTTTTCTCGAATCGCCGCCGGGATGCCGCTGCCGGTGTCGGAAACCACGATCGCCATATGGGGGCCGGGGCTGGCGGTTTGGTGCATGCTGGCGTAGGTCGAGTCCAGCGTGCGGTTCTCCATGCGCAACGTGAGTTTGCCACCGCTGGGCATGGCATCGCGGGCATTCACGCAGAGATTGAGGATGGTCTGGTGCAGTTGCGTGGGGTCGCCGTTGATGGGCCAGAGGTCGGCGCTGATGCTGAATTCGAAGTCGATGTTCTTGGGGAAGGTATCGCTGATGATCTGCTCGATTTCGCGGCCGATGTGCTTGGGCTGCATCAGCACGCGCTGGTTTTCCACGCCGCGACCGAAGGTAAGCACTTGTTTGACGAGGTTGGCGCCGCGCTGTGCGTAGGCGGCAAGCTGGTCGAGCTGCTTCTGCACCTTTTCGTTTTCGGGCATCTTCAGTTTCAGCAGCGCGATCGACATCAGGATCGGCGCGAGCACGTTGTTCAGGTCGTGGGCGATGCCGCCGGCCAGAATGCCGACGCTCTCGAGACGCTGAGCGCGAAGGAACTGGGTCTCGATGCGCTTCTTCTCGGTGATGTCGGCGTTGATGCTCAAATGGGCGAGGGGTTCACCGGCTTCGTTGCGGATCAGGGTCCGGTGGGTCTCCATGATAACCAACTGGCCCGCGCGGTTGTGAACCTGAAGTTCGCCATGCCAGAATCCGTGTTCGAGCGTGGCCTTCATGGCGTCGAGGATGGGCGGCAGATCCTCTTTTGAATAGATATCCTCGACGGGGCGTCCGATGGCATCCTCGCTTTTGATGCCGAGGAGCCGGGTGGCGCCGGCGTTCCAGAAAACAACCCGGTTTTCCAGACTGTAGAGAATGATGGCGTCGTGGGCCTGGTCGAGCATGGCCGCTTGCGAGCGGATCTGCTCCTGGGCTCTTTTCTGGTCGGTGATGTCACGCCCGATACCGATCAAGCCGACGACCTGGCCCTGGGCGTCCTGCAGGGGGACTTTGGTGGTAAGCTGCCAGCGTGGTTCACCGTTGGGACCCAGACAGGGTTCTTCCCGGTTGAGCAACGGCTGGCCACTCTGCATGACCTGCTGGTCGTCCTTGTAGTAGGCCTCCGCCAATTCCGGCGGGTAGAAGTCGAAGTCACTTTTGCCGATCGTCTCTTCGTGGGTGGCCGCTTTCAGCGCCGCGAGGTTGGCGCGGTTGTTCAGCACGTGGCGGGACTCGCGATCGTGCACGTAGATGTAGTCGGGCAGGTTGTCGAGGATGGTGCGGAGGAGGTTGCTTTCCGACTGCAGCCTGGCCGCGATGGCCTTGTTTTCGGTGATGTCCTGCACCTGGCTGATAAAATAGGAGGCGTGGCCATCGCTTTTGCGGACCACGGAAACGGACAGGTTCACCCACACGATGTGGCCGTCGCGATGGATGTAGCGCTTCTCCATCCGATAGCGGTCGGCTTTTCCTGCAATCAAGTCCTGCACAAGCCCGACATCGGTGGCCAGGTCGTCGGGGTGGGTGACCGTTTGGAAATTAAGCCGGATGAGTTCCTCTTCACTGTATCCGAGCAGCTGGCAGAGAGCCTTGTTGACCTTGAGGAATTCGCCTTGCAGCGAGACGAGCGCCATGCCGGTGGCCGCATCGGCGAACGCGCTGGAAAAACGCTCCTCGCTGAGGCGGAGCGCCGTTTCAATCTGCATCATCTCCGTCAGATCGTGCATGACTTTGGCGAAGCCGGTGAGGACACCGGCCTCGTTGCGGATGGCGGTGAGCACGACGTTTGTCCAAAGGCGGGTGCCGTCTTTGCGGAGGCGCCAGCCTTCGTCCACGGAGTAACCCTCCTTTTCCGCGCGGCGAAGGGCTTTCTCAGGCCTCCCGGAGGTCACCGCTTCAGGAGCGTGAAAGGTGCTGTAGGGTTTGCCGATGATTTCGTTCGCGCTGTAACCGATGATTCGTTCGGCGCCGGCGTTCCAAGTGGCCACGCACCCGCGCGCATCGAGCATGAAAACGGCATGGTCGCCGGATGAACACCTTAGCAGGGTCGGGGTGTTGGTGGGGGCCGCAGCGGTCATGGTCGTGGCGTCGAGCTGGCTGCCACTAGGAAGGCGAAACCCCTCCCTAAGTCGAGTTCTGTATCGGCCCGAAGCTTAATAATTAAGGAGGATGAGTCTCTTACCAGCACCACGTGGGGTCGCTCAGAGGGTCGACCGGCTAAGCGCTAGCGGTCCAGCCGATGAACGATTGGCGTGAAATTCCCGCGCATGGCCGCGCAATCGCGATTGCGCCCGAAAATTTCGCCTGAAAGACGCCTTCGATTTTGACCAGCCCAAAATTATGGCTGTGAACAATTTTTCAGAGGGAAAATCGCAGCTTTTTCCATTGCGCAGCGTATCCGCGCTCCCTCAATTTTTCACTTTAAGCCCTAATGCATCTCAAGGCTCTCAAGCTCCACGGTTTCAAAAGTTTTGCCGACAACACGACCCTCAGTTTCCAACCCGGTGTAACCGCGATTGTCGGTCCCAACGGTTGCGGAAAGAGCAACATCGCCGACGCCATCCGCTGGGTGTTGGGCGAGCAGAGCGCCAAGGCGCTTCGCGGCGGCAAGATGCAGGACGTCATCTTCGAAGGCGCGGACACGCGCAAACCCGCCCAGTTCTCCGAGGTCGCGCTGCTGCTGACGGACTGTGAAAAACAGCTCGGGAGCGAGTTCCATGAGATCGAGATTATGCGCCGCGTGGCGCGCGACGGCGCGGGCGAGTATTATTTCAACGGCCAGCCCTGCCGCCTGAAGGACATCCACAAGCTTTTCATGGACACCGGCGTGGGCCGCACGAGCTACTCGATCATGGCACAGGGCCAGATCGACCAGATCCTCTCGTCCAAGCCCGAAGAGCGGCGCGTGGTGTTCGAAGAGGCGGCCGGCATCACCAAATACAAGAGCCAGCGCCGCGAGGCGATGAACAAGCTCGCCCTCACCGAGCAGAATCTCGCGCGCGTGTCCGACGTGATCAACGAAGTCGGCCGCCAGATCGGCTCGCTTCGCCGCCAGGCCGCCAAGGCCATGCGCTACAAGCGCCTTAGTTTCCGCCTCCGCCAGCTTGCGCTCGCCCATGGTCATCATCAGTGGCAGGGGTTGAGCTCCACGCTCGCTGAACTCGATGGCCGCGTGAGCGGATTGCGCGGTGATGCCGAGGCTCGTCGTTCCTCGCTCGAAGAAAAGACCCGTGCGCTCGACGAACAAAAGGCCGAACGCACTTCGCTCACCCAGCGCGTGCAGGACGCCCAGCAGGCTGTCTTTGATCTTCGTTCGCAGAAGGAGCAGGCCGAGAACCAGTCCGGCCTCGCCGAGGTGAAGCGCACCGGCCTCGCCGAGCGTCTTGAATCCGGCAAAGAGGATCTCGCTGAACTCGAAATGCAGCTCCGCGAACTGGCCACACAGGTGGACACCGGCGCGCAGGACAAGCAGATGCAGCTTTCGCTCCTCGGCAGCTCCGACGCTGTTTTCCAAGACCGCAATCGCGAGCTGGCCGTCATCGAGGGCGAACTGACCAAGGCCGAGCAACAACTCAGTCAGGAGCGGTTCCATTTGCTTCAGTTGGAGAGCACGGTCGCGCGCCTGCGCACCGACAGCTCGGGCCTCGAAGTGGACGCCCGCACGAGCCAGCACAAGTTCGACACGCTTTCACAGGAACTCGACCAGCTCCGCTCCGCGGTCGAGGGCGCCGCTTCCGCTCTGGCCGAAGCGAGCCAGAAGGTGCAGGAAGCCCGCATCGAGCAGAGCCGCGTCAACAACGAGGCGCAGGCCGCGCAGGCGGCGTTGCAGGAAGCCACTCAGAAATTCCGCGAAGCCCAGCGTCGGTTGCAGGAGATTGATCGCGGGCTCGCCCAAAAGACCGCCCGCCTGAAGCTGCTCCAGCAATTGCAGGAAAAGTGGGAAGGTTTCGGCGAAGGCGCCAAGGCGCTGCTGTCGGGTCGCCTCTCCGCCGTGATCGGCGAGCAGAAGTTTACACCGGTCACGCAGGGACTCGAAGTCCGCCCCGAATATGCGAAAGCGCTCGAGGCGTTGCTCGGTGCTTCGGTCGAGGCAATCGCTGTGTCCGATCTCGCCACGGCCCAGAAGATTCTCGGCCAGCTGGCCGCCGACCAGATCGGCAGTGTGTGCCTGCAGGTGCCCGGTCTCGCCGGTGTTGCGGCGAACGGCGAACTGCCTGTCATGCTCAAGCCGGCCTCCGAAGCCGTGGCGAATCTCGAGCCGTCGCATCCCGCGGCCGCGATGCTTTCGGCCTGTTACCTGACGGAGGACCTGAACGCGTTCCTCGATCACTGGCAGGCGAATCCCGGCTTCAGCTTTCTCATGGTCGCCACTCCGCAGGGCGATCTCGTGGACCGGCGCGGCCTCATCTCCGGCGGACATCACAAGAAGCCGCAAAACAGCATCGTGCAACGCGAGGTGGATCTTCGCGAGACCGGCAAGGCGGTTGTCGCCGAGCAGGCGGCACACGATGAACAGCGCGCTCTTATCGACCAGTTGAACGCCACGCTCGCCGAGGCCGAAGCCACGCTCGAGCAGAAGCGCAAGGATGTGTTGGCCGCTTCGCAGCACGCCGCCGCCCTGCACACGGAGGAGAAGAACGCGCAACGTTCCCTCGACGACGCCCGCATCCGTCTTCAGCGCATGGAAAGCGAGCTGGCCAACTTGAAGCGCGACCACGATGAGGCTCTCGCCCGACTCGCGAAGGCTCAGGCGCAGCTCGCCGAGGCCAATGGGGCGGTTGAGGCCCAGAAGCAGGTCATCGCCGGCATCGAGACTTCCATCAACGACAAGCGCACCGATCGCGACCAAAAGCGCGAATCACTGGCCCAGGCGCGTCTCGAACTTGCCGAGCGCCGCCAGAAGGTCGAGGTGCTCGATCGTGGCCTGACCGAGATGGAGCGCCGCCGCGTCCAACTCGCCGACCTGCACGACCAGCGCCAGATTGAGATCGAAACCTGGAGCGAGCAGATCGCCGCGCTCGAACAGGAAAGTGCGGGCCAGCGCGCCCGCGCCGAGGAAATTGCCGTTACGCTCAGTGTGGCCCAGGAAAACGTGGAGAAAATCCGCACCGACCTGACCGCCATTGAGCAGCAGATCAACGGCGTCGAGGCCGGCCTGAGTTCCATCCGCACCGAAGCCGAGGCCGCGATGACGGAATTGTCCCGCCACGAGGTGAAGGCGGCCGAGACCAAGGCGCGCCTGCAGTTCCTCACTGAGGAGATCACCCACGAATTCCAAACCGACGTGTCCACGCTCGATTGGCGCCGGCTGCTCTGGCACGCCGACGACGAACCCGAGGGAATCAAGGATCTCGACCTCGACGAAGAGGAGGGCTCGGAAGACGGCGGACCGAAGACAGAAGACGGGCAGGCTTCTGGCGAAGCCAAGCCCAAGCGCCGTAAGAAAAAGGAAAACAAGGGCGAGCCGACCGAGGAGAACCTCGCGGCCGTCACCGCCAATTGGGACGAGATCAAGGTCGAGGTGGATGCCCTGCGCCAGCGCATCGGCACCATGGGCGCGGTCAACCTCGTGGCCATCGAGGAATATTCGGAGCTGAAACAGCGCTACGAGTTCCTCAAGACCCAGAGCGACGATCTCACCAGCGCCAAGGCGGCGCTGCTCAAAGCCATTGATGACATCAACCAGACCTCGCTCGAACAGTTCAAGGTTACCTTCGAGCAGATCCGGAAGAACTTCGCCTACACCTTCAACATCCTCTTCGGCGGCGGCCGGGCCGAGATCGACCTCGTCACCGCGGATGATCCGTTGGAGAGCGGCATCGAGATCGTCGCGCAGCCCCCGGGCACCAAGCTCAAGGGAATCACGCTGCTCTCGGGTGGCCAGAAGACACTCACCGCCGTGGCGCTGCTCTTCGCGCTCTACATGGTGAAGCCGTCGCCGTTCTGCTTGCTCGACGAACTCGACGCCCCGCTCGACGAGTCGAACATTCATCGTTTCACGAACCTGCTGAAGCAGTTCGTGAAGGACTCGCAGTTCATCATCATCACACACAACAAGAGCACCGTGGCTGCCGCCGACGCGCTCTATGGCGTGACGATGCAGGAACGCGGTGTCTCCAAGACCGTGTCGATGCGCTTCAACAAGGAGCGCGGCGAGGCCGAGGCCGTGCCGACGACGATTGCCGACTCCGTCCGCGGCGCTCGTCCGCAGGCGCCGATCGGGGCCTGAGTCTGGCGCGGCGACGCAGCAGGTTACTGCGCACATCTTGTCCGTATTTCCGGTCGCATTAGGAGAATGCCTAAGCGCGCCCGCGATGTCCGGATTGCACGCTTGTGTGGTATACTCGGGGAAAAGGAAACCCCATGAAAACCCCCATCACAGCGGTCGTGGCCGGCGGATCGCTCTTGCTGCTCTATCTATGGTTCGGCGGGCAGATCGACGTAGCATTCTGCTCCGTCATTCTGTTCGGCACAGGTCTGGTGGCCTGGACTGTGGAGCAATACGAGCATCATCGTCCGCGTTAGGACGCAATCCGTTCGGCGTCGTGACGCCTGCCGTTGAGCCCAACGGCAGGGGCGGGACGCGCGTGAACATCCAAAAGCAAAAGGCGCGACCCTTGCGGATCGCGCCTTCTTTGCTTGTCCAGCCGTGGGGTAGCCGGCTGGAAAATTCACTCCGTTTGCTGGGCAGGTGGTGAAATCCAAAACATAATCACAGGCAGCCAGAAGACGATGGGGTTGCGGAGAAGCTCCTGCCAAACGGGGTCGGAGGCCAATCCGCTACGCAGCAGTGTGTTCAAAACCGTAAACACGAGCAGGAACGCCAAAATGATTCCCGTGCGCGCGACGAGACCGTTTTTGTGGACGCGAGGGGCGACGCGCAGGGCGAGTATCCACCAAGCGACTGCTAATGTGCAGAACAGCGCAACTTGGAGGTGCGCGGACATATCGCCGAGCTTATCCCCGAGAAACCAGGCCAGTAGCGCGTAGACCACCACCCAAGCCAACGGCAGCACAATGGCCGCCTTGATCGGTTGCGGGTATGTCGACGAGGCCGTCATGACCGGGGAAGAGCTTAATGCGCGGCTTTCTTCTTGGGAGCGCCGTCGCCTGCTTCCTCGGTGATCATGTCGGCTGGCACGTTGGCGAGGGCGTCCTCCATGGTGGTGAGGCCCATCTTGACCTTGAGCATCGAGTCCTGGTGGAGGGTCTTCATGCCGGTCTTCATGGCGACGCGCTTCAGGTCGGCGACCTCGACCTCGGCGTTGATGGCCTCGACGATTTCCTCGTTGTTGACCATGAGCTCGTGGATGCCGACGCGGCCCTTGTAGCCGTTGCCGCTGCAGACGTGGCAGCCGCCGGGGGCGGCCTTGAAGATTTCGGGCGCCTCGGTGAGGTTGAGCGCCTTCATGATGATCTCCGCCTCGCGACCCTCGGGCTTGTATTTGACCTTGCAGTTCTTGCAGACGCGGCGGAGCAGGCGCTGGGCGCACACACACACGAGCGCGGCGGAGATGTTGAAGGGCTCGATGCCCATCTCGCCCATACGGGACACGGTGGATGGGGCGTCGTTGGTGTGGAGGGTAGAGACGAGCAAATGACCGGTGAGCGCCGCTTCGCAGGCGATCTGGGCGGTTTCCTTGTCGCGGATTTCACCGACGAGAATGATGTCGGGATCCATACGCAGGTAACAGCGGAGCGCGCGCTCGAAGGTGAGGCCGATCTGCTTGTTCATCTGCATCTGGTTGAGACCGGGCAGCGTGTATTCGATTGGGTCCTCGGCCGTCTGGATATTAACGTCGGGCGTGTTAATCTCGGCCAGCGCGGCGTAAAGGGTCATGGATTTGCCCGAGCCGGTGGGGCCGCAGTGCAGGATCATGCCATAGGGCTGGCGGACGCACTCGCGGTATTTGGCGAGGTTCTCATCGGAGAAGCCCAACATCGGCAGGGGCAGGGTGGTCTTCTGCTTGTCGAGGATACGCATGACCACCTTTTCACCGTGGTTCATGGGGCCGGTGGCAACGCGAAGATCGATGTCGATGTTCTTCTTGGTGTATTTCTTGAAGACGATGCGTCCGTCCTGCGGCAACCGGCGCTCCGAGATGTCGAGGTTGCACATGATCTTCAGGCGGGCGACCAGCGCGTGCGTCACCTGCTTGGGCAGGCGCATCTTTTCGCTGCACATACCGTCCACGCGGTAACGGACGATAAGGTCCTTTTCCTGCGGTTCGATGTGGATATCCGAGGCGCCGGAGACGTAAGCGTCCTCGATGATGCGGTTGGTAAGCTGGATGATCGGGGCGGAGTCCTCGCTTTCCAGGTCGGTGGCCTTGACCTCGCTGGAGCCGCCTTCGGTGTAGGCGCCAGCGATGAGGTCCTTCACCTCGTCGATGTCCACCTCCGCGGCCTCCTCGCCGGGTTTCTTGGCGCCGGCCTTCTCGCCGAAACATTTCTTAAGCAGGGCGTCGAGCAGGCTGGCGGGGATGACCTTGACGTCGTCGATGGACATCTCGGTGGCTTGGGAAAACGCCTCGCGCTTGGCGTAGTCCAGCGGGTTGGTCATCAGCACCGAGCAGGAGTTCGTGCCGGTCTTCTTGTAGGGGAAGATGCACTCGCGGCGGATGATGGCGTCGCCGGTGATCTCGACGAGTTTCTCGTCGATGTCGACATCCTCGATCTTGGTGATGAGAGGCAGTTCGGTGAACTTGGAGATGAACTTGGCCGTGTCCTCCGGGGTGAGCTGGAATTTCGGATCCAGCATGCGTTGGATGAGGGTGGAGGAATACTCGGCCACCTCCATGAGCACGCTGAGATCTTTCGGCGTGAAGAGGCCGCCGGTGCCGGCGGAGGGTTCCTTGTTCAGCACCTGGATGGCGCCAATCACGATGTTGGTCTTGAGCGGAACCGTGAGCATCGAGTGAACCTCGAAGCCGACGTCCATTTTCTTGAGCGAGGCGGCGTCGGGGCCTTTGCCGCTGAAGAAGAGCGGTTCGCCGGTTTGGATGACCTTGCCGACGTTGCCTGTGCCGGCGGGCAGCTTGAGCGAGAGGAGTTTTTGCTGCGTCGCTTTGAACTGTCCTTCCTTGTCCTTGTCGGTGCCCCAGAGGGTCGGCGAATAGTAAACCTGCTTGAATGCGATTTCCCCCGATTCGACGAGGTAGAGGGTCATGGACTGGGCCTGGAGCGATTCGACGACCTTACTGGCGGTGAGTTCGATGACGGTGTTGACGTCCTCACGGCTCGGGGCCGGTTTGGAAATCACCTTGATGAGCAAGGACCGGCGCAGCGTGCCTGTGAGATTGCTGGAGGTGGCCATGTGTTGGGGAAGGGTTGGTGGCGCCGCCGCGCAAGTCCCGGCAGGACAACGCGGACGATTGAAAAACGCGCTTGCTTGTAATGGCTAATTTAAGCGTGGTCGAGGGCGAACTTGCAAATGATTCGCTGGCTCAAAAACGCATGGGCAGGACTCGGAAAAAAGAAGGCGCCATCCGCCTCCGCCGAGAGCGAGGCCGGTGCCCGGGGTGAGCAGGCTGCCGCCGATTTCCTGAAGTCCCGGCAGGGCTTCGTGATTGTCACCCGCAACTGGCGCAGCCCGCGCGACCAGCGCGACGAGATCGACCTCGTCTGTCGCGACGGCGACGTGCTCGTATTCGTCGAAGTGAAGGCCCGCGCCGCTGGCGCGTTGGTAAGCGGTTATCTCGCGGTGGACGAACGCAAGAAGCGTGCGCTGCGCCGCGCCGTGCAGGCCTATCTCAGCCAACTCGTGCCGCCACCGCGAACGTTCCGGTTCGATATCGTCGAGGTCACGCTCAGCGGCCACCTGCCGCCGCAAGTGATGCACTACGGGAACGCGCCGCTGTTTCCCAAGGGCTACTATCTCGCCCGCCAAGGCCCCGCGGCCGACGCGACCGGCACGTAGAAGCATGGCGCGACGTTTTAATTAGCTGACGTCGCCGGACAGTCCTATCGTGTCACAACCGACCGGTGGCGGAATAAAACCTTGCGGGAGTCTGCCAGCGGCCAGACGTTTCCCGCACATTATGGCAGCTGACACCCGTCACCCGTTTTTGCACGGCCTGAGCAAGCACCGCGGTTCGCCTCCGACAGTGGTGGTTATCTTCGGCGCGTCCGGTGATCTCACCGCACGCAAGCTCATCCCGGCCATCTACAATCTCGCGCACGACGGCTTGCTGCCCGCGGATTTCTATTTGGTGGGCTTCGGTCGCAAACCGATTCCCGACGAGGAATTCCAAAAGATCGCCGCCGGCGCCATCAAGGAGTTCTCCCGTCGCGAGCCCAGCCCTGATGTCTGGAACCGCCTCGCGCCGCGCACGCTCTACGTGAGCGGGGGCTATGATGAACGCGCGGCTTTCGACCGGCTCGGCCAGCGGATCGCTGCCTTGGAAAAGGAGATCGGCCAGGAACTGCAGACCTTGTTCTACATCTCGACGCCGCCGACGGTTTTCGCGCCGATCATCCGCAATCTCGGCGCGAGCGGCCTTGCGGCGCGTCATCTTGGTGAACGTCATCAGTCGAAGGTGATCATCGAAAAACCCTTCGGTCGCGATCTCGCCAGCGCGCAGGCCTTGAACAAGGAGCTCACGGCCGTCTTCGAGGAAACCCAGGTCTTCCGCATCGACCATTATCTCGGCAAGGAAACGGTGCAGGACCTGCTCGTGCAGCGCTTCGCCAACGCCATTTTCGAACCGATCTGGAACCGCAACTTCATCGACCACGTGCAGATCACGGTGGCCGAACAAGTGGGCGTCGAGTCGCGCGCGGGCTATTACGAGCAGAGCGGCTGTCTGCGCGACATGATCCAGAATCACACGATGCAGCTGCTCGCGCTCACTGCGATGGAACCGCCCGTCTCGATGGACGCCGAGTCCGTGCGCGACGAAAAGGTGAAGGTGCTCAAGGCCATCCAGCCGCTGCGTCTTGAGGGCGCGAATCCCGACGTGGCGCGCGCGCAATACGGGGACGGGCTCATCGGCGGCAAGCCGGTGCAGGGTTACCTGCAGGAGAAGGACGTTTCGCCGCAATCCGCGACCGAGACCTACGCCGCGCTTCGCCTGAGCATCAACAACTGGCGCTGGCAGGGCGTGCCGTTCTACCTCCGCTCCGGCAAGCACCTCGCGCGGCGCGTGAGCGAGATAGCGATTCGTTTCAAGCGTCCGCCGGGAAGCCTGTTTGCGGAGTCGGAGCGCTTCCAACTTGCGCCCAACACGCTCGCTTTCCAGATCCAGCCCGACGAAGGGTTGAGCCTCATCCTCAACGCCAAGATTCCCGGCCTCGAGACGCGCACGCAGCCGGTGAAGATGAACTTCAAATATGCGACGACCTTTGGCTCCAACACGCCCGAGGCTTATGAACGCCTCGTGCTCGACGCGATGATCGGCGACGGCACGCTCTTCATTCGCGGTGACGAGACCGAGCGTTCGTGGCAGCTCATCACCCCGATCCACGAATTTTGGGCCACGCAGGGCCGCACCGGCCTCGACACCTACGCTTCGGGCTCCTGGGGTCCAAAATCCGCCGACGATCTCCTCGTCGCCAACGACCACCACTGGCGGGAACCATAAGCGCGGCCCAGCCGCGCAAGTGACAAGGAACAAGGATCAAGTAACAAGATGATCAGCGCCCACCTTCACACCTTCAACGGACAGGTTCCTGATACTTGTCCGTGGATATTTGGGGGCTTCCCAACCCATGCCTGAATTCTTCGATGCCCTGCCCGGTCAGGAGGTGCCCGTCGAGGGCATCGCCGCCGGTTTCAAGAAACTCTGGGCCGACACGCCGGCCAAGGAGAGCCGCGCTGTGCAGCTCAACCTTGTGCTGCATCTCGGACGCTGTTCGTCGGCAGCGGATGCCGTGGCGCAGTTTCGTCACCTGCTGAGCTTTGCGCACCGCTACCCCGCGCGCGTGGTCGTGCTTTGTCCGGATTACGACGAGGGACGCGCGGTTGAGATTCGCGCAAAAATCTACGGCGAGTGCTTCTTCGGCAAATCGAAGAGCGACACGCGTTGCGTGGAGTTTGTCATCCTCCATTATACGCTTCCGGCGCGTGAACATCTCGAGAACCAGGTGTCGGTGTGCCTTTCCACGGACCTGCCGCTCTACTATTGGGCGCACGCTTTTGCCGAGAGCCGGCGCATCGCCGATTACGCCTATCTGCTCACGCGTTCGCAACGTGTGCTGTTCGACAGCGCCATCGCCCCGCCGGATACGTTTTCCTATCCATGGCCGAATCTCTCGGCCGTGCGCGATCTGGCTTACACGCGCACGCTGCCGCTTCGGCAGAACCTCGGCCAGTTTCTGAGCCGTTACGCGCCCGCTGACATCGCCGGTGGACTGCAGACAGTGACGCTGCGGCACCAAGCCGAGTATGCGGCCGAAGCGTCGTGCCTGCTGGGTTGGATCCGGAAAGGTCTCGTGCGCGGTGGCGCCGATCTCGCGCCGGTCCAATTCACGGTCAAACCCGAGAAATGCCAGGGCTGTTTCGAGCTGGGTTTCGGTTACGCCGATCCGAAAAAGATTTTCCTGTGGCAGGCCGATCTTGCGAAGAATCACGCCGAGTTTACGGGGGATCTCGGACATGGTCGCACGACGCTCACCGTCGGTGCGCATCTCCTGTCGCCCGAAATGGCGCTCGCGGAGGCGATGTTCTTCTGAGCCATGCCTTGGGTCTGGCTCATCATCGCGGGCATCCTTGAGGTGGCGTGGGCCATCGGCCTGAAATACACCGACGGCTTTTCCCGTCTCTGGCCAACGGTGTGGACGGTGCTGCTCATGCTCGGCAGCTTCTGGTGTCTGGCGCAGGCGGTGAAAGCGCTGCCGCTGGGCACGAGTTACGCCATCTGGACCGGCATCGGCGCGGTCGGCACAGCCATCGCGGGCATCCTGCTGTTCAAGGAGCCCGCCACCGTGGCCCGCCTCGTCTGCATCATGCTCATCATCGCGGGAATTGTCGGGCTGAAGCTGACGCTGAAGACGTGACAGTGGCGGGGTGGGGCGTTGTTCAAACGCTAGACCAAAACCGGGGCTGGCTTTTCGGTGTGTTGCGCTTCTTAGTGGCCGCGCTTTTTCCCTGCCGCCATCCCGGCGGTTTCCACGACCCCACACCCCGCCCATGCTTGTATCAATTGCCGCCTCCGCTCCGGTGGCCGGGCCTTTCCTGGCTCTGGCTGCCGGCGTGATCTTCGTCATTCTCGCCATCGCCCGTTGGAAGATGCACGCGTTCTTCGCGCTGATGTTTGCGGCCATGCTCGTCGGCCTGATCGTCGCGGTAGGCGGATTCGGCAAGCTGTCGCTCATTGACGCCATCGAGCGCCCGGTCTTCGAACTCGGCTCGGCGGCGGGCAAGATCGCCTTCGTCATCGCGATGGCCGCCGTCATCGGCGAATGTCTCACGGTCAGCGGCGGCGCCGAGCGGGTGGTTACGTGGCTGTTGCATTTGTTCAAAGAGAAACGGGCCGGCGCTGCGCTGCTCTCCGCGGGTTTCATCCTCAGCATCCCGGTGTTTTTTGACACGGTCTTTCTGCTGTTGCTGCCGCTCGCCCGCGCGCTCGCCGTCAAGACGGGGCGTGACTACACCTTCTACGTGCTGGCCATGTGTGCCGGTGCCGTGGTCACTCACACCACGGTCCCGCCGACGCCGGGCCCGCTGCTGGTGGCCGAGACACTCAAGCTCGATCTCGGATTGGTGATCATGGGCGGATTTGTGTGCGGTCTGCTGCCCGCATGGGGCGGCCTGATGGTGGCGCGATGGATCAACGGTCGCCAACCGACGATGCCCCCGGCCATGCCGGGCGCCGAAACGGCCGCGGCCCATGGGCCGGCTCCGTCACTGGGGCTGTCGCTTGCGCCGGTGGTGCTGCCGCTGGTGTTGATTGCTTTCGCCTCCGCGTGCGCGGGTTTCAAGCCGGCTTGGTTCACGGGTGACGTGGTCCGGTGGATTGAGCTGGCCGGCAACAAACACGTTGCCCTGCTCGTGGGCATGATTGCCGCGCTCGTGCTTGCGTTGCGGCATCGTCCGTCCGGCGCTCCTGATTTCAAGGCGCTGCTGGGCGCGCCGTTGGAAAGCGCGGGTGCCATCATCCTGATCACTTCCGCCGGCGGCGCGTTCGGCGCGATGTTGCGCGAGGCAGGTCTGGCTGGTGCGGTCACGGCGCTCGCCGATGGCCGGAGCATCAATTTCGTGCTGCTGGGGTGGATTCTTTCGGCGGTCATTCGCGTGGCCCAGGGTTCGACTACGGTCGCCATGATCACAGCGAGCGGCATGCTCATAGCCGTGGCCGGAGAAACTGGCTGGGGCTGCCATCCGTTCTGGGTTTTCCTGGGCATCGGTTACGGCGGTATTTTCTGTTCGTGGATGAATGACAGCGGTTTCTGGCTCGTCAGCCGTTTCTGCGGTTGGAGCGAACAGGCCACTCTGCGCAGCTGGACCGTGTTGCTCACGTCGATCTCGGTCTTCGGCCTGGTCGAGGCACTCGTGCTGTCAGCGATCTTCTAAGCGCGGCCCGGACAATTCCGTCTCGCGCATGGTCGGCTGGCCGATAGATTCCGATCATGAAGACCGGAGTGTTGGGACTGGGGTTGGCCTGCCTGCTAACGACCACGCTGGTGGCGCAGGAAACCACGGTCCTCACGCCCTCGTTGGAGCGACTGCGCTGGCTCGCGGGCGACTGGCGGATGGAACGCGCCGGGCGGGTGGTGGATGAGCACTGGATGGCGCCGTCGGGCGGCGTGATGCTTGGCATGTCGCGCACCGTGGCCAAGGGAAAGATGGTCGAACACGAGTTCACCCAGATCCGCGAGGGCCCGGGCGGTGATTTGTTCTACGTGGCGATGCCGGCGCGACAGAAGGAAGCAGCCTTCAAAGCGCTCAGCCAGACCGACACCGAGATCGTGTTTGAGAACAAGGATCACGATTTTCCGCAGATCATCGGCTACCGATTGAATTCGGACGGCACGGTGCTCGCTTGGATCGAAGGCCCGCGCAGCGACGGCACTACGCGGCGTGTGGAATATGCCTACAAGCGCGTGACGAAGTAACGTTTTCCTACCGCTTCTTCTTCCCGTTCTGTTCGATGTTCAGGTAGGTCTTGGCCTGCATCTGGGATTCGTAGAACTCGACGAGGCGCACGCCTTCGCGGGGTTTGATGAGATCCTTCTTCGTGGCGTGGTCGATCTGCTGCTTGATGCGGCGGCAGAGTTCCTCCCACTGGTATTGCACACCCTCGATGACTTCTGAAACACGGGAGCCGGCGAGGGCCTCCTCGATGTAGTAACCGTTGGGTTCGTCGTCTTCGAGGAAGACGTGAACCTCGTTGACGCGACCGAAGAGGTTGTGGAGGTCGCCCATGATGTCCTGGTAGGCGCCGGTGAGATAGATGCCGAGATAGTAGGGCTGGCCGGGCTTGAGCGGATGCAGCGTGAGGTAGTCCTTCACGTCCTGCAGGTCGATGAAGCGATCCACCTTGCCGTCGGAATCGCAGGTGATGTCCACGAGCACGGCGTTGACGCTGGGCTTTTCCGTGAGGCGATGCAGCGGCGTAATCGGGAAGAGTTGCTTGAGCGCCCAGCTGTCGAGGAGCGACTGGAAGACCGAGAAGTTGCAGACGTATTGGTCGGCGAGGAGTTTTTTGAGGTCGTGGAGCTCTTCCGGCTGGTAGCCGGATTTGCTGCTCTCCTTGTCGATCTGTTCACAGATCTGCCAGAAAATCTGCTCGGCGGCGGCGCGGTTCTCGAGGTTGAGATAACCGAGATTGAAGAGCGAAAACGCCTCCTCCTTTTTCTGCAACGCGTCGTGGAAACGCTCGAGACGGCCGAGGCGGGCTTTGTTCTTCAGGAGCACGGCGAGGTCGTCCACGATCTTGTGGCGCGACTTGGGCTGGTGCTGCTTGCCGAGGGATTCGTGCTTGTTGATGCGTTCGAAAACCTCGACGACGAGCAGGGAGTGGGGGGCGGCGACGGCACGACCGGACTCGGTGACGATGTCGGGCACTTTCACGCCGGATTCTTCGCAGATTTCGCGGATGTTGAAGACGACGTCGCGGGCGTATTCGCCGACGGTATAGTTCATCGACGATTCGAAGTTCGTGCGCGAGCCGTCGTAATCGATGCCGAGGCCGCCGCCGACGTCGAGGTAGCCCATCGGGAAGCCCATCTTGGCGAGCTGGCAGTAGAAGCGCGCGGCCTCGGTCACGGCGGCCTTGATCGTGATGATGTTGGGCACTTGTGAGCCGATGTGAAAATGCACCAGGCGGAGGCTGCTTTGCATTTTCGCGGCGCGGAGCTTTTCGACGGCGAAGAGAATTTCCGCAGTGTTGAGGCCGAACTTGGCATTGTCGCCGGTGGACATCGCCCATTTGCCTTCGCCGCGGGTCTGGAGTTTCACGCGGAAGCCGATCATCGGCTTCACGCCGGTCTCCTTCGCGATCTCCACGATGTTGTCCACTTCGGAGAGTTGCTCGATGACGATGATGATTTTCTTGCCCAGTTTGCGGCCAAGCATGGCGAGCCGCATGTAATCCTTGTCCTTGTAACCGTTGCAAATGATGAGGCGTTGGCCGCCGTCATGCATGGCGAGCGCGATCATGAGCTCGGGCTTGGAGCCGGCCTCGAGACCGTAGTTGAAATCCTTGCCGGCCGAGACGACCTCGTCCACGACTTCGCGCAGTTGGTTGACCTTGATCGGGAAGACGCCGCGGTAATCGCCCTTATAACCTTCCTCTTTGATCGCCTTACGGAAAACCTCGTTAAGCTGCGTGACCCGATGGCGGAGCGTGTCCTGCATCCGGATGACCAACGGCGCCTTGAGGCCCATGCTGGTGGCCTCTTCGACCACGTCCATGAGGCGGACGGCGCGGCCATCGGAGAGCGGTTGGACCTGCACAAATCCCTCGGAATCCACGGAGTAGTGGCTGGCGCCCCAGCGTTTAAAACCGTAGAACTCTTCGGACTGGGCGGCCGACCAATTGGATGCGGGTTTGGTCTTCAATTTTACAGGCGGAAAGGGAAGGGGGTTAGGCTTGCTTTTTAAAATCGGGCTGGGCTTAGTCGCCCTTTTCCATTTTTCAAAACATCCGAAGACGCAATGACTAAGTTACACGTTCTCCTCGCCCAAGCCGCCCCTGCCTCGCCCGCACCCGCCGGTGCTGCCGGCCTTATGCAGTTCCTGCCGCTCGTGCTCATGTTCGCCGCGATGTATTTCCTCCTCATCGCGCCGCAGCGCAAGAAGCAGAAGGCGCACGAGAAGATGCTCACCGAGCTTCAAGCGGGCGACGAGGTTGTGACGGCCGGCGGCATCTACGGTGTGATCACGCAGGTGAAGGAAGACCGTTTCGTCATCCGCATCGGCAGCGACAACGCCAAGGTCGAGGTCGGCAAGGGTTTCATCAGCGCCCTCGTGAAGAAGGCCTGAGCGATCCCGCGTGTCCGCTGCGGCCCGCGCGCCGCGCATACCCCTTTAACAACCAATACCCATGCTTCGTCAAAACCTGTGGAAATTGACGCTGTGCGCAGTCATCGTGCTGTGGGCGGCGTTCAACCTCGTTCCGCTGAAGGATCAAGACTTCGGCGACTATGTCAAAGCGGAGGCGGCAGAGGCCAAGTCGGCTCAGTTCGCCACGCTGCTCACTCGCGCCTCCGAGCGCGTCAAATCCGGCCAGGCCCAGAGCGTGTTCGTCGCGCTCAAGCAGATCGGCAGTGAGGACAAACTCGATCTGTCGCAGTTCTTCCCGCAGATCCGCCTCGAGGAAAGCCTCAAGAACGTCGAGAAGCGCAACGATCTCGTCCTGAACGAACTTCTCCGCCAGTCCAAGGGCCGCCTCCAACTCGGCTTGGATCTCAAGGGCGGCGTCGCTTTCACCCTCGAGGTGGACGAGTCCGCCGCCGCGGCCGAACCCGACCACGCGCGCGAAGAGAAGCTCAACAAGGCCATCGAGATCATTGGCAACCGCGTGAACGGCCTCGGCGTGTCCGAGCCCATCATCCGCGCCGTCGGCACCAATCGCATCGAAGTGCAGCTCGCCGGCATTTCCACCAAGGACAATCCCGAGGTGCTCGCCAGCCTGCGCAAGCCTGCGCGTCTCGATTTCCGCATGGTGCACGCTTACGCCACCCCGCCGATGGACGCGCCTCCGGGTTACCTGGCGATGACCCTCGAGCAGGAAACCCGCACGGGCGAGACCTACAGCGAGCAACTCTACGTCAAGCGCCTGCCCGAGATGACCGGCGAGGCGGTGTCCGACTCGTTTCCGACCATGGACGAGTTCGGTCGCTTCAAGATCATCCTCAAGTTCACCAGCGAGGGCGCCAAGCGCTTCGCCGAGGTGACCCGCGCCATCGCCGAGGAAGGCCAGCGCACCGGCCGCCGCGGTCGTCTCGCCATCGTGCTCGACGACAAGCTCTATTCCGCTCCCGGCGTGGAGCGCGAAATCAACAGTGATTCCGCTGAAATTTCGGGTCATTTCTCCCAGCGCGAGGCCGTCGATCTCGCCAACGTCCTGAACAACCCCCTCGACCTGCCCCTCCAGGTGAAGGAGCAATACGAGGTGACGCCCTCGCTTGCGCAGGATGCCATCGCCAGCGGCAAGCTCGCCTTCATCATTGGCACCGGCCTTACCGTCGCCTTCATTTTGTTGTTCTACACCTTCGGCGGCGTCGTTGCTGCGGTCGGCATGGCTCTCAACGTGCTCATCGTGCTGGGTGTAATGGCCAGCATCGGTGCGACGCTTACCCTTCCCGGTATCGCCGGCATCGTGCTGACGCTCGCCATGTCGGTGGACTCGAACATCCTCATCTTCGAGCGCATGCGCGAGGAACTGAAGCAGGGTAAATCGCTCTTCACCGCCCTCGAGGCCGGTTTCGACAAAGCCTGGTCGGCCATTCTCGACGGCAACGTCACCACGCTCATCACCTCCGCCATCATGATCGTGTTGGGCACGGGCGCGGTGAAGGGCTTCGGTGTCACGCTCACCATCGGTATTTTCACCACGATGTTTGCCGCGGTGGTCGTCTCGAAGCTCATGCTCGAGTTCCTGGTTCACGGCAACATCATCAAGAAGCTGCCGATGTTCTCGGTGCTGCAGAACACGAACATCGACTTCCTGAAACAGGGCAAGGCAGCCATGATCGCGTCACTGGTGGTGATTGGCGTCGGCCTCGTGACAGTGGGCATCAAGGGCAAGAACGTTTACGGCATCGACTTCCTCGGTGGCGACGCGGTTTCGCTGTCTTTCGCCAAACCCGTTGAAATCGGCGCACTCCGCAATGCCGCGCAAGCCGCCGGCTTCAAGGAGGTCAACCCGGTCTATCAAAAGCCCATCGGCTCCGGTCGCGAACTGCTCAAGATCACCACGCCGTTCGACGAGGCCGCTCCCTTGGTTGAGAAATTGCAGCAGGCTTTCCCCGATGCGCAGTTCGTGAACGAGGGCATCACGCGCATTGGCGCCTCCGTCGGTCATGAAATCCAGCTCAATGCCGCATGGTCACTCTTCTGGGCCCTCCTGCTCATGCTCATCTACGTGGCCTTCCGCTTTGAGATCGGCTACGGCGTCGGCGCGGTGGTTTCCATTATCATCGGCCTGCTGATGACCATCGGTGTCTTCGTGCTGAGTGGACGACAGTTTAATGCATCCATGGTCGCCGCCATCCTGTTGGTGGTGGGTTACGGCATCAACGATACCATCGTTGTGTTCGACCGTATCCGCGAAGAGTTGAAACTCAATCCGACCGGCACGTTGCGCGACATCGTGAACCGTTCGCTGAATCTCACGCTTTCCCGCACCATCGTCACCGGCGGCACCACCTTGCTGACGGCCATCACGCTCATCGTGGTGACCAGCGGCGACGTGAACGATATCGCCCTCACGCTGCTCATCGGCGTTGTCATCACCACCTTCAATTCGCTCTACATTGCGACTCCGGTGTTCTTCTGGTGGCACAAGGGCGACCGCAAGCACGTCGAGGCGCACCACGACATCGCGCCGAAATACGAGTGGGCCGGTTCCTCCCGCGCATCTGAATAATCAGGCGTCTTTCGCCTCACATGCGCTGGAATTACACGCCGGTCCACGCCGAAAGCGTGGAGGCCCTCGCGCGCAGCCTGGGCACGACACCAATCGTGTCCGAACTGCTGTTGCGCAACGGCATTGAAGGCGACGCGGCGACGCGATTCCTGCAACCCACGCTGGCCAGCCTCGGTGATCCGTTCCTGGTGGCCAACCTGGAGCGCGCCGTGGATCGCTTGCTGCTGGCGTTGCAGCGCAAGGAAAAGGTCACGGTGCTCGGCGACTACGACGTGGATGGCGTGTGCAGCACCACGATTTTCGTCTGCCTGCTGCGCCGGCTGGGCCTGGAGCCGGCGTATTTCGTCCCGCGCCGTGCCGAGGAGGGCTACGGCCTCACGCGCACGTCCATCGAACGCGCTTTGGAGGGAGGCCGGCCCGATCTGTTCGTCGCTTTGGATTGCGGCACCAATTCAGCCACCGAAGTGGCGTTGCTGCGTTCGCGCGGGGTGGATGTGATCATCGTGGACCACCATCGGTCCACCGAGCCGCCGGCTTCCGACGCCATCCTCATCAATCCGCACGTGCATCCTGCCGAGGGCGACGGTGCCTGGCGCTTCCTTTGCACGGTGGGCCTCGTCTTCAAGCTGGCTCACGGTCTTCTCAAGAAACTTCGCGCCGAGAATCATCCGATTGCGCTGACCATCGTGCTGAAAGATTACCTCGACCTTGTGGCGATGGGCACCATCGCCGACTTGGTCCCTCTGCACGGCGAGAACCGCATCTTTGCCCGGCATGGCTTGCGCGTGCTGGCCGAGACCCGTCGCGCCGGATTGCTGGCGCTGATGCAGGTGTCGGGACTCAAATCCGACCAAGGTCTCGTGCCGACCGACATCTCGTTCCGTCTCGGGCCGCGTATCAACGCCAGCGGGCGCCTGGGGGATGCCGCACTCTCGGTGGACCTGCTGTTGAGCGGCGATCCGGCCTTCTGTGACCAAACTGCGCGGCGACTCGACGGCCTCAATCGCGAGCGACAGGACATCGAGCGGCTGATCACCGAGCGCGCCGAGCGTTACGTGGAGGAACATTTCTCCGGAGCCGGCGGGTTGGTGCTCTTCGATGAAGGCTGGCATCCCGGGGTGGTGGGCATCGTGGCCGGACGCATCTCGCGCAAATACAACCGTCCTGCCATCGTGCTCGGCAACGAAGGCGAACTCGCCAAGGGCTCCGGTCGCGGCATCAACGGGTTCAACCTCGTCGAAATCCTCGGTGCCTGCGCCGACTGCCTTGACGGGTGGGGTGGCCATCCGATGGCCGTGGGCGTGTCGTTGAAGAAAGCACGGCTCGAGGAGTTTCGGAATCGCTTCGAGGAAGCGATTCGTTCCCGCCAGGACGCCGCCGGCGCCGAGCCTGGTCTGGAGCTTTCGGGCTGGCTGGACGCCACGGAGGTCAACGAGCAGCTCATGGGCGAACTCGACCGGCTGCATCCCTTCGGCATGGGCAATCCCGAACCGGTTTTTGGCGTCCGCGGCGTGCGGCTGCGCAACCGGCCTGATGTTTTCAAGGAGCAACATTTCCGCTTTGCCGGCGAGGATGCCACCGGCCGGCGCATCAGCGGGGTGGCTTGGAAGCTTGCGGACCGGTTGCCGCCCGTCGGTCCGCAGCTCGAGCTCGCCGTGCAACTGAACTGGAATCACTACAATGGACGCCGCACGTTGCAAATGGAGTTGCTAGATTGGCGTCCCGCCGGAACTTAGTGGGCCTGCCGCGCGCATGTTCGATACCCTCATCAAGTATTTCCAGCACTCGCCCCTCTCACTTTGGGGTCCGTTCATTGTGCTGCTGCTCTGCGGGCTCGGCCTGCCGCTGCCGGAGGATGTCGTGTTGGTGACCGCCGGGGCCTTGGGGCAGATTGACGGGCGTTCGTGGATCGAGGTCAGTGCGCTGATGTATGCGGGTGTGATGATCGGGGATTCCATGATTTTTTTTGCGGGCCGCTATTTCGGCGTGCGGCTGCGGAGTTCACGCTGGTTTCAACGCTACTTCTCCGAGAAAAAGCAGGCGAAGGTCGAGGATCTGTTCGACCGCTATCACACGCGGGTGCTCTTCGTGGGGCGTTTCCTCCCCGGCCTGCGCGCACCGATTTTCTTCACCGCCGGTTCGACGCGCGTGAAGTTCCTGAAGTTCTTCTTTTTCGACGGCCTCGCCGCCCTGATCAGCGTGCCGTTCTTCGTGTGGCTGGGACACTGGCTGTGGGCGAAGTTCAGTGATGACATCGCGCAACTGGATCGCGCTCTCTCGCGCACGCAGACTTATACGATGATCGTGGCCGGTGTGATCCTGGTGGTCGCGGTGGTCTTCGTGGTGCGCAAAATCCGCGAGGCCCGCACGAAGTGGGACGAGTAGAAAAGGGCCGGAAAAAGGCCGGTTTTTGAGAGATGCGACAGTGACAAAATTCTGCTTGCTGTCACCCACGAGAGCCCGCTTATTTCGCCCTTCCTTCGCGCACCCGTAGCTCAATTGGATAGAGCATCTGACTACGGATCAGAAGGTTTGGGGTTCGACTCCCTACGGGTGCGCCACTTTTAAACCGCCGGTTTCGATACACTCGATGCCGGCGGTTTTTTGTTTTCCCGGGGGCATTTGCTCTCCGCCTTGTGGGGATATTTGGCTTAAATGCTTAAAATCATCCGTTTGTGACTCTGCCGGTGTTCAGGCGCGCATATCGAATGAAGAGGATTCTTTCCGGAACCGTTGTGCGGCGAAAAGGCTCTGTCCCTTCGGGGATTCGTCGGCTCGCGCTCCGTTGAGCGCCGCTGTGCCGGCGACCTCACACGACCATGCAATTTTCCGATCTGCTTGACCGCATAGCCTCGTATCTGCCGCGATTGATGGCGGCACTGCCCCTCGTCATCGCCGTGCTCGTGGGCACCTACCTGCTCAACATCATTGTGGGGCGCGCGCTCGTGATCGTGGCGCATCGCATCAACCTGACTGAAATGGACGTGCGGCCGGTGCGCTACGTCCTTCGCTGGGTGACGCGGCTGCTCGCCACGATTCTGATTCTGAGCGTATTCGGTTTCCAGATCGGTGGTCTGTGGGCCGTGCTTTCCACGGTGCTCGGTCTCGTCGCCATCGGGTTTGTCGCGGTCTGGAGTGTCATCAGCCACACTTCGGCCACGATGCTTATTCTGATCCTTCGTCCTTTTCAGATGGGTGACGACCTCGAGTTCCCGGGTGAACCGGTTCGCGGGCGCGTCGTGAATCTCAATTTCTTCTTCACCACGCTGATTGATCACGAGGGCCGGCTCTTCCAGATTCCCAATAACCTTTTCTTTCAGAAAACGGTGAAGCGGCAGAAGAACCGGCGGGTCATCAGTCTCGCCGCCCAGCTGAATTCTCCTGATCCCGTCAAGGTGCCGCTCCCGCCGCCACCCCCGGCCGCCGCGCCGGCTGGCAAGCCAGCGGAGCCGGACCCGCTGATGAATATTCCTGATCCCAAGAGCTTCCTGCCGCCGGGCAAGAAGCCCTGAGTTGCCGCGCTGCAGGTGGCGACGCGCCTACGATGAGGCGGGCGAGCCGGTCGGCCGCGCCCGCCTTCGCCGCTTCTCACGCATGCTGGTGCTCGTGCACGCCCTCCGCAATTTCCTCGAGCATCTTGTCGTTAAATCGGGGGATATCGTCGGGTTTGCGGCTGGTGACGAGTCCGTTGTCCACGACCACGACTTCGTCCACCCACTCGGCGCCCGCGTTCTTCAGGTCGGTTTTCACCGAGGGATAGGAAGTCAGTTTGCGGCCGCGCACGACGTCGGCCTCGATCAACACCTGCGGACCGTGGCAGATGGCGGCGACAGGTTTGCCCGCTTCGAAAAAGGCGCGGACGAATTCCACGGCCTTCTTTTCCTGCCGCAGGCTGTCGGGGTTCATCACCCCGCCGGGCAGGAACAGGGCGTCGTAATCGCCGGGTTTGGCGGCAGTGAGCGCGACGTCCACTTTCACGCCAGCGGCGGGTTGGTCGTGATTCACGCCTTTCGCCTGGCCTTTGGCGGGCGAGATCACGTGAGTCAGCGCGCCGGCGCTGTCGAGTGCGGCGCGAGGTTGATCGAGTTCCACTTGTTCAAAACCGTCGGCGACCAGGATCGCCACGCGTTTGCCGGAGAGATTGTGTTTTGTTTTCATAGGTTGAGCAACCAGCCTAGCCGCGCGGCGAAAACGCGGCCATCGGATGGATTTCGGGCGGCGTCATGGGACACTTGTGCTTTGTTCCGCCCGGTGCTTCGCACCGCGGTTCCTCCGATACCGGAAAACTTCAGCTTCGGTTACAGTGTCGGCACGCAGATGATCCAAGTCGTCCGATCAATCCAGAGATTCATATCCGCGGAAAAATTGGACAAAAGTTCAGCCCATTCGCGGAGTAACATCAACGAGTCGACAGAACCCAAAAAAGTTCATCTGCGTATTTTATTTTCCAGATGAGAACACCGAAGCGGCGAGGCGGACTGCCCGACGAGGGGTGGTGCGAGTGACGCCGAAGGGGCCCGGCGGTCGTAGCCCGCCGGCCCAATGTCCTCTTTCAACGCACGTCCGCTGTCGGACGACTGCTTTGGAGACCGCGCCAACGGGCGCTGATGCGGGCGAAGATGTCGTCGGGAGCGAGGCCGTGCGCTGCGCGGAGGATTTCCACGCTGCTGCCGTGCTCGACGAAGCTGTCGGGCCAGCCGATCCGTTCGACCGGAGTGGGGCAATGGGCTTCCTGCAAGGCTTCGAGCACCGCGCTGCCAAAACCACCAGCCAGCACATGGTCTTCCATCGTTACGATGAGCGGCACGACGGCGGCCTGGCTGAGCAGGAGCGTGCGGTCGAGCGGCTTCACGAAACGCGCATTGACGACGCCGACGGAGACGTGCTCCTCGCGTTCGAGACGAGCGGCGAGTTTGAGCGCATCGGGCACCATATTGCCGAGCGCCCAGATGATGATGTTGGTGCCGACCTTGAGCACCTCGGCCTGGCCAACCGGCAGCAGCGTGGGTTCGCCCTTGATCGCCGCACCTGTGCCGGCGCCGCGGGGATAACGGATGAAGCCGGGGCCGGGCAGGTGCAGGCTCGTGTGCAGCATGTCCACCAGTTCGTCTTCGTCCTTGGGCTGCATCACGGTGGCGTGCGGCACGCAGCGAAGATAGCTGAGATCGAAGAGACCGTGATGCGTCGGGCCATCGTTGGCGGAAAGGCCGGCGCGATCCATGCAGAAGGTCACCGGCAGGTTCTGCAGGCAGACGTCATGGATTACCTGGTCATACGCGCGTTGGAGAAACGTCGAGTAGATGGCGCAGACCGGACGAAAACCCTTGGTCGCGAGACCCGCGGCGAACAACACGGCGTGTTCCTCGGCGATGCCGACGTCGAAAAATTGTCCGGGCAGTTCGCGGGCGAGTAGCGAGAGGCCCGTGCCCGCGGGCATCGCGCCGGTGATGCCGAGCACCTTGGGTTCCTGCCGGGCGAAACGTGTGAGTGCCGCGCCGAAGACATCCTGGTAGTTTGGCGGCGTGCCGGGAATGGCTTTCACGCTTTCGCCCGTGGTGGGATCGTAGGGGCTGGCGCCGTGGAATTTCTCGGGATACGCGACGGCGGCGGGGAGGCCCTTGCCCTTCTTCGTCAGCACGTGGATGAGCACGGGCACGTCGCAATGCTTGGCGAATTCCAGATTCTTCGTGAGCGCGTCAAGATCGTGGCCGTCCACGGGGCCGAGATAGCGCAGGCCGAATTTTTCAAAGAGCGACGACTCGACGAAGAAGTCCTTCGTCTCGCGCTTCCACTTGTGGTAAACCTTGTTCATCTCCACGCCGGCCGGGAAGCTCTTGAAGAACGCCTCCACGTCGTGGTGCAGCTTGTTGTAGGTGCGATTGGTGCTGAGGCGGTTCAGGTAACCCGCGATGGCCCCGACGTTGCGCGCGATGGACCATTCGTTGTCGTTGAGGATTACGATCAGGCGTTTGGTCGAGCTGACGACATTGTTGAGCGCTTCGAGCGTGACGCCGCAGGTGAAGGCCGCGTCGCCGCACACGGCGACGACGTGTTCCGCCGAACCGCGCAGATCGCGGGCGGTCGCCATGCCGAGGGCGGCGGAAAGCGCGGTGCCGGCGTGGCCCGCGCCAAAGGCGTCGTGCGGGCTCTCGTTACGGCCGAGGAAACCCGATGCGCCGCCGGTCTTGCGAAGTTTGGCGAAGAACTCGCCACCGCGACCGGTGAGGAGCTTGTGCACGTAACCTTGATGGGCGACGTCGAAGACGAACTGGTCGTCCGGCGTGTTGAACACGCGGTGCAACGCGACGGTGAGCTCGACCACGCCGAGATTGGGGCCGATGTGACCGCCATTGCGGGACGTGACTTCGATGAGCGTGTCGCGGATTTCCTGCGCGAGCTGCGGCAGCTGGGCGGGGGCGAGGGCCTTGACGTCGGCTGGGCCGGCGATGCGGGACAGGAGGGTGGGAGCGGACGACGAATTGCTCATCAATGAAAAGGGGGGAGGGGCAGCGCACTTACTCCGCGCGGGTGGACTCAATCGGCTCGAAGGCGACGCTGCCGTCCTTGGCCTTCTTGAGCTTCTCGATCTTCAACTCGGCATCCTTCAGCCGGCTCTCGCAAACCTTGAGCAGCTTCGTGCCCTCCTCGTATTTGGCGAGGAGTTCGGCCAGCGGCACCTCGCCCGATTCCATCGAGTCAACGATGGTCTCGAGCTTGGCCAGCGCGGCCTCGAAACTGAGCTTGGCGGTCTTGTCGGAATCCACGCCGCCACTGTGTCCCCGCGACCGGCCATTTCAATAAAACTTTGGCGGGCGTTGACGGACAGCGATTTGCGTTCAGTTGGACTCTCCCGGAGAGTTCGCCCTGCCAACCACTCGCAACTTCGCGCGGATGCGAGGCGTCTCGCCGAAACTCGGGGCTGGCCGGGGCCGGCAAACCTCTCTCTGATTTTTCCATGCATTGGCTGCCCTTGACGGTCATCGGTCTTATCCTCGCCCGCCTGCTGGCCCAACTCGGGCTTGAGGCGCTCAACCGCGCCGAAGTGCGGCGCCGGGCCGGCACGCTGCCGCCCGCGCTCGAAGGCGTGATGGACAACGCCACCTACGCCAAGGCCGCCGACTACACACTCGCGAAAAGTCGCTTTGGTTCGTTCGAGATGATCTTCGATGCGGTTATTCTCGGCGTCGCGATCTTCAGCGGCTTGTTGCCGTGGCTCTGGGCACGGTTCGATGCGCTCGCGCCCGGCGCGGCGTGGAGCGGGGCGCTGTTTCTCGTGGTCACGATGATTCTCCTCGGCCTGCCGGGTTTGCCGCTGGCCTGGTGGGCGCAGTTCCGCCTCGAAGCGCGTTTCGGTTTCAACCAGAGCACGCTCAAACTCTGGATCAGCGACCAGATCAAATCGACGCTGCTCGGACTGATTATCGGATTTCCGATCGCGTGGGGGTTGCTGGCACTGGTCGGTCGCATGGGTGCGCTGTGGTGGGTGTGGGGCTTCGGCCTGCTGTTTGGCTTTCAACTGCTGATGCTCGTGCTCTACCCGAAGCTCATCCTGCCGCTTTTCAACAAACTCACCCCGCTGCCCGACGGCGATGCCCGCACGCGCCTGCTCGCGCTGTCGGACCGCACCGGCTTCAAGGCGCAGACGATCGAGGTGATGGATGGCTCAAAACGTTCCGCGCACTCAAACGCCTTTTTCACGGGCTTCGGACGTTTCCGTCGCATCGTGCTTTTCGACACGCTCATGAACCAGCTTTCGCAAGAAGAGCTGGAGGCGGTGCTCGCCCACGAGATCGGCCACTACCGCCGCGGCCACATCCCGCAACGGCTGGTTACGATGGCGCTCCTGCAATTCGGCGCGTTTGCGACCATCGCGTGGCTCGCGCAGGCTCCCTGGTTCAATCCCGCCTTCGGACTGCCCGCGGGTGCCACAGCGCCGACCTTCCTGCTCTTCGGCCTGCTCGGCGGACTCGCGACGTTCTGGTTCTCGCCGATCGGTAACTGGGTGTCGCGCAAACATGAATACGAGGCCGACGCCTTCGCTCGCGACGCGATGGGCGGACCGGTGCCGCTTTCAGGTGCGCTGCGCAAGCTCTCGCAGAAGAATCTCTCGAATCTCACGCCGCATCCGCTCTACAGCACCGTTTATTATTCGCACCCTACGCTCGTGGAACGCGAACGTGCGTTGCAGGGGTGAGAAGCGGAACCGGTATTGCCACAAAGAGGCGCAAAAATGACTTGTCCTGCTGTTGGTGATGTTCCGCGCGCCTATAGGCGCCTTACGGGCTTCACTCGCCGTCGGGTCGTCGTGTTTTTTGTGGCCATAGCTGGCTTCTGTCTTGGTTCGGCTGTTCTCGCTTCGGCTGCGCTTACGGTCGCGACCTATAACGTCGAGAACTACACGCTCGCGAATCGCATGGTGGACGGCGTTTATCGCGAGGCTTATCCGAAACCCGAGAAGGAACGCGCGGCGCTCCGCCAAGTCATCGCCGCCGTCGCGCCCGATGTGCTGGCCGTGCAGGAAATGGGGCCACAGCTCTTTCTCGACGAGTTTCAACGCGAACTGAAACTCGCCGGACTCGACTATCCGCATGCTGTGCTGCTCAATGGTCCGGATGCGGACCGGCATGTTGCGGTGCTGTCCAGGATTCCCTTCAAGGCCGCGCACCGTCATGCGGACGTATCCTTCAAATATTTCGGCCAGCCGGCGAAGGTTAGGCGCGGAGTCTTGCAGGTCGTGTTCGCAACCGACCAAGGCGATGTGTCGCTCTACGTCATTCACCTGAAAAGCAAATACACTGAGCGGAAAGATGATCCGGAGGCCGCGTTGCTTCGCGCCGCCGAGGCGGAGGCCGTGCGCGACCTCGTGCTCGCGCGTCATCCGGATCCGACCACTGCCAAGTTCATCGTTGCGGGCGATTGGAACGACACGCGCGGCACGCGTCCGGTGCGGGCGTTGCAGAAGCGCGGCGACACCGTCATCGGCGAACTCGTGCCCGCCACCGACGCGCGCGGCGAGACTTGGACGCATTATTTTCGACGCGAAGACCTCTATAGCCGCATCGACTACCTTTTGGTTTCGCCGGCGCTGAAGCCTTTCGTCGTCGGCAATCGCGCGCGCATCCACGACGGCTCGGCCATCACCGAGGCCAGCGACCACCGTCCGGTGGTGATGACGCTGAACCTGCAGCCGCGCAAATAGCACGTGTTTCGTCCTTGTAGATGACATGAAGCCGACAGGCGGCGCAGGAAGCGCCAACCTGTCGGCTG
>JBIQJF010000079.1:0-8459 GCA_044507675.1 Opitutales bacterium | reverse complement strand
TGAGCGCCGCGTGCAGCGCTCAGCTGCCCAACGCGCGACGAATCTCCTGCTTGAGCTGCGGTGGATCCACGGGCTTCAGCAGGCACGCGCTCAGTTGCGCAAGCGATACGCTGCGACCGAGCAAATCGGGATTCAGATAGCCGGTCATCAGAATGCGCTTGTCCTCCGGTTGGCGCTCCAAGGCCTCCACCAAAAAATCCAGCCCCTGCTCCTTTCCCGGCAGCATGTGGTCCGAAAGAATCACCGCGAACTTCCGCGAATTCAGCAGCAGGCGCGCTTCCTCGACGGACCCCGCCACCTCGACCTCGTATTCCATTTCAAGATTTTCCCGCAGGGCGGCCACCAGCGTGACTTCATCCTCCACCAAGAGAAGCGACGGTCGCGAAGCTGGAGCGACATCGGCCATGGTGGAAATCAGGAACGACCGGCCGTCGCCTGATCGTAAAGTTTTGCCGCCTCCTGCACCGTCTTGATCAGTTCGGGCAGCGAGACCGGCTTCAGCAGGTAGCGATAAAGCGCAGCCTCGTTCACGCTGCGCAGCAGCATTTCGGGTTTCATGTAGCCCGTCACCAACACGCGCTGCATCTCGGGATACTCTTCGCGGGCATCGACGAGAAAGCTCAGGCCATTGCCGCCGGGCATCAGGTGGTCGGAAACCACAACCTTGAAGATCCGCTTGTGCAGGAGAAACCCGGCCTCCTTCGCACTGGTCGCAACGGCCACATCGAAATAGGGCGAAAGGGCCTCGGCATAAAGTTCCAGCAACGGTTTTTCATCATCCACCAGCAACACGGCGCCCAGCTTGGATTTGCTGTTGTCCGGAGCGTTGGCAGGCGTGGTCATTTTGCGGTCATGCTGGAAAATCATTCACTGTTGGCAAACCCAAACCATTCGCACTCCGCAGAGTTGCAGTGTTATGATGCTTGCTACTCCAGCCGGTATTTTTTTTGCTCACCGCGGCATGGACAAAGTCGATTTGCACGCCGTCGCCCGTGAGGGAAACTTCGCCGAACTGCCCGCGACGCTGCTCACGGCGGAGCATTTGTCGGCGCGCAACGCCTCCGGCAACACGCCCCTGCACATCGCTGCAAAATACGGTCACCTCGACCAATTGCCGCCCGCCGTGCTGACCTCCGAGTTGCTCCTGCGCAAAAACGATGCCGGCTACACGCCGCTCCACCTCGCCGCCCGCGAAGGCAGCCTGCGCGAGTTCCCCGCCACGTTACTCACGCGCGAATGTCTTCTTACCCGCTCCAATAGCGGCCTCACTCCGCTGCACCAGGCCGCCGCATCCGGCTGCCTCGATCAGCTTCCGGAGGGACTGCTCACAATGGAGCTGGTCCTCACGCGCACCGACACCGGCAACACCCTTCTGCACGAAGCCGCCGAAAACGGCGCCCTCAACCGCGTGCCGGCGCAATTCATCACCCTCACCAGTCTCACCTCGACCAACATCAGCGGCGAGACCGTGTTGCACACCGCCGCGCTCAACGGTCACCTCGACCAAATTCCGCGCGAACTGCTGACTGCTGAGACTCTCCTGCTCAAGACCGCCAATCACGACACCTGCCTGCACGCCGCCGCCATTTCGGGCCATCTCGACCAGATTCCCGCCGAACTGCTGACCCACGAGAACCTCGTCCTCGCCAGCAAGTCCGGCCACACCCCGATCCACGCCGCCGCCGAATCGGGCAATCTCGGCCAGATCCCGCGCGAGCGGCTCACCCTCGATCTGCTCATCTCTCGCAACGATTTTGGCGACACCCCCCTGCATGCCGCCGCGGTCGAAGGCCACCTGAAGGACGTGCCGCGCGAATTCCTTAACCACGCCACGCTCACAATCCGCAATTACACCGGCGGCACGCCCATCGGGGCTGCCATCCACAACGGCCACACCGACCAGTTGCCCATGGAGTTTCGCCCGAAGCCGCCGACTTTCGTGCAAAAACTGCTCTACCGGGCGGGCTTTTCCCGGCCGCCCTACGCCTGAAACGGGACCAGATCGCCCGTTTTCGGGCGTTTCTTGGCGAAAAACACGCATGACGGTTTTGTCTCTCGCCTCCGGCGTGTCTTTTCCTCCAATTTCACCGCTCCACTTCCCTCCTGAATGAACACCAGCATCACTGCCATCACCGCCCGCGAGATCATTGATTCCCGCGGCAATCCCACCGTCGAATGCGACGTCAAGCTCGCCTCCGGCCACTTCGGCCGCGCCGCCGTGCCCTCGGGCGCCTCCACCGGCGAACACGAGGCCATCGAGCTCCGTGACGGCGACAAGAAGCGTTACCTCGGCAAGGGCACCCTCAAGGCCGTCGGCAACGTGAAGGCCAAGATCGCTCCTGCGCTCATCGGCTTCGACGCGTTTGATCAGATCGGCGTGGACCAGGCCATGCTCAAGCTCGACGGCACCAAGACCAAGGCGAAGCTCGGCGCCAACGCCATCCTCGGCGTCTCAATGGCCGTCGCCAAGGCCGCCGCCGCCGCCTCGAACCAGCCGCTCTACAAATACCTCGGCGGTCCCAACGCCAAGGTTCTCCCCGTGCCGCTCATGAACATCATGAACGGCGGCGCCCACTCCGACGCGCCCATCGACTTCCAGGAGTTCATGATCGTCCCGAAGAACTTCAACTCGTTCTCCGAAGCCCTGCGCGCCGGTGCCGAGGTGTTCCACTCGCTGAAGAAAGTGCTCAAGGGCAAGGGCCTCCAGACCGCCGTCGGCGACGAGGGTGGCTTCGCTCCCAACCTCGCCTCCACTACCGACGCGCTCGACGCCATCGCCGAGGCCGTGAAGGGCGCCGGCTACAAGCTGGGCAAGGACATCTTCCTCGCCCTCGACGTCGCCTCCTCCGAGTTCTACGTGAAGGAAAAGAAGGCCTACGTCTTCAAGAAGTCCGATGGCCGCAGCTTCACCGGCGACGAGTTCGTCAGCTACTACAAGGACCTCGTGAAGAAGTATCCGATCGTCTCCATCGAAGACGGCTGCGCCGAAGGTGATTGGACGACTTGGAAGAAGCTCACCGACGCCATCGGCGACAAGGTGCAGCTCGTTGGCGACGACCTTTTCGTCACCAATGTCGAATTCCTCAAGAAGGGCATCGAGACCGGCACCGCCAACTCGATCCTCGTCAAGGTCAACCAAATCGGCTCCCTCACGGAGACCTTCGACGCGATTGAACTCGCGCAGAAGAGCAAATACACGACCATCATCTCGCACCGTTCGGGCGAGACCGAAGACGTGACCATCGCCGACATCGCCGTCGCCACCAACGCCGGCCAGATCAAGACCGGCTCTGCTTCCCGCACCGATCGGGTGGCGAAATACAACCAGCTTCTCCGCATCGAGGAAGAGCTGGGCAAGAGCGCCATCTACGGCGGCCGCCTCTAATAATTCATCCGCAGGGCGGGGTTTCCAAACCCCGCCCTTTCCTTTGCGAAGCTGGCCTACCCCGACAGCTCCGTAAGAACGCACACACCAAGGAAGGCCGGACGCCTAACAGCGTCCGGCCTTTTCTTTGAGGGAACCTCGAAACCGCGCAGGCATCTACTTGCCTCACCCACCCCTGTCACCAAACCTCATCCCCGTGAAGAATCGCCTCATCCGCACCCTCCTGCCCTTCGCCAGCCTCGCTGGCGCGACCGTTTTCTCCTTCGCCGAAGAGGCGAAGCCCGCCACGCCGCCGCCCGCGCCCAAGGAAGAGGTCATGGTCCTGCCGAAACTCGAAGTCACCGCCCAGCGCGCCAAACAGATCGATAAGGAACTCAAGCGCGTGGACAAGATGATCGCCCGCGAGAGAAAGAAGATCAAATCCACGGATCTCGACAAAACACTCAACAACGAGAAGCTCGCGCGCGCCGCCGCCATCTTCGGGGGCAACTCAGCCGAACACCTTTCCGCTGTGGCCGCCACGCATGTGATGCTGCTCGAGCAGGAACGCATGGTGCTCGAGGCCATGAAGCGTCCCGCCACGATTGAAGAGCGCAAGTTCATGCAGGCCGAACTCGATCAGCTCCGTCTCACCCGCCGCAACCTTGACGACCCGAGCAAGCAGCGCTGAGCAGTGCTCGAAAAGGTGGGTGGACTGTTGGCACGTTGCTGGGCACATCGCACCGAAAAACCGATCCACACACACGGCGCGCCGCGCCACCCCTCCTGATAGAAGGGACCACAATCCGCTGCAGCCGGAAATCCTCTCTATGAAGAGGGGTGCCCGTCAGGGCGGGTGTGTAGGAAATGTCCCATACACCCGAAACTATTTCGGAGCCAGATACTGACGGAACAACAATCAGCGCGACTTTACCGCGACTGCAGCCGGATCTTGTTCAAACCCTGCTTGCGACAGGTGTCCATCGCCTGCGTGACGTAGCGCAGCGGCGTATTCTCGTCGGAACGGATGACCACGGTGATGTCCTTGCTCACGCGACCGATCTCCTCGACGAGCTGCTCAAGAATTTCGAAACTGGCGGTGCGACCGTTCACTTCCACGCCACCTTCCTTGGTGATGCTGATCGTGAGGGAATCCTTGATCTCGCTTTTGCCCGCGGTTTCCACCTTGGGCAGCGTAAGATTCATGGTCGTCATGGACCGGAACTGCATCGTGACGAATGCAAAGAACACGAGCATCACGAGCACGTCGATCAATGGCAGGAGGTTCAGCTCCGGCCGGCGGCGGCGTTTGACGTAGAGCCCGCTCATGACTTCGCCTGCGTGGAAAGGATGCGTTCGAGCAGCAGATCGATTTTGGCGGCGTAGTTCTCGATCTTCCGCTGCAGGTAGCCGGCCGGCACGATGGAGATGAGCGCCACGATGAGACCAATCAGCGTGGCCGAAAGCGCAAGCGACACACCCTTGGTGAACGCGGCGGGATCAGGCAGGCCGGTTTCAGGCGATATCTGGCCGAAAACACGCAACAGGCCCATGACGGTGCCCGTTAGGCCGAGCATGGGCGCGGCAATGTAAATGACGTCCAGATACGGGATGCCACGCTCCATACGATTGATTTCGAGGCGGGCGAAGGCTTTCACCGCTTCCGGGTCACCTTTGTGGCGCCCGGCGTAGTCCACGATGCGCGCCATCACCGAATGGCGTCCGCCTTCGGGCACCTTGCCCTCGATGATCTTGTCCACCAAGTCGTCGGGGAGCACCGCCTCCTTGCGCAGGGCAAAAAGCCGTTCGCAGATGATATAAACGGCAACGATCGAACAAAGCGTGAGCGGGTAAATGAGCAGGCCGGCGCCCTTGATGATATCGAGCATGGTGGTTGTTTTGGCAGTGAAGCGGGCTCTATGACGCCTACAAGGCGGAAAAGGTTCATGCTCAACCGCCTTTTTTTGGAAATTGCCCCGACTTGAGGCGGGCGGCCATTGCAGCCAACTCGCCCTCGATCTGCGAACCGGGCTCGACCCGCAGGGTGCGTCTCGCCCGTTCCAAAGCCTGCAATGCCGCCGGCACCTGCCCTTCCTGGGCGAGATGCATCACAAACGGCGCAACGATGTTGTCGTAAAAATCAATGGATGCACCCTGGCCTTGGGTATCGAGCATGCGATTGAATACACGAATCCGGGTGGCGAGGTCGTCATTCTCGATGCTTCGCTGGAGCATCGCAGCCGTTTGTCCGATGCTCAGGTCCTGCCGCGCAGCCTGATACTTCTTGCTCAGACGTTGCTCCTCAAAGTTCGCCAAGCTCGTCTCGCCCCGCTGCCGCAACACTTCGATGAGTCGGCGCGAAAACGAAATTTCGAGGTCGGGATACTTTTGAAACGCCAGCACCGCTTCGCGCAGGATGGCCTCCTGCGCCCGCAGGTCGGCCGGGGCCTTGGCTTTCTGGGCCGCGAGCAGGATTTCCCAGCCGTCGAGATTGCGCCGGTCGCGATTGACCGATTCGCGAGCAGACTTGAGCGCGAGGTCCAGCCGGCCTTCGCGTAGGTAGTCGCCGGCAAATTCCGCGTGCAAAACCGACAGTTTATAGGTCGGCAGCGCGCGGAAACGTTCCGTGATGAAACCCAGCTCGTGGTCGTTGATGTTGCCCCAAGTCTGAGGATCGAAGGCGAGACCGGTCACAAACTTCTGCTCGGCGTAGCGTCCGCAATCGAGCTGCCAGCGCTGGCCGGTGCCGAGGAAACCGAACCACGCATGCCGGCCGTCGAGTCCCGCACCGCGAAACATGATCGTCGGGATGCCCTTTGCCTTGCCGACCGTGCTCGCGAAATACGCCTGATCCACGCAAATCCCGCCCGACTGCAGGATAACCGTGAGTGTATAGGTGGCGCCCGGCCACTCGTATTGGTTGTTCGTGATGCGGTCCTGACGGTAATTGATCATATCATAAGCCTTGCCGAGATCGCTCAGCCCCGGCGCCACGTTTTTCCGCGCCCAGTCGAGTTCCGCAAAGGGCGTCACAATATCCACGAGAAACTTGAGTTCGCTCGCCGGCAGACGACCGAGTTTGTGCGCCGTGCCGTTCGCGCGATCCAACCGGGCCAGATACCCGAAAAGCTGCTCCGGCGCGGGCGGCTTGCGCGGAAGCTTGAGGGCGCTGACCTGCCCGTGCGGCCATTGGGGCGACGGCGGCACATCGTGAACCACCGCGATCGCCAGCGCCAACGACGGATAAGCAGCGAACAAAGCCGGCTCCTTGCGATGAATTTCCTGCAGGATGCGCAGCATTTCCGCAGCGTTGTCGAGCGGTGACAGCAGCTGGAAAAACTCCTCCGAAAGTGTCGCGTTGCCGAGCAACGCCAGCTGCAACTCCCGCGACAAATTGGCCGCGAGCGAACCGGGGCGATATTCATAGCTCGCCGCCATGTTCGGATGGACGACGCGTGCATCCTGCACCGCCTTGATCCAATCTTGGATGGACTTCTGGTAGGGAGTGCCGAGCAGCCGCGCCCATCGGTAAAGATAATACCACTGCGCCGCGTAGCCGCTGTTCGACTCGTAAGCCTGCTGCGCTCCCGCGCGCAACACAGGCATCACACTCCCCCAGCCCTGCGCCGCCGCCCGATCCACCAATGAGGTAATCCGCGCCGGCGTCGGCGCCCGCGCCAGCTCATCCGGCGGAATGACCGTGGTGTCCTGTGCCACGAGCGGCACACAGCACAGCAGTCCGATGAGCAACAGTCGCATCAACACGCCCGGAGCAAAGCTGCTGCCCCCATCTCAGGCAATCCTGTAGGGCAGGACGCCGGATCCCTCGTTCCTTGAATTCCGCCGGGAGTGGCACATGCACGGGGAGTTCCTCGCGCGGCCTCATACTACATTGGCATCAGCGAGTGCAGCAAGCACCGCCGGCACACACGGCCTAGAATCGCTTGGTGAGTTCCGGATACAATTTCGGAAGGTCTTCCTCGGACCAGCGCTTTCCCGTCGGTTCTCCCGATATGTGAAACGGCAATTGAGGCATCATTTTGCCCGCCTTGGCTTGGTAGGCCTGCATCGCCACATACAGCAATTGCTCATTTTCGTTTTGTTGATGCTTGCCAGCCCGATCAGCGGCGCGGACCGGATTCTCGAGCGCCGCCTCATAATAGGTTCTGCCTTGGGAAATCAGCCATCCACAAAAATACACGAAACCGTCGTCGGAAGCTCCGCCATTGACGATGTAAGCCACCGCCCAAAGATCCCAGCGATAGCTTTCGGCCATGCGCTCGTTCAGACGGAGCTGAAATCCGAGAATCTCCTCCCGTCGCAGTTTGGCGAGCGCGGACTGAAGCGCCGCCGCCACGCGAAAGTTGTCGCCCCCTCGACCGTCTCCGCCCCCGCGACCGGCGGTTTCGATGAGCTGCCAGAATCGGTCCAGGCTCATCGCGGCGCTGGCGGCGGCGACCAACTCGGGCGAGGCACTGGCCGGGCGCTTGGCCTCCATTTTCTCCCGATAGGCCATGTCAGGCCGGAATGCCACTGCATCGCGGCCGAGCAGGACAATCTCGATACCCGCTGCGGGAAGTTGCCATTCATAAACCCGAATGACGTAATCGGTGCGTGATTTGCTCGTGCTCGCAATTCCCTCCGAGCGATCGAGCAGATCGCGTGGCACGCGCACCTCTTTTTTGGAAAAATCGGCATAGATTTGTGCGACATCCGCAAGGTTCTGCACCTTCATTACCACCAAGTCATGCTCGCGCGGATACTCCCTGTTTGTCGGTCGGAAAACGACTTCATCGGCGCCTGACGCGGGAATGGGGGCTTCTTTCATATATCCGGGCGACACAAGACCGAGAGGGAGCGCAAGGAAGGCAAAACGAAGCAGCTTCATAGCGGGGTGTGGTGAACGAAACAGACGGGCGCGGGTTCCACAAAACAAAACGCCGCCATCGCGCAAGGGCGACGGCGGCGTGAAATGAGAGACGTTCGACTTACGACGTCACGCCACTACCCGCGGCGGGCGACTGGGTCTTGAACTCCAGCTTGTCGCCGTTGCGGACGACCGTGATGGGTTCGCCTTCCTTGACGTCGCCGCGAA
>JBIQJF010000078.1:0-8813 GCA_044507675.1 Opitutales bacterium | reverse complement strand
TCCTCGGCGGCGGACGAGGCGCGCCGGGCGGCGGCTCGCCCTTTCCGTTTCCCATTCCCGACGGCCGCGGCGGTCCGCAGGCCCCATCGGGCGGCGGGCCGATGCCCGGCGGGCTTGGCGATATCCTGAAGGATATTCTCGGCGGCGGCGCCGGAGGTAGCGGACAGCCCGGCGGCAGTGCGCCGGCGCGCGACCTCAAGGACCTCTCCGACCTCAGCAACAAGCTGCCCTTCGCGGGCGGCGGGCTCGGCGAGCGGGTGTTCGGCGACCTGCTCGAGCCCGGCCACGACGTCGACCGCCGCCACGCGGCGAATATCGAGCAACTGCTCGACGACCTGCTCGGCGGGCGAGGGCGCTGACGCCGGATGTTCGCGAACTTCGTCCTCGCCCTCGACTTTCTCGGCACGGCGGTGTTCGCGGTGACGGGCGCGCTCGTCGCGTCCCGCAAGCAGATGGACATCATCGGCTTCATGCTGCTCGCGGTCGTCACCGGCGTCGGCGGCGGCAGCCTGCGCGACACCATGCTCGGCGCGCTGCCGGTGTTCTGGGTCGAGGAGCCGGTTTATCTCGGCATCTGCATCGCGGTCGCGATCGGCGTGTTCTTCGTCGCGCATATACCGGAGTCGCGCTATCGCGCGCTGTTGTGGCTCGACGCGGCGGGTCTCGCGGTCTTTTGCGTCGTCGGCGCGGAGAAAGCGCTCGCGGCGGGCGCGGGGCCGTTCATCGCCGTCGCGATGGGTGTTGCGACCGCGACGCTCGGCGGCGTGATCCGCGACGTGCTCGGCGGCGAGGTGCCACTCATTTTGCGCAAGGAGATTTACGTCACTGCCGCGCTCGCGGGCGCTGCCAGCTTCATTGCGCTGGATTCGCTCGGACTTGATGGACCGCTCGCACTGTGCGCGGGCTTCGCCGTCTGCTTCGTCATACGCGCGCTGGCGCTGCGTTATCACTGGTCGCTGCCGGTCTATCGCGCGCGGCCGGGCCGCGCAGCGGAATAGGGCTTTCGGTTTTCAAACAGCACCCGTCATCCTGAGGTGCGACCCCGGCTGAGCGAAGCGAGGCCGGGGGAGCCTCGAAGGATGACGGTTCTCTGTCACCCTTCGAGGCCCGCCTTCGGCGGGCACCTCAGGGTGACGTGATGATGCGTTCTCGCGGCGCCGGTGCGCCCGAGGCATCACTAGGCTCCCCCGCAAAGATGCGAGGGGACGGAGCGCCGGAAGGCGCTCGTCGTACTCACGCCTGAGGCGTGACGCGCGCCCAATTCCGGGGCGCGCTCGCCTCCCGACGCTCCGTCGCGGCGTTCTCGCGGGCGGCCGCCGGCCGTTGACCGCTGACCCCGGACCGCGCTTGCGAATGCGGCGCGATCCTTGCGCCGCATCGTCCAGCTGGCTCCCAGCGCACGGCCCGTAGTGGCCGTAGGGCGGGGTTCCGGGGCCCTCCGAGTGCGCGGCTTGCGTTGAGCCGCGCCCGCAGAGTCGCCGCGTCCCGCTCCGTCAGCCGAACGTCTCCGGAAGACGCCCTCGATGAACGGGACGGAGCGAATTTAACCCGGCCTGAATCGGCGTGGAAAAGGAAGCGAAAGATTTTTTATTCGTGAGCCGCGTCAGGTGCTTGGAGCACGGCGCTGCGCGCAAACCTGTCATTCCGGGGCGTGTTGCGAGCGCAACGCGCGAGCAATGCGAGCCCGGAATCCATGACCACCGCACTGGAATATGGATTCCAGGCTCGCCGTCTCGCGTTGCTCGACGGCGCCCCGGAATGACGCGAGTGAAACTTTCGAGCGGCGCAAATGCGTGCATCCGCGCGGTAAGAATTTTTGATTTCACTTTCGCGATCGCGCGCATTACAGTCGCGCATTCAATTCAAACAAGAAAATACGAAACGGGGAGGCGAACCATGCTGCGCGCCGTCCGGCAATTGTTTGCGTTCAGGAGGCCGAAGAAGGTGGCGGACGAAATGCATCGCCGCCATCTGGCATGGGACCGTGCCTGCCGTGCGCGCGGCATGACGGTGCGCGAGCAGGCGGACGAACTACATGTCCGCAGCGCTTGGGTGCGGCTGCGCTCAAAGGCGAGTGCGGCGGTCCTGCGGCAGCCCACGCGCTGGCGCGACATCCTCGACCGCGTGGCGGCCGACGAGGCCCGCACGCTCGCCGCGATTGGTGGCGGCGAACTCGCCGCCACGTTCCTGCGCGCCTACGAGGCGGCGGAGCCGATGGAGATTTTGTCGAGAGAGGCGGGGTTTGTGGTGAGGGTGGAGACGAAGGGCGCTCTGGCGATGATCGACGATGCGCCGGGTGTTGCGCCGGCGTTGCCGCCGAACGTCTCCGGAAGACGCCCTCGCACGAGCGGGACGGGCGCACCTTAAGGGCGTCCGGAAGAGTGGGGAAACAGGATCACGCGGATGTGAATATGGTCCTATTTCGAAGCAATGTCGTAAATTCTGCGGTCAGTCGGCGTCAATCAACTGGCACTCGAGAGAGTATGCAAAGCAGACCAAGCACCTGCGAGCAGACAAACAAAAGAAGCGAGCCCCACCGCGAGTGCTATGAATGTGGTGTAGTGCGTCCACATCGCAGCTTTAACCCGTTGACCGGGATGCCACCGACGCTCTCGGATGTGTTTAATTACTTCCAGATGGGCGCGGACATAAAGCTCATAGTTGGACCAAGTTGCGAGACCGGTCAAAAACGCGAGTGCAAGACCGCAGACAAACCACCAAAGGGAATTGGAATATTGCGGAATTTTCTCAATGGGAGCTCTTGAGATGATGCCTACGATAGCGCCAGAATGTAAGAGATAAAGCGTATTTATGAGCCATCGACTGTATTCGGATTGAATCTTGCGACCTAGCTCTAGACCGTTTTCATAGAATGAAAGCAGAGTGGTGTCCGTATCGCTATTGGTCGGCATGCGTCCTCCTGTGTGATTCGCTCAACGCTGATGTCAACTTTGTACCGACGTACTCAGGCGGAGCTAATAACCTACATCTGAATTGGTAAGGCTGCCTTTCCATTTGCTCTCGTTGCCTATCATTGCATCAAGGTCTGCCCAACGATCGCGAAAGTAATTCTCATGCAGTCCCCCAAATTTGCGGCGAAAAAGAAGGACCTTGAGCAAGTCATCAATCCATTTCGGCTTAAAGCAACTTGGAAGACAAAGGTCAGGGAGTCCTTAAGGCGCCAATCGGTCCCCGACGTATTGGAGCATTTGGATTTTCACATCCGATTGGATGCGATGTGCGCCTCGATTGCTGCGGAAGTATGCTCTGGAGGATACATTCCGCAACCGTCCGCAAGATTGCTGGTAGAAAAATCAAAAGGCCTGTGTCGGCAAGTCGTCCTGCCAGCGGTCAAGGATGCTCTAGTCCTTCAGACGCTTTCAGATGCGCTGTGGGCCGAAATTCGCGGCAAGGCGCCATCCCAAAACGCGTACTTTGCTCCTGAAGATCACGGGTTCTCAAATGTTAAGGGGCACTCAACGGAATACGGCGCAATCAACGCTTGGCTAAAATTTCAAGAAGCTATCTTCGGCTTTGCAAAGACACGGCGTTACGTCGTTGTCACTGACATTGCCAACTATTACGATTTCATCTCATACGATCACCTCCGCAATATACTTGCAGATTTGGCGCTCGTCCGAGAACACGCGCTAGACCTTCTAATCTATTCGCTGTCTTGGATGTTATGGCAGCCGGACTATATGCCGCGGATACCCGTAGGCCTGCCGCAAATTCATCTGGACGCACCTCGGCTGCTCGCTCACAGCTTTCTTTTCGAGATCGACGATCTCCTAAAGAAATATCCAAATATAGATTTTGCACGGTTCATGGATGACATCGATATAGGCGTTGATACGATTGCTGAAGCGAGAGCCGTTCTTAGGGATTTGGATTTAGCCCTTCAAACACGACAGGTGCGATTGAACTCGGGGAAGACCAAAATTCTCAATGAAGTCGAAGCAAGAAAACATTTCAAAATTGCAGAGAATTCGGTGCTGGATTTAGTCTCCGACCGAATAGATGCGGCAAAAGGAAACGCCGCCCAAACAACGAAAAACGCAATCATTATTCAAAAGCTGATTGCCAGATGGGAAAAAAACGGAAATTTCCGAACAGGGAACGGCGATAAAATATTCAAGAGATTGATCAATTTCGCGCGCCAAACGAAAACAAAACTGACAGCAGGGCGGATTGCAAACGTCGTTCAAGATTACCCCGCACTTCGATCAGCAATATTGACTTACTGGCAGCACCACCAAAGTCCCGATGCAATGCTAGCCGAACTCATTTCGCCGATACTGACGAATGAAGCCGTCGATGATGCTTATCTAATCGACTTGGTCACGGCGTTGGTCGCGGCTCGCCTGCCGGACGCGAAACCGACCTTGGACAGGATTGACGAATTAGTTCAGGCGATAAACCCCAAAAAGCCATGGGGATACTTTGCCTTGCTATGGCTTCTATCTAAGTATGGTGATTCTGATAGCGTAATGAAACTTATTGAGAGCAGCGGTTCTTTATGGATGACGCAAGAGCAATTGGCGCGGCTCACTGCGGGCATGTTTCCCCGATTTGCGTCTTCGCCATCACAAGCAAAATTTGAGGCTATAATTTTGCGATCAGGAAGTCGTTCGGCACGCGAGGTTCTGCAATTTCACCGCCATCTATTTCGTGGAACACATGGATATACCTCTATAAAAAATTTCGTTATGGCCCCAAATCGATCCCTTCCAAATCGAATCTCTCACCCCAAATTTCTTATGATTTCAACTCTGCTTAGAAATGTCGATATCGACCCAAGTGCAACGGCGAATATCCGGGCAACACACTTACGAGCGCTGAGCGACGACTTTTACAAAAAGATCGCTCAATAGACCTTGGTATCTTGTGCTGAGGACTCACTGAGGACTCACTCCGCCGCCACTTGCCCCTTCTTCCCGCGCCGTGAGCCGCGCGCGAGCACCGGCTTGAGAAACTCGCCGGTGTAGCTGCGCTTCGCCTTCACGATGTCCTCGGGCGTGCCGGCGGCCACGATCTCGCCGCCGCCGTCGCCGCCTTCGGGGCCGAGGTCGATAATCCAGTCCGCGGTCTTGATGACCTCGAGATTGTGCTCGATCACCACCACCGTATTCCCGTTCGCCACCAGTTCGTGCAGCACTTCCAGGAGCTTCGCCACGTCGTGAAAGTGCAGGCCCGTGGTCGGCTCGTCGAGGATATAGAGCGTGCGGCCCGTGGCGCGCTTTGCAAGCTCCTTGGCGAGCTTCACGCGCTGCGCCTCGCCGCCCGAGAGCGTCGTGGCCTGCTGGCCGATATGGATGTAGTCGAGCCCGACGCGGTGCAGCGTTTCGAGCGGCTTGCGGATCGTCGGCACGGCGGAGAACAGCTCCACGCCTTCCTCCACCGTCATGTCGAGCACGTCGGCGATCGACTTGCCCTTGAACTGCACGTCGAGCGTCTCGCGGTTGTAGCGCTTGCCCTTGCAGACCTCGCAGGTGACATAGACGTCCGGCAGGAAGTGCATCTCGATCTTGATGACGCCGTCGCCCTGGCACGCCTCGCAGCGGCCGCCCTTGACGTTGAACGAGAAGCGGCCGGGCTCGTAGCCGCGCGCCTTGGCCTCGGGCAGGCCGGCATACCATTCGCGGATCGGCGTGAAGGCGCCGGTGTAGGTCGCCGGGTTCGAGCGCGGCGTGCGGCCGATCGGCGACTGGTCGATGTCGATGACCTTGTCGAGGAATTCGAGGCCCTCGATCTTCTCGAACGGCGCCGGTGCGTCGTGCGCGTCGTTGAGCCGGCGCGCGACGGCTTTGTAGAGCGTGTCGATCAGCAGCGTGGACTTGCCGCCGCCCGATACGCCCGTGATGCAGGTGAACAGCCCCATCGGGATCTCGGCGGTGACGTTCTTCAGGTTGTTGCCGCGCGCGCCGACGACCTTCAGCATGCGGCGCGGGTTCGGCGGCCGGCGCTCGGGGACGGGGACATCCAGCTCGCCCGAGAGATACTTGCCGGTGATGGATTTCTTGGCGCGGATCACGTCGTCCGTGGTGCCCGCGGCGACGATGTGCCCGCCATGGATGCCGGCGCCGGGGCCGATGTCCACGAGAAAATCGGCGGTGCGGATCGCGTCCTCGTCGTGCTCCACGACGATCACCGTGTTGCCGAGGTCGCGCAGGCGCTTGAGCGTCTCCAGCAGCTTCGCGTTGTCGCGCTGGTGCAGGCCGATGGACGGCTCGTCCAGCACATAGAGGACGCCCGTGAGCCCCGAGCCGATCTGCGAAGCGAGGCGGATGCGCTGGCTCTCGCCGCCCGAGAGCGTCCCGGACGCGCGCGCGAGCGTCAGGTACTCGAGGCCCACGTCCATGAGGAAGGTGAGCCGCTCGCGGATTTCCTTGAGCACGCGCGCGGCGATCTCGTTCTGCTGCTTGTTCAGCTTCTTCGGCAGCACCTCGAACCATTCCCGCGCGGCCTTGACCGACAGCTCGGTGATCTCGGCGATGTGCTTCGCCCCGATCTTCACCGCCAGCGCCTCGGGCTTCAGCCGATGGCCGTGGCAGGTCTTGCAGGGCACGGTCGAGAAATACTTTTCGAGGTCCTCGCGCGCCCAGTCGCTTTCCGTTTCCTTCCAGCGCCGCGCGAGATTGTTGACCACACCCTCGAACGGCTTCTTCGTCTCGAACGAGCGCATCCCATCGTCATAGACGAACTTCACGTCCTCATCGCCGGTGCCGTAGAGGATGATGTCGCGCGCGCTCTTCGTGAGCTTCGACCACGGCTCGTTGAGCGAGAATTTGTATTTCTTCGCCAGCGCCTCGAGCGTCTGATTGTAGTAGGGCGAGGGCGTGTTGGAGCGCGACCACGGCGCGATCGCACCGCCGCGCAGCGTTTTCGTCCTGTCGGGGATCACCAGTTCCGCGTCGATCTCCTTCTCAACGCCCAACCCGTCGCAGGCCGGGCACGCGCCATGCGGCGAGTTGAAGGAAAAGAGCCGCGGCTCGATCTCGCTGATCGTGAAGCCCGAGACCGGGCAGGCGAACTTGGAGGAGAACAGGATGCGGTTCGGGTCGTCCTGCGTCCCGCGCTTCATCTTCTTGTCGCTGGTGTCGGCGGCCGCGCCGTCCGCAAGCTCCGCAATCGCGATCCCGTCCGCGAGCTTGAGCGCAGTCTCGAAACTCTCCGCCAGCCGCTGCGCGATGTCGGGCCGCACCACGACGCGGTCCACCACCACGTCGAGGTCGTGCTTGAGCTTCTTGTCGAGCGCCGGCGCTTCCGCGATCTCGTAGAACTTGCCGTCAATCTTGACGCGCTGGAATCCCTTCTTGAGGAATTCCGCCAGCTCCTTGCGGTATTCGCCCTTCCTGCCGCGCACGACGGGCGCCAGGAGATAGAGCCGCGTGCCTTCGGGCAGCGCCAGCACCCGATCCACCATCTGCGAGACGGTCTGGCTCTCGATCGGCAAGCCGGTTGCGGGCGAATAGGGGATGCCCACGCGCGCCCAGAGGAGCCGCATGTAGTCGTAAATTTCGGTGACGGTGCCGACGGTCGAGCGCGGGTTCTTCGAGGTGGTCTTCTGCTCGATGGAAATCGCCGGCGACAGGCCCTCGATCCGGTCCACGTCCGGCTTCTGCATCATCTCGAGGAACTGCCGCGCATAGGCGGAGAGCGACTCCACATAGCGCCGCTGCCCCTCGGCATAGATCGTGTCGAAGGCGAGCGAGGATTTCCCCGAGCCCGAGAGCCCGGTGAAGACCACGAGCTGGTCGCGCGGAAGGTCGAGATCGACGCCCTTGAGATTGTGCTCACGCGCGCCGCGGATGGAGATGGACTTGCCGGACATCGGAATCGGTTCTGATCGTGGTTTGTTCAACGGGAAAGCGGACCGCCGACTATAGCCGATGGCCGGGCATCAATCCCGGGAGGGGTCGGGAAGCGGGCGAATAACCCACAGGCCCCATATGGCGCGATTTTGCGGCCACTCAATGCTTTGGGCGCGGGTATTCACGGAGCCCGGGTCAGGCATTCGGCGGATGGGGCCGGCCCGCGCCGCGGGCGATCATCGGGAACCCTGCAACCCGGGAGACGCCCATGCTTTTCGAAGGCGGATTCACATTCCTCAACTTCATGGTCGATGTCTTTGTCATCTTCCTGTTCGTGATGTGGTTCTGGCTCCTCATCACGATTTTCGGCGATCTGTTCCGCCGTGCCGACACATCGGGCTTCGCCAAGGTGCTGTGGATGATCTTCCTGATCGCGCTGCCGTTCCTCGGTGTCTTCCTGTACCTGCTGACGCAGGGTTCCGGCATGGCACGGCGCAGCGAGGCGCAGATGCAGGAGGCGCGCGAGCAGATACGCCAGGCCGTCGGCTTCAGCGCCGCCGACGAGATTGCAAAGCTGGAGCGGCTGAAATCGGCCGGCACGATCTCGCCCGCCGAATATTCGAACCTGCGCGCCCAGCTCGTGTCGCCGCAAAAGCACTAGCCCGCCGCGGCCCGGCGGCGGGCCCGGTGCGGTTGGAATGACGGAACGTCAGCCAATGTCGAAATCGCCGCCGTCGAAGTCCGCGGTATCGAAGCCGTCGTCCTCATAGGAGTCTTCGAGGCTCGCCTCTTCCGTCCGGGCTTCCTGCCCGGCGGCGGCCTGCTCCTGCCTGGCAGCCGTCGTCTCCGAGCCGAATTGTCCGCGCAGGGCGTCGGCCACCATGCTGCCGACCACGACGCCGGCGGCAATGGAGGCGGCCTGGCCGAGGAAGCCGCCGCCGCGGCCGATCTCCTGCTGCGGCTGGTTGCCGGCGGCCGCGTTGGAGCGGAAGCCGGGCG
>JBIQJF010000077.1:0-8960 GCA_044507675.1 Opitutales bacterium | reverse complement strand
CTACTTGCCGGCGTATGACGGCAACGGCAATGTCCACGCCATGATCAAGGCCAGCGACGGATCGATTGCCGCGGCGTATGAGTATGACGCCTTCGGCAACACCCTGCGCGAATCCGGGCCGTATGCGGCGAGCAACCCCTTCCGCTTCTCCACCAAATACACCGACACCGAGACCAGCCTCGTTTACTACGGCCTGAGATATTACAGCCCCTCCCTCGGCAGGTTCATCAATCGCGATCCGATCAGCGAATCGGGTGGACTCAACCTCTACGGCTTCTGCGGCAACAACGGCGTCAACCGCTGGGACTATCTCGGGATGATTGCTCATGTCCGAGGTTCCATCCAGATTGGCATGGATGACGAGGCCGACCTTGCTTTGCGCCGTAAAGGAAAAGCATGGAGTGCTGGCGATGTGAACGTCGTAGCGAGCGGCGGTGCTGATTGGGATACAGGCGGGTGGGTTCCTGGTCAGCAGGCGCGCAATCAGGCATTCGCATCGGCGCTTCTCAACAATGGCATAGCGGGCATTGCGGCAGCTAATGCAGCGTGGACTGCTGCTGCTGCCAACAGTATTGAGAATGCCTATGCGGCGGCAACGTCGGCGCAAAATACGAGTGGAGTTACCGTGGGGGTAGGTTCATCTCCTGCATATAGCGCGCCTAGCATTTCTGGCCCTGACATTGGGCCGGTCTATGGCGGTCCTGCGATGACTGAAGGTGGCTTAACCGTGCTAGCGCCAATGGTAATTACGGGTAGCGCCTCAAATAACGCAGAGCAGCCGACTATGGTTGCTCAGTTGGCTCCTTGGGGCGCTCTATTTGCAAGACCACCAATTGTTCCTCGCCCTGTCATCCCTCCTGAACTGCTGGAAACGACGCGGGGTTTAAGTCCCAGAAACAGAGTAACACTACCCGATGGACGCAGAATCGATCTGGAAGGGAAATCCCATTTTAATAAGGATCTCGGACAGCCAATCGAAACGCCACATACCGCGCACCCAAAGCCGCCCAATCCGGCCCCCTATCAACAAATTCCACCTGGCCACCAACAACCCGTGCCGTCGAGCATCCGAGACATATTGGATGCGCTTAATCATTTGCTCTTCCCCAATCATCCAACTGTGGTTCCCGTTGCTCCGCCCACTCAACGGCCTTTGACATTGCAGGACTTGGATAATATGGCCTGAGACCGATGAACGCTGACCCCCTTCAGTTTATTCAGCAGTGGTATTCTTCTCAGTGTAACGGTGACTGGGAGCACCTCTTGGGAATCAAGATTGATACGTTAGATAATCCGGGTTGGAGCGCTGATATAGATCTTTTGCGAACCAATCTTGAGGGAAAGTGCTTTGAGCCAGTTCGCATTGAAAGGTCACCTGATGATTGGCTTCATTGTCGCATTGAGGACGGTGTTTTTAAGATATGGTGCGGCCGCATGAACCTAACCGAGGGATTGAACTTGTTTCGAGTGTGGGCGACCTCGATATCTCGGCCAGATTCACAACGTCCTCAATGATCAAAGCGGCACGCGTCGCGTCAGCAAAAGTAGCTGTGCCGGGCCAAATTGATGTCGTAGGACGAGTCGGGATTGTCGTCGTAGTTTTTTGGCGTTTTTCCACGCTGACGTCGGGGAAGTTGGCCGCTGGATCGTAGCCCTGCGAGACGTTGCGATGATTCCGGCGCGCTTGCCGAAGACCGACGGTGCGGCGCAAGCGTGACTGTCAAAGAACACCCGGGGCAAAGCGGCCGACATCGCAAATCCGGGCCAGGCGTTGGTCTGACCTGGTTTGGCTCTCGGGGTAAAAACTGGGAACGGTGGGGAGAGGTGATCGAGCATAAATTTTCCAGCGAGACATGGCTGACGGTAAGCGTCCGGCCGAGGGCCTCTTGACTTCGTAATGGTGGCTACTCCGAAGCAGGGGGATTCGTAATGGTGGCCATTGCCGACGGTGTGGGCGTCGGATTGGTGGCTATTACGAGGGGGACCAACGGGCGGGGGTGAGAGCGGCGAGGTCGTTTTGGTTGGTCATGGCCGGCAGGCGGGTGAGCACGTCCTTGCCATAGGCGGCAGGAGTCGCGCTGGCAGCGGACTGTCCATCCATCCGGCCGGGGCTCCGTTTATCAAAACCGGGTGCAACTTTGGCCGGTTTGGCGGTGTGATACGCCCATGCCCAGCGCCACCCGCCTGCCGATGCTTTCCGTCGCCCCGACGGCGCGTTCGGCCGCAAAAACCGTTCGCTCCGTCGCTCCGGAGTTCCCCTCCCGTCCCGCCCCCGCAACCTGCTGCCCGTTCGTAGTTATCAGTTGTGTTGCAGGGGGGCCCGCAGGGGCCCCTCTGTGTGTTTCCGGGCGGGACTAAGCGCTGGCCAAGCCGCCGATTTTTCCGCCAATCTAACCGACCCACTGATAACCATGTCCGCCCCAGCGAACCAATTCACCGCCCCGGCCCCCGCCGCCCCCAAGAAAAAATCCCGCCGCAAGCTCTGGCTGATCCTTTCGGTCGTCGCCCTTGTCGTGGTCGCCGTCGCCGCGGCCGTGGCCAACAAAAAGAAGGACAAAGCCACCGTCGTCACCACCGACAAGGCCGTCATCAAGACCATCACGCAGACCGTCAACGCCACCGGCAAGGTCCAGCCCGAGACCGAGGTGAAGATCGCCCCGGAGGTTTCCGGCGAAGTCATCGACCTGCCATTGCGCGAAGGCGCGACGGTCAAGAAGGGCGACCTGCTCGTGAGCATCAAGCCCGACAATTACAAATACCAGCTCGACCAGCGCGAGGCCGCCCTCGCCGCCGCCCGGGCCACCGCCATCCAGAGCAAGGCCCAGCTCCTGAAGTCCGAGGAGGATTTCAAGCGCAGCCAGGATCTTTTTGCCAAGCAGCTCATCTCCGACTCCGAGATGACCGCCGCGCGCACTGCTTTCGAGGCCGCTCAGGCCAACTACGACAACGCCCTCGCCCAGATCCGCAGCTCCGAGGGCCTGCTGGCCCAGGCGCAGGAACTCCTCAGCAAGACCACGATTTATTCGCCCATCGACGGCACCGTCACCTCCCGCACCAGCGAAGTGGGTGAGCGCGTCGTCGGCACCGGCCAGTTCGCGGGCACCGAGGTTATGCGCGTCGCCGACCTCGCCAACATGGAGGTCCGCGTGAACGTCAACGAGAACGACGTCGTCAACGTGAAGATCGGCGACAAGGCCCGCATTTCCGTGGACGCCTATCCGAACCGTCGCTTCAACGGCGAAGTATGGGAAATCGCCTCCACCGCCCGCACGCTCGGTCAGAATACGCAGGAGGAGGTCACGAATTTCGTAGTTCGCATCCGCATTCTCGATCGCGACGCCGCGCTCCGGCCCGGCATGAGCGCCAACGCCGACATCGAAACGAAAACCGCCACCGACGTCGTCGCCGTCCCGATTCAAGCCGTCACCGTGCGCACTCGCGAGGGTGCCAAGACCATCGACGATCTTGCCAAGGAGCGCGACAAGAAGGCCAAGGAAACCCAGGGCGAGGGCGCCCAGACCGCCGTGAACCAGAAGCAGCAACGCGACCTCGAACGCGCCGACCGCGAGGCCCTGCAGCGCGTGGTGTTCCTGCGCGAAGGCGACAACGTCAAGATGGTCAACGTCGAGACCGGCATCGCCGACACCACTCACATGGAGATCAAGTCCGGCCTCAAGAAGGACGACGAGATTGTGACCGGCCCCTTCAGTGTCGTCACCCGCGTGCTCAAGGACGGCGAGAAAGTCCGTTTGGATAAACCGAAGAAGCCCGCCGAGAAGAAATGATTGTAGGGCGGGATCGTTGATCCTGCCGACGCCCACCATGACACCTTCCCCTGCATCCGCTGCCGCGCGGCTGATCCGTCCGCCGGGCCAGCTCGTCATCAAGATCGACGGCGTGACCAAGCTCTACCAGATGGGCGAGGAGATCATCCGCGCCCTGCGCGGCGTCGCGCTCGAAATCCGGCGCAACGAATACCTCGCCATCATGGGCCCCTCGGGCTCCGGCAAGTCCACGCTCATGAACATGCTCGGTTGCCTCGATACACCGACGGCGGGGCACTACGAGTTCAACGGCAAGGACGTGTCCAGCATGACCGACGACGAACTGGCCGACATCCGCAATCGCGAGATCGGCTTCGTCTTCCAGACCTTCAACCTCCTGCCGCGCTCCGACGCCCTGCACAATGTGGAGCTGCCGCTCATTTACGCCGGTGTTTCCCGCCACGAGCGCATCGAGCGCGCCCGGCAGGCGTTGGAAAACGTCGGCCTCGGTGGTCGCCTGCATCACCGGCCCAACGAGCTCTCCGGCGGTCAGCGCCAGCGCGTGGCCATCGCGCGCGCGCTCGTCACGCGCCCATCCATCATCCTCGCCGACGAGCCCACCGGCAACCTCGACTCCAAGACCGGTGTCGAGATCATGGAGCTCTTCGAGCACCTCTACGAGCAGGGCAACACCATCATCGTTGTCACCCACGAAGAAGACATCGCCCGCCACGCCCGCCGCATCGTTCGCCTCCGCGACGGATTGATCGAGAGCGACGCGAACGTCGCGTGATTTTCGATTTTGGATTCTCGATTTTCGCCATGAACGAAGCCGGTCTAAAAAAGCGCACCAAGGCTTTTGCCCTTCGAGTGCTGAAGTTGATCGATTCCCTGCCGGACTCGCGCTCTGGACGCGTTCTGGCGGGGCAGTTGGGGCGGTCGGGCACTTCGGTCGGAGCGAACTACCGGGCGGCCTGCCGTTCCCGCTCCACGGCGGAAATGATTTCGAAGTTGTCGGTTGTCGAAGAAGAGGCGGATGAATCGGCCTTCTGGCTGGAACTGATTTCGGACCACGGGCTGTTGTCGCCCGCAAAAGTGGCCGCGTTGTATCAGGAGGCGGATGAACTGACGGCCATCATGGTCGCTTCCCGGAGGACACTGGCAAAGCGCGTCCTGAAATCGAAAATCGAGAATCCAAAATCGAAAATTCGATGAAGCGTCTTCTCTACGAACTCACCGAATCCATCCGAATCGCCGCGGCGCAGATTCGGGCGAACAAGATGCGTTCGGCGCTGACGGCGCTGGGCGTCATCATCGGTATCGTGGCGGTCACGTTGATGGGCACGGCCATTCGTGGCATCGATGCCGGCGTGGATCGCAGCATGGCCGGTTTCGGCGACGACATTCTTTACGTTTCGAAATGGCCTTGGTCCGGGGTCGAGGACTGGTGGAATTACCGCAACCGGAAACCCATCCGGCATGACTATGCGCGTCAGATCAACGAGTGGATCGCCGGGAACCCGGGGTCTCCCTTGAAGGTGGCCGTGCCGACGGGCGAGCGTTTCACGACGATCATCCGGGGCGAGTATCGGGTGAACAACATCTACACCTTTGGCACCACCGCCGACTACGTGCGCATCGCCCGGTCGGACATGAAGGAAGGACGGTTCTTCACGGATTTCGAAGGTCAGGCGGGTGCCAACGTCTGCGTAATCGGCTTTGATATCGCCGACGCGCTCTTTCCCAACGAATCGCCGATCGACCAGACCATTCGTATTCGCGACCAGAATTTCCGCGTCATCGGTGTCGCTGCGCGGCAGGGCAGTTTCCTCGGGCTGTGGAGCTGGGATTCGATGGTGGCGATGCCGCTCACGACCTACCGCCGTTATTATCGGGTGGGCGAGGGCGGTGAGGTCCGCGTGCAGGTGGACGGCACCCGCATGGCCGAGGCGAGGGAGGAACTGCAAGGTCTCGTGCGCCGCATCCGGGGGCTCGGACCCGAACAACGCGATGATTTCAGCATCAACGAACAGAACACGATTCGACAGCAACTGGATCCCATCAAGAATGGCATCGCGATGGCCGGCCTGTTCATCACCGGTCTCGCGCTCTTCGTCGGTGCGATTGGCATCATGAACATCACCTACGTGAGCGTGAAGGAGCGCACCAAGGAGATTGGCACGCGCAAGGCCCTCGGGGCCCGCCGTCGCACCATCTTGCTGCAGTTTTTGATCGAAGCGGTGGCCATCTGCTTTGTCGGCGGGGTGGTGGGCTTGGGGCTCGCTGCCGGCCTGACCGGCGTGGTCGGTGTCGTGGCCCCGTCCTTTCCCCTCGTGTTTTCGACCGGTTTGGTCGTCACCGGTCTGACGGTGTCGGTGCTCACCGGCATCTTCAGCGGTTTCGCCCCCGCCTGGGCGGCCAGCAAACTCGATCCCGTCGTGGCTTTGCGCTACGAATGACCCGCCATGATTTTCACTGAAATCCTCAAGCTCGCGCTCGATTCGCTGAAGGCGAACAAACTTCGTTCCGCCCTCACGATGCTGGGCATCGCGGTCGGCGTGTTTTCTGTTATCGGCGTGATGACGGTCATCTCCGGTTTGAAGGGATCGATCGAGAGCGGTTTGAACGTCCTCGGTGCGAACAGTTTTCAGTTCATGAAATACCCGGCGATCAATTTCAGTGATCCGCGCCAGCGCTTCGCGAATCGCCGGGACATCGACTACCACCAGGCGCAACGCTTCAAGGACATGATGGGCGAACAGGCCCAGATCAGCCTCATGCTCCGGCGCGGCGGTCGGGTGGCCACCTATCTTGACCGGCGCACCAACCCGAATGTGGTCCTCGGAGGCGGCGACGAGAATTTCATCAGCAGTCGCAATTACGAGATCGTCGCCGGACGCAACCTCGGTCCCGATGATGTGGAGTTCGGGCGCGCGGTGGTGCTGTTGGGCGACGAGCTGAACAAGAAACTGTTTCCCAACGAAAATCCGCTTGGTCGCATGGTGCGCATCGACGGGCAGAACTACACGGTGGTCGGATTGCTGGACAAGAAGGGCTCTTCCTTTGGCCAGAGTCAGGACAATTTTGCCGTCACGCCGATCACCCAGTTTCTCGAAGCCTACGGCCGCACGGGGCGCTCGATCAGCATCAACATCCAGGCGAAAAGCCAGGCGGAGTTGGAGGCGATCGAGGAAGTCGCGATCGGTGCGATGCGACTGGTGCGCGGGCTCGATCCCGAGGATCCCAACGACTTCGAGGTGTTTTCCAACGACTCGCTCATCGAGGCCTTCAACAACATTGCCAACACCGTGGCGGTGGGCGCGTTTGTCATCAGCGCCATCGCGCTCCTGGCTTCCGGCGTGGGTGTGATGAACATCATGTTGGTGAGTGTCACGGAACGCACCAAGGAGATCGGCGTCCGCAAGTCCATCGGAGCGAAGAAGCGCAACATCCTTTCGCAATTCCTCATTGAGGCCGTGGTGCTTTCACTGGCCGGGGGGCTCGCGGGCATCGCGGTGGGTGTGATCGGCGGCAACCTCGTGGCTGGCATGCTCAACGCGACTGCGGTGTTCCCGTGGGGTTGGGCGCTGGGTGGCATGATCGTGTGCTCCGGCATCGGTATCACCTTCGGTTTCTATCCCGCTTGGAAAGCCGCTTCCCTCGACCCGATCGAGGCGTTGCGATACGAATAAGTCAGCGGAGCGCTGCGTTCGCTACACACCTCGGCGCTACGCGCCACCCCTCTTCATAGAGGGGAACTCAAGGCATTGAAGTTGAAATCCCTTCTTGAGAGGGGGTGCCTGTAGGGCGGGGTGTGGTGATCGAGTTTGCCTGCCCGCGTGATTGCCGGTCTGCCTGATACGGCTGCTTCTCCAGTCCTTTGTCCTTGGTCCGCCTTCTGTCCATTCCGGCATCACCGAGGAGCGGTGGCTCACGATCAGCGAGCGTCCTTCGTGACGCCGGTATGACGACTCACAAAAGCTTCGATTCAAGTGTTGGTCACTGCGGCACTGGTTGAACAGCGACAATGTCGCGTTCCGGAAAGTTTCGGTCGGCGTCGGACTTTTCCCATTTCACGCGGTAACCGGTGACGGCGCCCTTGGCATCGAGGAAGACCATGAATCGAGTTCCGAGATAGAAGGCGGAACCGGCATGGTAAACGAGTGCTGTGTATGGTTCCCGTCCCGGGGTCGTTTTGAGTTCCTTCGTCGCGGTTGAGGTGACGGCAGGGGCGGAGACACGGGTGCTGCTCGGCTTTCCCAGCTGTGCCACCACGGTGGCATAGTCCTTTCCGATCAGTGAGGCTGAGTCCGCCACGGCCTTCTTGCGGACGGCATAGGGTCTTGCGACGAGGGCGTCAGCGGCCATCTGGGTCAGAGGATGGAGGAATACGGCGGCAATCGTGATTACAGCGGGTGCAATGGCAGCCAGGCGTTCGCGATGATGGATCAGTCGCCAAGTGACATAACCAAAAATGACAGCGGGCAACACGGCGAGGGCATGGATGAGGATCAGCTTGGGTTCCATAAGGCGACGGTGTGATTGGCCTGAGTTGGGGTTTGATCGTTCCGGTCGTCTGAGCGCCGGGAGAGCCCGTGAACCGAGCAAAACGCAGGGAGCCGGGGCTGGCAAGGCACCTTGTTGCAGCGAAGATTCGCTTTTTTATACCCCTTTGAGCCTCTTTGTGGCTGAACGTTCTCATGCCCGTGCAGCCCAATATTCTGTGGATTGTGACCACCCAATGGCGGGCGCAGGCCACCGGTTACGCGGGCGATGCGAATGCCCGGACGCCGTGGCTCGACGGGCTGGCCAGCGAGGCGGTCAATTTCACGCAGGCGGTGACGCCGCATCCGCTGGGACCGCAGGCGCGGGCGGCGTTGCTCACGGGGCGCCTGTGCCCGGAAAATGGCGTGAGCAGTTATTGGGATGCGTTGCCGGTGTATGCGGACCAACCGAACCCGCCCGGAGGTCGGGTTCCACCTTTGGGTCGCACGGTGGCGCATGCGCTGGCGGACCGCGGTTATGCGACGGCTTTTTTCGGAAAATGGCATCTCGCTCCCCGTGATCGCTCGGCGCCGCTGGTCGGCGAGGCGCATGCGCGAATGATCGTGCCGCCGGAACGGCGTGGAGGGTTTGGTTTATGGGAGGGATTCGAGAGCGGATTCCTGCTGAACGATCCGTGGTTGCACGGAACCC
>JBIQJF010000076.1:0-9003 GCA_044507675.1 Opitutales bacterium | reverse complement strand
ATCGGCACGAAACACGTCGGGTCTTGACTTTTGACAAAAGGGTGGCGGTTGCCTCCCGGCTCCCGGTCTGCAGCAGGTGCCGCCGCAGAAACCAAAGGGGCCAGAAAAACAAAAGAGGTCATGCTTACCTTTTACCTTTCTAGCCGATGGCGAGAACGCAAGGCCGGTCATGCTTGCGGTGGGAGTTCATTGGATTTCTCCGATCCGACGCGAACTTTATCCGCGGAACCGTGCGAAGAGACGCGCGGACGCCAGACTTCGCTGTTTTTGAGACCCATGAGTGCTCACCCACTGAGGAATGATTCCTCGGGGGCGGCAACCGCTCGGGCACACCCACCTACTCAACCTCCGGCGGGATAGAGGCACTCGACTTCGACTTTTTCGCCGCAGGAGCAGGTCACGACGATGCGCACGATCTTGTCGCCTTCCTTCACGACGTCCACCACGGGGCCTTCGGCGGCAGGGCGCACGGCGCCGCGATCACCCGCGGGCTTGTGCGTGTGCGGGGCACGGAGGAGCGCGTCGTCGTGGGAGCGTTTGCCGGTGAGAAACGGTTTCATGACTGAAAATTGATGCTGAGCGAACCACCACATACCCCGTCCTGACGGGCACCCCTCTTCATAGAGGGGATCCCCAATCGTGCGGATCCGCATGCCGGAAACAATGGGTCAGCACAGCGCGCCAGTGTGGGTGGATTGAACATGGTCAGTGCGTGTTGGCAGCAACGGGTTTTAAAGCGGATTCAGCGACGGATGAAAGCGGAGCAAGTGAGGCTGATCCGGCGGCGGTGTCGAGACCTGCTGCTCTCGTATCGGCCTTGGGCAGGATTTTTTCGCGCGCCCGTTGGCCAAGGGAAAGGCTGAGGGTGATGCGCTGGTTGGACTCGGAATCCCGTTTTTCCTTCGGCAGCGGTCGGGTATCAGCGTAGCCGGTCACGCGTTCGATAAGTTCGGATTCGACCGCATAGTGGACGAGCTTGCGACGGGCGGCGTTGGCGCGGTCGGACGAAAGTTCCCAAGCGGAATAGTTTTCGTCGGTCAGAACCAGGCCTTCGCGCGTGTGCCCGTCGATGGTCACGCGGAATTGGTGGCGATCGATGATCCACGCCATGGATTGGATCAGATGGATGCCCCAGTCGGTGAACTCGGCGCTGTTCTCCTTGAAGAGCGGTTGCGCGCCGCGGTCGAAGAGGGTCATGCGCAAACCGTCGGAAGTAACCTGGATGTCGATGGGCTTCTGCTCGAGCGATTGGTCGAGGTGGAGCAGGCGGTAGAAGTCGGCCGCCACGGAATTCAGGAAACTCAACTCGATCTGCTTGTCCTTTTCGGTGGGCTGCTCCTTGCCGCTGGTGTCGTCCTGTTTGCGCGAACTGTTCTCGTCGCTCTGCTTGTTGAAGGGCATCACGCCGGAGTGGTCCTTCATCGGCGAGTTGAACGGGCTCTGGAAATACTTGGAGGTGGCGATGAGGATTTTTTTGTCCTGCGCCGAAATCCACAGCACCATGAACAGCGCCATCATCGCGGTGACGAAGTCCGCGTAAGCCACCTTCCATGCTCCTCCTCCGCCGCCGGCTGCCATATAAGTTTAAGTTGAGAGTTTAAGTTTAAGGGGCGGTTGCGGTGGATCGAAGGTCTTCAGCTTCAACTTTCCACTTCAACGGGCCCGGAGGGCTACTTGTTGTTGCCGGTGCCGAGCCCCTTGACGGCGACTTCGAGTTCATCGGCCGCGGGTTGCACCGAGCTGTCGAGCGAACGGCGCGCGACCTCAATGGCGGTGAGCGGGGCAAGGCCCTTGGCGAAACCCGACACCGCTTGCATGATGCATTTCAGGCAGAGCTGGTCGGAGGCGTTGTTGAATTTGATGCGGTTGGCCAGCGGGTTGACGAAACCGTAGGCCACGAAAATGCCCAGCAACGTGCCGGTGAGCGCCGCGGCCACGCGCTCGCCCACGACCTCGGGACCGTCGGCAATGGCGGCCATGGTGTTGATGATGCCGAGCACGGCGGCAACGATGCCGATGCCGGGCAGCGAATCACCCACGAGTTGGAGAATGTGCACGGGATGCTCATTCTCCTCGGCCTTGGCGTGCAGCTCGGCGGTCATGAGGTCCTCGAGCTGGTCGGGCTTGATCTTGCCATCGATGACGGGCTTGAGGCCGTTGACGAGAAATTGCAGGCGCTCCTTGTGGCCGAGCACGCTCGGGTAGCGTTTGAAAAGCGAGCTCTTGGGCGGATCCATCACGTGTTCTTCGAGCGCGATGAGACCGTTGCGGCGACCGGTCATGAAGAGCTCGTAGAGCAGTTTGAGGATGTCGAAAAACTCCGCCTTGCCGGTGGCCTTGCCGAACAGGGCCGACTGGATCTTGTGCATGATCTCCTTCAGCACATGCGCCGGGCTGGCGATGATGAGCACGCCCGCGGCGACGCCGAGGATGACCACGAACTCGGAGACGTGCAACAGCACGGCCGGCTGGCCGCCGGCGATCATGAATCCCCCGATGGTCGAGACGAAGACGATGACTGCTCCGATGATGATCAGCATGGGAGAAATCCTGCAGGGTGGACTTTCCCAATCCCGTCAAAGCTACGCCCGAAGGCGGGGTTTGGAGACCCCGCCCTACAATTGGAAGGCGATGACGAAACTGGAGGTGGTGACTTCAAATATCTGAAAAGCGTTACTTGTTGCGCGCGCGGCCAAGGAAGGCCCGCAGACCCAGGATGGTCTGCGAGTGGATCTGGCAAATGCGCGACTCCGTCAGGCCGAAGACCTCGGCGATCTCGGCGAGCCGCATGTTTTCAAAGTAATACATGGCGAGTATCTTCCGGGGTATATCGGGCAGATCGGCCATCCTTTGAGTGAGAAGTTTTAGCAACTCCTCCTTCTCGAGGTTCTCGCGGCCGGTGACGTCGTTGTCGTCGGCCAGAAACTCGTGCAGTGAAGCGCCTTCCGATTCCTCGCCGGCGGCGTGGGAATCGAGAGCCACGAAGGTGACCGGGCGAGATTCATCCAGCCACTTGCGGTATTCGGACTGCGAAACGCCCAATTCCTCGCAAATTTCGTCCTCGGTCGCGGTGCGGCCGATGCGCTGTTCGAGATCGTTGATGGATTCCTTCATCTTGCGCGCACGGGCGCGAGCGCGACGCGGGCACCAGTCGAGGCGGCGCAATTCATCGAGCACGGCCCCGCGAATGCGCGTGGCGGCATAGCCGGCAAAGGTGTTCCCCTGCTCCGGGTTGTATTTGCGCACGGCGGCGATAAGGCCGGTGACACCCACGCTGTAGAGGTCGTCCGCATCAATGTGCGGCGGCAGCGTAAGCTTGATGCGGTCCACGACATTGCGGACCAGCGGGAGGAAGCGCTCGATCAAATCCTTTTCATCGATTGCTCCGGTTGAAACGCCCTGGTAGACACGCCATGCGGCGCTCGCGGGCTTAGCATCCGTGCCGCAGTCGTTTTCTTTGAGGACAGCAGCGGTTTTCATGATTCAGGGGTGTGGGTTGAGGTGAATGGTTTACTTGGCCTTGGCCGCGGTGGCGGTTTGGGAGGAGAGCGCGGCACGGTGCCGGGCCACGACGGTGTCGCGCAGACCGGCGAGCACGATGGTCCAGAACCAACGGAAAAGGACGGCGCCAACGAGGCAGCCGACGGCAGCGTCGAGGAAGACGCGATCAGGGGCGTGATCGAGCAGCCAGCTCGTCGCGAGGCCGAGCACGAAGCCGATGAGACCGCCGAAGAGGAAAACGAATTTCATGCGGCGTCCTCCTCTGCGGCGTCGTCCGCGGTTTCTTCAGGTTCGTTCACGATCGGCAACGTGCGGCGCGTGAGCGCATCGAACACCTCGTCGTCGCATTCGCCGGTCACCGACGGACCGGTGGCGAGGAAGAGCGGTTCGAGACCGCCATCGATAAGATAGTCCCAAAGCACGCCCCATTGCGCGAGTTCGTCCAGATGGGTGAAGACGACGTGCGTCGCGCCGAGTTCGCGGCCGCGGGCATAACCGGCGCGGAGCGCGGCGTGGCCATAGGCGGCATTGAGCACCAGCACGCGCTCGGTGATCTGTTCGCGATCGAGGAAAGTGGCGAGCGGGGCATTGGCGGCCGGATCGCGCAGCGACAAAGCCGGCAGGTCGAAATACACGAAGCCGCCGGGCGTGGCGGGTTGCGTCGAAGCCGGAAAATGCGCGAGCGGCACGCCGAGCGCTTCGCAGACCACGGGCAACGGACCGCGCGACATCGGGGCATCGAATTCCGCCGTCACCACGTGTCCGATACGCGCGCGGCGGGAGACCTCAGTGCCGAGCCACTTGCAAAGTGCGGTCGTGCGACCGGTGCCGGCCGGACCGAAGAAAGCGGCGCGAGTGAGCGGTGCGGCCGCACGACGGGCACCAGCAACGCGGCGCAGGTAGCGGCCGGTCTCGACCAGCGCGCGATGCAACGGCATCTCCTGGAGCGAGGTCCAGACCGGGGCGTTTTCCAAACGGGAAAGAATCGCCTCGGAAAAACCCGAGCGGCGCAACAGCGGCGCGAGCTCGGGACGGGCCATCGGAGAAAGCGAAGTGATGATGCGCTGCGGCGATTGCACGGTCGCGCGGGGGGCGGCGGGAGCAGCGCTGGCCGTGGTCGCAACCGGGCTGGCTTCTTCGTCGCTCGTCGCGAGCAAGCTCGCACCCACCGGGGAAACGGTCGCGGCAGCAGACGCCGGAGCAGCAACGGGCAAATCCATTGCCGCGATGACCTCAAGCTTGGGCGAAGCCCAGAGACCGCGCAGGCCCGATGGCTCGACCGTGCGCACGGATAACACACGGGCGTGTTCGCCGAGACGCTCGCGGATGACCGAGGCGGCCTCATGCGCGTTGGCGACGATGAACTTGTAGAGAGTGCCAGGAGCGGGGTTGAGGGTGGCGGAGGACATGGGAAAAGGCAGAGGTAAGAAGGAGGGGTTAAGAAAGGGACGGAGATGGATCAGAGAGGCGGGGTAAAATTTCCTACTTCTTGTTTCCTAATTCTTACTTGGTTCGTTTAGGCGGCGGCTTTGACGAGGGCGGGTTCCTGGCGCAGCAGGTGCGCGGGAACGGGGATGATGCCGGCGTTCTCGATCTCCGTGGCCGAAGGCAGCTCCTGGTAAGCAAGCACCGTGAGACGCGGGAAGGACGGCTCGAGGAAGCGGCGGATGGGCAGGCGGTTTTCCGTGGAGACGACGATCACGGCGGGCGCGCCCGAGGCGGTGAGATGGGCGACCTTGCGATTCAGTTCCTCCATGAGGTGGCGACCCGTGGCCGGATCGAGCGAAAGACCGACATCGGTGGGCGAACGATGAACCTTGGCGGAGAGAGCCTGCTCGAAACGCGGATCGAGCGTGACCGCGCGGAGCACGCCGGGACGGCTCTCCAACTCGGGCACGAAGTAGATGCCAAGGCGGCGGCGCACGAGTTCGCTGAGGTCGTCGGGATTCTTGGAGAGCGATGCGAAGTCGGCGATGCCTTCGAGGATGACCGGCAGATTGAGAATGGCGATGCCCTCGCGGAGGAGGTTCTGCAGCACGCGCTGGATGATGCCGAGATTGACGAGGTCGGGCAGCAACTCGGCGATGAGCGCAGCGTGGGAGCCTTTGACGTGGTCCACGAGCGCGGACACGTCCTGACGACCCAGCAGCAGGTGCGCGTTGGTCTTGAGCGTTTCCGACAAGTGCGTGATGAGCACGGAAGCCGGGTCCACGACGGTGTAATTGTTGAGCTCGGCGGTCTTGCGCTCGCCGTCGTCGATCCAAGTCGCCTCGAGGTTGAACACCGGCTCGCGGGTAGGCTGGCCGCGCAGCTTGATGTTGCTGCCGGCGACGTTCATCGCGAGCAGGCGGCCAGGAATGATGGTGCCACGAGCGACGGGCTTACCGCGCAGGAGGAAACGGTAGTCGTTGGCCTCGAGTTCGAGATTGTCGCGCACGGAAACCGGCGGAACGACAATGCCCTTTTCGCGAGCGAGCGTCTTGCGCACGCCCGTCACGCGGGCGAGCAGATCGCCGCCGTTGCGAGCCTCGGCGAGCGGCAGCAGGCCGTAGCCGATCTCGATGGAGAAAGTGTCCACTTCGGTGAGTTTGCGCACGTCCTCGACCGCCGGCGCTGCCGGGGCGGCGGGCGCGGCAGCGGGATCGCCGGGCTTGCCCGCGGCGGTCGTCGCGCCCTTGGCGCCAGGTTTGGCGGCCGCAGTCTCGGTGGCGGAGACGTCGCTTTCGGTGTCCTTGAAGGAACGAGCGGCAAACATTGCCAGGCCGGCGAGACCCATGAATGGAATCAGCGGCATGCCGGGCATCAGGCCGAAAACGGCCATGCACCCGGCGGCGAGCTTGATGGCGCGCGGATAACGGGCGATCTGACCGGCGACTTGCTGGCCGATGTTGTTGTTGTCGGAAGCGCGAGTGACGAGCAGACCGGCGCCGATGGAGATGATGAGCGCGGGAATCTGCGAGACGAGGCCGTCACCGATGGAGAGGAGGGTGAACTTCTGCAGCGACTCGGCGAGCGACATACCCATTTGCAGGGCACCAATGGCGAATCCGCCCAGGACGTTCACGAGGGTGATGAGAATGCCGGCGACGGCATCACCACGCACAAACTTCGAAGCACCGTCCATCGCACCGTAGAAATCGGCCTCTTTCTGCACCTTGAGACGGCGTTGCGTGGCGGTGATCTCGTCGATGATACCGGCGTTGAGCTCGGCATCGATGGCCATCTGTTTACCGGGCAGGGCATCGAGGGTGAAGCGCGCGCTCACTTCGGCGATGCGGCCGGCACCCTTCGTGATCACGACAAAATTGATCAAGACGAGGATGATGAACACCACCGCACCGACGACGTAGTTGCCCTGGATGACGAAGTGACCGAACGACTCGATGATCTCGCCGGCATAACCGGTGGAGAGAATCTGGCGGGTGGAGCTGATGTTCAGCGCGAGGCGGAAAAGCGTGAGACCGAGCAGCATCACCGGGAAGCCGGAGAACTCGGGCGGCTCCTTCACATACACGATCGCGAGCAGCACGAGCAGCGACAGGCCGATGTTGAGGGCCAGCAGCACGTCGATAATGAACGGCGGCACCGGCAACACGAGCAACAGCACCGTGCCGAACAGGCCGAACGCGAAGAGCAAGTCGGCGCGTTGCAGCAAGCGGGTGATGGAACTGGAGCTGGAGACGGGCACAGGGAAAAGGGTGAGCCGAGGAAGTGAGAATTAAGCCGCCGCCTCCAGACGGCGGGTGCGGAGCTGGTGGAAGTAGTAACGGTGCGTGCGGTAAACGACGGCGAGGATCTCGGCCACGGCCTGGTAGAGGCCCGGCGGAATGGTCTCCCCCACCTCGCCCATCGCGAAGAGCAGGCGCGCCACGGGTTTGTTTTCGACCATCGGCACGCCGTGTTCCGCCGCGAGGGCCTTGAGACGTTGCGCGAAACGGTTCTCGCCCTTCGCGAGAACGACGGGGGCCTTGTCCTTGCCGCGCTCGTATTTGAGCACGACGGCATAGTGGGTCGGGTTGGTGACAACGACGTCGGCGGTCGCGACGGAGTCGAGCATCTGCTTCTGCAGGAGGCGGCGGGCCATGCGGCGCATCGCGCCTTTCACCAAGGCATCACCTTCCTGGTTCTTGTGCTCATCCTTGACCTCCTGACGCGTCATCATGAGGTCCCGGCCGGTCTTGTATTTTTCCCACGCGTAGCTGAGGGCGGCGATGATGCCGAGCGCGAGGAGCAAGCGGCTGAAGAAGCTCAGGGCGGCGGTATTGATGAAGGTGCCGAGATAGGCGGCCTCAACCGGAGCGGAGAACAGCGGATCACCCAGCAGCGTGCGGGCGCCCAGATAAAGCGTGAAACCGATCGCGATGAGCTTCAGCAAATCGAGGCCGGCGCGCACCAGCGTGGACTTGGAAAAAATGCGGCCGAAACCGGGAATCGGGTTCAGTTTCTCGATCTTGAAACCAATCGCCTTCGGCGAAAGGCGGAACCCGCTCTGGATGCCACCGACCAACATCGCGGCCGTGGCACAGGCAAGCAGCACGGGCAGCAAACCGGAACCCACGGTAATATAGATGGCGCGCAGATAACCGGGCACCGTGGTGAGTTCGACCGGGCTGCGGGTGAAGCTTGAGAAAATACCGACGGAATACTCCGCCACGCCCTGCGCCGTGGAACGAACCGTGAAACCCAGCACACCGAGCGCAGCCGCCAAAGTGAAAAGCACCGACAGCTCGGGGCTCTTCGCGAACTGACCCTTGTCTGCCGCGTCGGCGAGACGCTTGCCCGTGGGCTGCTCTGTTTTTTGGTCTTGGTCGGTGTCAGACATCGGTGTGCAACCGCGTAAAAGCAACGCCGATGCCAAGGATTCTGTGCCTGCCGTTACTTATTGGGCTACAACGCTTAGAAAATTTAGTATCGCGGCGTCCGTTTTAAAAAAACTTGAGCAAAAAAAGATGCATTTTTTCCGGCAAATTTTGCCGGGAAGAATCCAGTGGGGCCACGAGGTCACCAAAGCGGGCGGCATCGGGCGACCGCTGCTGAAGCGCGCCTCCCTCGCCTCCTCCACTCCGCCTTATTTGGCAATGAGGAGCAGCATCTGCCCCGGGATCTCGCCGAACTCGACGTAAAGATAACGGGCGATCAGCGCTCCCGCGGTGCTCAGCAACGCGAGACCGAGAAAAGCGCGCACGGAAAAACTCAGGATGAAGACGTTCATGCGGGACACGGCCCGACCGAGAACCGAAAATGCCAGGGTAACGAGGAAGTTCAGCGCGATAAACGGCGCCGCGATGCGCAGACCGAGCTCGATCACCCGGGCGGTGGCCAATGTCACCTGTTCCACGACGCCGCTGCCAACCACGGGCATCCCGGGCGCGGCGAAATCAAAGCTCCGGGCGAAAGCGGTGATGACCGTGAGGTGCGCGCCCAACAAAAAAAACAGCAGGACCGCCAGTGCCATTACGAATGCCGCCAAGGGTTCGGACGACATTTCCGGCGCGCCAAAGC
>JBIQJF010000112.1:0-1510 GCA_044507675.1 Opitutales bacterium | reverse complement strand
TCGGCCACGAGCGCCTGACGCTGCCCAATGCGCGGCCGCGCGCGGAGCATTTCGAGGGGCGTGCGCTGCATGACGGCAAGACACGGCAGTGGCTCGACCGTTTCCTCGACCTGTGGACCGGGCTGATGGAGCGGCGGGGCCAAAACGGGAGGCCGGGCCTGTCGCAAAATGCGAAAGCCGTCGCAGATTGAGACGCAGGCTACGGCTGCGTGAAAATTGCTGGCCCAATATCTAGAATGGACGCTATCCCGGCACACTAGATGCGGTGCCGTCTGCCGTTTTCAGCCCTGGCAGGCCGCTTGCAGACGGAGGGGTAAGCCGGCATCGGGTTTTGCGTAGCCGGCGGAGTCATCGGCGGGAGACGGCTGGAAGCGACCCCTCCGGCTGCCTCCCGTTCGTATTTTTGGCGACAGGAATTTGTGGACTGGTGGAGCCGAGGGGAGTTGAACCCCTGACCTCCGCATTGCGAACGCGGCGCTCTCCCAACTGAGCTACGGCCCCGGTCCAGAGGCAGGCATGTAGGCCGCGCCCCAAAGGGGTGTCAAGGAGCGGGCGCCGCGCGGATTCCGCGACCCTTTCCCCGCACGCCGCGCGCGGCTATTGATCGGGGAACTGCGGGAGCGAAGCATGAATCCTTTCCTCTGGCTCATCAGCACGCTGATCACGCTCTATATCTGGATCCTGATCGCGAATGCCGTGCTGTCCTGGCTTGTCGCCTTCAATGTCGTGAATCCGCACAACAACGTGGTGCGCACGATCGGCGAAACGCTCTACCGGCTGACGGAACCCGCGCTCAGGCCAATCCGCCAGATGCTGCCGAGCCTCGGCGGGCTCGACATCTCGCCGGTCATCCTCATCATCATCCTGCTGTTCGCACAGCGTCTCCTGTTCTGGCTCTTCTACTGAGTGACGGCGCGGCCCTGGACGGTTCTCGCCGGTTCGTTCGCAGTTCATGTGCGGGCGACGCCGAAGGGTGGGCGAGATTCCATCGACGGCGTGGTTGAACTCGCGGATGGGCGAACGGTGCTGAAGGTTCGCGTGCGTGCCGCGCCCACGGACGGTGAAGCGAACGACGCGATCGTGCGCGTGCTGGCGAAGGCGGTGGGCGTCCCACCGCGTGCCGTGACACTGCTACAGGGTGCCGCAGGAAGACTGAAGACCTTTCGCATCGAGGGCGATCCGGTCAGATTGTCCGCCGCGCTGGAGCGCGCGTTAAGCGAGCAGGGACAACGGCAATGACGGCAAAGGTTCTCGACGGCAAGGCGGTGGCGGCGGAAGTACGGGCGCAGGTCGCGGAGGAAGCGGCGCGGATCGCGCCGAAGCTCGGCCGCAAGCCGGGGCTCGCCGTGGTGCTCGTCGGTGCCGATCCGGCGAGCGAAGTCTATGTGCGCAACAAGGGCCGCTCCACCGTCGAGGCGGGCATGGAGTCGTTCGAGCACAAGCTGCCGGAGACGGCGTCGGAAGCCGAGGTGCTGGCGCTGGTGCGAGAGCTGAACGCCGACGACAAGGT
>JBIQJF010000111.1:0-1519 GCA_044507675.1 Opitutales bacterium | reverse complement strand
ACCTTGTCGTCGGCGTTCAGCTCTCGCACCAGCGCCAGCACCTCGGCTTCCGACGTCGTCTCCGGCAGCTTGTGGTCGAACGACTCCATCCCCGCCTCGACGGTGGAGCGGCCCTTGTTGCGCACATAGACCTCGCTCGCCGGATCGGCGCCGACGAGCACCACGGCCAGCCCCGGCTTGCGTCCAAGCTGCTGCGAGATCCGCGCCGCTTCCTCCGCGACCTTGGCCCGCACTTCCGCCGCCACCGCCTTGCCGTCCAGAACCTTCGCCGTCATTTTCGTTGTCCCTGCTCGCTGAGTGCGCGCTCCAGCGCGGCGGACAATCTGGCCGGATCGCCCTCGATGCGAAAGGCCTTCAGTCTTCCTGCGGCACCCTGTAGCAGTGTCACGGCACGCGGTGGGACGCCCACCGCCTTCGCCAGCACGCGCACGATCGCGTCGTTCGCTTCACCGTCCGTGGGCGCGGCACGCACGCGAACCTTCAGCACCGTTCGCCCATCCGCGAGTTCAACCACGCCGTCGATGGAATCTCGCCCACCCTTCGGCGTCGCCCGCACATGAACTGCGAACGAACCGGCGAGAACCGTCCAGGGCCGCGCCGCCGTCACTCAGTAGAACAGCCAGAACAGGAGCCGCTGCACGAACAGCAGGATGATGATGAGGATGACCGGCGAGATGTCGAGGCCGCCGAGACTCGGCAGCATCTGGCGGATCGGCCGGAGCGCCGGCTCCGTCAGCCGGTAGAGCGTCTCGCCGATCGTGCGCACCACGTTGTTGTGCGGGTTCACGACGTTGAAGGCGACAAGCCAGGACAGCACGGCATTTGCGATCAGGATCCAGATGTAGAGCGTGATCAGCGTGCTGATGAGCCAGAGAAAAGGATTCATGCTTCGCTCCCCGCGGCGGGTTTCCTCGATGAATAGCCGCGCGCGGCGCGCGGGGAAAGGGTCGCGGAATCCGCGCGGCGCCCGCTCCTTGACACCCCTTTGGGGCGCGGCCTACATGCCTGCCTCTGGACCGGGGCCGTAGCTCAGTTGGGAGAGCGCCGCGTTCGCAATGCGGAGGTCAGGGGTTCAACTCCCCTCGGCTCCACCAGTCCACAAATTCCTGTCGCCGAAAATACGAACGGGAGGCAGCCGGAGGGGTCGCTCCCAGCCGTCTCCCGCCGATGACTCCGCCGGCTACGCAACACCTGATGCCGGCTTGCCCCTCTGTCAGCAAGCCCGTTGCCACGGCCGAAACCAGCGACCGGCACCGCATCTAGCGTCCCGGGGCAACGCCGATTCTAGATATTGCGTCGAAGGCTGTCGGGCGGCCGTGGCCTGCGTCTCAATCTGCGACGGCTTTCGCATTTTGCGACAGATCCGGCCTCCCGTTTTGGCCTGGCCGCTCCATCAGCCCGGTCCACAGGTCGAGGAAGCGGTCGAGCCACTGCCGTGTCTTGCCGTCATGCAGCGCGCGCCCTTCGAAATGCTCCGCGCGCGGCCGCGCATTGGGCAGCGTCAGGCGCTCGTGGCCGA
>JBIQJF010000075.1:0-9306 GCA_044507675.1 Opitutales bacterium | reverse complement strand
GATCTCCGCGGCATGATCGCCGCCGAGGGCATCCTCACCGCCCGCGGCGGTGTGTCCTCCCACGCCGCCCTGGTCGCCCGCCAGATGGGCAAGGTCTGCGTGTGCGGTGCCGCCGCCCTCCAGATCGATTACGACAAGAAGACCGTCTCCGTCGCCGGCACCACCTACAACGAGGGCGACTACCTCTCGATCGACGGCACGTCCGGCACCGTTTACGCGGGCCAGATCAAGACCGCTCCGTCCGAGATCATCGCCGGCCTCGTCAACAATGACGAAGTCGCCAAGAAGACCGAGAAGTTCAAGCAATACACCCAGCTGATGAAGTGGTGCGCCCAAGCCACCAAGCTCAGCGTGCGCACCAACGCCGACACCCCCGAGCAGACCCGCATCGCGGTCGCGTTCGGCGCCACCGGCATCGGTCTCACCCGCACCGAGCACATGTTCTTCGAGGGCGACCGCATCGACGCCATGCGCGAGATGATCCTCGCCGACAGCGTCGCCGGCCGCGAAGCTGCGCTCGCCAAGCTCCTCCCCTACCAGCGCGAGGACTTCCTCGGGATCTTCAAGGCCCTCAAGGGCTACCCGGCCACCATCCGCTTCCTCGATCCTCCGCTGCACGAGTTCCTGCCCCACACCAAGGAGCAGCAGATGGACCTCGCCCGGAAGCTGAACATCCCCGTCGAGAAAATCATGCAGCGCGTGCACGAGCTGCATGAGTTCAACCCGATGCTCGGTTTCCGCGGCTGCCGCCTCGGCATCAAGTATCCGGAGATCACCGCCATGCAGGCCCGCGCCGTCATCGAGGCCGCCGTCGAGGCCAAGAAGCAGGGCGTGAAGGCCAATCCCGAGATCATGATCCCGCTCGTCGGCTTCAAGAAGGAGCTCGATCAACAGGTCGCCATCGTCCACGACGTCGCCGCCAAGGTGTTCGCCGAGAAGAAGACGAAGGTCGCCTACACCGTCGGCACCATGATCGAAGTCCCGCGCGGTGCGCTCACCGCCGACGAGATCGCCCAGACCGCCGAGTTCTTCAGCTTCGGCACGAACGACCTCACCCAGACCTGCCTCGGCATGTCGCGCGACGACTCCGGCTCCTTCCTCGCCCCCTACCAGGAGGCCGAGGTCTTCAAGAAGAACCCCTTCGCCTCGGTTGACCAGACCGGCGTGGGCCAGCTCATGAAGATCGCGATCGAGAAGGGCCGCTCCACCCGCCCCGGCATCAAGCTCGGCATCTGCGGTGAACACGGCGGCGATCCGGACTCGGTGAAGTTCTGTCACCAGATCGGCCTGACCTACGTGTCCTGCTCGCCCTACCGCGTGCCGGTCGCGCGCCTCGCCGCCGCCCAGGCAGCCATCGCGGACGCGAAGAAGTAAGCGATCTCCGATCTGCTCCGATTTCAGAACCCGTCGGTTTCCGACGGGTTCTTTTTTTGCAGACTACAATCTCACACCGGAGGCGGATTCCGCTCCGCGAAACCGCCTTGGTGCCAATAGGGGTAAGCTTTCGGCCGCGCGCTGGCGGCATCGAGTTTCGTCATCTGCTCCTTCGTGAGGCTCCAGCCGACGGCGCCGAGGTTCTGTCGCAACTGCTCCTCATTGCGCGCGCCGATGACGATCGTTGACACACCCGGACGCTGCAGCAGCCAATTCAGCGCGACCTGCGGGACCGTTTTGCCGGTTTCCGCCGCGACGACATCCAGCGCATCGACGACTTGAAACAGATATTCCTCGGGCACCTGTGGCCCCAACTCGCGCGCCGCCTGACCCTGCAGCCGGCTGTCCTTCGGCAGCGGCTGCCCGCGCCGGATCTTGCCGGTGAGGCGTCCCCAGCCCAGCGGACTCCACACGACCGCGCCAACGCCTTGGTCGAGCGCGAGCGGCATCAGCTCCCATTCATAATCACGACCGACCAGCGAGTAATAGGCTTGGTGCGCCACGTAGCGGCTGAGGCCATGTTTTTCGGAAATCGCGAGCGACTTCATCAGGTGCCAGCCGGAGAAATTCGAGCAACCGAGATAACGGATTTTCCCGGCGCGCACGAAGCCGTCGAGCGTCTGCAACACTTCCTCGATTGGTGTCTGCGCGTCGAAGCCGTGCAACTGGAAGAGGTCGATGTAGTCCGTGCCCAGTCGCCGCAGGCTGCCGTGGATGGCCTCGGTCAGGTGATGACGTGATGAGCCGACATCATTCGGGCCGTCGCCACTGCGGAACGTGGCCTTGGTTGAGATGAGAACCTTGTCGCGCCGGCCTTTGATCGCCGCACCGAGCACGGACTCGGCCTCACCGCCGGAATAGACATCAGCCGAGTCGAACATCGACAGGCCGTGTTCCAGGCAAACGTCCACAAGGCGCCGGGCCCCGGCATCATCCGTGTCGCCCCAGGTGCTGAAGAGCGGGCCCTTGCCGGCAAACGTGCCGGTGCCGAGCGTGAGAACGGGAACCTTGAAGCCGGAGCGGCCGAGAAGTCGATATTCCATGGTGTATGAGGGCGGGTTGCGTCCGACAGTTTAGACCGCTCGGGCAAAAAAACAAATCATCCGCCCGACCACGCCTGCGGAAAGTCGCTCGACGTCGGACCGGGCCGGGACATTCTCCGCCATCATGAATCTTCGTCGCCTGCTCACCGGCCTCGCCGCCTGCTTCACCTTGCTTGCCTCCGCTCCTGCCCAGGACGGTGTAAGCAATCCACCTTCCGACCCCGTGATGGTCGAACTCAAGACCCTCGTGGACGAGGTTAGCGCCAAACTGCGCCACACGCCGCCCACCACCGAGGCTTTCGCGGAGGAGCTGGCCAAGTTCGACGCGCTGCTCGCCAAGCACGCTAATGAGAAAACCGATCCGGTTGCCAACATCGCACTCATGAAGGCGGTGCTCTACGTGCAGGTTCTCAACGATCTCCAAGCGGGGCGCGACACCCTGCTCAAGTTGAAGAGTGATTTTCCCGGCACCAAGGCCGCCAACACCGTGGACAAGCTTATCGAACAGTTGGATCGCAGCGCGCAGGTCGAGGCCAACAAAGCCGCGCTCATTGGCAAACCGGCTCCCGAACTGAACTTCAAGTGGGCCTCGCGCGAAGGCCTTACCACCCTCTCCGCCCTCAAGGGCCAGGTCGTCGTCCTCGACTTCTGGGCCACCTGGTGCGGGCCGTGCATCGCATCGTTTCCGCAGATCCGCGAGCATGTCGCGCATTTCAAGGGCGCACCCGTCACTTTTCTCGGCGTCACGAGCATCCAAGGATCGGTCTCCAACATGGGACCGCGCATTGATACCGAAGGCGATCCCGCCAAGGAGATGGCGCTCATGAAGGATTTCATGAAGGCCAAGGACATGACGTGGGATGTGGTCTTCAGCGCCGAGGAGGTTTTCAATCCGGCCTACGGCATCGAAGGCATCCCGTTTGTCGCTATCATCGCGCCCGACGGCACCGTGCGTCACACCGGTCTGCATCCGGGTGATCCCGCCGCCGACATCACGGGCAAGGTCGAGGCGCTGTTGAAGGAATTCAAACTTCCCCTGCCCGACAAAGCCTGAGCCTGACGCTCGTTCATCAAGCCCGCTCTTCCGGCGGGCTTTTTTGTTTTCGGAACGCGGGGTTGCGAGGGAGCTCAGGCCGAGGGACTGTCCTCGCGAATGCTCATCGGGTCAGCCGTTCCGAATGCCATGGGTGGCCTGGAATTCATGGCATCACGCTCCCTCGCCTTCGCCTCGATCTGCTCCCGCAAGATGGGATGCTTTTTCAGGAACAGGCGGAAGTCGCGCGCGCTGAGCGTGAGAAATTTGCAGTAGTCGAGCGCCGTTACGTCAGCCGACCGCTTTGCACCACTGAGCAAAGCCATCTCGCCGAAAAATGCGCCGGACTGCAGCTTGATCTTCTCGCGGGTCTCCTTGGGCGTCACTTCGACTTCGCCCTGGGCAATGAAGTAGGCCTTGTCGGCCTTTTCCCCGGAGCGAATGATGCGATCACCGGGCTGGGCCTCGAAGGTTTCGAAATGGAGCAGCAGCAACTCCCGCTGGTCGGGATTCAAGTTGGCGAAAAGCGGGAAACGATTGACCAGTTCCTCCGGCGTGAACCGCTTGTGTGCGTGCGAGCGATTGGCCTGCTCTACGCGGGCGCGCTCGAGTTCGCCTTCCAGAGCGCGCAGCTTGGCGGTGCCTCTTTCCTCAAGCATCCGATAGAGACGCGAGTTGGCGCGCACCCGATCGCTGATTTGGTCCGCACACCAAAATACGAGGGGATTGAGCGCGATCGAGAGCAATGCACCCGCGAGGATCAGGCTCAGTCCTTCCGGCGGCAGGATCCCGTAGCTGATGCCAAGTCCGGCGAGGATGAAGGAGAACTCACCCACCTGTGCGAGCGCGGATGCCGCGATCAGACCCGTGCCCAGGGGATAGCCGAATACCAAGCCGATCCCAATCGCGATCACCGCCTTCCCAACCACGATCAAGCCCAGGACCGCGAGCACCATCAACGGCTGCTGCACCAGGATCGCGGGATTGAAGAGCATGCCGACCGAGACGAAGAAAATCACCGCAAACGCATCCTGCAGCGGCAGGGAATTTTCGGCCGCCTTGTGGCTGAGCTCGGATTCGCTCAACACCACGCCGGCAAAAAACGCACCCAGCGCAAACGAGACATCGAACAGCTTGGACGAAGCGAACGCGATGCCGATTGCGACCGCCAGCACGCACAACGTGAACAGCTCGCGCGAACCGGTGCGCGCCACCTGGCGCAACAACCACGGCATCACCCGCGGTCCGAAGAACATCACGATCAGGACGAAAGCGCTCACCCGAATGAGGGTCTGCAGCAGCGCCGCACCGAGGCTGCCCCCTCCTCCGTGCCCATGGGCGTCCGCCGGCACATGGCCGCCCAACGCCTCCGCAAAGGCCGGTAACAACACAAGGGCCAGCACCATCGCGAGGTCCTCGACAATCAGCCAGCCGACCGTAATCCGGCCGTTGACGGACGACACGGCGTTGCGCGCCTCAAGCGCTTTCAAAACCACCACGGTGCTCGCGACCGAAAGACTCAGGCCCAGCACCAGCCCCTGACCCCAAGTCCACCCGAAGGCCTTTGCCAGCAACGCACCCAACAGCGTCGCCAAGCCGATCTGCAGGACTGCACCGGGAACCGCAATTCGCCGCACCGCCATCAGGTCGCGAATGGAAAAATGGAGACCAACCCCGAACATCAGCAGCATCACGCCAATCTCGGCGAGTTGTCCGGCCATCGCCGCATCGGCCGACAGGCTTGATGCAAAATTAGCCCGGAAGAAGGGCGAGCTCAGCGAGAGCACGTTCACCCCGACCCCAATGGTCACACCCGCAATCAGGTAGCCCACGAGCGGCGGCAGATACAGCCGGCTGGCTGCGTAGCCAAAGATAAAGGCGAAAACAAAAGCGACCGCGATCGTGGCGATTAACGTGACGTCGTGAGGCATGCAGCAGCCTCACATCACCGGCGAATATTCGGATCGTTTCAACTGGTTTCAGTCCGCCACCCTATTTTCACCCGATTCCGACCCCTAAAACTAGCCGATCGGCTAACCTTCGACGGCCGGCGCCAGCCACCTTTTATTACCATACGCCGCTGACGCCCAAGAGCTGAGCGGACACCGGCACAGTTCCGGCCAATTCCAGCCGGACGCCCACCGCGCCGTGGACAAAGGCTGCGGCCGCGTTTTCTGTTCACCCCGTCATGAATCTCTCCGCTAACACGACCCGTATCGCGATCGGCTCCTCCAGCCTTTCGTCCATCGTCGTGTCCGCCGTCATCGGCGCGCCGCGAGGGTTCTGAACGTCTCACTCGACTTTCGCCCCTCCGGTGTTCGCAACCGGAGGGGCTTTTTTCGGCCCCTTGGTTCGCATCCGGAGGGGAAAGGTCGCCCAACCTTTCCCAACATGAAAACCAAACCACCTCATCCGGCGCGTCTGCGCCAACCTCACCAACCTGAGCCTCGCCGCCGGGCGACCGATCCGTTGCAACGCTCGGTCATGGAGCGGCGGCTCCACCCCGACTTCCTCGCCCTCGCCTTTTATCCGGGCATGCGGAACGCACCGCGGACGCTGACCGGGGGCAACGCCGCATGACGCGCCCCTGTAGCAGGAGCCCGCGCGTTCCGGCCCGGCCGGCGGCGCGATTCTACGAATTCTGGCCAATCACGAAACGCGCCAGCACCTCACCATACTGCCCGAGCAGGACGAGCCAGCTGGCGTCCATGCGCCAGTTGCGCACGCGTGGCAGCAGCGCGAGAAACTCGGTCTCGATGTTCATCAGCTCGGGCGGACCGGCCATCTTCGTCACGACGGCCGGTCCGAAACTGAGCGCCATGCCCTCCTGCGTGTAGGTGCCGCCGTAGCGGTTCACCCCCGCATTGCCCGACACCCGGCCCGCGGAGGCGTCGAACCGCATCGAAGGTTGCCGCAGCGCATCCGTGACGGAAACCGGCCGACCGGCCAGTTCGACCAGAGCCCAGGGACCGGGCTGGATCACCACCGGAGTCTGAGCACGTTTCGAGATGCAGCCGGTCAGGACAAAACCTGCGACCAGCAGGAGAAGGAGAGATAGGCGCGGATGCATGGCCCAATTTTTGGCAAACCGCGGCGGCTGTTCCAAGCCCGGAAGCCTTTGCTCCCGGTCTTATTTCTCCACATCCCGGAACATCCAGCGGAGGATGTCGGGCAGGAGCGCGCCGCCGTGGGTGTCGGAGTGGTTGCCGTCACCCCACTCGTGCTTCACGTCGTAGCGCGGGCCTTCGAGATTGCGGCGGTCAGCGCTGGTGTTGGCGAAGTTGAAGGCGGTGAGCATCTGCTGATTCGCGAGAAACCAGTTGCCGAACGGATTATCGAGGTCGTTGGAACCATCCTGCAGGAAGATGCGGATATTCTTCGGCGGATTACGGCGGATGAGCGTCGGATAAAAGTCACCGCCGGGAATCATCGGCTGGTTGCCGCGCACGGGCTGGTAGCCGATCGAGGTGTAGCTGCCGATCATGCTGATGACCTTGCGGAACGCATCGGGCCGCTCCCACGCGGTGGTGAACGCGCAGATGGCGCCGCTGCTAGTGCCGCCGATCACGCGTTTCTCGACGTCGTCGCTGATATTGTAGGTCTTCTTCAGCTCGGGAATGAGTTCCTCGATGATCATGCGGCTGTAGGTGTCGCTGAGGACGTCGTATTCCTGCGCCCGGTTGTTCGGGTTGCTCATGCCCAGGTTGTCCGGGTAGTGATGACTCAGATTGCCCGGCGTGATGAAGAGGCCGATCATCACGGGAATGTCCTTCTTGTGGATGAGATTTTCCATCACCTGGTTCACGCGGAGCGGACCGCCGGGATTGAGCGCGCGCTGGCCGTCGTGGAACACCAGCAGGCCGGCGGGTTGGTCGGCCTTGTATTGGGCCGGCACGAAAACCCAGTAGCGGCGCACCGTTCCGCGAATAATCGAACTGCGCCACTCGAAAGGCCCGTGCAACTGGCCCTTTGGCACGCCCTCCTGCGGGAGCGAGTCGGCGGTGAGCGGATAGTCACGCGGCTTGCGCGCGGGCGCGGCCTCCTGCGCGGAGGCGAACAAAACGAGAAGGGAGAACAACAGACAGAAACGAACAGCGGGGAATTTCATGGGGTAAGCCCGCTTAAGAGAACACAAAGCCGCTCAGGCGCAAATCGGACTTCGGTCTAACGCTACGACGATGCAGGAAACCCGGACGCGTTTCAGTCGTTTTGGAAAATCTCCTCCACCGGCCGCTTGAAGAGTTTCGCGATCTTCAACGCCAATGGCAGGCTCGGATCGTATTTCTCCGTCTCAATGGCGTTGATTGTCTGGCGCGACACGGCCAGCCGGTCAGCCAGCTCGCTCTGCGACCAGTCTCGCTCCGCACGCAGCTCGCGAACACAGTTCTTCATTGGTAACGGCGTTTGGCGAACGCCCAGCCGGCGGTCCACAGCACAAGCATCAGCATGAAGCTACTGCCCAGCCCCAGACCATGTTTCATCCATGCGGTGGGCACGCCCTGTTCGTTCAGAGCGCTGAGAATTGCGCCGATGATCACGGTGGCCAGCGCGGCAAACAGAAATACCTCGAGCTGGATCCGTCGTTGCAGTTCATCGAGGCCACGGATGAAGCGAACCCAGCTGCGCACGTAGAGCAACCCGGGGACCAGTGGTGCCAGTGTCCACATGACCCTGAACGCAGGATCCCACTCCGGCTGCATCTTGAGAACCATGCTTTGAATGACATGCACCAACGCCGCGACCAGCAGCCAGAAGCTGAGCCGGAAATCGGTCTTCCATGAGTATTGCCCGGAGCAAGGGTCCAGCGATTCCATCAGGTTTGGCTTGTTCATGATCGGGTGATGTAAAGCATACTTGTCATATGTCAAGTATACTTGTCACTTTGTTTCAACCATGGGAGCGGAGGCGGATTGGCGGTCAGTGACGCAACCCACCGGCAGAAGGACAGAAACCGCGATGAGGAAGCGGAGCATCGGGCGGAATGGCTCTATCCGGATATGCTTACGCAGCAAGCCCTTCACAGGCAGATTTACCTCAACCAACGGGCTTTCCGGCCGATTACACGCCGGTTCCCTTTATCCGCCCGCATGGCCACCGCCCAAACCATCTCGGACACTCTGGTCCAGGAATCCATCGTCCGCGCCGTCAAAAGCGTGTGCGCGACGATGCTCAAACAAGACGCCAGCTTCGTTGAGAAGTCGGTCGAGGCGGCCTATGAGGGATTCAAGGACAAGCCGCATGTTTTCGGCAGCGTGGGATTTCTCGGCCACATCGACGGCATCGTCTATCTGTGCATTCCCGACGACTTCGCCCACGTCGCGGCCGCACAAGTGCTCGGCATGAGCGCAGCCGAATTGGACATGAACGGCTACGCCGCGGTGAAGGATGTCATCGGTGAAATCACCAACATGACGGTCGGCGGCTTCAAGAACGCACTCTGCAATGTCGGCTTCCCCTGCAAGCTGACCCTTCCGACCATCGTGCGTGGCGACAATCTCGCCGTCGCAGGCCTGAAAGGCGCGGAGCGCCACACTTTTCACTTCGATTGCGGCGGCCACCGGCTGATTGCGGATATCCAGCTGAAGGCGGACTGATTGAAACGAAGTAAGAACTACTGAAGCGCCAAACTAGCTGACGCTTCAGGATATTCGCAGATCGCACACACCCACCCGCCCTGACGGGCACCCCTCTTCATGGAGAGGAATTTCCGATAGCATGGGTTTGAATCCCTCTATCAAGCTGGAACCATGCAGTGGGATGTGGGTCAGCGCGCTTGCGCGCGCCCTGGAAATGCGC
>JBIQJF010000074.1:0-9362 GCA_044507675.1 Opitutales bacterium | reverse complement strand
ATCGACATGTCGGCCGAACTCGCGGCCATCGAGGACAAGATCGAGAAGACCCGGAAGGAAATCTATACGAACCTCACCCCTTGGCAGCGCGTGCAGGTCGCGCGGCATCCCCGGCGCCCCTACGCTCTCGATTACGTGTCGGCCCTCTGCGTGGACTTCCAGGAACTGCACGGCGACCGCCAGTTCAACGACGATCGCGCCCTCATCGGCGGCACGGCCTTTTTCGAAGGTCGCCCGGTGATGGTCATCGCCCAGCAAAAAGGCCGCGACACGAAGGAGAACATCGTCCGCAATTTCGGCATGCCCCAGCCCGAGGGCTATCGCAAAGCCCTCCGCTTGATGAAACTCGCGGAGAAGTTCCGCCTGCCCGTGCTCACTTTCATCGACACTCCCGGCGCCTACCCCGGCGTCGAATCCGAAGCCCGCCACGTTTCCGAGGCCATCGCCGTCAACCTGCGCGAGATGGCCATGCTTCAAGTGCCTTCGATTGCCGTTATCGTCGGCGAAGGCGGCTCCGGTGGCGCGCTCGGCATCGGCGTGACCGACCGCGTGTTGATTTTCGAAAACGCCTACTACTCCGTCATCTCACCCGAAGGCTGCGCCGCCATCCTCTGGAAGGATCGCGCCAACGCACCCAAGGCCGCCGAAGCGCTCAAGCTCAACGCCGGCTCCCTCAAGGAACTCGGCGTGGTGGACGACGTGATTCCCGAACCACTCGGCGGTGCGCACTACGATCCTGCGCAGGCCACGGAGTCGTTGAAAAAACTCCTGCACAAACACCTGCACGAGCTCATCGGTCTCTCCGTCGATAAACTTCTCGACCAACGCTACGAGCGCTACCGTGCCCTCGGCGAATATCGCGAAGTCGCGGCAAAGTGAGAGAGCGCTGGGGCGTGCTTTCGTGGGCCGAGCACACACCCCGTCCTGACGGGCACCGCTCTTGATCCGGAACGATGCAGTTGAACCTGATCACACTCGGTGGCGAGAATCTCTATGGTGATGCTGTGGGCAGCCCGCTTGCGGGCGCATTTCCAGGGCGCGCGCAAGCGCGCTGACCCACATCCCGCTGCATAGTTCGGGCTTGATAGAGGGGAATTTCGGTAGCCCGTCATTCAACCCCTTCCTGCCATTGCGAGGATCCCCGCAAACGCGGATGCGGAAGCAATCCAGCTCGAGTCAGATGGATCGCCACGTCCGGCTGCGCCGGACTCGCGATGACAGCAAAAACGACTTTTGGGCAGCGTGGGCTTGGAATCCCCTCTATCAAGAAGGGTGGCGCGCAGGCGACGGGGTGTGTCGGATCACGTCCTATCCAGCATTGGCGAAAATCGCCGGCCGTGTTACCCTGCCGCCATGCTCGTCATTCGCCGCCTTGTTGACCGGCATCACGCCTACACCGCCCTGTTTCTTCCGGGCGAGGAACCGCGCGTTTTTCCGACCACGGACTATGAGCACGGTCGCATTCTCCAAATCTTCAAACAGGACCGGCCCTACGATGGCGTGCACAATGACTTCACCGAGTTCGGCCTGATATCCTCTCGCGCCAAGCTTCCCGATTTTCCCGAGCTTTCCCCCGGAGGGGAGGCGGCCACGCGCCGCTGAGTGACTGCGTGGCCGCCAAGCCGGATCACTCCTTCTTCTCGGCGCCGTCCTTGGGCTGCTCGTCAGCCGGCTTCTCGTCCTTCGGCTGATCGGCCGGCGCTTCCTGCTTCGGTTCCTCCTTGGCGGGCTCGTCGGCGCGGAGGGCCAGCGGGGCAGCCAGCAAACCGAGCAAGGCGGTGAGAGTAAGGAGGCGGGTGATGTCGTTCTTCATTTTGTTGTGCGTTGTTGGTTTTTGGTGGTCCGGCCGGTGCGGCGCGGGATCGGAAACCATTTTCCGATGCGGACTCCGACTTCTGGAACGCTCCCGGGTTTCCTTTTTGACGAGCTTGTTAGCGTGCGACCTATTCAGGCTATACTTCTTTTTCAATCGGCTGAACGATAGCGACTTGGATTAAAAAACACAGAACCCTAACCCCGGATTTTCGCACAGGATGCACTGTCCGAACGATGAACCGCACACCCCTGCGGATCAGGCGCTGTCGTCACTCGTCTTGAGCAGCGACTTGAGACGATCGCGATAACTACGACTCAAGCGCAATTGCGCGCCGTCGTTGGTCCACACGATGTGATCGCCATACCCGGCCGGCGTGACGCGCGCCACCGCGCTCTTGCTCACGATGAATGAGCGATGGATCCGCACGAACCGACCGGGATCGAGACGCTGCTCGATGCTTTGCAACGATTCGCGCACGGCGTGTTCCTTCCCCCGCGCAAAAAGCCGCGCGCCGGCGCCTTGGGCTTCGATCCACGCAATGTCGGCGGCCTCGACGAACAAATGTTCGTTGCCGGTGCGAAATACCAGGCGCGCCGAAGGGAACGGCGAGGCTGATCCGGCCACCGCTTCCAGCCGGCGCAGCCGCTCGAGCAGCTCGCTCGTTTGGCGGCGAATCTCCCGGAAGTCGGCATGCCGTGCCTGCTCCTTGGCTCGCACCAACGCCGCCCGCAGACGGTCGTCGCGAAACGGTTTCAGCACATAATCCACCGCCGACAACTCGAAGGCCCGCACCGCGTGCTCCTCGTAAGCGGTGACAAACACCACGACGGGCCGATGCTCCTCCGGCAGCGCCGCCAGCACTTCCAAGCCCCCGGCTTCCGGCATCTGCACGTCGAGAAACACCAGGTCGGGTTTCTGCGCGCTGATGGCCGCGAGGGCGGCCACGCCGTCTTCGCATTGTCCCGCAATCTCGATCTCAGGATCGTCGCGCAGCAACAACTCGAGGCCTTCGCGAGCCAGCGGCTCGTCGTCCACAATGAGCACACGAAGCGGTTTCATGCCGTCGCCTCCACGCGCCACGGCAGATCCAGCCGGACCGCCATGCCCCCTCCAACCCGCGGCGCGAGCGCGAATCCGTAGGCCTCTCCGTAAGCGTGTTCCAGACGGCTGCGCGTGTTGCGCAGGCCGATGCCCGTCGTCGGTCCGGTCTGCCGGGTGCTTTCTTTTTCCGGACCGTCGTCGGCCACCTCCACCAGCACGCGTTCGCCCTCGCGCGTTGCACTCACGCAAATTTCGCCCGGATTGCGACGGCGGGCGATCCCGTGCTTCACGGCATTTTCCACCAGCGGCTGCAACAGCAGGCTCGGCACCACACAATCCAGCGCAGGTTCGTCGAGCCGGAACACGACGCGCAGCTTGTCGCCCAATCGCACCCGCTCCACGTCGAGGTAACAACGAATGAAATCCATCTCCTGCCGCAGCGTGATGTCCGGCCCGTCGAACTTCTCCATTACGAAGCGCAGCAACTCCCCCAGCCGGGCGATGGTGTCCACCGCCGCATCGTTGCGTCCCTGCCGCACGAGCGTGGCGATCGCGTTGAACGAGTTGAAAAGAAAATGCGGATGGATTTGCCGACGAAGCGCGGTGAGTTGGGCGCGCGCCAGTTCCGACTCGACCTGCGCCATGCGCAGCTGGAGCTGCATCAGCTCGTCAGCGCGACGGCGGTATTTGGAGTAGTAGTCCACCGCGTAGGAGGCCGCGAACAGCCCGCCGTAGGTGAGGAAATCGAGCGGCAGGCGCTCCAGCTGGGTATGCGCGTAGGCCACAAGATTCACCGGCACCTGCGCCTCCGGCGGCAGCCAGAGATTCGGCGCCACGCGCAGGAGATAGCGCGTGTTGGTGATGACGAAATAGATCGCGGCGCTGCCGGCGATCAACCGACCCGCGCTGCGCCACGGCCGCTCCGCCTCGAAGGGATAGCGACGGATGAGCAGGAGCGTGGCTGGGGCCGCAAACATCCAGGCATACCACGCAAGTCCGTCCCAACCCCGCATCACGCTCTGCCAGTTGCGGCCCGCCGCTTGTTCGCGAAACGCCCGCTGCCAGTAAAAGCCCAGGTTCAGCAGGCTGATAATGAAGAAAAGCGCTATCAGCTGGCGCTTGAACAGGCTGCTTTCGTCCGGCGGCAGCAGGTTGAGACGGCGTGGGGTGGCGATCATGCAGGGACCGCAGGGTGGACACAGCATTCCGGCCCGGGTTTCCCCGGGAGCGAAGAAAAACGGGTTTACATGGGCGGCCGGCTCGGTTTCCCTCGCGCCCTCAGTCGCCCGGGTGGCGGAATTGGCAGACGCAGCGGACTCAAAATCCGCCGCCCCCTAAAGGCTTGTGGGTTCGACCCCCACCCCGGGCACCAGATCACTTTATCCGGCGGGCCACCGGATAGAACGAGCGTCCGGTTTTCGGGCACTCGTTCCCTCCTCAAAAACTTCAAGGTCCCGCTATGTTCACGAAGCATCGTTCGTTGCTGGGTATTATCCTGATTGGCCTCGGCTGGTTCTCGCCTGCCCATGCCCAATCCTTCAGAGGCTTGGGTGACCTGCCGGGAGGCGCTTATCAGAGCTGGGCCAACGCCATCTCAGCCGATGGCCGTGTCGTCGTGGGCACGAGTTGGTCAAGCAGTGGCTCTTCAGAAACTTTTCCAAGGGGTTTTCGGCATGGATGAGACGGACAAACATGGATAAATTTTATCCGTTCAATCCGTGTGATCCGCGGTGAAAGCGAAAGGTTAATGGCTCGGAACGGCTTGTGTGTGGCCCGGCAGACCGCAAATCTGTCGCCATGAAAACTGTCGACCGGTGGCTCCAATCCTGGCGTGAACGCAAGGTCCGCGCTTGGTTGCGGCCCGGAGCGCGGGTGCTCGACATCGGCTGCCATCAGGGCGAATTCCTCGAACGCCTCGGCGGCACCATCCGCGACAGCGTCGGACTCGATCCGCTGGCACAGCCGCGCGAAACCGCCACGTTCGCCCTTTGCGCCGTGCCCTTCGCCGAGCCGCTCGATTTCCCGGCCGGCCGTTTCGACGCCATCACGCTGCTCGCCACGCTGGAGCACATCCGCGACAAGGCCCCGCTCGCGCGCGAGGCATCCCGGCTCCTCTCCCCGGGCGGGCGCCTCATCATGACCGTGCCCTCGCCGCGCGTGGACGACATCGTGCACACACTCGTGCGCCTCGGTCTGGCCGATGGCATGAGCCTGGAGGAGCATCACGGTTTCAAGCCCGCGGACACCGGCCCGATCTTCACGGCGAGCGGCTTGGAGTTGGAACATCACTCGACCTTTCAACTCGGACTGAACCACCTGTTCGTTTTCCGGCGACCGTAAAACGAAGTATCAAGTAACAGGCGACAGGTATCAGGCCCGGCATGGCGAGAGTCAGCTCCGCATCCAGTCACTTGTTGGCTGGCACTTCATACTTCAAGATTGGCACTTGTTACTTCGCGACGTAATCGTCGCGGCATGCCCGACTTTCGCGCTTATGCTCCTGACGTCTCCGCCGGCGCGGTGGAAATCCGGCTGTCGCCGGAGGAGAGCCACCATCTGGTCGCGGTGAATCGCTGCGGTCGCGGCGATCCGGTTACGGCCTTCGACGGCCACGGGCGCGAGTGGTTGACCGAATGCACGGATGCCCATCGCAGCGCCGCTGTGTTGCGCGTAAAGGAAACACGTCCCGACGCCACGCGGGCGTTCTCGATCACGCTCGCCCAAGCCTTGCCCAAGGGTTCGACGATGGACGATATCGTGCGCCAAGCCACCGAAGTCGGTGCGGCGCGCATCGTGCCGATCATCAGCGAGCGCACGCAGGTGCATCTCGAGGGCGATCGCGCTGACAAGAAGGTCGAGAAATGGCGCATCACCTCGATTGAAGCCGCCAAGCAATGCGGCAATCCGTGGCTCCCGGAAATCACACCGCTGCAGAAGTTCGACGCTTTTATCGCCGCTTCGTCCGGCTACGACCTCAGGCTCATCGCCAGCCTGCACGCCGGCACCAAGACACTAAAGCACGCCCTCGCCTCCTTCGCCCAGAAACAGGGTCACCCACCCAAAAACGCGCTCTGGCTCGTCGGTCCCGAAGGCGATTTCTCGCCCGCCGAGATGAGTGCCGCGCTCACCACCGGCTTCGTGCCGGTGACGCTCGGCCCGCTCGTGCTCCGCAGTGACACCGCCGCACTCTACGCACTGAGCATTCTGAGCAACGAACTGGGAAGTTAACCACAGAGACACTGAGGCACAAAGAAAGGCCTCTGCTTCGTGTCTTTGTGCCTTCGTGGTGGACCTGAATTGGGCATTTCCCACGCTCCAATTCCCTCGCACACACCCCGGCGCCACGCGCCACCCCTCTTGATAGAGGGGAATCCATACAACCAATGCCGCCGTTCGTCGGCTAGAGCGTTTCAAATTGAAGTGTAGCGGGCAACGACCTCGTTCAGGTGGATTCTTCGCTGCGCTCGGCCGAACCAAGGGCCGACCCTACAGGTGGAGGGCACATCTCCCGATGTGCCGCGGCTCAGCGGGAGCTGAGCCCTCCAAATTTATCAGCTCCGCACCGCTTTCCACACGGCCACGCAGCTCGCGATGAGGGCGGGCAACTCCGCGAGCGGAATCTGGCTGGCGGCGTCCGAAATGGCATTCGCCGGATCGGGATGCGTTTCGAGGAAAAGTCCGTCCGCGCCCGCTGCGAGCGCCGCCTTCGCCAAGGGCGGCACGAACTCGCGCTTGCCGCCGCTCTTGCCGCCGGCCGCGCCGGGCAATTGCACGCTGTGCGTGGCGTCGAAAACCGTGGGCGTGCCGTGCGCCTTCATGATGGCGAACGACCGCATGTCCACGACGAGATTCTGATAACCGAAAGTCGTGCCGCGATCGGTCTGCCAGATCTCGGCGGCCTTCCTCTGGCGCAGTTTGCTCACGACAAACTCCATCTCCTGCGGCGAAAGGAACTGGCCTTTCTTCACGTTGACGACTGCGCCGGTCTTCGCCGCCGCGACCAACAGGTCAGTCTGGCGGCAGAGGAAAGCGGGAATCTGCAGCACATCGCACACCTTGGCGACGGGCGCGGCCTGCTGGCGCTCGTGAATGTCGGTGAGCACGGGAAAGCCGTATTCCTTCTTGATGAGCGCGAGGAGCCGCAGGCCTTCGCGAAGCCCCGTGCCGCGTCCGCCGAGCGAAGTGCGGTTGGCTTTGTCGAACGAGCCCTTGAAGACGATGTTCAACTCATTGTGCTTCTTCGCGAGTTTCGCGAGCGCCTCCGCCACGCGACGACAGACCGTCTCGTTCTCGAGCGAACAAGGCCCGGCGATGAGGAGGAGGCGTTTCGGATCAAACAGCATAAAACGAGACAGCTTAACCACAGATACGCACAGATGCGCACAGATGAATCAACCCGGCCAAAAATCTGTGAACATCTGTGTTCATCTGTGGTTCAATTTATTTCTTCTTCTGGTTCTTGATCGCGGCGGCGATGAAGGCGGCGAAAAGCGGATGCGCCTTGTTGGGCTTGGACTGAAACTCGGGGTGACATTGCACACCGAGGAACCATGGGTGGTTTTTCAGTTCGCCGATTTCGACGAGACCGCGCTTGGGATTCCAGCCGGAGATGATCATGCCGGCTTTCTCGAAGCGCTCGATGTAGTCATTGTTCACTTCGTAACGATGACGATGGCGCTCGGTGACGCTTTCGGCACCGTAGGCCTTGCGGGCGAGCGTGCCGGGCTTGAGCTTGGTCTCATAGGCGCCGAGGCGCATCGTGCCACCCTTGGCGACGACGTTGCGCTGCTCGTCCATCAACACGACGACGGGCTCGGGTGTCTTCGGGTCGATCTCCATCGAGTTGGCCTTCTTCAGGCCGAGCACGTTGCGGGCGAACTCGATCATGGCGACCTGGAGCCCGAGGCAGAGGCCGTAGTAGGGAATCTTGTTTTTGCGCGCGAAACCGGCGGCGGCGATCTTGCCCTCGATGCCACGGTCACCGAAGCCGCCGGGGACGAGAATGCCGTCGAGTTTGCCGAGCTGGCGAAGGCCGGCCTTGGTCTCGAGTTCCTCGGCGTCCACGCGCACGACGTTCACGCGGCAGTGGTTGGCGATGCCGGCGTGGGCCAGCGACTCATAGACGGATTTGTAGGCGTCCTGCAGCTCGATGTATTTGCCGACGACGCCGATCTTCACCTCGTGCTTGGGCGATTTGATGCGGTGGACGATGTCGGCCCAGATATTTTTCGGATTGGGCCGGTTTTTGATGCCAAGCAGTTCGCAGACATGCTGGTCCATGCCCTGTTTTTGGAGCATACCGGGCAGCTCGTAGATGGAGGACTCGACGTCCTCGGCGGCGAACACGGCCTTCACCGGGACATTGCAGAACATCGAGAGCTTCTCGCGCATCTCGAGTGTGAGCGGTTTTTCGCAACGGCAGACGAGCAGGTGCGGCTGGATGCCGATCTCGCGAAGCTTCGCCACGCTCTGCTGCGTGGGCTTGGTCTTCAGTTCGCCGGCAGCGGTCACGTAGGGGACGAGCGTGACGTGGATGAAAATGCAATCCTTCGGACCGACCTCGAGCGCGAACTGGCGCAGCGCTTCCAGGAACGGCAGTCCCTCGATGTCGCCGGTGGTGCCGCCGATCTCGGTGATGAGCACGTCCACACCCTTGCCGCCCTTGTAGATGCGCTCCTTGATCTCGTTGGTGACATGCGGAATCACCTGGACGGTCTTGCCGAGGTAGTCGCCGCGGCGCTCCTTGGCGATCACGGCCTCGTAGATCTGGCCGGACGAAAGGCTGTTGGCGCGGCTGAGTTTGCCTGACGTGAAGCGCTCGTAATGGCCGAGGTCGAGGTCGGTCTCCGCGCCGTCATCGAGCACGTAAACCTCGCCGTGCTGGAACGGGCTCATCGTGCCCGGATCCACGTTCAAGTAAGGGTCGAACTTCTGGATGCGCACGGTGAGCCCGCGCATCTCGAGGAGGGCGCCCAGCGAACCCGCCGTGAGCCCTTTGCCCAAGGAAGAAACCACCCCGCCGGTGACGAAAATATACTTCATCGGCAGCCGTTAAATCGGGCGCGTTTTCCATACACAAGAAAAAGGTGGCCGCACGCGTGTCTCCCTCGGCCTTTGCGCCTCCCGGAGAACAGGTTGAACTCCGAAAATCCCCTGCCGCCGGCTGATACTTGATACTTGGAACTTGTTGCGCCCGCCGTAATCGTCGCGCCGTGCAGTCAAAACCTTCCCTGTTGGCCTGGATCACCTGCGACGGCGTCCACATCGACCCCGCCTCGGGCAAGCACACCATTCTCGGCGTGTTTTCCAACATCAAGGCCCGGTCCTTTCCCGTGGTGCATCCCTACATGGTCTGGTTCCTCACCCTCACCGACGTCCAGCCCGGCAAACACCGCATCAAGATGTCCATGGGCCTCGACCCCACCAACCCTTCCGAACTGCTGCACCGCGAATTTGAGTCCGTCAGTCCGCTGCATCGCATCAATCTCATCAACGAACTGCGCAA
>JBIQJF010000073.1:0-9453 GCA_044507675.1 Opitutales bacterium | reverse complement strand
CAACCTTGCCAAGGTTGGGGTCGAGGGTTCGAATCCCTTCGCCCGCTCCAGTTTCTCTTTTAAGATCAATGTTTTACGTCAGGCCGCCGCAAGGCGGCCTCGTCGTTTCAATTCCGGGTCGCCACCGGGTCGCCACGCGGATGAAACGGCTCTCTGGTTGATGCGCCGCCCCTGCTGGTTCCGCCGCCCTGCCGAGATAGGGATAGAGAGATAGAGCGCTGAGGGGAGTTCGCTTCCCAGGGCCCGCTCTCGCGCTCTCACATAGCGCTGTAGAGAGCGGGCAGTGGAAAGGGAACCGGGGCTCGCAACCACGCCGCGATCTCTTAGGAACTTCCGCCAAATGACGGCAGCGCGACGTAAAATCGCAGAGAATCGGTTCAGGGCACGCGTTATCAGATATCTTTAGTGCCCTCGATAATAACTGATCAGAGGAGGATGGTCTGGATCGTCCTTTGTCATTAGACGTTCATAGTGATCACCAATTTCTTGTGGGGGGGCGAAGAGCGTTTGGTCGATAACTATGCATTGCCATTCTTTCATATCGCCCGCGAGCAGGCGGTATAGCTCCACATAGAAGTTACGAAATATCTCCGGATTTATATCCGGAGTGATGTTTTTCATGGGAGAATCGATGATGATGAGCCTCGGTAAGGGCAGCTGCCGCTGTGCGGCTGTCTGATGCAGCGCAAGGGCGAAGCATATTTTAAAAAGCACCATTTTTCCTCCAGAGCCAGCGTCGCTGAAGGTCCACGCGAGGGATTCGTTACCTCTCGGATGGATATAGGGAAACCATGTGCGCTGGTTTAGGAAAGCTCTATCGTCCGCCTTAATTTCGGGGAAGTGGATGGCCTGCAGGAGTGCGTGGAAGTTTCTTTCCAGCGCATCGACATTTTGCCGTCCAGCTTCGAAACGTCCTTGCTCGGTCTGGATATTACGTTCAAGTTCGGCAATGCGCGTTGATAGCGCATCGGCCGCCTTCATCTTGGTTTCGACCTCTTCGGGCATACCCATGATACGCACCAGTAGGCGGCGCCGTTCCCTAATCTCGCCGCGCCGGCTTTCAAGCCGCCGAGCACGCTTCATATATTCGGACTCGATCTGTCTGCGGGCAAATTCCACGCGTTGCTGAACATCGGCGCGCTTGCTAGTGAGAGCGCCCAGTTCCTGATTCTGCCGGTCGAGCGATCTCTTGAGGCGCTGCACGGACCGTTTCAGATCATCTATGCGGTCAGAGAGGTCGCGCTCCATTACGGCACTGTCGCTTTCAAACCCGCCGGGCGCTTCTGCAAGGTCAGACTTACACAATACGCAATGTTTTCCGTCACTCTTGTGGCTCACATCGGTGCCACAGGCGGGACAGGCGTGAAACGCCGCGCCTTTTAGCAACTCTGACGCAGTTGAGGACCGGGCAAGCTTGAACTTCATCGCAATGAACTCAGCAATGAGCGACTCCTGCTCCTTCAGGCGCCGCTCGATATCGGCAACCGCCTCGGTCTTCGATGTGATCGCATCCGATAGCGAGGCAATCTGGGCTTGGTCTTCCTCCGCCACGGTCGATGCAGGGAGATCATCACTGCCTTGATTTTCAATCTCCTCGTTAAGCCTTTCTTCTTCGTCGTTCAGCTTATTGATCTCTTCCTCGATCATTGCTTTAGAGGCAAAGCCGTATCGATGAAGAAATTCGTCGATCTGCTTGGCCGCTTCGCGCATCGTGCGCTGTTCTTGCCGGATTTCGGAAAGTTCAGCTTGTAATTCATTTAGTCTGTCACTGTGAAATCCCAGTATGTATCGTAGTACATCTTTAGATTTTTCCTGCCGAATGGGCTGGTCGAGCAGGAAGAAGCTGGAATCGAGGTCGGGCTGATCGAGATAGCAAAATTTGTAGAAATCCCGGAAGCTCAGGCGCTGAAGTGCTGATTCTGGGTCGCCCTTGCGCTTGCGGACCTTCAGCACTGGCATACCGAGGTTGCGCAGGAGGAAGTCACTGTAGTTGTAAATCTCATCGCCGACGACAGGCACTTCGCCGGCCGCAAGGGGCAGGTTCTCGCGCCCCGCCTCACCGTCGTATTCCCAACTTACCTCAACTGAGGTGGTGGTATGGGGATTGCGCTCGATCAGGAGCGCAGTGTCACCGACCGATGCCTGGAGCTGAACACCGACAAGTTCGCTCTGAATAGCGGGTGTCTTTTGCAGCGAGCCGCCAAGGCAATAGTCGATCAGCTCTGCGATCGTCGATTTGCCAGTGGACATCTCGCCGTGGAAGAATGAGAGCCGGCTGCCGAAACGGACACGTTCTTCGCTTTGCTTGCACAACAGTACAAGGGATTCCATCAAGAGCTTCATCGGGCCTCCCCTGTGAACGCGATCCCCTCGTTGAACTCGAGCGAGGTCAGTTCAGGGAATTGCTCGTAGATAAACTCCATCAACGCGCGCGCCTTCAGGTTGAGATGCTTGCTCAATAAGACGGCTCGCTCGTAGATCCGCGAGAAACCGGGCGATTCGATCAGCTTTTCGGCGAGATCGCTGCCCTGCCCCGTAAGATCGATCTGGATTGTGCGCCCGTCGGTGCGAACTACAGCGAGGCGGCGGGCCACTAGAATGTTGAGAAAACGGCGGTACCGGTGGTCCCAGGGTCCGTAGCGGTAGCGTACCATCCGAGCTTCGATGGTCAGCCGCTCAAAATCATCCACCGGAATGTTCTTGACTGATACGTCTCGCGCGATCAGAGCCTTCTCCAAACATGACGGATAGCGGAGCAGGAAATCAAGTTTGGCCAGCTTGGTGATGCCTTCGATCGCCGGGGCGTCCGGTCGCGAGAACGCTTTGAGTAGGACGATGATGCGGGCCAGGTGGACGTCCTCATCCTTATCCAGCGCCGTTACAAGCTCGACGAGATCCACGCTCATGGCATGTCCTCGACGACATTAAATTTCGGCGACCACCAGGTCTTGCACTGCTGGGTGAGGATTCCCGCAGCACCGATCAGATGTTCGGGGCGGCATCCGTGGAGTTGATCGCGATCGTCCCGGGCGCGTGCCATCAGGCGGTTCGCGAGAGCGCCGAACATCGCGGAGCCGTAAGGCTCCCCACCTTTCTCCGCACTGGCATGTGCCTCGGCAGCTTCGAATTGCACCGCCGCAAGCACGTTATTGTAGCGTTTCGTTGCCTCGTCCACCCCGTACTTCCGGCTCCATTCGAGGAACAACGCCTCGAAGGAACGGACACGATCTTCGATGTTCGTGACGCGGCCAGCCTCAACACCGCCCTTTGCCAGTTTGCGGAACGCTATTACCAAATCGGACGGAGCGTCAGAGGGTGTTACGAGCGTCGAGACGCTAATATCCTCGTAGAGCTTGCCGCCTTTGAACTGGTCGATGACGGCGAGAACATCGGCTTTGGAAATACATTTTCCCGCAAGGAGTTGGTCATCAACCGCTTGCTTCAAATCGGTTCCTAGCGCGAACAGCTCTGTTATAGGTCCCTTCAGCACCTTGGCCGATGCTTCTCGCGCGAGTTGGACGAGCGCCTTGGCTATTGCGGCGACGGTGGCATAGGGTAGGTCCGCAACGCCGGGGCACGCGCAAAGCGCTTCCTGCACACTGCTGCGAATATGGGAGATTTCCGCTTCGTGCCCCCGAACCGTCGTCCTGAGCAGTGTGGCAGCCACATTCTGCGGGCTGAGGCCGGTGTTGTCTGCAATCCCACCGACAAACTGGCGCAGCGGATTGTTCTCGCGTAGTCCCTTAATGCCTCCGCGCTCCTGGAGTGTAGTCAGAAGCCAAGGAAGATTATTCAGCGACTTCTCGCTTTCCCAGAACGCGTGGTTGGTTGTAAAATCGAAGCCTTCGAAGCAGCCTGGGAACTTCTGATCCAGCAGGCAGAACTTCCCTAAGGCATTCGCGACCTGCGCCTCTCCCGCTTTGAACGGTGGTAATGTGATCTTCCGCGTCTTGATCTGCGTTCCAATGAATTTCCCGCTACTTTTTTTCAGCAGAAAGTCTTCGTGATTCTCACATATAATCTGAACACAGTCGCCCTCTCCGGTAATCAACCGAATAGCGTTTATTGCCGCGTATGAGTGTTGGTAATCGAAGCGCGCGACGACCTCGTCCCCAGGGTCAGATTTATCTAGAACTAAATCAGGAGAAGTCATGATGTCAGAATTTTATACATTAAGGCATGGCGGATATAATCACGCCATACGACTGAGATCATGAAAGCCAAGTGCTAATAGGCGCGACCCATACAACTCCGGCTGGTTATCGCTCATTATTGTCCCCCCTTCTTAATGCTCATGGCTACCCACTACCCGCTCTGGCAGCTATGAAAACTAGACCGCCGCGACGGCCTCCGCCTGAATTACCGTGATCTCCAGTTCCCTCTCATCCATCGCATGGGCCGCGGCGGTCAAGCGGTCGATCAGCAAGCGGCGCTTTGATTTCTCCGGTTCGGTATCAAAGCCCAACAGCACGTTCGGACTTGTCTGAAGCACGCCGGCGATCCGTAAGAGGGTTGCGAGGTCCGGCTCGTTTCGACCGGCCACATAGTGCCCATAGCGGCGCTCGCTGACGCCTACGCGGCGCGCGACCTCCGCGTGTGACAATCCCAATTCTTCTGCTCGCCTCCTGAGGCTCTGTGCCAACGTGTCCATGAGAACAAAATGTTCCTGACACGCCGAACTCGTCCATGTATCATATGTTCGGAATTATCGGAACAAATGCTGGGCATGAGACGTGGCGCTGGTAGGAGAAAATTGGAACTGGCTGATGTGGGCTCTCGCCTTGTCCCCCATCTGGGGGACGTTCCTCTGGCACAAATGGGAATTGAGCATCCGCCCTCGACTGATCCCGGTAGGTGAGATCAAGGCGCTTGCCGACGAGCTGATTGCCAAGCACGGGCCGGGCGCCGAGGAGATCGCTTTCATCGAGGAGGATCGAGCGTGGCGCTATTCCGAGACATTCGAGCAGGGGAAATGGCATCGGGTGCGCCGCGAGCTTTGGCGGCGCTTTGAGGCTGGGGAGTGGGAAGGGCCGAGAAGCTGAGGGGAGGAAGGATGCTTTCCGACACTCACCATGCGAGTGCCGGAAAGCTATCCCATTCGTCCTATGAGAGTAGATATCCGAGACCGTTATGTATCCTGAATTCTCTTTCACCTAAGCCTGCGTTTTGGCATCCAGATTTTTCGTTTTCCTGAGTTGTCTTTTGAAGTTGGAGCACTGTCGCAAGACAATGCTGGGAGAGCGGTGGGGGGTGGTGCCGGCGCTATACCCTTATACTCTTCCCGATGACTGAGCCCGGCGACAACCCCGGCGAAGAGGAAGGCTGATCGATCCGAAGAGCTTCAGCTTTCGAGATACGCGCTGACAGACTCGATAACAGGCATACAAAAGGCGATTCCACGGCGGCTGTAACATTCATCCGGTAGTCCCGCTCTACGCGCCGCGCGGGCTGTTCCTGCCGGGGTTCACAGGAAGCCTCCGCACTACGTGCTCGCTTCAAAATTTCTGACGCGATTTTCCGGCAGGTGGACTTTTGAGCGCCCAGTTTCGGGCGACTTGGCTAGACGTTCTGGCATTTTCAAGTGCATCGCGCCGCGTCTCATCGGTGTTTCGCCTGTCGCATCTCTTGATGTGGAATTCACCGGCCATGCACCAATAGGTAGGCCGAGCGGCTTGTTTCAGATCTCATGATGCGGACTCGCCCGCCGGGCCGCTCGTTGCGCCTTCCTGTCAGCCTCGGATTCCGCTCGCGTGGAATGTCGTTTCATATTTCGATACGGGTTTTCTCCGCCTCGGCTCCGACCTGCCGATGGCACGCGGCTCAAAGCTCGACCTCGAATTTCTCGGCGTTCGGATGCCGCCCGGAGGCGATCCACCCGGCCCAAACCGCCCATGTCTCCGTGCCCTTCTTCAACCGTCCTGTCTCGCGTTGCACGGACAGCCAGAGGTCGCGCGCCGTCCACGGCGTCGGCACGCCGCTTTCCTGCCGCAGCCGCTCGTTGATCTCAGCATAGAAATTGATGGGCTTCGGCGTCAGAAACGCACGCGGCGAGGCGAACAGATACCCCCGTGTGCCTCGGTAGGGGACGAGCAGCGCCATCGCTTCCGGCGAAAGGTTGATCCGGCGCGAGGTATCGAGATGGGGGCCGCGCCAGCGATCATAGTCGACGGCCCAGGCGCTCTCGTCCCAAAAGACGGCTTCGCCTCGTATCTCGCGCACGTCCTCCATGTGCTCGCCGGTGAGGATCACGAGGCCGATCATTGCGGCCCACGGATGGCCGAGGCGTGCGGCGGCCTCGAAGATGGCGCGGATGTCGTCCACCGACAGGAAGGTGGTCTTGCGAGCCGGCGGTAGGTCGAGCTTGGCTTTCGCCAGCGGGTTCGCTTGCAGCAAACCGCGCTCCACCGCCCATGAAAGGAAAGCCTTCGCACCTTTGAGGAAATTGACGCCACGCGTCGGACGGTCGGCGGCAACCTTCTCCACCAGCAATAGCCAGCGGTGGCGGTCGAGCGCGGAAAGCGGCTGGCTGCCGAATCGCGGTATCAGGTAGCGAGCGAACAAGTGCTCCATCACCCTGAACCAATCGGAATCGGCCGGGCTGTGCTCGAAGAAATAGAGCGTCACGACCTCCTTCAACGGCATGTCACGGCGCAGCCTCGGCGCTCGCCGGGCAACGCCGTAGTGACCTGCGTGCCGCCATTCCGCCTTTCGGCGCGCTTCTTCCACGGTGTAATCCGACGCGCTTCCCAGATGCTCGCGCTCGGAATGCTGCTCATCGCGGTCGGAATAAAGATAGTACCAGCTCTTGCTGCCGCCCGGCTGGATGCGCAAAGCGAGGTAGGGACAGCCGCCGTCGCGAACCCATTCCTCGCGGGCGGGCACCTGCACCGAACGGACAAGCGCATCGGTGAGGCGCACTTGCACATAGTCCCGCTGGCCGCGTCGGCGTCTCGGCAGTCTCCCGCGGCGCTCCGCGTCCAGATGCGCGGCGATGGCGGGAGGATCGAGATTTTCATATGGAAGCCCAACGATGGCGGACATGCGTGATCCTTCGGCGTTCGGATATAAAATGCCGCCGGGGTGACCGGCGGCATCGATGAGCGCGGGGAAGCTCCGATCACTCGCGGCCGATGTCGGCGACCTCCGCGCCGAGATAGCGGGCGATCTGCGGAATGGTGGCGGTGGTGTAGACGCTCGGTCCCGCCGCCAGATAGATGATCGCGCCGTCCGCCCCGTTGGCGCGGCCTCCGGCGATCTGGCTACGGCGCACCAGCGCCCCGCCGCCGGAGGCGGCCGGGATCAGGATGAAGTTGTCGTTGAGGTCGATATCTTCACGCATGGTCTCAAGTCCTTTCAGCTTGCAGTGAAAGGGCGGAAACTCCGCCCCTCCACTACAAACCAGACCTATTGCGGGTGTCAACTAAGCGCTTGTTTTGCAAAGTCTATTTTGATTCCGCGCTTACCGAATCTCGAAGTGATGATATCTCTCGCCGGCCGCCTGAATGATGGCGTCGAGTTCTCCGGCTTCTTCCAGTCGCGTGACCTCATCGAAATTGCGATCCCCGGTGTTGCGGTAATCCCATCCGTCCTCAAGGTCGCCGTTGTCCGGCTCGTAGGCGAATAGGCCACCGGCACTGCCGTCCGATGGCGTCGAGGTGGAATCGAGAAGACCGGAGCACCGAAGCCGCATCCATTCCAGAAGGTCGCATCTGCGGTACTGCGCATAGCGGCCGAATTTCAGGAACCTCGGGCCACCACCGCGTGTCGCCATGGTGGCGAGGCTTGCCGCCGTGGTGCGAAAGCCATGGCTCTGGAGAAAGCGGGCGGCTTGCGTGCGGGTGAAGATGTCCATGTTCATGTGCTGTCCTCTCTATGGGTTCGGAGCGCTGCGCTCCTATCAATGGAAATCCGATAGGCTCTGCCGCAGAGCCGCCACCTGAGAGGCAGGTTCATTCCCCACTGGTTCGGGATTTTGCTTTTCCCGCCATCGCTGCTGCGATCTTCGCGCCGATGCTGTCGGCGGCTTCGGCGGCGCGGCTGTCGATGACATGGGCGTAGATGGCGAGCGTCGTGCGCGGTCCCTTGTGCCCCATCAACGCAGCGACGGAAGCGACATCGATCCCTTCCGACAAGGCGATGGACGCGATGGCGTGTCGCGCGTGATAGCGGACGCGGTTTGGCAGGCCGGCGCGCTCCCGGGCCTCTGCCCAAATCTTCTTCGAGCCGACGAAATGCCCGTCGCCACGTGAGGCCGGAAAAACGAAGGGCGATTTCGGTCTTCTCGGCTGCGCGTTGATGAGGTCGAGCGCGGCGGGCGAGAGTGGGCGCACCGAATAGCCGGTCTTGCTCTTTTCCAGGCGCAGGCAGCGCCCTTGCTGATCCACCTCGGACCAGCGAAGCTGCTCGATCTCGGACGGCCGCGCGCCGGTCAGCAAGAGAAGGCGTAGGACGGCGATGCCGACAGGATTGACGCCTTCCGCTTCCAAAGCGGTGAGCGCTTCCGCCATCGCCGCGAACTCGTCCTCGCTGAGGAAATCATACCGTTTGCCGGGCCGGGGCTTGCGCGCCGCCGAAACCGGATTGGCGGTGACGATACCCTTCTCAACCGCATAGCCGAAAACCAGCGAGAGGTCGGCGGCGACCTTGCGGGCCGCTCCTTCCCCGCCGCGCACTTTGATCCGGCCGCGCTTGCGCGGCCCCACGGCGCTCTTCGCGGTTTCGCCTTTCGACACGCGGCGAATGAAATCGTTGATGTCGTCCACGGTCACTTCGCTGACTCGCTTGCGACCGAGGATCGGCACGGCATGGTGCCGGAGCCGCGAGAGCGTGTAGGCTTTGGTGCGGGGCTCCATCGGCTTGCCGGTGCGTCGGCCAGGCGGGTTCTCCTCGTCCCATTGGTCGATCAAGCCGCCTACCGTCATTTCGCGGCGCTTGGTCTGGCGATCCTCCAGCGGGTCATGACCATGGCGGACCTCGCCCAGCCGGTTGCGCGCGAGGTTGCGCGCTTCCTCGGGCGTGATCTCCCCGACGCGGCCGAGGCTCATGCGCTTCTTGGTGACGTTCCGCCCGCCGCCGTCGGGTCGGTATTCCAGTATGTAGGTGGCGGCTCCCGAAGGCGTCACCCGAACACCGAAACCCTTCACCTCCGTGTCGTAGACGACATATCGGCTGGCTTGGGGCTGCAGGCTGTCGACGAGCCTTTTGGTGATCTTGGCGCGGGCCATTTCCGGTGTTCTGGGTCGCCACCGGGTCGCCACGCGGATGTAAATCGGCGTTATTCAGCGTTCGGCAGCGGGTTGCCTCTGCCTCAAGAAAAACAGTAATTTGATAATAAAATCAAATAGTTAGTGTTATTCTACGTTATGCGCCGCAAGTCGCCGTAACCCGCCCGGCCGGCTTTGCCAAGGTTGGGGTCGAGGGTTCGAATCCCTTCGCCCGCTCCAAGTCGCCTCC
>JBIQJF010000029.1:0-55938 GCA_044507675.1 Opitutales bacterium | reverse complement strand
TCATGGGGTTCTTGCGTCCTTCTTAGCTGAAGATTTGTCCGGTTCCTCGACCTTGTCGATGGCGACAAAAGTGAAGCGTAAGGGCTATTAACACCGCCCCCGCCCCGTTCTCCGTCAATTTTTGTGAACGTTTTCTAGTCGTCATTCGTAGGTGCCCGCGGATTTTCACTTCTGTCCCATCGGTTTGGCTTCTTCCTTTTCCTCGCCGAGGAATTTCAGGTCACCCAGCTCGACCCTTCCCTTGGATTCGTCGGTGCGAATGAGCTTTCGATTATCCTGGCCAAAATATTTGGCGGCGCTTTTGAGCATGGGCACGAAAGTGTCGTCGAAACTGTTGCCTGCCGAACGCACGCTCACCCGCACCTGCCAGAGCAGCGTCCGTCGCTTTCGTTTCGACAAATCCCGAAAATCAAAGGCGGAAATCATGATGTAATAGCGCGTTTCCTCCACATCGGCGATCAGATCGTTGTAACGATCGCCCCCGCCCGCCCACCGGCGGATGTCATTCAAATCGGCCAGCTCATCCATGTAACCAAGGATCCGCGCATTGTCTTCATTGATCTGGTCGCGCTCCCGATTGAGCAGGAGAATTTTTGCCATGTCCCCTTCCCTCACAGCCAGGTCATAGTTGACGCGGTTAAAGGTTATCGTGTTACCCCATTGGAGCACGATCAGGAGCGTAGCCTGATCCTCGCTTTGGGCATAATGATAATTCTGCTGCGCCAATAGGCGGGACGCGATCGCTGCCACCTCCGGATAAGTCACCCGGTCCACGGTATTGTCCGACGTGGTTCCATAGAGGCGCCCGCCATTGCTCAGCGCGTAATACTCGGGCTTGAAGCTCCCGTCCTTCGCCTTTTCGCGTTTATAGCCGTTGCCCACTCGAGCTTTCAACACCGTCTCCACCGTTTTCTCTGCCGCCCCGCCGGAGACCGTCGCCGCCAGGACCACGAGCGCAAGAGCCACCATTTTCTGTCTTCTGAAGTTCATTTATTCTCCTCGGCTGGTGAACCTGTCTGCTCCGTGGCCTCGCCGAGAAATTCCAAGTCGCCGAGTTCGACGACGCCCTTGCTCTCTTCTCCACGGATGAGTCTGCCGCTATCGCGGCCGAAATACGGGGCTGCGCTCTTGAGCATTGCCGCAAAACTGTCGTCGAAGCGATTGCCCGGCGCGCGCACGCTTACCCGCGTCTGCCACATCAGCTTCCTCTTGTTGTGATTCACGAGCTGATCGAAATCATAGGCCGAGATCACGATGTAGTAGCGCGATTCCTCGACGTCGCCGATCAGGTCGTTGTAGCGATCACCCCCGCCCGCCCAGCGCCGGATGTCGTTTGATTCATTGATGTCGTCAATGTAGCCGAGCACCCGGGCGTTGTCCTGATTGATCCGGTCGCGCGCCCGGTTTTCCATCATCAGTTTCAACAATTCGCCCTCGGCTGCCCCGTCGCTCGGCACGGCAGACATATCGCGCTCGATGCTGCCCATTCCCTGGGGACCGGAACCCGCCATGGCTTGGGCTACTTGGTTCACGGTCTGGCTGTAGTTGCCGCTGTTGAACGCCAGCGTCGTCCCCCAGTGCAGCACAATCATGAGTTTCGCCTGCTCTTTGCTTTGGGCGTAATGGTAGTTCTGCCGGGACAGCAGCCGCGCGGCGATCTGGGCTACTTCCGAATAAGCAATCCGATCCACGGTGACATCGCTCCCTGTGCCGGCGATGCGCCCTCCGTTGGCGAGAGCATAGTATTCGGGTTTGAATGAACCATCGGCCAACCGCTCGCGTTTGTAGCCGTTGCCGATCCTGCCATATACGGCGGTGGTGACGGTTTCGACGGCGGGCAATGCCGCGATGCAGACCACAGCGAATATCAAAAAATAAACCAATCGTTTCATTTCCGCTGCTCCTTTCCGGTGGAGGGTTGCTCCTTGGCCTCGCCGAGGAATTTCAGGTCGCCGAGTTCGACGCGTCCGCGAAGTTCCTCGCCGCGCACGAGTTTGCCGCTTTCCCGACCGAAATAATGCGAGGCGTTCTTGAGCATCGCGCTCACGCTTCCGTCGAAGCTATTGCCGGCAGACCGCACGCTCACCCGCGTCACCCAAAGCAGCTTCTGTTTCCCGTGGTTCACGAGTTCCGAAAAATCGTAGGCCGAGATGATCACGTAGTAACGCGACTCCTCCACATCGGCCATCATATCGCGATAACGGTCGTCGCCGACGCTCGTCAGGCGGCGAATGTCGTTGGCGTCGTTGATATCCTCGATGTAGCCGAGCAGCCGCGCGTTGGGGGCGACGTAGGAATTGCGCATCAGCCGCTCCATCTCAACCAAGTCGAGCACGGCATCCAGGTCACCCTGCGCCCGGTCGATGTCGCTTTGCGACGCGTTGCTGTTGCTCTTCAGTTGCTGGAGATTCGCCATGGCCTGCGAGGCCGGCCCGAGGCTTTGCTGGAAATTGATGGTGTTGAAAGGCAGCGTGTTTCCCCAGTGCAGCACCAGCAGCAGGCTCGCCTGCCCCGCGCTCTGCGCGTAATGGTAGCCTTGCCGGCCAAGCTCCCGCATCACCAATTCGGCGACTTCGGGGTAAGTGACGCGCTCCACGGTCTGGTCACGGGTCGTGCCGGCCACCATGCCGCCGTTCGCAATCGCATAATACTCGGGCTTGAAGCCTCCTCCCGGCAACCGCGCGCGTTGATACTCTTTGCTGACCCGGGAAAACACGGCGGTGCTGACCGTATCATCGGCCGCGCGGAGGAGCGGCGATAGCTGTGAAGCAAGCAGACCGGCGGCGGCCAGGAAAAGGCGTGGCAGGGGACGCATGGAGTGTGTGCTAGGGGTTGGGGCTGGCTCCCAATCTGGCAATGTGGCCCCATTGCCGACCGGTTATTGCCTGTTTGCAGGGGTGACAGGCAAGCACTGGGAAATTCCCAACTTGGGCAAGTTCCCGCGTTTTTGTTCTTTCTTTAGACCGGATGAGCTGGGCAACCCGCGGCTTTGGCGTGCCTTCTTGCTTGGGTCGGTTCTTATCGCCGCATGAGCTATGTTCGCATTTGGCGCTATCAGGTCGCTCCCGAACGGGAACTCGAGTTTGTAAAAGCCTACGGACCTGAAGGCGACTGGGCCGGGTTATTCCGCCGCGGCGAGGGTTACCTCGGCACAGAGCTGCTCCGTGCGAGTCCACCCGCCGCGGGATACCTGACCCTCGACCGGTGGCGCTCAGCGGCAGACTGGCGGCGTTTCCTGGAGAAACACCGCGCCGCTTACGAGGAACTCGACCGTCGCCTTGCCCCGCTCTGCCAGGAGGACGTTGAACTCGGCAACTTCGAGGCCTGAAAACTACTCCACTTCGACGAGGCGTTGGATGTGGTGCTCGGGAATCGTGACGTGCGAACCGTCGGGCCGGGCCACGAGCACGTTGCCCTGATCGTCGATGCCCGCAAAGGCGCCTTCCGTCTCCGGCAGGTCCACCTCCCCCGCAGGTTCCAGCCACACATGGCGGCGCGTGCCCCAGCAACGGTTCAGGTCGGGCACCAAACCAGCCAGCCTGCGCTCGGCAAACTCATCGTGTGCCCGGCGGATGGCCCGAAGCATGGGTTCCAACAACTGCTTTGGCCCGGTCAGGGCGCGTGGGCAGTGGTCGAGCAACCGCCCAGCCGCGTAACGCAGGGTATGATCCTCCAACCACGGCCGGTTTGTGATGTTGATGCCAAGGCCCACGAGCAAGGTGTGCGGACCATCCTGTTCCACCAGAATGCCGCCAACCTTGCGCGGACCGATCATCAGATCGTTGGGCCAGCGCAGGCGCAGATCCTCGACGCCCAACGCCGTAAGCTCGTCCATCACCGACCGACCGATGGCCAGCGCGAAACCCCGCCAGTGCGCCGCATCGCCGTCGAACGGCACGACCGCCGTCAGGTAGAAACCGCCGGGGTCGGACGTGAAGCTTCGTTCACGCTGTCCCCGCCCGTGAGTCTGGTGCGCCGCAATCACCGCCGACCATGGCTCGCGCCCGGCGGCAGCGTGCTGCGTTGAATCCACCTCGTCCAGAGACTCCACCTGCCAACCGGAGGCGGGCGCTGCCGGAGGACGGTCGGTCTCGATCATGGACATGGCGAAAATCTCCTAATGCGACAGGGTGGAAAGGAAGTAACCGGCGGCCACGGCGGTGCCGATGACACCCGCGACGTTGGGACCCATGGCGTGCATGAGCAGGTAGTTGCCCGAATCGTATTTCTGGCCCTCGACGTGCGACACGCGCGCCGCCATCGGCACGGCCGACACACCGGCGGAACCGATGAGCGGATTCACCGGGTTGTGGGGGCTGAGCACGTTCATGAGCTTGGCCGCCAACACACCGCCCGCGGTCGAGAAACCAAACGCCACGACACCGAGCACGATGATCTTGAGGGTCTCGGGAGCGAGGAAGCTCTCCGCCGCCATCGTGATGCCCACGCTCGTGCCGAGGAAAATCGTGAGCACATTGATGATTTCGTTCTGTGACGCCTTTACCAAGCGCTCGGTCACACCGCACTCGCGCAGGAAATTGCCAAGCATGAGCATCGCAATCAGCGCCGAGGCATCGGGCACGAGCAGGATGCACACGATCATGACGGCTATCGCGAAGATCAGCTTTTCCAGCTTCGAGACCGGTCGGAGCGACTTCATGCGAATCTTCCGCTCCTTGTTCGTCGTGAGCAGGCGCATGATGGGCGGCTGGATGAGGGGCACGAGCGACATGTAGCTGTAGGCCGCCACGGCCACGGCACCGAGCAGCTCGGGCGCGAGCTTGTTGGTGAGGAAGATCGCGGTCGGGCCGTCAGCACCGCCGATGATGCCGATCGAGGCGGCCTGCTTCGACGTGAAGCCCAGAAAGCCGGCACCCATGAAGGTGATGAACAAACCCACCTGCGCCGCGGCTCCCAGTAGCAACGTGCGCGGCATGGCGATGAGCGGTCCGAAGTCGGTGAGCGCGCCGACCCCGAGGAAGATCAACGGCGGAAACAGCTCCAGCTTGATGCCCTGCGAGATGAAGTCGAACAAGCCGCCCTCCACCCGCTCGACCTTTATTTTTTGGACCGGCGCAGCTCCGGGGTCCGCATGACCCGCGTGTGCCACCGGCGTGCCTTCGATGGTGAAGGTGGCCGATTCATAGACCCCGTCGGGCCGCATCTGCGCGGTGATGACTCCGCGTGTCGGCAGATTGGCCATCAGCGCACCGAAGGCGATGGGCACGAGCAGCAGCGGTTCAAAACCCTTGGCAATGGCCAGCCAGAGCAACACGCCGACAATCACCCACATGATGAGCATCTTGCCGGTGATGAGCGTGAACCCGGTGGTGGAGAAGTAGTCGAGGAGTCCTTGGAGCATGGCAGGCGTGGGTTAGCGGACTTTGCGGGCGGAATGAATCTGACGACGGCCCTCCAGCACCCACTCGTGGTCCGGCGTATCCACGCGGACAATCGAAGTGATGCGGGACGAACCGCCCAAGGTGGCATGCACCGCAGCGGCCATGGCGGCGACGACCTGCGGATCAAGACCGGTCGGGGCCACGGGAGCTGGTGCCGCGACCGCGGGAGCGGCGACCGGCTTGGCGACACGCGCCGCACGCTTGAACCAAATCGCCATCACCTCCAGCAAGCCCCAGATCATACCGAGCGCGATGAACACGACTATCAAGCCGTTGAGCTGGAAGATGACGGACTCGCCAAACGCAGGATACTCCGACAAAGACGCCGCAATCGGCAGCAGGCTGTCTGGTGCGATGAGGTTCATGGAGCCGCGGTTTTTAGCCGATAGTGAGCAGCGGCGCGCCTTCTTCGACGGCGTCGCCGGGCTTGGCGTTGATGGCGGTGACGGTGCCCGCGCGGTCCGCATAGACGAAGGTGTTCATCTTCATCGCTTCGAGTGTCACCAATTGGGCGCCCACGGCGACGGTCGCACCGGGCTGCACGTCAATGGATACGATCTTGCCGGCCAGCGGACTACATACGGAGCCCGGCGCTGAAGTCGTCGTGGCAGGTGGTGGCGGAGCGGCGGGAGTTGGCGCCGGCGCGGCAGCCACCGGGGCGGCGGCACGCGGAACCGGAGCAGCGGGAGCGGCTTCATCGGCCAGTTCGACGGTCACATCGAACACCCGGCCATCTACGGTGATGCGGAGTTTTTTCATGGGTGTGGCTTTTTAGAGAGGAATGTTGCCGTGCTTCTTGGGCGGACGGGTGTCGCGCTTGGAAAGCGTGTTGCGCAGCGCCATCGCGACGACGGCGCGTGTCTGCGCCGGTTCGATGATGTCGGTGATCATCGCCTTGCGCGCGGCCTGGTAGGGCGACGCGAACTTGTCGCGGTATTCGGCGGCGAGTTCGGCCTCCTTTGCCTTCGGGTCGGCAGCCGCGGCGATCTCGCGCTTGTAGAGGATTTTCACCGCACCCTCGGCGCCCATCACGGCGATCTCGGCGGTCGGCCACGCATAGACGAGGTCCGCGCCCATATCGGCGCTGCACATCGCGAGATACGCACCTCCGTAAGCCTTGCGCAGGATGACCGTGATCTTCGGCACCGAAGCCGCCGCGTAGGCGAACAGCATCTTCGCGCCGTGCCGGATGATGCCGCCGCGCTCCTGCGCAATCCCGGGCATGAAACCCGGAATGTCCACGAGCGTGACCAGCGGGATGTTGAACGCATTGCAGAAGCGGATGAACCGCGCGCCCTTGTCGGAGGAGTCGATGTCGAGCGTGCCTGCCTTCACCATTGGCTGGTTGGCCACGATGCCACACACGATGCCCTGCACGCGACCGAAGCCGACCACGAGGTTCTTCGCCCACTCGCGGTGGACTTCGAGAAAATCGCCGTCGTCAACCAGCCGCGTGATCACCTTCAGGATGTCGATCGGTGAGCGGGCATCGGGTGGCACCAAGTCATTGACCGCGGGATCAGGCGACAAATCGAGCGACGGCGTCGGACGATGCGGCGGATCCATCACGTTGTTCGCCGGCATGAACGACAGCAACCGGCGCGCGAGCGCGAGCGCCTCCTTGTCGTCCTCGGCGATGAAATGCACGTTGCCGCTCACCGAGGCATGCACCGCGGCGCCGCCGACTTCGTCCATCGTCACGGCCTGGCCGGTGGCTGCCTTGATGACCTCCGGTCCGCAGATGAACATGTTGGCGTTCTTCCGCGTCATGATGATGAAGTCCGTGAGCGCCGGGCTGTAGGCCGCGCCGCCGGCGCATGGGCCGGCGATGATCGAGATCTGCGGCATGACACCCGACGCGAGCACGTTGCGGAAAAACACCTGGCCGTAGCCCGAGAGCGAATCGTCGCCCTCCTGGATGCGTGCGCCGCCCGAGTCGTTGATGCCGACCAGCGGAATGCCCGCTTTCATGGCATAGTCCATGAGGTCGCAGATTTTCTTCGAGTGGATGCGACCCAGCGCACCGCCGCCCACCGTGAAGTCCTGGCTGAACACCGCCACCGGACGTCCATCCACGTAACCGACGCCGGTCACGACGCCGTCACCCGGCAGCGATTTTCCTTCGAGGCCGAAATCATGGCAGTCATGGTCGGCGTGCTGGCCCCACTCCATGAATGTGCCGGGCTGGAAGAACGCTTCGACGCGTTCGCGCGCGCTCATCAGTCCTTTCTCGCGGCGCGCGGCGAGCTTGTCGGCGCCGCCGGCGGCCCGCGCGGTGGCGCGGCGTTTTTCCAGATCGTTCAAAAAACGGGGTTCGATGGCCATGGAGATTCCTCAGTGCGCCGGGGTTGCGTCGGGTTTGAGCGCGCAGAGTTCGGTGAGCACACCGCGCGTGGATTTCGGATGCAAAAAGGCGACGAGCTTGCCGGCCGCGCCGTCGAAAGGTTTTTCATGAATCAGCCGCACGCCGGCGTCCGCCGCCTGCTTCAGCTGCGCTCCGATATCGTCGGTGCGAAACGCGATGTGGTGAATGCCCTCGCCGCGATCGGTGATGAACTTCGCCACCGGGCTGTCCGGCGCCGTGGGCTCGAGCAACTCCAGATGCACACCGCCGGCGTCGAAGAACGCCGTGCGCACTTTCTGGGAGGCAACCTCCTCCCGACCGAGACAGCGCAGGCCCAGCGCTTTTTCGTAGAGCGGCACCGCCTCATCCAGCGAGCGGACCGCGATCCCGAGGTGATCTATGGCTTGAATCATGGTGAGTATGGTTCCAACCGACTGCGTCAGTTTAGCGGAGGACGCCGTGGCCTTCTCCGCACATCTTGCCAACTCATGCGCACCGCTAATCCCGCGCAGCGGAAAATTCCGCCATTCGAAGAACTTATCACAATCTGAGGAGGGCCCAGCTCCCGCTGGGCCGCGGCACATCAGGAGATGTGTCCTCCACCAATCAGGCGGGGTTGCTTCGCCATCTCCGCCCAGCCTCCGTCAGGGACCCGACCCTACAAAAGCACGAACACACCCCACTCACCCCTTCGCCATCTTCGCCAACAACCGCCGGGCACCGGCCGCGGGTGTCAGCGAACCGGAGGCAACCAATCGCACCACTTCGGCCTGCTCAGCTCGCACGACGGGATCCGCGAGCATCAGCTCACGCATCCCTTCCTCGACGAGAGTTTGCAGCCACGTGAGCTCCTGCGCCCCGCGCCGGGTGTCGAATTCACCACGCGTGCGCGCCTGGCTGACAAATTTTTCCACCACGTTCCAAACCTCGGCCACGCCTTCACCGGTCTGCGCGGAGCAAGCCAGCACGGGCACCTGCCAGGCGTCCTTGTCGTTCGCGAGGTAGTGCAACGCCCGGGCAAATTCCAAACGCGCGGCTTCCGCCCGGGCGCGGTTGTCGCCATCGGCCTTGTTCACGACCAGCACGTCGGCGAGTTCGATGATACCCTTCTTGATGCCCTGCAATTCGTCGCCTGCGCCGGCGATCATGAGCACGAGAAAGCAATCCACCATGCCGCGCACGACGACCTCGCTCTGCCCCACCCCGACGGTTTCGACAATCACCGTGTCGAAACCCGCCGCCTCACACAGCGCAATCGTCTCGCGCGTGCGCCGCGCCACGCCTCCGAGTTCACCGCCGCTCGGCGACGGCCGGATAAACGCGTGCGGATGCCGCGCGAGTCGTTCCATGCGCGTCTTGTCGCCGAGGATGCTACCGCCCGTCACCGGGCTGCTCGGGTCCACGCTCAACACGGCCACGTGCCAGCCCGCCTCGCACATCTGCATGCCGAGCGCGTCAATAAAGGTGCTTTTGCCCGCACCCGGCACGCCGGTGATGCCAATACGCAACGAGGCACCCGTGCGATCCTTCACCGCCTCCAACAACTCATCCGCGTCTGCGCGATGTGCGGGCGAACGGCTCTCGATCAGCGTGATGCCTTTCGCCAAGGCAACGCGATCGCCCTTGAGGATGCGCTTCGCCAGCACGACCGTGTCGGAAGGCGGAATGGGCGAAAACGATCCCCCGCTGTTGCGCAACGGCGCGGGCACGCCTGAGACAATCTTCGTCGCAAAGCCCTCGCCGCCTCCCGGCGGCACCCAGTCGGGTTGTGTGTTGGTTTCACTCATGTGAAAGCTTCTGCTGCAAGGCGGGGTCTTCCAGCGCCTGCTTATGTGCACCCTGTGTCATGCCTGACGCCCTCAGGCCACGGGGGCCGCGCCGAGTTTTTCGAGCACTTGGGCGGCGGATTGCGGAATCGGTGTGCCCGGTCCGAATACCGCCACGGCACCGTGCTCGTAGAGATAGGCGTAATCCTGCGCCGGGATGACACCACCGCACACGACGAGGATGTCGCCCCGATTCAGTTTCTCCAATTCCGCCACGAGCTGCGGCAGGAGCGTCTTGTGTCCCGCGGCGAGCGAGCTCATCGCGACGACATGCACGTCGTTCTCCACGGCCATGCGGGCGGCTTCCTCGGGCGTTTGGAAGAGCGGACCGATGTCCACGTCGAAACCCATGTCGGCCATCGCGGTGGCGACGACTTTCGCGCCGCGGTCGTGACCGTCCTGTCCGAGCTTGGCGATGAGGATGCGCGGGCGCCGACCTTCGCGTTCGGCGAATGCATCAGCCATGCCGCGGACCTTCATCACATCATCGCGTCCGGCGTAGGCCGAGCGATAGACGCCCGACACCGAGCGGATCTGCGCCTGGTAGCGACCGAAATGCTTTTCCAGCGCATCGGAGATTTCGCCGAGCGTGGCGCGGGCCTTCGCCGCCTCGATGCTCAGCGCGAGGAGGTTGCCCTCGCCATTACGCGCGCTCTCGGTGAGCGCGTCGAGCGTCTGACGAACGCGGGCGTTGTCGCGCGTGGCCTTGAGTTGCTGCAGCTGCTTGATCTGCGCCTCGCGGACGGCGGTGTTGTCCACTTCGAGGATGTCCATGGGGGCCTCCTTCTCCAGTTGGTATTTGTTAACGCCGACGATGGTTTCGATACCGGAATCAATCTGCGCCTGACGACGCGCTGCGGCCTCTTCGATGCGCAGCTTCGGCACGCCGGTTTCGATGGCCTTGGCCATGCCGCCGAGCCGCTCGACCTCTTCGATGTGCCGCCAGGCCTTGTGCGCGAGCTCGTGCGTGAGGCGTTCGACGTAATACGAACCACCCCACGGATCCACGACCGAGCAGAGGCCCGTCTCGGCTTGGAGATAGAGCTGCGTATTGCGCGCGATGCGCGCGGAGAAATCCGTCGGCAGTGCGATGGCCTCGTCGAGTGAGTTGGTGTGCAGGCTTTGCGTGTGCCCCAGCACGGCCGCCATGGCCTCGACGCAGGTGCGCGCGACGTTGTTGAACGGATCCTGCTCGGTGAGCGACCAGCCCGAGGTCTGCGAGTGCGTGCGCAGCGCCATGGACTTCGGGTTCTTCGGGTTGAATTGCTTCACGATCTTCGCCCAGAGCAGGCGACCCGCGCGCATCTTGGCGATTTCCATGAACGGATTTTTGCCCTGCGCCCAGAAGAACGAGAGGCGCGGCGCGAAGTCGTCGATCGCCATGCCGGCCTTGAGCCCGGTGCGGAGATATTCGAGGCCGTCGGCCAGCGTGTAGGCCAGTTCAAGGTCGGCCGTCGCACCGGCTTCCTGCATGTGGTAGCCGGAGATCGAGATCGAGTTGAACTTCGGCATGTTCTTCGACGTGAACGCGAAGATGTCGGCAATGATGCGCATCGAGGGGGCCGGCGGATAGATGTAGGTGTTGCGCACCATGTATTCCTTCAGGATGTCGTTCTGGATCGTGCCGGAGAGTTGCTCGAGCTTCGCACCCTGCTCCAGCGCGGCCACGATGTAGAACGCGAGCACGGGCAGCACCGCGCCGTTCATCGTCATCGAGACGCTGATGCGATCGAGCGGGATGCCGCTGAACAACGTCTGCATGTCGAGCACGCTGTCCACCGCGACACCGGCTTTGCCAACATCACCCACCACGCGCGGATGGTCGCTGTCGTAGCCGCGATGCGTCGCGAGATCGAAGGCCACGGAGAGGCCCGTCTGCCCGGCCGCGAGATTGCGGCGATAGAACGCATTGGACTCGGTCGCCGTCGAAAAGCCCGCGTATTGGCGGATGGTCCACGGTTTCTGCACATACATCGTCGCGTAAGGCCCGCGCAGGAACGGCGCGATGCCGGCGGTGTAGTCGAGATGCTCGACGTCCGCGAGGTCAGCGGGGCCATAGACAGGCTTCACGGGAATCTGCTCAAGCGTCTGCCATTCACCGAGGGCGTCGGGGCCGCCGCTTTCGCTGCGCGCGGCCTTGCGCCATGCAGTGGCGCTGCCCGTCACCGGGGTGGTTTCGAACGCGAGTTGGGTGTAGTCGGGTAGTTTCATGGCGCGTGGGGATCAGAGACCGAGCTTGTCCTGGAAACGGGTGAGCAGTTGGGCGCAGTTGGCGCGAAGATGAATGAACTCATCCACGCCGGCGGCGCGGAACTGCTCCTGCAACGCGGGCGTCGCGGGCAGGCCGGCGAGCACGATGATCGGTGGGTTCGGGCCGGCTTTCAGTTCGCCTGCGAATGCCGGCACCAGTGCCGGGTAGGTGTCATCGGTGGAGCAGATGACCACGATCGGCGCACCGGATTCGCGCGCGGCCGCGGCGGCGGCCGGCGGTGTGTCGAAACCTTTGTTGGGCACGACCTCAAAACCGCCGGCGGCGAAGAATCCGGTCGAGAAATCGGCGCGCGCACCATGCTGCTTGCGCGGACCGAAGTTGGCGAGAAACACGCGCGGCCGGCTGCCGGTGCGCGCGAGAAATGCCTCGGCGCGCGCGCGCAAGCGCTCGAACGGCTCGGCCCGGCGGCGAATGCGCAGGCGCGCCACGGTCGGACCCTCCGTCGCGTTGGCCCGCAGCACTTTGCCTACCTCGCCGAGCGTCGCGCCGTGGCCGAAAGCCTCGATGAGCCGCTTCATAATATTGGCCGGCGTCGCTCCGAGCAGGTCAGCCAGCCGCGCCATGACCTCGGCGTCGCGTTCGGGCGCGGTCGCCATGCGATAAGCGCAAACTTGCCGCGCTCGGCGCGAAGCCAGCGCGACGTAGTCGGGCAGATCTGCCGTCGTCGGCGACTCCTTCAGATTCGGGTGGAGATTGGTGCCGACGATGCCGTCACGACGGGTTTCGACCGCACCGATGCGTTCGGCCGCGAGTTTGTCCACCGTCTCCTGCGGAAAACCTTCTCGGATGGCGGCAGCCATGCCGCCGCGTTTTTCGACCTCTTGGAACAGCGCCCAGGCCTTCGTCGCAAGCTGACGCGTGAGCGCTTCGACATACCAGGAACCGCCGGCTGGATCCACCACGCGGCCCAAGCCGCACTCTTCGGCGAGGATGAGCTGGATGTTGCGCGCGAGGCGGCGCGAGAAATCGTCGGGCACACGGAAGCACTCGTCGAACGGCGCCACGTGCAAACTGGCGCAACCGCCGACGACGGCAGCGAAGGCCTCGGTGGTCGTGCGCAACAGGTTCACGTGTGGATCGAGCACGGTCTTGTTCCAGAGCGAGGTGCGCGCATGGAATACGAGCCGGCCGGATTCCGCCGGGGCACCGGTCGCGGCCACGGCCCGCTCCCACAGCAGGCGCGCCGCGCGGAACTTCGCGACTTCCATGAAGAAGTTCGAACCGCTCGCGAAGGTGAAAAGGAAACGCGGCGCCGCGCGCTCCGGGGTGATGTGCCGGGCAGCCAGCGCGCGCAGGTAATCCACACCGGTCGCGAGACCAAAAGCCAATTCGTGCACGGCCGAACCCCCCGCATCAGACCAGTGATTGGCGCTCACGCCCACCGTGCGCAACGGCGAGCCCGAGCGGGTCGCCCACTCGGTCAGCACAGCAATGTCGTCGTAGGCGACTTCGAGACCGGTTGGCAGCGAACCGCGTCCGAGCCATTCGGAGAAAGGATCAGCCAGCACCGCACCTTGGAGCGCGGTGGGCTTCTTCCCCTGCTCCAACAACGCCGCGGCAAACATGGCGGTCAGCGGCAGCGCCGACAGGCCCGCTTGCACGTAAACCGGCACGGCGGCGAGATCCACACCGCGCAGCGCTCGCGCAAAATCATCGAGCGTCGCCAGCGAAAGGCCGCAGCCTCCGACCTCGCCGGGACGAGCCTCGTCGGGGTCGAGCCCGAGGCGCGTGGCGATATCGAGCAGCAGGTTCACCGAGTTCTGTCCGCGATTGAGATCGAGCAGCAGCGCGGCGTTGAACTCCGGCGGCGCGCCGTAGGGCAATTCCTGGCATATCTGCCAGCCATGCATCCGCGCACCGAGTGCATCGGCCCCGCGGCCGTAAGGCGGCAGGCCCGGCCATTCGCCGGCGACATGCCCGGCGTCGGCCCGGGTATAGATCGGCTGAAGGTCGATGCCTTCGGGCGTGCGCGTAACGAGTTTCTTTTCGAAGGGAGCACCTGCGAGTGATTCCTCCGCGAGCCGGCGCCAGTCGGTAGGCGCAGGCGGCGGGAACTCGGCAAAGAGATTCGGCGTGGCGGTGGTTTTCATGTCGGAGTGATTTTGTTCAGCATTGTCTCCTGTGTGGGCAGCCCGCTTGCGGGCGCTCTTAAAGGCGCGCTCCAGCGCGCTGTCCCACAAGAGACTGGGATGCGAGTGCTCATGGCTGGCTAACCGGCCACCTCCACGAGGATGTCGTGGCGGTGGCCGTTGACGGTGAGTTGGAAATGTTTCGGGCCGCCGTCCGATGCAGGCGCGGCGGCAACCGGCGTCGGCGCTGAAGTGGCGACCTGAACCGGCGCGGGTGCGGCGGCCTGAGCCACGGGCTTGAGCAACGCCTCCGTCTCGCGCGGGAACATCGCATAGAGCACGGCTACATCGTCCGTGACCGGCAGACCCTTGCGTTCCAGTTCGGCGCGAATGGCGGGCAGCAGCGGCGCGAGCAGATTGGCCGGACGCACGGTAACCGGCTCATGGCCGGCCTTCTTGACCGCAATCGCCAGCAACTCCGGATCGACCGGACCGGGCGTGCGCCCGTAGCGACCGAGCGCGACGTCGATGGTGTTCTGCGCGAGGTTGGCCCAGCGGCCGAACTTCACGTTGAGCATGGCCTGCGTGCCGACGATCTGCGAAGTGGGTGTGACCAGCGGGATCCAGCCGAGCGCGGCGCGCACGACCGGCACCTCGGCCATGACCTCGGAGAAACGCGCCTCCATTTTCATTTCCTTCAACTGATTTCGGAAATTGGAGAGCATGCCGCCGGGCACTTGGTATTGGAGCACGGCACCGTCCACGCGGTCGTTGGCGGGGCTCATGAACGCCGCGAGCTCCTTCGCGACACCTTCGAAGTGCGCGCCGAGTTCGTGCAGCTTGGCGTTCGCGAAGTGCGGTGCGCGGGCGTGACCCGAGAGCGCGGCGAGCAGGCGCACGGTGTCGGGCTGGCCGGTGCCGTTGGCGAAAGGCGCGATGGAGGTCTCGACCGTGTCGGCCCCCGCATCGATGGCCGCGAGATAGGACGCGAGCGCGAAGCCTGCGGTCTCGTGACTGTGGATGACGAGCGGCAGGTGGTGGCGGCGTTTGATGGCTTTGACGAGGTCGTGTGCAATGACCGGCGTGAGCAGGCCCGCCATGTCCTTGATGCAAAGTGAATCCACGCCGAGTTCGACGAGCTCGTCGGCGAAGGCCGCGAGGCGCTCCGGCGTGTGCACGGGGCTCGTGGTGTAGCAGATGGCGCCCTGCGCGTGCCGACCGGCGGCCTTCACAGCGCGAATCGGCGTCTGCAGGTTGCGCGCGTCGTTGAGCGCGTCGAAGATGCGAAACACGTCGAGACCATGGGCGGCGGTGCAGCGCACGAAGGCTTCAACGATGTCGTCGGGAAAACTGGTGTATTGGACGAGGTTCTGTCCGCGCAGGAGCATCATCTGCGGCGTGCGCGGCGCAGCGGCCTTGAGGCGGTCAAGTCGCGTAAAGGGATTCTCCTTCAGGAAGCGCAAGCACGAATCGATGGACGCCCCACCCCAGGTTTCGAGTGCCCCGAAACCGAGGCCGTCGAGAACGGGCGCGGCGGGCAGCATCTGCTCCGTGGTCATGCGCGTGGCAGCGAGCGATTGATGGCCGTCGCGCAGGACAGTGTTGTTGAGGATGACAGGTTTCATGGGCGTGGCAAAAGGGAGGCACGCGCACCCGCTCTTTTTGCCACACAGTCGCACCCGGTCCTTACCCTGGGGACCACATTACCGGGTGCCTCTCTTTTTTTCGGATCAAGCGGGCAATCGCGTGCCATGCAACGAGGATACCCGGCCCGGCCGCATCCAACTCGCCGCTTCTTGGCAAGCCCTGCGCACGGCTTGTGAGGACCACCGGAACGGCCAGCAACTTGCACCGTTGCCAAGCGCAAGCCGTTGGGGCTTCGTGATCGGGGTCAAGGCGACTACTAAAGCTACGTTTTCCCTACCAAGCGTGGTCAGACCTCAAATCCAATAGGCCATGAAAGCATCTCGTCGATTACTTGTATTGGTCATGCTGTTGCTCACGTTTGTCCCTTTTGCAAAGGCCGTTCGTCACATGCAGGCCAACTGGCGCCAAGAACTACTCATCACCAGGCTCGTCGGTTATGGGCGAAATGAATTCCTTGTGACCTCCCGCATTCATCGCGCTTTTCCGCCTGAGGGTATCTATTACAATATCGAAAAGAAGGTCACTGGACCCGCGAAACTACACACTGAAACAACTGCCTCCAAGCGCGATGGCCACACGGTGAAGGAATCGTTTTCAATCATTCTACACGAGACATCGAACTCTGAAGAATTCAGGGCTGAGTTTACTCATGAAGTGTTCGAGGATGGGCGGCTAAAACTGCGATTCACAGGAGTGACAACTTTACCCCGGTGGTGACTCTTGTTCTGAACGGCCTCTCGCTAAGTCCGCCAAGAGCGCGACGGATCCAGAAACGCCCCGGCGACGCCCGGCGTGCCGATCACAGCTGAGTCCGTTGGGTCACTACTCGCCTTCTTCTTCGTTGGCAGTCTCCTGTGCAGACTGATCGGCGGTGCCGAGGAAGCGGATGTCTTCGAGGTTCACCTTGTATTGGGGATAAAGTTTGCGCTCGAGGCCGGAGGTGTTCTGGCCGAAACGCGAAGCCGAGTAAGCGATCATGGCAGCGGCCTTCTCGGCGAAATTATTGCCCGGGGCTCGCATGCTCATGCGCGTCACCCATCGCAGTTTTGGCTTCTGGTCCCGCACCGTGCTTTTGAAATCATAAGCCGACAGAATGATGTAGTAACGCGCTTCTTCGATATCCGCGATCAGGTCATCGTAAGAGCGACCGCCACCCGCGAAACGCTGGATACCATCGGCTTTGTTGATGTCGCCTATATACCCGAGGAGCCGGGCGGCCCGGGCATTTCCCAAGGACCGCGAGCGGTTTAGCATATCCTGAGTGAGCACCGTCGTCTCCAGGTTGCTGGCAGCCGCCTGCTCGTCCATTTGTTCCCAGTCGCCCGGTTGCGTGCCCGTAGCCATCTCCTGCCCGGGCCTCGCGTAGGCCCTCGCTGCCGCGGTGGCCGCATTTTCTGCACCAAAGCGTTCATCGAACTGAGGGTATTCTGAACTCCTTCGCGGTATAGGTTGTCGGTAAACGGCATCGTTTTCCCCCAGTTGACCACCAGCAGCAGGTCCACCTGGTCCTTTTCCGTGGCAGGAAAGTAACCCTGCATCGCCAGGTGCTCGGCTAGCACGGTGGCGATGGCGACGAACTTGATTCTGCCTTGGGCGTTGTCTTGCATGGTCCCATCCGCCGCGCCCGCATTCGTCATCGCGTAATATTCGCGGATCCACTTGCCGTCAGGTCCTTTCTTCCGTCGGTAGCTCTTGTCCGTCTTGGAGAATACCGCCGTTAACACGCTGTTTTCTCCGTCTTCGATGGATGGAATATCAGCCGCACGCGCGGAAACTCCGAAAAGGCACAAGGCCGCGCCAACGAGCAATACCTTGGGGATGCACATGGGACCAGGGGTTGGGGTGTTCTCCGGATGGCAATGTGGCCCCATTGCGCTCGGTCATCAGCCTGTCTCTTCGAGGCTACTAATCAAACAATCTTTCAGAAGCCATTGTTCGTGCGGCGCCGTTGGCAGAGGTATTCTTTCTCTCGGGAAAATTCGACCAGCGTGCCGATCACAGCTGAGTCCGTTGGGTCACTACTCGCTTTCTTCTTCGTTGGCAGTCCCCTGTGCAGACTGAGCGGCGGTGCCGAGGAAGCGGATGTCTTCGAGGTTCACCTTGTATTGGGGATAAAGTTTGCGCTCGAGGCCGGAGGTGTTCTGGCCGAAACGCGAAGCCGAGTAAGCGATCATGGCAGCGGCCTTCTCGGCGAAATTATTGCCCGGGGCTCGCATGCTCATGCGCGTCACCCATCGCAGTTTTGGCTTCTGGTCCCGCACCGTGCTTTTGAAATCATAAGCCGACAGAATGATGTAGTAACGCGCTTCTTCGATGTCTGCGATGAGGTCGTCGTAAACGCGCCCGCCACCGGCGAAACGCTGGATGCCGTCGGCCTTGTTGATGTCGCCCATGTAGCCGAGCAGGTGCGCAGTCCGCGCATTGTTTTGGTCGCGGGCGCGGTTGAGCATGCTCTGGGTGAGCAACGCGCTCTCCATCTGGCCCTGGGCAGCCTGCGCCTGCATCTCCTCCGGGCTGGCGCTGGCGCTGACTCCGCCGCCCCCGCCCTGCTGTTCCTGCTGCTGCGCGGCCGTGGCGCGAGCAATCTCGGCCGCGCCGCTGGAGGACTTGAAGCTATTCATGGCAGCGAGCACGTTTTCCACGCCGGTCCGATGGGTGCCGTCTTCGAAGGGCATCGTGCGCCCCCAATTCACCACGAGCAGGAAGTCCACGTTCTCCGGATCCGTGGCGGGGAAGTAGCCCTGATGGGCGAGATGTTGCGCGAGCACGGTGGCGATGGAGACGAATTTGATTTTTTCCTGGGCGTTGTCCTTGATGGTGCCCTCGACGGGTCCGCCGTTGCTCATCGCGTAGTATTCGCGCGCCCATTTTCCATCGGCGTCCTTCTTGCGCTTGTAGGTCTTTTCGGTCTTGGAGAAGACCGAGGTCAGCACGGCGTTTTCATCGTCGGCGAAACCGGGGACACCGGACAACAACACGGCGAGCAGGCAAGCGGCCAAGGGGCGTGGGATGATCCGCATAAGCGCCGAAACCTAGCTGCCAGGGCTGTTCGCGCAAGCGGGGATGAGGTCGTCCTATAGCGCGGTTTCCCGCTTTAACTTCCGCGGTTTCGGGTGTTTCGTGGCGCGCATGAGACTTTTGGTCACCAACGACGACGGCATCAATTCCGTCTTCCTGCACGAACTGGTCTTCGCCTTGAAAAGCGCCGGCCACGAACTTTTTGTGGTCGCCCCGCTCACCGAACAGAGCTGGACGGGCGCAGCCAAGACGCGCAATCGACCCGTGCAATCCACCCCCGCCGAGCAGGGTTTCGGTTGCCCGACATGGACGGTGGACGGCACGCCTTCGGACTGCGTGAACATCGCCATCGCTCACCTCCTGCCGACAAAGGTGGACGGGGTGGTCAGCGGCATGAACGTGGGTTTCAACTGCACACTGGGCTTCATCATCGCCAGCGGCACCGTCGCCGGGGCTTGGGAAGGCGCGCTGCACGGCCTGCCGGCCATGGCCGTTTCGCAAGACGTGTCGGAGCAAACCTATTATAACCTCAAGGAGCACGGCGGCCGGCCCGATCCGGAATTGTCGGCCACATTGAAAATCTCCGCCTCCCATGCCGCCCGCCTCGCCGGCGAACTCCTGCCCGCCACTCCACCGCGCAGCTTCACGGTGCACAACCTCAACATGCCCTTCCCCTGCGGCGCCGACACCCCGGTGAAACGCACCGTGCTGTCGCGGTTTTTTGTGCCGGGACTTTTCTCCCCGCCCGATGCCGACGGACGCCACCGCCTGATCTGGACGCAAGGTGAAGACGTGTCACCGCCCGAACCGCTCACCGACCTGAAGTGCCTCGAAGCCGGCTGCATCAGCCACACGGTGCTCGACTATCGCAAACTCGGTCATTTCTGAAGCGAGCGCGCCCTGACGGGCGGGCTTGAAATCCTTCTATCAAAAGCGGTGGCGCGACAGCGGCGCCTCACCCGCATCGCGCTTCTTCGACCGCATGCATCAGGTCGGGAATGTCGTAGGGCTTGGGCAGGCTGACGCGGAAACCGTAGGCGCGCGGATTGCTCATGATCGGATCGCTCGAATAACCGCTCGAGGCGATCGCGCGCACTTCGGGATCCACCGCGAGCAGTTCCTCCAACGCCTCCTTGCCGCCCATGCCGCCGGGCACGGTGAGATCGAAGATCACCACGTCGAAGGGACGACCCGTCTGCCGCGCAGCGACGTAGGCGCGAACGGCTTCAGCCCCATCGACGGCAAACACGACTTCATGGCCCGCGAGTGAGAGCATCCGCCCGGCCACGCGGCGGATGACATCTTCATCGTCCATCACCAGCACGCGCGCGGGCAAATGAGCATCCGCACGGCGTGATGCGACCGACTCGGGCGCGGGCATTTCGTGCGGCGCCGCCGGCAGCCAGATGCGGAACGTGGTGCCCCGACCGACCTGCGAATCAACCTCGATGTGGCCGTTGTGCTTCTTAATGACGGAACGCACGGTGGCGAGACCGAGGCCACTGTTGCCCGACCTGCCCTTGGTCGAAAAATACGGATCGAAAATTCGCGGCAGCACATCCGCCGGAATGCCTTTTCCAGTGTCGACCACCGCGAGCAACAGATAGGTCCCGGCCGCCAGTGCATCCACGTCACCAACCCGCAGCTCTCGCGCCGCCAGTGAAAGGCTCACGATCCCGCCTTCGGGCATCGCCTGCACGGCGTTGATGACGAGGTTGTGGACAACGCGCGAAATCTGCCCTGCATCCACGTCACCCGGCGGCAAATTGGACGGAAAATCAAAATCCAGACGCACGTTTGAACCGTGCCGCGCAAAGTTGGCCGCCTCCGTGATGATCTCCGGCAACGCCACGGCGGTGCGCACCGGTTCACCGCCCTTCGCGAAGGTAAGCAATTGCTGCGTGATGTCGCGCGCACGCCGTGCGCTGCGCTCGGCCTCGGCCAGGCAATCGCCGACGGCCTCCATCGCCCGCTTGTCCATCGAAGCGAGTCCGAGGTTGCCGAGGATGCCGGTGAGCAGGTTGTTGAAATCATGCGCGATGCCACCGGCCAGCACACCGAGTGATTCGAGGCGGGACGCCCGTTCCAGCTCGGTTTGCAAGCGCGCTTCCTTCTCCAACTGCAGGCGCATCTGCTCCGTCTGCTCATGCACGCGCCGTCGCAAAGCGACCACCCAGCCAACCGCCGACAGCGTGATCAACACCAGCGCGGCTGCCGCGTAGGCGACGCGATGGATCGTCCACCAAGAAGGCGCTTCGAGCAGGGCGATGTCGTCCGGCGTGCGCAGTTCAAGGCGAAAAGAACGCGGGCGCCGGTATTCGTCGTATTCCAAAACATAAACACCCGTGAGCCCGAGCCGGCTGCCCGGTTCCGGTGCCTGCCATCCACCCGCCGCGTGCAAAGTGCCATCAAAAATCGCACCTTCCGCCTGCAGGGAGAGACGTGCCGTCTGATTCTCGAATACCGCCTGGCGCAACGTGGCCTCGAGCCGGACCAAGCGGGCATCGGCCTCGGGACGCACGAGACTGACATTCTCGATTGGCAGTGGCGCCAAAGTCGTAGTCCCCGCCACGGTGCGTCCGCGAGCTTCACGCAATACCGGTCGGCCGCCGAGCCGTCCAATCAAGCCGATCACCTCAACATCCGCCCCGGGAAGCAGACGTTCCGTCTCACGCGAAAGCACGAACAGGCCACCCGTTTCGTCCTGCAGATAGAGGAAGCGCCCCGGCTCATGCATCAGCACAGTGCCCCGCAAGCGAACGCGGCGGGCGGTCACTTGCGAAGCATGCAATTGCCGCACCGCCGAGATCGTTTCGCGTGGCCGGCCGAACGGATCGTCTGGTTCAGGTTCATCCACCAACACGCCGTCCTGATTCCGGACCCACACGAAGATATCCGTGCCATCGCTTTCAGAATTCGGTTTCGCCTCGCAAACGCCGTGCACGCGCACCATCGCACCAGTCCACCGCTCTGCATTTTCCACCCGGGGAAGTAGCGCAGAGAATTCTCCCGTCGCGGTGGTCAGGTCCAAGCGTGTCCACAATCCGGATGGTGAGGCCTGTCGGACGAAGCCATGGATTTCCACCCAACGTCCTTCTTCCGCACCGCTCATTGCCTGCTCGAGGGTGATTCGACGCGGCGGAGGTATGGCCTGCGTGCCGAGCTGGTCCAGCGAATGCGGCTCAACTTCGGGCAGGAGTCGCCCGCGCACCGTCACGCCGGTAACCGTCACGGACGTGCCAAATTCAGGCGCCGCACTGGCACCGCGTCGCACCGTCACGCCGCCGCTGACATCCTGCACGAAGAAACGATCCGCGCCTTCAGCGGACCAGGTGACGATGCCGCGCAAGACAACCGGGTGACGCTTTTCCGCCTCATGCAGGCCGAGTTGCAGCACCTGCTCGGCCAGACGAAGTCGCATTGACAATGCGCGATCGCCAAAACGCGCGCCTCCTGCTTCGGCAGCGCGAGAACGCAGCAGCGGCTCCTGCAAAATCCAGCCGAGATCGGCCGCGGCCACGCGCCCCACCGCTTCGACCATTGTCCCGGGCTGCGGCGCTTCGGGTTGCACAGCGGCCAGTTCGACCTGCCCTGTTTCGTCCCGGACAATCATCTTCGCACCGTCCCCAGAACGGCGCAGTTCGCCGATGACGCGCACCCAAGGCGCATTGACCGCCGTTTCCAGTTGGTCGATGGGCGTGCGCGCGAGCTTGAAGCGCTCATCGTCGGCCATCCAGCCCAAGACCTCCACATGCTCGCGCTCCGAACTCCAAAGCTGGATGGTCTGGAGCGCACCCGTCGAATCGGCCGCGACATCGTAGACACCGCGGATGCGCACCCGCGCACCCACCCACTGCGGCACTGGCTCGGTGCCGCTGATCTGCACAACGAGGTTCACGAGCCGCCCTTCGCTCCACACCCGCGCCTCGATGTGGGTGGGGTCGGGTTCATTCTGACCGAGCACGTAGCCTTCGAGCAAAACGAGATGGCTGTTGAACACGGCGATTTCGTGCATGCGGCCAGCGATGGGCTCCGGGGCCGGCAATTGGTTGTCCGCGAGCACCGTGACCTTCACTCGATCGCCATCGATTCCCTCGGCCGGAATGATCGTTCCTTCGAGCCGCACCTTCTGGCCCACCTTCAATGGCAGAGCTTTCCCACGAACAGGAAGGTAGGATGCAGGCCCACCGGTCTCGCCGTAGAGCAGTTTCCACGAGGAATCGTAGAAATAGACAACCAGCTCCATCTGCAGCCGGTGCAGCCGACGCTGATCGGCGGCAGGCACGGTCCAAAAATCCCCGGCCGTCGTCACGATCGTCGCCGCAAGCGGTTCTTCCTGTGCCGAGACCCGACCGGTCGCCAAGCCTGCGAGCGTCAGCAAGGCAAGCGACACGACTCGTCGAAACAATGCAGAACAGGCCGATGTGTGGAGAAAACTTGCCACGAGGATAAGGAGTGACCGCCCGACGATGTCCCAAGTCCCGGAACGTTCAATCAAAACGGCGACCGAATTTCTTCGCGGGTTGGGAGCATGCGGATTAGCCATGATGCGGGTGCTCGAATAGCCGCTCGACGTAACGGCCGTCCGCCTGGCTCCGTCACAGCGCGGTTGCCTTCATCCGCAAACCATGTTCAGTCGCCGGCTTCCATGATAGAAGTCGAGCAGCTCACACGCGTTTTTCGCACCTACAAGAAGCAACCGGGCTTCTGGGGCGGCGTGAAGGGCCTCTTCCGGCGCGAATTCGAAGAAACGCGAGCGGCTGACAGCATCAGTTTCTCGATCAAGGAAGGCGAATTCGTCGGTTTTCTCGGCCCTAACGGCGCGGGCAAGACCACCACGCTCAAAATGCTGTCCGGCCTGATATACCCGACCAGCGGACAAGCCCGCGTGGCCGGCTACGATCCCTCGAAACGCGAAAACGCTTATCGCCGGCTGTTCGCGCTCGTGCTCGGTCAAAAGAACCAGCTCTGGTGGGATCTGCCCGCCATCGAATCCTTCCACCTCCTACGCGCCATCTACGGCCTGGCTCCTGACCAGTTCAAGGCCACGCTCGATGAGCTCGTCGCTCTCCTTAACGTCGGCCACAAGCTCAACGTGCAGGTGCGCGAGCTGTCGCTCGGCGAACGCATGAAGATGGAACTCATCGCCGCCCTGCTCCACCGGCCGCGCGTGCTCTTCCTCGACGAGCCTACCATCGGCCTCGACGTCGTGTCGCAGAAAGCCGTGCGCGAGTTCCTGCGCGACTACAATCGCCGCCATCGCACTACCATCCTGCTCACGAGCCACTACATGGCCGACATCTCGTCGTTGTGCGAACGGGTGATCGTGATCGATCACGGAAAAAAAATCTACGACGGCGACCTCGACCGCATCGCCGGCGCCGGCAGTGGCCAGCGCATCATCAAGTTCCGTCCGCAGGCCGCCGCTTTGAGCGCGGTCGACGGAAAGCCCGCGGCATTTGGTCCGGGTTGGAAACCAGCCTACGGCGAATGCCAGATCTCCGACGACGGCGAGATGTTGCTGCATGTGCCGAGCGCACATGTGACCGCCGTGTGTTCGCAGATCCTCGCCGACGGCCCAGTGGACGACATCACCATCCAAGACGTGCCCCTCGAAGACATCATCGAAGAACTCTTCACGAGGCAGAAAACCCCAGCTCGTTAAAATCCTTGGAGCTGGTGCCATGCGCGAAGCCCTATTCATCGGAGCAGCCCTGCTGAGTCTGGGCTATGGAGTCGCGCTCTTGCTCGTTAACCCCCGGCGAGCGATCAACGGCATCTTCTTTGCCGGAACTGTCACTACTTGCCTCTGGTTCTTCTGCATCACCATGGCAATAACAACAGGCCGTGCGGCTAGCGCTCACCAGCCAAATGAAGCGCTCCTGTTCTGGCTGCGAATGTGTTTTGCTGTGCCAGCTTTTATCGCTGGACAAATCGCTTTCATGAGCACGGTGCTACAAGTGGAAATCCGTAGCTTCAGGCAATTGCTGGGAAAGGCTTGGGGATGGTTCCTGATTTCTTGTTTCCTAGCGGCCTTGGCCTTTTCGGACTCGTTTATTCCATCCTCTTCGACTCCCGCACAAAGAGAACGCGGCCTCGCCTATTTGGTATATATTTTTGCGACCAGCGGCATGACCGTTTGGGCCATCATTCATACGCTGCGCCAGATGAAGCAAGTGTCCGGTGTGCGCAGATTGGAAGCGCAGTTTTTCGCGCTCAATCTAGCCGCAGCCACCTTGCTTATCCTCGCCTGCAACCTGATCGCGACTGCTTTCCCGGAACATGACTGGCTCCGTAGCGCCGGTCCTCTTTCGGTGTGCTTATGGCAGGGAATCACAATTTGGTCCATCTGCTATTACCGGGTATTCGATGCTCGACACATCGTATTATCGATCGGTCAACGCCTGCTCTTGCTCGGCTTTCTTGGCTCCGCCGCTGTCGGGTTAACCTTTCTTCTGGATGACGAGATCGGGAAAGGGCCGAGCATGTGGATTGCATCGATAGCAGCTTGTGGGCTCACGCTCTTCTGCGACCGTCCTATCCGGAAATGGTTCGGCCTCGACCCCGCACTCCGGCTCGCACGTCCCCGCCACGACATCGTCGATTTTGCCAAGCAGGCCCCGGGTGAGGAAAATTTGCGGCTGCACTACGAAAGCTTGCTACGCGAATGGTGCCACGCAGACCGAGCCACCTTGCTACCTTTGCGTGACGACGGCTATGCCAGCGGAGATATTAACCTGCCAAGCAACTGGGATGGATTGCAGGCATTGAGCCGCGATGGTTGGGCCACTCCCGAAAGCCTCCAACGCAAACGTGAAATGCCCGGCGCGGTGGCATGCCGAAAAACCCTGAATCAGTGCGGCCTGGGCGCATTGCTCGCGGCTCCGCGAGGCAGTCCCACCCCGTCGCTGCTTATCGCACTGGGGCAACGGACCAGCCTCCGCCCTTACACCTACCCCGATATTCAAATCCTGCTCCAGCTCGCCGAGTTGATCGACAACATCCTCACGCATTCGCACGTCGCTGCGCGCACCGCGAAGATCGAGAAAATGGAAGCGGCCGCGATGATGTCACGAGGACTCGCGCACGATCTCAACAATCTCGCCACGCCGGTCGCGTCCTTCCTGCTGCACATGGAGCCGCGCGTGCAAGCAGGCACAGCCGAAGCGGAGGTGCTCCATGACGCCAAACATGCGGTGCGCGTCATGCAGGATTACATCCGTGAAAGTCTGTTTTTCACCCGTCAATTGACGCCCGATTTCCGCTCCACCTCTACTCGCGAGCTCATGGAGTCCGTGCTAGCGCTCACTCAGGCGCGCGCCACCGCTCGCGGAGTCACAGTGACGGTGTCCGCGCCACCGAGCATTCACCTCATAGCGGACAGTGCACTCATCCGGCGTTTGCTGCAGAATCTCGTTTTCAATGGCATCGACGCGACCGTCAAGGGTGGCACGGTCACGCTTTCCGCCGCCGTTGACACGGATTCCGTCCGGTTCAGCGTCACCGATGAGGGCGCCGGCATCCCGCCGGCCATTATGGATCATATCTTCGAGCCCTACTTCACCACCAAGGACACGGGCGACAATGTCCGCGGCCTCGGTCTCGGCTTGGCGATCTGCCGCAAGATCTGTGATCTGCATGGCGGCGACATCAAGGTTAGCTCCACTCCCGACCAAGGCTCGAAATTCACGGTCGTGCTGCCGCTCGATCCACGGGCTCCCTCGGCCCGTCGGACCAAAACCGCCACCCCTGCCACCGATCCCGTCGGGCGCCCCTTGCCTCAGGTTCCTGTCGCCCGTTCCGCCCTGTCATGACTGCATTCGCCGATGTGATCACTCCCTGCATATTGGTTGTGGACGATGAAAGGCAGATCCACTCCTCGCTACGGCTGAGGTTGGGCGAAAACTATCGCCTTACCTGCGTCTCCAGTCCGCGCGAAGCACTCGAACTTGTCCGCCAGCAGCGTTTCGACCTATGCGTCGTGGACATCCACATGCCGGAGATGGATGGACTCAGTTTCATTTCTGCCGCGAGAGAGAGGGATGCTGAACTGGGCTATGTCGTGCTTAGCGGCTATGATTCCGACGAGAATCTACGCCGAGCCATTCCGCTCCAAGTGTATGATTTCATTTCCAAGCCGCTGACAAACCGCGAAAGTTTCGACCATCGGCTTCCCGACTGGATCGCACGAACCCGCCAACGACGGCAGGAGGTGATGCTCGCCGGAGACAATCATTCTTTCGTGCGTGATCTGGAACTGGCCCGCATTGAACGAGACGTGGAATTCACCGCCTCGGCCTCCGCCCGCGAGGCCTTGCTGCAAACCGCCAGTTTGTTGACTACCACCCATGCCCTGCTGTTCAACGCGCAGCATATCCTGGAGAATCTGCCGCGCACCGATCCCCGGCTCGGCACGGCGTTACGCAGCCTGCAGGAAGCGCGCAAGCATGCCGAATCCGCCGCCACGGTGGCGGAAGGCTATTTCGGCTCCGCCTATGCGGACCGCGAGTCTTCGCCTGCTGTGATCGACACCTGCCTGCGACACGCCATCGGCATCAGCCAGCGCCTCGCCAAGACCGAAGCCAAGCGCCAGCAGATTGATTGCCTTGAGCTGGGTCGCGAAGCGGTTGTCGGCGGGCTGACCGGCATCGACTTCCTCTTAATGCTCGTGCCGGCGTTGATCCAGGCTCTGGAACTGACCGCCCCTGACAGCACGCTGCAGATACGCTGCCATGAACTTACTCGTTTGGGTCACGTGGTCGAAGACGCCCATTATCGCGGCTATCTTTGGGTGAACCGCCGCAATGCTTTGGTCAGCAAACCCGGCATAGTGCTTTCACTGCGCAGTAATGCGCCGGCTTTCACCGACGAATCAGCCGAGACTTGGTTGCGCAGCAGGACCTCTCTTTCACTACGCGTTTCCAGCCAAGGCATCCTGCATGGCCTCCAAAAGGCCAAGGGATTGCTCGGCCTTGCCGTGCAGCCCCGTAGCGAAAAATTCGAAATGCTCATGTGCTTGCCCCTATGATACATGAGAGACTTTTAACCCGGTTTGCATAAGACGCATCAACCCCGACACATTCGCCGAGTATTGGGCCGATCCTCGGTATTCCCCCGGTTACGTCGACATGATCTACATCGTTTCCAGTCTGGCCCGCGAGGCCGAGGTTTTGGCCGCCCTCTGTGAACAGCGCTCCTTGCCGAGTCTGGCCTGCACGCGCATTGCGGAATTCAAAAACGCTGCCGAAAAAAATTCTCCACAGGCCGTGATTGTGAGGCACCGACTCGCGGACGGTTACTCGGACGACATAATTGCCTACGTGGCCAAACATACGACCCGCCCGGCCCGGGTCATCGTGCTGGCCCCTGCCGACTGCTCCGCCAAGGAAGAGACACGCCACATCTCACTTGGCGCCGACAGCGTATTGCGCGATCCGGTGCGTCTGGAGGTCATGCTGGAGTATTTGGCTCGGCATTGTGCTGATGCCGCTTCACCCGCGCCGCGCAAAAGTGCCGCCTGTTACGAGTTTGCCGGGGTGCAAGTCCATCCTCTTGAGCATCGCCTCACTCGAGGGAAACAGAATGTGCGGACCACGCAACGCGTCATCGAGCTGCTACACGTGTTGCACGCCAACGCCGGTCAGGTCGCCTCCTATGCTTCGCTCTACAGCGAGCTTTTCGGCCGGCGGTTCGCCGGTGACACCGCGAATTGCCGCGTTCTGCTTGCCAAAGCAAATGACGCTTTCCGGCGTCTCGGCGTGAATCTGCGAAATCACATCAAGGTGATCCCAAAATCAGGCTATCTCTATCCCGCCGATTGCGACCCGATCACCCCATCGAAGACACGCAAACTTAGCTCAAAGCGGCGGTAGCCTTGGCCTTTCATCAGCCCGTTTCCTGTTCGCCAATCATCGCTAGCTGACCTGCCCAGCACCCGTGCCCCCAAGTCGGTGTCATAGGAACCAATTTGGCGCTTACGGAAAAATTACGACGTTTCACTTGGTCTTCCGCCGGCCGCTTCCATGGTTCGCTTTGCGCTGTGCTACAAGTCAGAGGTGACCACGAACGCGATCGGATTGTCTCAATGGCCCGTGGACAAAACGACCGGTTCGGCTGTAACACAGCGCAATTCTTTTTCCGAACACCAACGGCCGCCAGACGCGAACACTAGCTAGGACCGCGATCGCGAATCCGAGGCAGGATGGAACCTGCGGATTGAGATTTACGCTTCGCGGATGATAACTTCGACACCAACGTATCGTTGCACGACAAAAGCGGTCGCGGTCCCGGTCTTTAAGCCCGATACCAAAACCGGCGTTTGCCCGGCTCATTGCGATTACACCCCGAATTTGGCCGGCCAACTATCGCTTTTCGGGTGGGCCATGGACCGGAAGTTGCAAACGTTTCTCTGCGACGCCATCTCACCGTCCACAGTTAGTCAGTCTGGAGACCAAGCTTCGGATTGCCAAACGCTTCGCAATCATTCAGCCTTTCGCGACGCACATGTCCGACATCGCCTCGCCCGTCCTGTCCGCCCCCGTATCGGCTCCGGTCCGCCCCAAAGTGCTTGTCGTCGACGACGAGCTCGGCCCGCGCGAAAGCATCAGTTACCTGTTACAGGATGAATTCGAAGTCATCGCCGTAGACCGCGTGGATCGCGGCTTGGAGGAGATCGCAAAGAACTCCTTCGCCTGTGTGATCATGGACATCCGCATGCCGCAAAAAAACGGCATCCAAGGATTGGAGGCCATGCGCAAGATCGATCCCGAGGTCTCCATCATCATAATGACCGGCTACGGTGCCCTCGCGACTGCCCAAGCCGCCATCAGCCTCGGCGCCAACGAATATCTCAAGAAACCCTTCGACGTGGACGTGCTCCAACAGGCGGTGCGCCGTCATGCCGCCGAAGGCATCGAGCGCAAAAAGCGCACCGACATGTTGAAGCAGCTGGAGGGAATGTATGAATCCGTGATGACAGAGCAGAAAAAGCAGCAACTGTCGTCGGGTTTCAACCAAGCCGCGGCGGCCATGGTGCACGACATCTGCAACCCGCTCGTAGTTTCGATCGGCTACACCAACATGTTGCTGGATGAGGTGCGCCAGCTCCCTTCCGCCGGTCGCGCCAGCGAACGCATTATCCAATATGCCGAGACGCTGGAAAAATGCGCATCGTTCTGCCTCCATCTGGCCGAATCGTGGCGACAGACCACCCGCCACGCCAACGAGGTGGACACGGTGGACCTCTTCGAAACCGCCAGTGAAACCAAGGCCGTGCTTTTCTTCGGCACCAACCGCATCGAGGTGAACGGCACGCGCGGCGCCTGCGTCAACGGCATCCGCTACGAACTGGTGCGGCTGTTACAGAATCTCATCAAAAACGCCCTCGAAGCCGGCGCATCGCAGGTCACCGTGACCATTGAGCACCGCGACAGCCAGGTGGTGCTGTCCATCGCCGACAATGGCAGCGGACTGCCGCCGGCAATGATGGAAAGTATTCTAAAGAAGCCAATCGAGTCCACCAAGGCGCATGGAACCGGCCTCGGCATGACCATCTGCCGCCACATTGTCTCCGTCCATCGTGGCGAAATGCAGGTCGCTTCACGCCCCGGCGGTGGCACGGTCTTCACGATGATTTTTCCCGAAGCGTCCACCGCCAGCTAGGCCGGACCGGCCAACGGGGTCAGTTCGGAGCGTAGCCACGCGGCCACCGCCGTATCATCCGGCAGGGAAAACCCATGGCTCTGCGCCACACTGCGCGATACCTCCTCGAAAAGCGCCATTTCGGCGAGCAGCGCACGAGCGAGAATCTGCTGATCGGGCGCAATTGAAAAGTCGGTTTGCGCCAAGCGGGCGGCATCGAGCCATTGTTCGGCTTTGCGAGCTTCGGGTCTTACCGGTCGGCCGCGCAACCGCGCTTCTTCCTCCAGCAAAGCGAGCAAGTGCTCCTGAACTTCGAGTTGGTTCCAGCGCAGCGCAGCTCGCAATTCGCCACGTGCGATCTTCTTTTGCACCCACACGGCATGCCGCCAAAAGGCCCCGCAATGCACCTGAAAATTCTCCCCGCTGAACCCCAGCTTCCGCCATGGCACGTCCAAGGCCTCCAGCCTCCGCTTCCAAGCTGCGGGCCCCAGCACCAGCCTATGGCCCGCACCCACCACGAGGCGCGTGTTGGCGATGCCGCGAAGCAAAACCGCCGGGTAGATTCCAGCGAGACCCGGCCGGGCCATCGCCCAGTAAACGAGTTTCATCTGCCAAGCTGCAAGGGGCACAAAATCCACCTCGTGTCCTCCCGCGAAGACGACGCTGAGCTTCGCCACGCCGCGCGGCGTTCGCTCGACGTGCGCACTCCACACCGGGGCGATCTGCGTGAGCCACGCAGTGCCGCGATAGCGCGCGGGATCAGACGTAATGAGATGGTAATCCCAATCCGACCACGCATCCACTTCGCCGTTCATCCGCGCTCGTGAACCGATCTGCACGAGCGCATCCAGATCCGTCTGACCGCGTGCCCAACCCAAAAGGCGGTCTTCGAATTCCTGAGCGGTCATGCGTTGTGCATTTGGTCACAGCATGAAAGCAGCGCAAATCTCTTTTGCATCGCCGAGCTTGCCGTGCCGGCCGATGTCCTTCTAACCTGACCGTGTCTTGCACGACCGGCGGAAGTTCACCTCGCTCCCGCCACTCTCACTTCAGGCACCCCTCTTTATCCAGTGACCTCGCACTTCGCGACCGAATCCGCCCATGCGTCGACGCGTTAAGATTACCGGCATTGGTCCGGTCACGCCGGCCGGCATCGGACGCGAAGCCTTCTTCAAGGGCATCAACGAACCGATCAGCCGGGTGCGAGCCATCACGAGATTTGATCCGTCAACCGGTCCTTTCGTCGGTGCCGAGATTCCTGAGTTCAATCTGGCTCGATTTGCGCCGGATGAGAACCCGCGGCGACTTTCCCGCCATACCCAATTCAGTCTGGTCGCAGCGATGCATGCCATGGAGGACGCCGGTCTGACCCCGGCTGCCTTAAAAGGCTCCTCTCCCCTGATCGTGACAGGAACGTCCATCATGGACTTTGAGAAAATCGGTCGCGGCATGGAGACCGTCATCAAAAAGGGTGCACGCTACGCGCCGGGAAGCGTCATGTATGAGGCCTCTGTGGCGAATGTGGCCGGCAAGATTTCCCAATGGCTGGATACGCCAACCCGCATGTTAACGCTCCAAACCTCGTGCTGCTCGGGCATGGATGCAGTGGGACAGGCTTACGAACAAATCGCCACCGGCATCGCCGAGATCGCCATCGCCGGAGGCAGTGAGTGCCCACTCTCTCATTATCCTCTGATAGGCTTCAATGCCGCCGAACTTAGCCCGGCGACCGCTGAAACACCCGAACTGTTGTGCCGGCCCTTCGATCTGTGGCGAACCACTGGCGTCTTGGGAGAAGGTGCGACCATGTTCGTGCTGGAATCGGAATCGAGCCCGCGACCCGCCGTGGCATGGATCAGCGGCTACGGCTTCGCCAACGATCCCGATGGACAAACCGCCCTGGGTCTGAGTGATGCGATCCGCATCGCGTTGGCCAATGCCCGACGTCGCCCGGATGAAGTGAAATACATCAATGCGTGGGGCACCGGACATCGCTTCATTGATGCGAACGAATCCTATGCGCTGACTAAAACATTCGGCTCTCGCTTAGCAGACATCCCGGTGAGTTCCATCAAAGGAGCAATCGGCACCGCTTTGGGCGCTTCGGGCCCCATCCAGACCGCTAGCACCGCACTGAGCCTGTATCACGGGTTGCTGCCGCCGACCGTCAACTGGCAGACACCCGATCCAGGCTGCCCACTCAATCTCTCGAACCAGCCACGGCGTATTCAAGCGGACATCGCAGTTGTCAACGCGCATGGCTTGTCGGGCAGCAATTCTGCGCTCGTGTTAGAAAAGGCATGACTCCCCTCCTGTTCGCAGCCGCGGTGCTTACCCTCGCCACAGGCGCGGGGATCCTATGGAGCAATCCTGTAAGATTCACCAATCGGATGTTCGCGCTGGCTTCCTTGACTGCGGCCGCTTGGCTATTCTGCGTTTTCCAAGCCCTACGCATTGGTTCGCAATATCCCGATATTCCGGATGCGGATCCTGTGCCATGGTTGCGCGGTGCGGCCGCCGTTGGGGCATTCTTCCCTTGGATCATCTGGCTGCTGTTGAACTCCGTCATGGCGAGGGAGGGGCAGGCCATGCAGACGATGCGCCGCTCGTCGCCGTGGTTGCTCGTCGCCATTGGCTTGATCGGCCTGAGTTTTTCCGAGATCTTCATTCCTTCCGGCTCCACTCCCGACGAGCCAAGGCGCGGCGTGGGTTACCTCATCTACGTAGCTATCTGCGGCTGCCTCTATTTGTTCCTGCTGTTCAGCACCGCCCGGCAAATTCGACAGACGACGGGCGTCAGGAGGATTGAACTTCAATTCATCACTTTCAACAGCGCCTTGGCTTGCCTTCTTGCGATCGCGCTCACCGTGGTGGGCAGTATTTTGGACATTCGCTGGGTAGCCCGGCTCAGCACAGCGGTCATCCTTGGTTTCTACATCCTAACCGTCTGGGCCGTGACCATCCACCGCGTCTTCGACGCGAGGCAGGTGTTTCTGTCAGTGGCCCAGCGGTTGTTCATGGTCGCCGTGATGACGACCGGCATTTACGGCGGCTCCCTGGTGCTTGAACCGTTGCTACCGCCGCCGCTGAACCTGCTCGCGTGCATCGCCGTCTGCAGCGTGTTTGCCTTCACGATCGATCGCCGTTCCCGAAATTGGTTCAACCTCAGCGTCTGGCAGAACACGCTCGCCATCCGCAAAGCGGTGCACGAACTCACCCGTCGGGAGTCCGATCCCAACAAGCTCGTGGTCGAACTCGAAGCGCTGCTCCGCGGCTGGTGTCAGACCAACTATGCCGCGATGCTTTTCGACAGCGGTGAGATATTCGTCTCGGGCAACATCGAGCTGGCAAAAGACCGCTCTGGTTTCCGCGCGCTGTGCAAGGAAGGCTGGAGCACACCGGAGAGTCTTCAGCGCCAGCGACCCGAACCCGGCCTCGTTGACCTCCGTCAGTTCCTCACCGAGTTTAATCTCGGTTTGTTGATCTCCGCACCACGCGGCAGTGCCGCTCCGTCGCTGCTGATCGCACTGGGAGTGAAAACCAATTTCCGTCCGTTCACCTATCCCGAGGTTCAGCAATTGCAGGAAGTGGCGGAGTTCATGGACAACATTCTCGCGCGCTCCCGCCTCTCGATGCAGGCGCGCCAATCCGAACAACTCGCCACCATCGGCCTTATCGGCGCCAGCCTCGCCCACGAAATCCGCAACCCGCTCGTCTCGATCAAAACCTTCTCCCACCTGCTGGCCTCCCGATTCGACGATCCCGAGTTCCGCCGCCGGTTCAGCATCCTCATCCCCGCCGAAGTGGAGCGCATCGACAGCCTCACCCAACAACTGCTCGATCTTTCCAACCCCCGCCGCCACCAAATGGAACATGTCTCCCTGCATACCATCATGCAGGAAACAACCGACCTCATGCTCGCGCGAGCCCAAGAGGCCAAAGTGTCACTCACCATGCAGCTGGATGCTGTAAAAGACACCATCCACGCCGATGGAAGCGCCATCCGTCAGGTTCTTATCAATTTGATCATCAATGCCTTTCAGGCACTGGAGAATCACGAGGGTGAGCGCCGGGTGCAGCTGCGTTCCCGCAATTCTCCCAACGGAAGTGTCATAATAGAGGTCTCGGACAACGGACCCGGCATCGCCCCCGAACAGCGGGCAAGGCTCTTCCACCCATTTGTTTCCACAAAAACCAAAGGTATGGGGTTGGGGCTGGCCGTTTGCGCAGATATCTTGCATGAACACCGGGCAACCATCATTGTGCCCGATATCGGGAGACCCGGAGCCACCTTCCGTATTACCTTTCCATGCCCGCCACCCTCATCCTGACCACCCCCGATCCCGGCCTCGAGGCAGCATGGAAAAAGCTCCTCTACCCGCGCGAACCCGCCGTCTTCGCCCGCCCCACCGATCTCCAACGCGAGCTGCAGCGACCCGGTGCCCGCGTGTGGATTTCTGACATCAACGATCCACGTTCCCGCTATTCCGTCGGACCGGGCACTCTGGTCGTGATCGTCGGCGAGCCCCATAGTCATCCTTTTGAACAAGCCCGGCAAAATCGCACCGCCCGTCTTTTCCTGAGTTACGAGGAAAGTCGCGTGCGTCTCGGCGAATGCGTCGGCCTCCTTGAGGAAATCGCTGATAAAAACTCCCAGCTCCAATCCGCCGTTGAACGCACCCGTCGCAGCGAGCCTCCTTTCCCACGCGAGAGTGCCCCGCCTTTCTCGTCACCTGAGCCAACGGAATCCTGGGATTTCCTCGAAAGCGCGCTCGCCCATCTCGACGACCAACCGCGCTTGCTCGACGAATTCCGTCGCGCCGCGCGCTACATTCTGAAGTCTGCGCGCGTTCTCTACTTTTTCCGCCAAGGTGAGGCCTTCGTTTCAAACGAAGGCGACTATCGCTGCGATGCCAGCCATCCGCTCGTGCTTTGGCTTGAGGAACAACCGGCGACACTCGATTCCAACCAGTGGAACGGCATCGATGATCCGGCGATCGACGCGCCCATTCGCCAGCAGCTCTTGAGCTGGGGCGCGCGCCTGTTGGTCCCGCTGCATGCCAACGGCCAGCTGCTTGGCTGGATGGCCCTCGGCCCGCGCGCCGATGGCGCCGCCTACCGCGAGTCCGATAAGTTCCGCGCCGTTCTCCAAGGTCGTTTGCTGGAGCGCTGCCTCGAACGTTCCGCCATGCTGCAGGATTACCACCAGTCGCGCACACACGCGACGTTGCGTGCGAAATATCTGCCCGGCGCCCGTCTTCTCACCCGCGCCGAACTGGCCACCGCCGAACTTCCCGTCGAGGTGCGCGCCGTTGCGAGCGAAGCCCTGCACACGCAGAAAACCGTCACCCAGCCCGCGCGCGTGCCGTATCGTTATCGCGTGCAGGCTGGTCCGGCGCCCGAAATCGACGGCGTGTGGGCGGTGTGGGAAGAATCCGCCGCCGAAATCGAGCGCATCAACGCCCTGCTCGAACAACACCGCCGCGAGCTGTTCCGCAGCCTCGGCCTCACGCTCAGCCACGAACTTTCCAACCCGCTCGTTTCGCTCGTCACTTTTGCACAGTTGCTTGCCCGCGGCAGCAACCCTCCCCTCGGCGGCAGCAATCCTCCGCTGCCCGCGGGTCCCGCCGACGGTAGCGCGCCGCCAATGACCAGTGTCGCACTCGCCCGCGAAGTCGCACTCGGCAACGAGGTCGCCAAACTCAAGCTGCTCAACGAACACGCCACCCTGCTCGGCGAAATCGCCCAACCCATCGCCAAGCCTTCCGATCTCACCGTCATCCTCACGGATCTTTCCGCCACCCGCGGACTCATCACGCGCTTCGTCGAGGAACCGCTCGTGCTGAACATCGATCCGGCGCTCGTCAAATTCGCCTTCGGCGCCATCCTCGACGCCATCGCCGCCAACCGCCTCGACGAAGGCCTGCAGCACCTCATCCTCACGCTCCGCGCCGTCGGCACCGGCCCGCAGCGCACCGCCGTCATCACCATCGAAGGCAAGCGCCTCGAACTCGACGGCATTCTCCCGGTCCCCGCTCCGGGCAGCACGCCGAATCAGGGTCGCCTCTCCGTTTTCCTTGCCCGCGAAATCCTTCGCCTGCACGGCGGCACCCTCCAAGCCGGTCCCGGCCTCAAGGGCACCGACATCCAGATTTCCCTCGGCTCACTCCGCGCCTGAGGCGCCTGGATAATTCCCTCTATCCCGCTGCTTCTGTGGGAGCGAGCTTGCTCGCGGCTGATTCCGAGGCCTAGCCTCGTCACCCGATGGTCTTTCTCTACATCCTTCTCGGTTTGATAGTCGGCGTTGCGCTCGGTTGGTTCATCGCCCAGAGCCGGAGCGCCGCCACCGCCGAACGCGCCCGCTTAGCGGGCGATCAGCTCGCCCAAGCCCAGGCCGAACTGAATACACTCCGCGAACGCCTCACCGCTTTGGAAGCGGAGAAATCCCGCCTCGACACTTTGCTCACCGCCGAACGCGAGACTCTCGCGAAAGCACAGACTCAGTTCACTGACACCTTCAAAGCACTCGCCGCCGACGCCCTGCGCGAAAATCGCAGCGAATTCATCAAGCACGCCGGCGACTCGCTCGTGAAACCAATCAAGGAATCACTCGAGAAGGTGGACACCAAGATTCTCGCTTTGGAGAAAGCCCGTCAGGAAGCCTACGGTTCGCTCAGCGAGCAGCTCAAGGGTCTCGCCAACACCAGCGCCACGCTGCAGTCCGAAACCACCAAACTCTCCCGCTCGCTCCGCTCCACGTCCACCGCCGGCCGCTGGGGCGAACTTCAGCTCCAACGCGTCGTCGAACTCGCCGGCATGCTCGAGAACGTGGACTTCATCCAACAGACCGCCGCCGGGGATTTTCGACCCGACATGATCATTCGCCTGCCCGGCGGAAAATCCATCGCCGTGGACGCCAAGGCCCCGATGCAGGCCTACCTCGAAGCCCTCGAAGCTGCGGATGAATCCGTCCGCAAAGCAAAGTTCACCGAACACGCGCGCGCCGTGCGCGGGCACATCGACGCCCTCGGCAACAAGGCCTACTGGCGCAACATCCAACCCGCGCCGGAGTTCGTTGTGCTCTTCATTCCGGGAGAGGCTTTCTACAGCGCAGCCCTGCGCTACGAGCCCGACCTTTTCGAACGAGGCACCAGCGTAAATGTGATTCTCGCCTCGCCCGCCACGCTGATCGCGCTCCTCAAAGCCGCCGCCTACGGCTGGAAACAGGAGGCTCTTTCCAAAAACGCCGACGAAATCCGCCGACTCGGCGTTGAGCTTCACGAGCGGGTCGCCGCCGTGGCCGACAATCTCAGCACGCTCGGCCAGCGCCTCACGCAAGCTGTCACCGCCTACAACAGCACCGTTTCCTCGGTCGAAGGCCGCGTGCTCGTCACCGGCCGCAAACTCGAAAAGCTCGGCGGCGGTTCCGACAAGAAGATCGTCGAACCTCGCCTCGTTGAGGAAACACCCAAGGCCCTCACCGCTCCCGAATTCAAACGCAGCGAATCATGAGCGACGCCCTCACCGGTCGCTGGGAAATGATCAAGGCCGAACTCGCGGGCGAAAACGCCCCCGACATGCTCGCCCTGCGCGTTGTCCTCGAACTTACGTCCGTTACCTACGCGATCAGCTTCGCCGGCCAGGTCGCCGACCGCGGCACCTACGTGCTCGCCGGACAAACGCTCACGCTCACCGGCACCGAAGGCCCGAACCAAGGCCGCACGATTCCATGCATCCTCCAGCACCGCGGCGAACTCCTGCGCGTCTGTTACGGCCTCGACGGCACCGCGCCGACGGAGTTCACCACAAAACCCGGCGTCCAGCACTATCTCGCCACCTACCGGAGAAAGCCCTAGGCACAGGTGGTTTTGGGTTTTCGTCCCCCGATTTCCGTCACCTCTCCTCAGGCATTTCCCATGCGCGTCGCCGGCCTGTTCATCTATCCCGTGAAATCCCTGCGCGGCTGCGCCGTGTCGGCCGCGACGGTTGATTCCCTGGGCTTCGCCGGGGATCGTCGCTTTCTCGTCGTGGACGATTCCGGAAAATTTCTCACGCAGCGCACCCACGCCCGCATGGCACAGGTGAATACCGCTCTCTCCGATCGCTCGCTCACGCTTTCGGCAGATCGCATTGGCTCCGTCACCATCCCCACCACTCCCAACGCCAGCGCGCCATTGCGCACCGTAAGCATCTGGAAACATGAAGGACTGCTCGCCGAAGACTGCGGTCCCGAAGCAGCGCAATGGCTTAGCAACTTTCTCGGCCAATCCGTGCACCTTGTCCGCATCGGCCCGAAGTTTCATCGACCTGTCTTGAAAAAAGCCGCTCAACCCGGCGACCTTTTCGCATTCAATGACGGCGCGCCGATCCTTGTCACGAGCGAAGCCTCACTCGCCGCGCTCAACGACCGCATCCAGGAAAACGGCGGCGAACCCGTGCCGATGAATCGTTTCCGCCCCAATCTCGTGCTAGGCGATTGCGACGCTTTCGCCGAGGACGCCACCCCGCTCCTGCACATCGGCAACGTCGTTTTTCGGAACGCCGGTAAGAGCGATCGCTGCATCGTCACCACCACCGATCAGTCCACGGGCGAACGCTTGGGCAAGGAACCGCTCAAGACCCTCGCGACGTTCCGACGAGATCCGACCGATCCATCGTCGGTTTATTTCGGCGCAAATTTCATCAACGAGTCCAAGCAAGGCACGATCCGTGTCGGCGACACGGTAACTCCAGCTTGAGACCGGCCGGGCCGTCGCATCAATCCTCGAAGCTCCGGCCGCGCGTCGATTTGATCTTCGAACGGTGCTTCTTGGCCGCAACCATCCGCGCCTTCTGCGCACGTGATTTTTGCCGTTTCTGCCGGCGAACACGTTCGCGTGCAGCTTGCGTTGCGTTGGCCGACTCTTCGCGCCGCCACTCCAATTTATTAACCAGCTCCGTCCATGCCAGCAGGCGATTGACAGATTGACTGCGCTCGCGCTGGCAACGCACTTCCACCCCGGTCGGCAGATGCCGCAGACGCACGGTTGAGGATGTCTTGTTGATTTTTTGCCCGCCAGCCCCGGCACCGCGGATAAAAACCTCCTCCACCTCGTCCCCCGTGACTCCAAGGGAGACAAATCGCGCCCGTAGCGACGCTTCCACGATGTCGGGAAAATCGGCCATTTGCTTGTGCCCGGACGAAACCATGGTCCGTTCACGGAGTCAAACGTCCGCCTAAGCCGACACACCGGCCGCGCACAGGATCGGCTCTTGTCACTCAAGCCTCCACTCCCTTCACTTTCGCCCTCACTTTCACTCTGTTCTCCCATGATCAACGGTCCCACCTGGTCTCAAAAACTCCGCGCAGAAATCGGTCAGGCCGTCATCGGCCAGGATGCCGTCATCGAACGCATGCTCGTCGCCTTGCTGGCCAACGGCCATGTGTTGCTCGAGGGCATGCCCGGGCTCGCCAAGACCCTTCTCATCAAGTCGCTCGGCACCGCTCTCGGCGTCCAGTTCGAGCGCATCCAATTCACTCCCGACCTGCTGCCCAGCGACGTCGTCGGCACGATGATCTTCTCGCCCAAGGACGGCGGCTTCACAACGCATCGCGGCCCGATCTTCGCCAACCTCGTCCTCGCCGACGAAATCAACCGCGCCCCCGCCAAGGTCCAGTCCGCGCTTCTCGAAGCCATGCAGGAACGCCAGGTCACCATTGGCGGTGGCACCCATGCGCTGCCCCGGCCGTTTTTCGTGATGGCCACCCAGAATCCCGTCGAGCAGGAAGGCACTTATCCGCTTCCCGAAGCGCAGACCGATCGTTTCCTTTTTAAACTCCTCGTGGACTATCCAACAGCCGCCGAGGAATCGCAAATGATGGAGCGCTGGGGACAGGTTACCAAGTCGCCCGAATTGAAACCCGTTTCCAGCGGCGAGGAACTTCTCTCGCTGCGCGCGCAGGTGGACCAAATCCACGTCGCTCCCGCCGTGCAGGCCTACATCCTCGCCCTGGTCCGCAGCTCGCGTGAACTGGCCGCGCAGGCCGAGGGCACCGGCGGCAACGCCAAACGGTTGCTCAACTTCGGCGCTTCGCCGCGCGCCTCACTGGCCCTTTTCCAAGCCGGCCGCGCACTCGCCTGGCTCCGTGGCGCCGACTACCTCTCGCCCGCCCTCGTGCAGGAAATATTCCACGACGCACTGCGCCACCGCGTCGGCCTTACCTATGAAGCCGAGGCCGAAGGCCTTTCCACCGACAAGGTCCTCGACCAAGTCCTCATTCGCACGCCCGTGCCGGCGAAAGTCTGATGTTTTCTGTAGCGGCGCTATGAGCGCCGTCCGGCGGTCACAGACCGCCGCTACAATGGCCACCGTCCAAGAACACACCTCGCTCGTCACTTCCCAGCTCGCGCTGCTCAAACAGCTCGAGTGGCGCGTGCGTCATGCGGTCGAGAATGTCCTCAGCGGCGAATACCGTTCCGCCTTCCGCGGCCGCGGCATGGAATTCGACCAGGTCGTCAAATACACCTTCGGCGACGACATCCGCGACATCGACTGGAACGTCACCGCCCGGCTCGGCGAACCTTATCGCAAGAAGTTCATCGAGGAGCGCGAAGTTTCGCTGCTGCTGCTTTTTGAGGACAGCGTAAGCCTGCAATTCGGCTCCGGCGCCCAGTCCAAGCGCGAAGCCCTGCTCGAACTCGCCGGGCTCGTGATGATGCTCGGCGCCGTCAACCGCGACCGCGTGGGCTTCCTCCACGCCTCGCCCGCCGGTTACATGCTCAAGGAACCGGTCCGCGGCCGCGGCCAGATTCTCCACGCCGCCGCCCAACTTCTCGGCCAACCGGTTCCTTCCCTGTCTTCCGATCTCGGCGCTCCGTCGTCCGCTTCCTTCGTTCCTTGGCGCCTCCTCGCCAAGGCCGCGCCGCGCCACAGCATTCTTATCTGGCTCGGTGATTTTCCACCACGCATCGAACCAGAAGGCTGGACCGTCCTCTCGCGCCGCTACCAAACCATGGGCTTTCGCGTGGAAGACCCCTGGGATCGCGAGCTGCCTGCGGAGCGCGTGCTCACCACCTACGACCCCGTAGCCGGAAGATTGGTGAACATCAACGGCGCCTCCGCCGCCCAACGCGCTGCCCACGCCGAGTGGGTTGCGCAGCGTGACGCCTCCTTCCGCGCGCTCTTCCCTGACCCGCTCAGCCGCCTCACTGTCCGCACCGATCAGGAACGCCTCGAAGCCCTCGTCCGCTTTTTCCACGCCCGCATGTATCAACGCGCAACGCGCTGAGCCAACGTTTCCCGCTGATGCTTTCCACCAACTACACCCTCCACTCCCCTTGGTGGCTACTCGCCTTGCTGGCGTTGCCGCTGCTGGCGTGGGTGCGCGGCCGGCGCGGGGCGCCGGTGTTGGTGGTGCCGTTTGCGGCGGCGTGGCATCGCCCATCGATCATCCCCACTTCCCGGTGGCCGGCTTATTTTGCCACGGCTGGGATCGTGTTGCTCATCGTTGCACTGGCGCGCCCGCAAATCGTCGAAGACAAACGCGAGGTGAAGCAGCAGGGCTATGACCTGATGCTCGCCATCGATCTCTCCGGCTCGATGCTCGCCGAGGACTACGAACGCGGCGGCGAACGCATCAATCGCCTGCAGGCCGTCAAACCCATCATCCAGGCCTTTATCAACCAACGCACGAGTGACCGCATCGGCATGGTCGTCTTCTCCGGCCGCGCCTACACCCTCGCTCCGCTCACCTTCGACCACGAATGGTTGGAGCGCCAGGTTGAACGCCTCAAGCTCGGCATGATCGAGGACGGCACCGCCATCGGCGACGGCCTCGGCGTGGCCCTGACACGCCTCGAGCAGGCCAAGCGCGAAGAAGGCGGCCAGCGCAAAGGCGCCTTCGTCGTGCTCATGACCGACGGCGCCAACAATCGCGGCGTGCTCACACCCGAACAGGCCACCGACATCGCCAAGGCGCGCGGCATTCCCGTCTACACCATCGGCGCCGGCCGCGACGGCCTCGTGCCGATGCCGGTGTTCGACGATAGCGGTAACAAGATCGGTTACCGCCGCGCCATCTCCGATCTCGACGAAACCCAGCTGCGTGCCATGGCCGACGCCACCGGCGGGAAATTCTTCCGCGCCTTCGACGTCGATACCACGAAAAAGGCCTTCGCCGCCATCGACGCCGCACAGAAGATCGAATTCCAAGCCAAGTCCTATTTGCTCACGACCGAGCTCTTCCACTGGTTCGCCATCCCGGGCGCCGCTCTGCTCTTCTTCGGCGCACTCGCCGCCCTGCCGCCGCAACTGCCGTTTCGCCGGAAACAACCTGCATCCTCCTGACTCGATGCTCAACGACACTACACACACCCCCCTGTCGGGCACCCCTCTTCATAGAGGGGACTCCGGCTGCGTGGGCATTGATCCCCTCTATCAAGAGGGGTGGCGCGGAACGCCGGGATGTGTCGGTTCGAGTGTTCACGCCCCATGAGCTTCCACTCGCCGCATCTCCTCTGGCTGCTCGTGCCGCTCTTGCTCCTCTTCTCGTGGGAGCTGGCGCGGCATGCTACGCGTGCGGCGGCGGATTGGCCCAAGATCGCCCGCGCTTGGGCGGGAGCTTTTGAAGTGTCGCTCGGGGCAAAGCACACCACCGCCGAGAACCGTCCGCGCATCTGGCTCTGGTTCGGGCTCGCGTGTTGTATCATCGCGCTGGCACGCCCGCAATGGGGTGTCATTGAAGAGCAAGTCTTCGACCAGTCGCGCGAGGTCATCATCGCCGTGGACCTCTCGCGTTCGATGCTCGCACAGGACGTGAAACCTTCGCGCCTCGATCGCAGCAAGCTCCTCATCCAGTCGCTGCTCGACAGCCTCAAGGGTGAGCGCGTCGGCCTCGTGCTGTTCGCCGGCACCGCGTTCCTCCAGAGCCCGCTCAGCGCCGACTACGAAGTGCTGCGCGAATTCCTGCCCGCACTCGACCCCGATTATCTTCCGGAAGGAGGCTCCAACTACAAGGCCATGCTCGAGACGTCCATCCAGGCATTCGGCACTTCCACCGCGGATCGCTACCTCATCGTGCTCAGTGACGGCGAGAGCACGGTTGACGATTGGAAGAACGTTACCGACTCGTTGAAAAAGAAAGGCGTCCGCGTCATCGGCCTCGGCGTCGGCACCGCACAGGGTTCGTTCATCCCCGATGCATCCGGCGGTTTTGTGAAGGACGAACGCGGTGCGGTTGTCATGTCGCGACTCAACAGCTCCACCTTGCAGGAACTCGCGCAGCTCACCGGCGGTGCCTACACCGACGCCAGCTCGTGGGTGGATCTGCCCGGTCTGCTCGCCACCACGGTCGAAGCGGGACGCAAGGGAGAGTTCTCCGAGAAAAACACCGCGCGCCTCATCGAACGTTTCCAATGGTTCCTCGCTCCCGGCTTGTTTCTACTGCTCATCAGCTTCTGGGCCGAGTTCCCCGTCCGTCCGCGCGAACGCGCATTGCCACTCGGCAAAGCCGGAAAACAGCGGACCGATATCCGAGGACAGAAACCTATCGCCGCTTCTTTGGCCGCCCTCTGCGTCCTAGCCTCCGTCTTCACTTCTCCATCTTCAGCACATGGCGCAGAAAGCACCAACCCGGGCGACACGCTTGCAAAGCCTCTCAGCACACTGGTCACCCGCCTCGCGGAAAAACCCGGACTCGATGCCAAGGACTGTGCGGAGATGGCTCAGACAACACTCACCTACGCCGAACGCCTCAAATCCGCCCAGCAACCGCCGCAGGAATCCGTCGTGCGCGACGCCCTGCAGGCTGTGGACCTCGGCGAGAAACTCGATTCAAAGGCGGCCGATTGGCCCAACCTGCGCCAACAACTCGAAGACCTGCTCAAGCGCGAGGAGGAACAGAAACAGGACGAACAGAAGCAGGACCAGCAAAACGAAGACCAGCAAAAGCAGGATCAACAACAGCAGCAGAATCAGGAGCAAAACCAGCAACAGCAGTCCCAGGACCAGCAGCAAAACGACCAACAAAAACAGGACGATCAACAATCTCAGGACCAACAGAATCAAAAGCAGCAGCAGGAGGCCTTCGGCGACATGAAGGAGCAACAGCAGTCCCAAGACCAAGAGCCGAACCCCCAGCCGCCGCCTCCTCAGCCCGGCACACAAAAAGTCGGCGGCCAAAAAGAAGAAAAATCTCCCGAACAGGCGAACCCCGAACTCGCCATGCCGCTGCAAAAACTCGAACAGGTCCGCAATCAGGACTCTCCCGCGAAACTCCAGCAGCTCATGCAGGGCCAGCAGCAAAAGCCCAAGGACACGGGCAAGAATTGGTGATACCCATGCGACAGTCCCGAATCGTTCTCTTTCTCGTCTTCTTTCTCGTTCTCCCGGGAAGATTCCTCGCCCAATCCGTGCGTTGGGATCCACCCGGTGGCCAGCTTGGTTTCAACCAAGTGAGCCAGCTCTCCCTAGTGTTCGAAGACTGCGAACCCGACGGCGAGCCCAAGCTCCCGCAGGTGGACGGCCTGCAATTCGGATCTCCCGGCCGGAGCAGCCAAACCAGCATCGTGAACTTCAAGGTGTCGCGGACGTTCTCATTTAACTTCCCCGTCCGCCCGACGAAGCGCGCCCCGGTCATCATCCCTCCTTTCGAAATCCAAACCGATAAAGGCGTGCTGAAAGTGCCCGCTGCCCGCTACACCGTTGGCGATGCTCCCGTCGGCAACACCGGCCTCACGATCAACGATGTCGCCGCCGCCACCTTGGAGACACCGAAGCGCGCCGTCTGGGCCGGCGAGGTTTTCCCTGTCACCTACAACCTCGACGTCATTCGCCGCTACTTCCATTCGCTCGGCAGCAACGTCGCTTGGGAAAGTGCGCCTGCCGTCGCCGATGACTGGACCAAACCCGAACCGAGCGAGGCCTTGATCGGCGGCGAGCGCCATGTCGTCGCCGTCCAGACCACCCGCGCTTCCATCCGCCAGCCCGGCATCTACACGCTCAAACCCGCCGGTCAGCTCATCAACCTGATGGTTGGCACCTCCGGATTCGGCCTGTTCACGCAGCCCAATGTTGAGCAACGCCAGCTCGAATCCAATCCACTCGAGATCACAGTGAAGGCGTTGCCGCCCGCACCATCCGAGTTCACCGGCGCCGTCGGCGAATTCAGCTTTGTCTCGAAAGTCGTGCCTCTCACCGCCGCGGTCGGCGAACCCGTCACCTGGACACTCGAACTCGCCGGCACCGGCAACTGGCCCGACATCACCGGCCTGCCGCAGCGTGAAGTTTCCAACGATTTCCAAGTCGTGCAACCCAAGTCGCGACGCACGATGAAGGACGGCACCCTCTTCGAAGGCACCCTCACCGAAGACGTCGTGCTCGTGCCCACCAAAGCCGGCACTTACCGCCTGCCACCCGTGCGCTTCAGCTATTTCGATCCCAACAGCGGCACCTACAAGACCATCGCGAGTGAGCCGGTTACCGTAACTGTCACCGCCGGCGCCGCTCCAATGACCTCGTCCACCTCTTCCGGCGCGCCGACGCAATTCTCGCTGCCGTCCACGGCAGCCACCCCGAGCTTGCCCACCGCCGTCGCTCCGGTTCCGCCCGAAAACCTACCGCTCGAACAAATCGAGCAGCCCGCCCGAGGTTTCGCGCCTCTGCATCTCCGTCCCTTGGTGCTTCTCTGCATTCTGTCTGCTGTTCTCTGTCCTCTGATTCTTTGGCTGACGCTGGCCGCTCTGCGCTCGCGCGAACGCGATCCCCAGCGCGCCCGTCGCGAAGCCCTCGCCGCCCTGCGCAAAGCCCTCAACGAACTCCGCTCTTCGGGCGCAAACCCCTCGGCACTCCGCCGCTGGCAGGAACACACCGCGGCGCTCTGGCAAATTCCCCATGCCGCCCCCGGCGCCTCGCTCGTTCACAGCAGCATCCAGCGCCACTCCCTCAACGCCACCGCATGGACGAAACTCTGGGAAGAAGCCGACCGCGCGCTTCACGGCCGCGACGCCACTCTCCCGCAAGACTGGCTCCTCCGCGCCGAGGGTGCGCTCCAAGCCGTAAAGGTCCCAGGCTGGAATCTCCTTTCCCTCTTCACCAGCCGCAATCTTGTCCCGTTCCTATCGGTTTTCCTGTTCGGGCTTGTTCTCTTGTCGCCCGCTGAAACACGCGCCGACGCCGCCATTGAAGCCTACAAAAGCGGCGACTTCGCCACCGCCACGAAATCGTGGCAAGCGAGCGTCAAGACCACCCCGACCGATTGGGCTGCCCGCCACAATCTCGGCCTCGCCCTTGCGCAACAGGATCGTTGGGCCGAAGCTGCCGCGCACTGGACCAGCGCGTTCCTGCTCAATACCCGCTCCGATGCCACGCGCTACGATCTGAGTCTGGGCATCCAACGCTCCGGACTCGCCAATCCTCAGCTCGTCGAGCTGTCGCGCGGCGAAGGTCGCTACAAGATCGCGCGCCTCGCCACGCCCGGCGAGTGGCAGCTTGCATTGGCCGGCGCCGCGCTGCTCCTCGCCGTCGCACTCGTGCTACTGCTGTTGCAGGGCTATCGCCACATCGGCAGCTGGGGCAAACCCACCGCCCTCACCGCCAGCCTGCTCGCGGTGGTGTTCGCCGGCGCCGCCACGTTCAGCCTGCACACCTACGGACAACTCGCGCACCCGGACGCCGTCTTTGTCTGGCGCGCCACCACCTTGCGCAGCATCCCCACTGAGGCCGACACCGCACAGAAAACTTCTGCGCTCTCCGCCGGCTCCATCGCCGTTGTCGAAAAAACCTTCTTCGGTTGGACCAAGCTGAACTTCCCCGGCGGCCAATCCGGCTGGGTGCGCAGCGACGAGCTGATCGCGTTATATCGGTAGCGCGCACCCTCCGGATGAGCCGCGGCTCGTCGGACCGACTCGCCCTACCCGCTTGTCGCGCCATAGCCTTAGCGAAGGCGGATCTTCCGCACCATGCGCAGCAGCGATTCTTCCGAATTCAGCCGCGCCACTTCCTCCAATCGCACCCACGCGAGGTCCTTCGATTCGTCGCTGATGGCCAGCGGTTCCGCCGGATCGGCCTCGATCAGGAAGCGCACGTCGAAATGCCAGTGCTCCGGCTCCGCACTGCGAGCGGGAATGCGGTGACGATCGACGTCAAAAATCTCCGGCGACACGAGTCGCAGCCGCGCGAGCCCCGATTCCTCCTGTGCTTCACGCAAAGCCGCCGCAACCAAGTCTGCCTCGCCATCCACATGGCCGCCAAGTTGGATCCAACGGTCGAGCTTGCGATGATGCGTCAGCAACGTGCGCGTGCGGGTGGCATCCACGATCCACGCCGAGGCGGTCAAATGCCCATCCAGACAAGTGCGCCACAGACAATCAGGGTGCGCTGCGATGAAAGGAAAATACTCCGCGAGCATCGCGGCTTCGTGTCCGCTCTCAGCGCGGGCTTCATGACGGCGCAACAGGGCAACGGTATCGGCGAGCGTCATTTCGTGTCGAACCACTTCGGCTCCGCCTTGGCTGCACGCGCGAGCTCGATCTGCTCGAAAACAGCAGGGATGGAATTGGCCACCCGAAACAGGTCCATGTTCGACGGCTTGAAGAATTTTTCCGCCAACATCTTTCCGAACAACCGGATCAAGTCGTCGTAGAAACCGTCCTGATTGTAGAACACGCACGGCTTCTTCACGACGTCGAGCTGCCGCAGCGTGAGGATCTCCATGATTTCCTCGAGCGTGCCCCAGCCGCCGGGCAGCGTCACGAACGCGTCGGCCCGGGTTTCCATGAGAAGCTTGCGCTCACGCATGGTGATGACGGTAACCAGTTCGTCGGCCTCGTCGAAGGCCAGCTCACGGGCCTTCATGAACTCGGGAATCACGCCGACCACGCGGCCGCCGGCGGACTTGGTGCCACGCGCCACCGCGCCCATCAGGCCGGTCTTGCCGCCGCCATAGACGAGCCCCCAGCCGCGCGTCACGAGCTCGCGGCCCAGTGCCTCGGCCGCAGCGGCATACTTCGGATCGAGCCGGTCACTGGAGGAACAATACACACAGAGCAGCTTCATTTTTTGAACCACGAATGAACACGAAGAGACACGAATTCAATGCCAGCTTCCGGATAAGTTTTCTGTGGTTCCCGACTCATTCGTGTCTATTCGTGTTTTCTCGTGGTTAACTCTTCCTACATCGGCCGGCTGGCTCCTTCGCCCACGGGACTGCTGCACCTCGGCCATGCGCGCACCTTCTGGATCGCGCAACAACGAGCCCGGGCATCGCACGGCACGCTTTTCCTGCGCAATGACGATCTAGATCGCGCGCGCTGCCGCCCGGAACTCGTGACCGCCCTGTGCGAAGACCTGCATTGGTTTGGCTGCACTTGGGAGGAACCCATGATCACCCAGAGTGAACGCCTCCCGCTCTACCGTGCCGCGCTCGCCCGCCTGCACGCCGGCGGCTTCATCTTCCCCTGTCACCGTTCGCGCAAGGATGTGCTCGCCGCCGCGACCGCTCCGCATGATGCCGACGAAAACGACGAACCGCTCTACCCGCCGGAATTCCGTCCGCCAGCCGGCGCCCCGCTGCCCCCGCTCACCGATCCAGTCGCCGTGAACTGGCGCTTCCGCGTGCCGGACGGCGAAACGATCACTTTCCACGACGGACATTTCGGCGAACAACACGCCGCCGCCGGTCGCGACTTCGGCGACTTTCTCGTGTGGCGCAGGGATGACATCCCCAGCTACCAACTCTCCTGCGTGGTGGACGACGCGGCCATGGACATCACCGAGGTCGTGCGCGGCGCCGATCTCATCAAGTCCACCTTCCGCCAATTGCTGCTGTTTCGCGCGTTCGGACTGACTCCGCCTGCCTTTTATCACTGTCCACTCGTCACCGACGACCACGGCCAGCGGCTCGCCAAACGTCACGACGCCCTCGCCCTGCGCACCCTGCGGGAACAAGGCCGCACGCCGGAAGAGATTCGCGCCGGTTGGTAACCGAAGAGGAACTCGGCCTCCCGGCTCGCTTCCGATTCAGGGAGTGACACGCCCTCCTTCCGCCGGCATACTCAGCCCCGAAAAGGAGGCCGTCATGCCTTTCCTCAAAATCCAAACCAACCTGCCCCTATCCAAGAAGGCCGAGCGCACCGTGCTGCGGACCGCCTCGACCCTCGTCGCCGAGGAACTCGACAAACCCGAGGAACTCGTGATGGTCGCGCTTCAGCCCGATACGCCGATGCTTTTCGCGGGAAGCGACGAACCCGTGGCCTTTCTCGAACTCAAGGCCATCGGCCTGCCGGCCCGTAAAACCCGCCGACTCAGCGAAGCACTCTGCATGCTGGTCCAGGACCACCTCGGCATCCCGCCGGACCGCGTTTATGTGAAGTTCATCACCGTGCCCCGCGGCATGTGGGGTTGGAAAGGTGACACGTTTTAAGCAAGTAACAGGTCACAAGTTTCAAGTAACAAGACCCGGCAGCGACCGGAGCCATACTTGCCAAAGGCCGGTCTTGATACTTGTTACCCGTCCCTTGTTACTTTTCCCCGATGGCCACCTACATCTACGAGACCATTCCGCAGCGCACGGGCGACACGCCCCGCCGGTTCGAGGTCGTGCAAAGCATGAAGGACACCCCGCTCACGCGCCATCCCGACACTGGCGAACCCGTGCGGCGGGTGATCAGTGGCGGCTTTGGCTACATGGAAAAAGCCGGCCCAAAGGTAACGCCCGCGCTCACCGCCGCGTCTCCCTGCATGCCGGGATGCGCCTGCCACAGCGGCCCGCGCGTGCCCACCCCCTGACCTGCCCCACCACCCCATGATCAATTACCACAAACCGGATCTAACCCAGCATCCGCCGCGCAGCCCGTATGTCCGCCTCGGCGGTTTCGTTCATCTGCCCCGCCTCATTGACAAAGCCCGGGCCACACTCGCCGGCATCAACGGCGACTATAACTACGACTGCGCAATGGACGCCCGCTTCTGGGCGTTCACCGGCCTGCAAGCCGAAGCCTTTCTCGCCGAAGTGAAGACCGGCAAATGCGACTACGATCTGCTCACCTACGTGATGGCGGCCATGCAGCCAAAGCGCACCGCGCACGAGATCGCCGCGTGGTCCGCATGGTTTGAAAAGCTCCCGCCCACCACCACCGCCAGCCGCGAGTTTTTCAACCACACGCATGCAGCGGTCGGCCCCCGCCGCGAGGACATCGCCACTTGGTTCGATCTTCTCGACCTGGAGGACTTCGTAACCTTCGGCGGGTTTTCCTAAAGCTCGTTGTATTTCGTCGAACGGCCGCGCGCCTTCTCGACCGGATATTTCGCCGCATTCTTCGCCAGCTTGGCCTCGATGGCCTTGGCCAGGTCGATCTGGCCGATGTTGGCAAACTCCAGCGCGTAGATCACCACGTCGGCGATCTCGTCTTCAATCTGCTCGCGTTTCCGGGAGTCCGCCAGCGGCGCCGCCGAATCGCGCGACTCGGCCCAGAGGAAATGCTCCATCAGTTCGCCGGCTTCGGCGGCCAGGGCCATGCTGAGGTTCTTGGGCGAATGGAACTGCTCCCAATCGCGCTCACGCGCAAAGGCCAGCACCCGTTCGCGCAACTCGGCCACGGTCGCCGTGGCATCGGTCAGGGATTTCATCCCGGCAGCCTGCCGCCGAAACTGTTATGGTGCAAGATTCCCCGCAATGACACGGTTGGCATGCTTCCAGCTTTAAAAGCCCCTTGAGAATCGGCCGCACTTGTGCAGCCTCGTTCCCGAAACCAATGGTCAACGCCACTCCAGTCAAACGCACCGATGCCGGCACTTCGCTCACGAAGGCCGCCATGTGCTTTGGCCTGCGCCAGTCGCAGCAGCAGTGTGCCCGTGTGTCCATTTGGGTTAATAAACACACCGCCGCGGGCTGCCTGGCCTGACGCGAATACCCAACCAAGGTAAACGCCCCTCCCAGGAGACCCGCCGGTGAAAACCGACGAGCCCGCACGCGCGCGCATCCCATCCCCCTCCCTCCCCATTTTCCTCCCCATGCATACGATCATCCACCGCAACCAGCACCAGAGATTCCCCGCCACCGAACCCGTGGCGGAGTTCCGCTCGCCGCATTACGAGTGCCTGGATTTGCCCCAGTCGCTCAAGCTCGCCATCTACGTCCCGGGCGTGGATGCCCACGGCATCGAGTTGATGACGCAGGGCACCGACCTGATCGTAACCGCGCGCAAACCGCAGCACGTGCGCGTGAACTGGCAGGCCCTGCACCTTGAAACGGCGCAGCGCGACTACCAGCTGAAGCTGCGGCTCGGCTCGGGTTACGATTTCGATTCGCTCCGTGCTTTCATCGCCAAGGGCGTGCTCACCATCGTGCTGCCGAAGCGGCGGACGGCTTCCTCCGCTCCGCCCGTTCGTCAGCGCCAGGTCGCATAGTCCCGCGTGATCGTCGCCCGCGCGCCGCCAACCGGCGCGCGGGTTGAATCACATCATTCCGCGGAACTTTTTGACCGTTGTCATCGCGCTGCGCCCAACATGCGCATCGTGAATCCAGCTGGACTGCTTCCTCGCTGTGTCTTCACAACGACGGATAAAGAGCAGAGGACGTCTTCATTTATCCGCGATTTTCGGAACTTTTTTCAGAGTTGTGGGTTCTCACTGTGGAGCCGGCGACTCCGACCAAGTCGTCGTCCCAAGTAACCACCATGAATTATTTCCCGCACCCTCCTCCCAAGCGTCCCGCCCTCGCGGCGTGGAAATCGCTGGTTGCCGTGCGGCAGACGTTGAATCGCGACATCCTGTGGAACCAGCCCCTCTTCAAGGCGCCGGCTCTCCCGAACCCGCATATCGTGCCCGACTCGCTGCCGTTCACGGCCACTCGCCCGGCTGCTCTCTACGCCCGTCGCGGCTGAATTTCTCGCAGCGGTATCGCCCGCGGCTCCAATTTTCGGAGCGCAGTCGACCCTCGCGTGAAGTTTACTTGTCCGGCACGAGCCACTCGCAGGTGGCTCGCGCGCCGTCATCCACGCGCAGTCTCTCCGTCAGCGTAGGCAACACGGCTTTGACCTCATCTTCGATCTGCCAGGGCGGATTCAGCACGAGCAGACCGCAGCCCTTCATCCTCAATTGCGATCCGTCTCCTGCGATGGCCAGCTCGGCAAACAACGCCGGCACAGCCAACACTTGGAGTGATCGTTGAAACGCCTCGGTCCGCGCCCGCTCGGTAATCGGATACCAGATCGCGATGACTGCCGACGGCAGCCGCCGCAACGCCTCAACGACACCGCGGTTAATCTCGGCAAACTCGTCTTTGTTCTCAAACGGCGGATCAATGAGCACCAACGCGCGCTTTTGCGGCGGCGGCAGTTGCGCCTTCAATCCGGTGTAGCCGTCCAGCGCCAGCACCTTCACGCCTTTCTCGCGGGCAAATTCGAAATCCAGCGCCTCGGCATCTTCGGCCCGCAATTCGCACAGCGCCATCCGATCCTGCGAACGCATCAACAATCGCGCCAGCCACGGCGAACCGGGATAAAATTGCAGCGCGTCCATGGCCCCGCCTTTGCGCTCGTTGTAACGCTGCACCAGCGAGAGATAATCGCTGATCGCCGCCGGCAATCCTGCGGCCATCCAAAGACGGCCAATGCCCGCCGGATGCTCGGGCTCGCGTTCGCGCCCATCAGGCAACACCGAAGGAACACTCAAGTCGTAGCCGCCACGACCGGCATGCGTGTCGAGATAAAGGAAGCCCTTCTCCTTGCGCTGCATCGCACGGATCAGCAGCAGCAGCAGCACATGTTTGAACACGTCGGCGTAGTTGCCGGCGTGGTAATGGTGGCGGTAGTTCAAGGGAGGTAAGAGTGAAGGTGGAAGTGAGAGTGAGAGTCGGGTTGAAGGTAAAGCGCAGAAGCCCGGCGTTTTCTTTTCACCTTCGCTGTCACTTCTCCCTCACCCCACCGGCACCTTCACCACGGTTTTGCGCACCAATCCCGTTCCCCGCAAATGCAGCGAAGGCATGTGTCCGTCGGACGGAAAAAACACGGCCATGTCACCAGTCCGCATGCGCAATGTTGCCGCGACGGCCGTGTCGGCATACTTGATCAAATCCCGCTCGGGGTTGTAGGCGTCGGTCATCACGAGTCGCGACACGTCCTCGACCTCCATCAACTCCTCGCCCTCGACGATCACTTGCACATCGATGTAGCGGCGGTGTGATTCGAAGAAACCGTCCGACCGCGCCTTCGGCATATAGGCCTGCTCCAAAGCAAAGGCTCCTCCCGACAGTTCGACCCGTTCGGTTTCGTCCACCGCGACCCGGGCGATGCGACTATGCGCCGGCGAGCCCGCCCGCAGCGCCTCCGCCACGTAGATCATCGCCGCCGCGAAGCGCGCGTCAGCGGCAAGTTGCTCGTTTACCGTGGATGCTGGGCCGAAGATCGCCATGAAGCGCAGCACATTACGCGACCTTTATCGAAGCAAGCTTTCCGCATCCTGCTCCCGATTTCTCCGGCGACGCATGAATCGTGTCGGTCGATCCCACGGAGATATTAATGAAATGAATTGAGGCCATTTTTTTGCGTTATATGGCCTTGAGCTCGCCGGCTGAATCAGGCTAAAAGGCGGTATGAGTGTGAGCCGCTTTCTCCCACGGTCTCTGATCGCTTTCGCGCTGCTGGGCGCAGCGACTTTCTCCCCCGCCCAACTGACGGTTTATACATGGACTGGTCTCGGCACCAACGCGGGCTTTTCCACCGGTAGCAACTGGATCGGCAATGCGGCACCGCCGCAAAGCCTGACCAACACCCACCTTGTATTCGGCAACGCCGGGCAAACTTACGTCGATTACAATTTTTTCTCGGGTAGCCCGACAGCCTACAAGCTGGAGATCAGCGGCAACAGCCAGCCCTATTATTTTCAAGGTCCCTTCATGGCGGGCACGATACACCTTGGCGCCGGTGGCCTCGAATACAACCCGACGCAATCAGTTCGTTCCACCATCAACGATTATGTGGTGCTGCACGACAACCAGACTTGGAACATTGCCAATGGCACGCTCCTGCTTGAGGGCGGTATCAGCGACGAAGACAATAACTTCTCCATTACCAAGACCGGCGCCGGCAATTTGTATCTGTATTCAGACGACAGCCTCGATTGGAGCGGTGGCCTCACGCTCAACGCCGGCCAGGTCTCGGTCCGGGCCCAGATGGACTACTACGGTGATTACCCGGAGCCAGTCCAAGCCTTGGGCACGGGCACGCTTACCTTCAACGGCGGCACCCTGATGGCTATGCCCGCCACAGCGAGCTATAGCTACGGCCTCGAAGCCCAAGCGCTGGTCATCACCAATGAAATCGTCAGCAACGGCCTCATCTCGGTAAAAGGCAATGTGGACACAGTTTTCTCCAATGCGGGGGAAAATAGCCTGCTCCTGACCGCTGACACCACGATCCAAGCCTCCGGTCGTCCGCTTTACGTCACAATGGACGTCGTCGAGTCGGGCAGTCGCAAACTTATCATTGATTCTGCCATGCCTGTCGTGCTCGAAGGCAGCAGCGGCTGGAGCGGCGGCACCGAGATCATCAACCGCGGTGTTCTCGTTTTTGCCGGCGACGACAATACCCCCGGCACAGCCAATGCCATCAAGGTTTCGGCAGAAGGTTACGTCGGTATCTCCATCGATCAAAACGTCGGCGGTTTCCTGAACGAATTGGACAAGCCGAACACCTTCGGTTCGATCGGCTTCGACTCCGCCATCGACGACGATCCGGATATCTTCTCCGACGCCATCGATCTCACCGGCTTCAACGCCAGCGCCCGCCTCGGCTCCGCCACCCAAGCCGTCATCACCGGCACCATCACGCCACAAGGTGCGGCCACCGACCCCTACCGCTTCGGCGGCGGCGGCGGTTTTCTGCAGGTCAATTCCCAGCTCACGGGCTCCCGCGCGCTCGTGCTCGACTCGCCCTCTTCCCGCCCGCTGACCCTTTATCTCACCAACGACTCCACCAACTACTCGGGCGGCACTTCAGTCACGCACTCCGGCCTGATTTTTGGAGAGTCCTTCAACTCCATTCCCGGCGCGGCCGGCAGTATCACGATCAACCAGGGAGGTTACGTAGGCTTCGAATACTGGGGAGAACAAACCGAGCAACAGATGGTTGATAACAGTCTCGCCAAGATCAACCCCGCCTCCGTCGGCGCCGTGGGTTTCGACGATCTTCCCTGGGGCAACACCATTACGGCCAACATCAACCTCGGCGGCTTCACCGGTGCCCTCTACCTCGGCACCGCCACGCAAGGCGGCATAGACGACTTCTACGACGGCATGCGGTTCACCGGCGCCATTACCCCGGCCGGCGGCCCCTCCGCGCCCTTCCGTTTCGCTGGCTACAGCGGCGGCATGCTGCAGGTGGAAAGCAATCTCACCGGCACCAATGGCATCCATGTCGGCGACCCCAACTCCCCCGCCACCTTCGGCAGCGTGATGAAGGACGAATATTCCATCGTAACGCTCACCGGCAACAACAGCGGACTCTCCGGCAACATCATCCTTTATGGCGGCCAATTGGGCGTGGGCCAAGCCAACGGAGAACCCGGCACCGATGCAACGAATGCACTCGGCTCCGGCAGCCTGATCGTCCAAGGCATGAATCTCCCGGCCGAATGGAACAACGGTAACGGCGTGGTTCCTCGCCCCATGCTGATAGTCGAAAACTGGGACACCCTCATCCCCAACAACGTCACCCTCAACACCAACCTGTCCGTCGGCGGCTAC
>JBIQJF010000002.1:0-189148 GCA_044507675.1 Opitutales bacterium | reverse complement strand
ACAAAATCCGGCTTCCTCGCTGGGCCGTGAAGGTTGAACAGGCTGCGCAACGGCTCAGCTGGAGCTGAGCCCACCACGCGGCAGAGTTACCGCCCTACAACCAATTTAGGGCCGGCCGCCGTCGGATTTCGATGGGTGCACTTTCTCGTCGTAGGTGCGGGCGAGCCAGTCCTTGGGCACGGGGACGACGCAGATATTCATCGAGCGATTGTCCTCGGAGAGCATGGCTGACTGGATCGAGATGCGCGTGCCATCCGGGTGGAAAGTCGGGTGGATGTGATCGGCGGCGGTTTCCTTGTGACCGGCGGTGAGACGGATCATTTCGTTCGTGCGGCGATCGATCAGGTAGAGGCTGCGGGTGAAATCGTCGCCCACGGCCCAGCGTCCGTCGGGCGAGCCGTGGACGTGCCACAGGCCGCTGCCGCTCTTGGTCTGTCCGGCAATGTAGAAATGGTCGTTGCGCAGGTTGATGATGCCGAGCCCGGTCGGGTGCACGCGGGTGCCGCTCGGACCCCAGGCATCGTCGGTGCCGGACTTGCGATGGCCCATGATCGCGATGGCCACTTCGTCGGGGCCGATGACGGCTTCGTGCGTGACCCAATCGTAGGGCGATTCGGGGTAGAGTTTGCGCAGACCGGAACCGTCGGCCATCACGGTCCAGGTGCGTTGCGGGGCCTTGCCGCCGGTTTCCCAGCAGAAGACAATTTCGCCGGCCTTCCAAGGGTTGGACTGGATGTGGCCAACTTGAAACGGCACCGCGACGACGGCCAAGGCTTCACCGGTCTTGAGGTTGAACTTGCCGACGCCGGAGGGACCGGCGCCCATGTTGCGCGGACCGAAGGTGTCGGCGATTTTTGTGTCGGGAGGGAGATGCTTCGCGGCGGCCTCCTTGGTGAGGCGGAAATAGACCATGTCTTCGTTCGCATCGAGGGCGAGTTCGCTGCCGATTCCCAGGTCCGCGGGGATCGTGCCGAAAACGGTTTCGTAGGTGGCGGCGGGCTTGAGGGTGCTGGCGGCGCTGTCGGCAAAGAGTTTGGCGAGGTCAATGGCGACGACTTGCAGGGCGACGGGTTTGCGTTCGGGGCGCGGTTCGCCGGGTTTTGGCGGACGCGGGTAGGCGTCGGGCTCGGTGTGATTTTCCGGGCGGAGCAGGAAAAGCCGCATGGATTTCTGGGCGATGCAAAGCGCGCCGACGTAGCCGGTCTCGGTCACTTGCACGAGGTCGCCGGTTTGCTCGTTCACGGCCATGGCCTGGCCGCGCACGCGATTGGAACGGAAGATCACCCACTGGCCGTCGGCGGTCCATTGCGGGTGCGTCGGATAGATCTTCGAATCGCCGGCGGGCGTGCTGGTGAGGAAGGTGAGCGGCACCCCGGTCACGGGGTCAGTCACGATCTTTCTTTCCGAGGGGAAACGCCGGCCCATCTGGGCAACGGCGGGAAGACTGAAGGCTTGGACAACAACGAGGGCGAGAAGCCCGCTGAGGAACGTTTGGCGGCGCATGGGGGTTGGGGGAGTGACGGGACCGGCTGTGGAAAGAAGGCCGGCGGGGTGGTGACGCCATCGTAGTCCGCGGGTTTCAGTCCGCATACGACAAGAAAGCGGACAGTTGGAAGATGGAACGACAAACGTCGCCGCGTTTGTCAGACCGACACACCCCGTCGCTTCGCGCCATCCCTCTTCATCCCGAACTATGCAGTGGGATGTGGGTCAGCGCGCTTGCGCGCGCCCTGGAAATGCGCCCGCAAGCGGGCTGCCCACAGCACCACCATAGAGATTCTCGCCACCGAGTGTGATCAGGTTCAACTGCATCGTTCCGGCTTCATAGAGGGGATTCAAATCCACATTGCGGAGATTCCCGAAATCCAACGCGCCGGAGGTAAACAATCCGAAAACCTCCGGAAGATTTCAGTAACCTTTGCCGGCTTGCCGGGTTTTTAAGGGGCACCCCCATGTTCTCCAATCTGCGTCTCGCCCTGCGCTCGCTCGCCCGTTCCCGCGGTTTTGCGCTCACTGCCGTGCTCACTCTCGCCGTGGGCATCGGTTCCACCACCGCTATTTTCAGCTCATTGCAAGCGCTGGTGATTTCGCCGTTTTCCTATCCGGCGGCCGATCGGCTCGTGCATGTGTGGTCCGGCAACTACTGGCCGCTGTCGCCCGCCGACTACGGTGATCTGCGCACGGATTCGTCGAGTTTCACCGCCTTCGGCATCTACCAGCCCCAGAATTTCAACGTCGGCCAGGAAAACGCCCAGTCTGTTTCCGGCGTTACTGCTTCGGCGGACGTGTTGAAGGCTTTCGGCGTGGCGCCGCTATTGGGCCGCTGGCTCGAACCGGCCGATGAAACGCCCGGTGCGCCGTATGTGGTCATCCTCAGCCATGCACTCTGGCAGCAGCTCTACGGTGGCGACCGGACGGTGATCGGCCGCAAATTGCGCGTCAACGGAGGCGACGCCGAGGTCATCGGTGTGATGCCGGCGGGATTCGAGTTTGTCAGCCCATGGATGCGCACAGACGATTGCCAGCTCTGGGCGCCGCGCCGCATGGACGAGGAGGAGAAGAAACGGCGCGACAGCCATTACCTGCTCGGTATCGCGCGTCTCAAGGAGGGCGTGTCAGTCACCGCGGCCGATGCCGAAATCAAGACCATCGGCAAGCGGCTGACGCAGCTCTATCCGAATTCCAACACGCGCAAGGAATTCCTTGTGCGTTCGCTGCGCGAGGAGATGACGCGCGAGGTCGCCAAGCAAGTGTGGTTGCTCTTCGGTGCGGTTGCGCTCGTGCTACTCGTCGCCTGCGGCAATGTCGCTTCGATGCTTCTCGCCCGCAGCGCGCGGCGGCAGGGCGAGTTCGGTGTGCGCGTGGCATTGGGCGCGTCGCGCAGCGACTTGATGAAACTGGCTCTCACAGAGAGCGCCGTCCTCGCATTGGCGGGCGCCGTGCTCGGCGCGGGTTTGGCAGCGGGCGGCGTTGAAATTTTGCGCGTGATTGCGCCGGTCAGCGAAGCGCGCCGGGCAGCGATGACTTTGAATGCGACCGCGCTTGGCTTTGGCCTCGGGGCGACATTGCTCACCGCGCTGCTGGCTGGTTTGCCGCCTGCGCTGGCGGCGATGCGCACTTCCGTCGCGGGCGTGCTGCGCGCCGACGCGCGCGGGGCGGTGGGTTCCGCGTCGCGACATCGCATGCTACGCGGGCTCGTCATCGCGCAGGTGGCGGTCGCCTTCGTGCTGGCCAACGGCGCCGTGCTGTTCTCCAACGCCTATCTCCGCATCCTGAAGGAAAACCAGGTGCTGGCTACCGATTCCGTCATCACAGCGCGAGTGGCGTTGAACGGCGACCGTTACAAGGAAGACGCCGATCGTGTGCGATTTTGGTATGCCCTCGTGGAGAAGGTGCGGGCGCTGCCCGGCGTCACGCACGCTGCCATCACTTCCAAGCTTCCGCTCGAGGGCGGTAGCAATACCAACGCGCTCGTGAACGACGAGACCTATGATCCCACAGCGCAACGCATGTCGGTCGAGCGATCGTCGGTGACCGAGGATTATTTCACGACCATGGGCCTGCGCCTGCTGAAGGGCCGCACATTGCAGAGCGAGGATCGCACGGGCGAGATTCGTGGCGTGGTCGTCAACCAGGCCTGTGTGGACAAGGCCTGGCCGAACAAGGATCCCATCGGCGAGATCATGCGCGCCAACCAGCCCGAGAAACCGTGGTATGTCGTGCGCGTCGTCGGCGTGGTGGAAAACGTGAAGCAATGGGGCGCGACCGCCGAGGTGCAGCCCGAGATGTATACCGCGCCCGAGGGTCATTGGGGACGTTACGTGAACCTCGTGCTGCGCTCGCCCCTGCCGGTCGAGCAGCTCGCGCCGCTGTTGCGCCGCGAGCTCGCCGCACTCGACAGCGAACTGGCACTCAAGGATGTGCGCACGATGCGCCAGGTGGTCGAGAACTCCACCAAGGGCGACCGCGCGGTCACGGGCTTGGTGAACTTCTTCATGGCGACCGCGCTCGGCCTCGTGGCGGTCGGGCTCTACGGCACGCTGTCGTATTCCGTGCAGCAGCGCACGCGTGAGATCGGTGTGCGCGTGGCCATCGGCGCGCTCAAAGGTGACATTGTGAAGCTCGTCTTCGCGCAGGGCAGCCGCTGGGTCGGCATCGGCCTCGTGCTCGGTTTCGGCGGTAGCTTCGCGCTGGCCTCGACGCTCAAGTCCATCGTCTATCGCATGGAGGGGCTCACCGCCGTGCCGCTTCTCCTTGCGACCGTCGCGGTCGGCCTTGCGGCGATCACGGCCTGCTGGTTACCCGCGCATCGCGCCTCGAAATTGGATCCGTTGGAAGCGCTGCGGGCGGATTGAGACGAGGCTTCAAGCCTGTAGGAGCGGCTTCACGCCGCGATCTGGGATGTGCGCAGGTCCCGTTGCGCCCGAATCGGGGCATAAAGCCCCTCCTACAGGTCTAACACGGGGATTTTCACTCCTACCGGTCGGCGAGGCAGGAATCGGGGAAGGCGGCTTCGCGGCGAAGCCAGCGGACGCGGCAGAGGCTGTTGGTCAGCGCTTCGTGCAGTGCGGAGCCGAGGTCGTAGGCGCGGTCGTCGAAGCCTTCGGCCTCGATCGCTTCGTCGAGCCCGAGCATCACCGCGAACATACGCGCTTGAAGTGCGGGGATGTGCACGCGGTTGAAATCGGCCGGATGGGTGGAGGCCGCGCAGGCTGAAGCGTCGCTGGCGTGGTGGGCGCGGCAGATTTCCGGCCGGCCCGCGTAGATCGAGCAACTGCCACCGGCGTCGAGTAGCGAACAGGGACTCATCCGACGCGAACGTTCGTCGCTCGTGAGCGTTGAGACGGCGGTGCGGTGCTGATCGAGGCGCGTGAGCAGGCTCGCGAGGGCCTCGGGCGGAAAATTCAGCTGGATGTGTTCGGCGGCGAAGAAGACTTCGTGTGCCTGCACGTCCACGGGCACGCTGCAGCAATAGCCGCAGCCAGCGCGACAGGCGACGGTCGCACGGATTTTGGCGGGCGTTTCGGCGAAGGCGCGGTCGAGTTCGGCCATGCCCCAGCGCAGGGCGCTGAACATCTGTGTGTCCTCGGTGGCGAGTTCCACCCGCTGGGCCATGCCCTGCACCGCATCGGCGAACAACCGGTGGCGCTGTCTTTCCTGGGCGGGCGTGAGCATGGGAGGCCATGGGCGCAGGAACCCGTGCGCAGGGCGAATCAAATCAACGTTTGGTTGCAGACTTGTGCCATCCGTAAGGCTGATCACCTTCGGGTCATGGCTGTTCACCAGACGACGTTCACCGTCCGCACGAGGGGCAAGGGGACCCACGAGATCACCGATGAAGTGTCGCGTGCGTTGCGACAGAGCAAAATGCAAAGCGGCGTGGCGACGGTCTTCTGCCAGCACACGAGCTGCAGCCTCGTGTTGATGGAGAACGCCGATCCTTCCGCGCGGCGCGACTTGGAGCGATGGCTGGACCGGCTTGTGCCGGAGAACGATCCGCATTTCACGCACACGCTCGAGGGCCCCGACGACATGCCGAGCCACATCAAGATGGCGCTCACGCGCAGCAGCGAGAGCATCCCCTTTGCCGACGGCCAACTCCTCCTCGGCACCTGGCAGGGCATTTTCCTCTGGGAGCACCGCGCTGCCTCGCACACACGCAGCATCGTGCTGACGTTTGTGGAATGAAGTAAAAGCCGTAGCATCCGGGTGCACCCCTCTTCATCCGGAACCATGCAGTTGAACCTGATCACACTCGGTGGCGAGAATCTCTATGGTGATGCTGTGGGCAGCCCGCTTGCGGGCGCATTTCCAGGGCGCGCGCAGGCGCGCTGACCCACATCCCGCTGCATAGTTCGGGCTTCATAGAGGGGATCCAAAACCTACGCTGACAAAAATCCCTCCATCAATCGCCGCGCAGCAGTTCGGCGGAGGTGAGTTCGAAGGTGATCACCCGAGCGGGCCAGCGTGGTTCCTCGACGGCGTTGAGCAGTCCGTGGAAAGTGAGCGTGGTGCCCTTGGCAGTTTTTTCGTTGAGATTCAGCGCGGCGAGAGCGGCAGGGGACGGGGTTGCCACGATGCGGAAGCGGCTCTGTTCGGCGGAGTCCTCATTGAATTCGATCTCCCCACTCTTGGGGTCGTAAGTTTTGACCGTGCCGGAGTAGCGGTAGCGTTTGGTCAACCATCGCTCGTGGAGGCGCTGGCGCTTCAGGTTTTTGACGATGCCATTTTTCGGTGCGAAGCGGCCGGTGATTTCGAAGCTCGCCGTGAGCCGGTTCGGATCCTCGGCCTGCCAGACGTCCTTCAGGATTCCCGCGGCATCCAGCAACGGGAACGCCGCACCCAACTCGGGCGCGACCGAGATATCGCTGCCGTCTTCCACGGTGACGCTGATTTCGAGCGGCGGATAATCCTTGGCTTGCAGTGTGAACTTCCGGGTTCCGACCGGCATGCGTTGCCAGGAGAGCGGGGTCTGGCCGAAGGGCTTGGCGCCGATGAGGACGGTCGCGCCGGTGGGAATGGAATCCACGACGAGTTTGCCGTGTGGCAACCGGACGGTTGCGGAGGATTCCTGTCCCTCGGTGATGACAGTTTTGAAGGGGAACGCCGGCCAGTTGGGATATTCGAGACTGAGCGTGCATTCGCCCACCGGGAGCATCGGGATGGTCAGCGGGGTTTTGCCGAGAGCTGTCGCGCCGAGTTTCACCGTGGCACCGGCGGGTTCCGATTCCAGAAAGAGGGTGCCGCTCGCGAAGTTCAGGGTGAGTTCGGCCGTGCTGCCGATCTCCACGGTCGCTTCGCCGCGGGTTTCGGGCCAGCCATCGGCACGCGCCACGACGGCATACCGGCCGGGCGGCAGGCGGGAGAGGGGCTTGTCCATCGTGCCTTGGACCACGGCCGTGGTCGCATCGTCGGACGAGGGCAGGCGGGTCGCCTCAAATGTGGCGGCGGAAAGATTGGATTTCACGAGCAGGCTGCCGGTGGTCTGCGCGATTTCGGCGGCCTTGGCCGCGCGCTCTTCCTCCGGCGATTTGCCGCAACCGGCCAAGGCGGCCACAAACACGGCCAGAACGAGCCAAACGAGCAGACTGGAACGGCGCCTTTCCCGGGCGGGCATGCGATGGGGTTGGTGGTGATGCATGTGAAGTCGGCCCGTGCCACGAGGTCTAAGCCTGGCGTTCGTTACGGCAACGTGTTTTTCGAGGACACGGCCACGCTATGACGCGCGTTTTCGACGCCGGAATTTCGCGGTGTGATCCGCCGGAACAATCGCTGGGAGGGGCCCGCCTGGTGTGTGCCCGTGCGGTGGACTTCACCGGCCTCGCGATGACGGCAAAATCAGGACCCTATCCGTCGGCGAGTGCGGGCTGTGAAACGTGGTGGATTTTCAAGCGGCGAATGCCGCCCGGCGTAGGCCAGTCCACGATGCTGCCTTCACGGGCGCCGAGCAGGACAATGCCGACGGGAGACAGAACCGAGAGCCGACATGAACCGATGTCGGCCTGATCGGGATAGGTGAGCATGTATTCCTCGACCTCGCCGGTATAGAGATCCTCGATCTTGACGAAGGAACCGAGGGTGACGACATCCGGCGGCAAGGCGGCAGGCTCGGTTACGACCGCGCGATCGAGTTCGGCACGGAGGTTTTCGAGCGCGGGCGTGGCATCGGTGCCGAGGGCTGCGTTTACCAAGGTGCGGAGTTGATTGAAATCGTGACGGGCGAGATGAAGGGAAGGAGGATTCATGAAGTGGATGATAGGCTGGAAGGAGGAGTGCTGGCTTTGCCGCATGCGGGCATGCGCGATCAGGCGCGGGGATGGATGATTTGCGGCGCGGCGATCTGCCGGGGCGGAATCTCGACGCGCAGCACCCGGGTGGGCAGACCGGCGCGGGCGGTGAGCACCGGAGACTGGCCGGGCCGGATCAGGCATGCACCGCCTTGGTTGACGAGGGTGGTGAGCCCGTGGGTGTGAACCGCGATGTCACCTTCGACGACAAACAGCAGCTCGTCGTCCGTCGGTGAGCCGGAGGGCAGGGCGGTTTCGCTGTCGGGCGCGAGCGTGAGCATCGTGCAGGTGATGCCGCCTTGCGCGAGGACGGGGGAGGATTGGAGACGGGGAGCAGGAACTTCGAGCGAGGAAAGAGTATGCATGATGAGCACGGGATGGTTGCGGTTGTGTTCTGTCCGGGCACGGCGGAGCCGGGGCAGAAAGGAAGCGAATGCGAACGCATGCATTCGCGCGGGTGGACGGACCCGTTGAGGACGCTCGAAGGCTGGGAAATCCCTGGGCCGCTCGCCGGCGGCTCAGCCTTCGAGGCCGGCTGCGCCAAGGCAGATCGCCGGCCGCAGGTTCCCGAGAGTGATAAGACGGTGATGCATGATTTTCGGGAGCAAGGTGCTCCTGCAAGTTTACCCCGCTGGCGGGTTTGTCAAGCGAGGCGATCGCGCTTCGCGCGCGGACTCAAAATCGTCCGAACGGTCAGTTCACTGCGCGGGCAATGGGCGAACGCGCACGTGGCGGAAGGAGACTTCGTCGCCGTGATCCTGCAGCAAAAGATGCCCGTCGCTCCAACCGGCGAACTCGGGAATGACGTGATACTTGCTCGCCGCCACGGCGGCGCGAAAGGCGGCGGAGCTGCGATCGAACTCAATCGTTTTGTCGCCATTGAGCCAGAACTCCACGTGTGTGCCGCGGACGACAATGCGCGCGCGATTCCATTCGCCCATGGGTTTCACGCGCTTGCCGGCTGCGGCGGGCAGAAGGTCGTAGAGCGAGGCGAGTGTGCGGTTGCCGTCGCGACCGCCGCGGGCGTCGGGATGGCGGGCGTCGTCGAGGATCTGATACTCGGGTCCGACCGTTGAGCCGAGCGACGTCGGTCCGGTCTGCACGAGAAACTTGATGCCGCTGTTGCAACCCGGCGTCATCCGAAACTCCGTTTCGAATTCGAAATCGGTGTAGCGTGCGCGCGTGATGATGTCGCCACCGGCGCGCGATTCCCCCGCGGCAGGGCGGGGAATGGTGAGCACGCCGTCCCGCAGCGTCCAGCCGCGCGTGGGGGTGGCATCGCTGTCGGGCGTGCGCCATGCGGCCAGCGAATCGCCGGCGAGCAGGTCGGTCCACGGGGTTTCGGCGCGGAGAACGGCGAAGGAAAGAAGAACGAGGATAGCGAAGCGGCGCATGGAGGGATGAGATTACTCTTTGGTGCGTTCTGATTTTTCGGTGGCGGGCTGCCCGTCGTAGTCGAGAAACTTGAGTTCGCCGAATTTCACCTGGCCTTCGCGAGCCACGTCGGCGTTTACGAGCATGGGCTTGTCGGATGCGCGGCCGATGGCCGGGCCGGCGGCTGCGATCATGACGGGCAACGCCGAGGCCATGGACTTGCCATTGGCGGGCAGGCCGATGCGGGTCTGCCAGTAGGCGACGGGTTCCGCGGTGCGCGCGGTCTTGAACTCGAAAGCCGTGACGATGATGCCGTAGATCGGATTCTGCGAATCCTGCAGGATGGTTTCGATGGCGCGCGAGCGGAAGCCGCGCCGCCAGACCTCGGGGCCGAGCATGGTGGGGTTTTCCTGCGCGGCGATGTCGTGCGCCGGGTTGTAGCCGAGGAACCACAGGAGGTCGTCACTGCCGGGATTGAGGTAACCCCATTGGAGAACGAGGAGCAGTTCGGGTGCGTCCATTTCCGGAGGCGCCGGACGGTAACCCTGCTTGGCGAGGACTTCGCTGACGAATTGGTTGAGCTGCTTGAGATCGGGTTCGCGGTCGCCGCGAATCGAGCCGAGCTTCCGGCCGAGCGACAGGCCCTTGTAATAAACCGGCTGCTGCGGCGTCGGCGGTGTGAGGGCTCTGCCCGCCACAGTTGTATCGGTCGCCACAATCACGTCGCCCCACGTGTTTTTGAACAGAACGAATTCCGCGCTGCGCATGACACCGCTGCTGAGCAGCGCGAGCACAAATAGAACCCAAGGCGAACCGGGGCGGGTCGAAAGCATGACACATGGGTAACCACCCGCGGGGCAGCGTCAACCCGTGCTACGCTTGATGCCTGGCATTCAAGCTCGCTCCCACAAAACGGACTGCATGAATACGGGAGGATGTCTGGCAGTAACAGCGGTTTTACACCGCGATCCCGGACTTCACACCGATTCCCACGCTTTGGTCGCGACGGGGTCGCGGCCTTCGTCGAATTCGATGTGGTCCACGAGAGTCTCGATTGGTTTGCCCTCGAGCCCGGCGTCGCGAATGCGCTGCGGCAGGACGGCGGAGCGTTCGTCGCGCCAACCGAGCTTCACGATGAAACGATTCCACATGTGGCATTCCTCGTCGGTGCGCGGCGTGCCGTGGGCGTGCGCCCAGGTGATCGCCTCTTCGTCGGTGGCGCCGGCCAGCACGCGTTCGCGCAGCTCAGCGTAGCGGATGCCGAGAAAGCGACAGCAGCGGCCGTCGAGAACGTAGGTCTGAGCATCGCCGAGATTGGCTTGGTATTCGGCGGGGAGTTTGCCCGCCGCGTGAAGGCGGATCTTGTCGAGCATGCGGCCGAAATAAACAAGCCGGCCGACCTTGTCGTAGCAGCTGCGCAAACCGGGAACGTGGGGCATGACGCCACGATTCGATTCCCGTTCGACGAGGCCAGCCGAAACCCGGTGTGCCGGCCGGAGTGATGCGGCGCTGCCATGCGTAGAGCCGATATCGATTCCGTTATCAGGACTGTGCCGGAGGGCAATTTGCGGAAATTGTCCCATTGTCCGGACGAACCCGCGTGCGGTGCGAGATGTCGAAAGGGCAATCAACCCTGTCTATGAAAACTTCGCTGCTGCTTCTCGCCTTTGCGCTCCTGGGAACTGCGCACGCCGCACTCATCAAAATCCATGCCCGTTACGAACGCCTCGATCTGAAGGACGGACGTCGGCTGGAAAACGTCGTCGTCCAAACCTACGACACGATGAAGGACCGCGTTATGGTGCTCGTGGAGGGCAGGGAGGCGACAACGGTGCCGTTGACGGTATTGCCCGACGAGGTGGCGGCGCTTGTGCGCGAGCGCATTCCGCTGCAATCGGAAGATGAGATGGCGACGGAGAGCACTCACCCGGTCGAGGGCCGCGCGGACACCCGCCAGCGCGAGAAAGACCTCGACCGGCACGCACGGATCGAAGCGGAAGCCGACGCTCGCGCGGTGCGTCGCTTCAAAGCGAAAGAGGCCGACGCAATCGCCGCGCCGCGCGGAGACCGGGCGGCGGCGAACGTGGCCGCAGCGGCGGAAGAGTTGGCGAGACATTACTTCCTCTACGAAGCGGATCCGCATTCGAGCATCGGTCGGGTTTACGACACCCATTTGATGCTCGATTCACCGGAGCCGGTCTCGGGCTGGACCGATCGCTGGCGCGTGCGCGGCAAAGTGGGCTTGCAGTATGTCACCCGCAACATCGGCGCCATGGGCCGCGAAACGCGCGATTTCGAGATGCTCATCGAAGTGCCGGCCGGTGCGCCGCCTAAGTTGGTGGACATCACGGTTAATCCATGAACTCGCGGTGCGTTCGTTCCGGTCGCGCGCCATTTACCTCGCCCCTTGACCGAACTGCCTCACGGGGTAACTTCGCCGACATACCCCATGAATACTTCACGCAGACAGTTTCTAGGTAAGTTGGCGGCGGGCGCGGCGGGCTTCACGATTGGGACGCGCAGCTGGGCGTCCGTCCTCGTGCCCAAGAAAAAGGACAGCCTTGGCGTGGCCCTCGTCGGCCTCGGTTACTACAGCACGGACCTGCTCGCGCCGGCGCTGCAGCTCACGGAGCATTGTCACCTCGCGGGCGTCGTATCCGGCACGCCCTCGAAGTTGAAAGCATGGCAGGAGCAACACCGCCTGCCCGACGCTGCGCTCTACAACTACGATAATTTCGACACGATCGCCAACAATCCTGACATCGACGTGGTTTACGTTGTGCTCCCGCCGTCGATGCACGCGGAATACACCATCCGCGCCGCCAAGGCCGGGAAACACGTGTGGTGCGAGAAGCCGATGGCGCCGTCGGTGAAGGAGTGCGACGCGATGATCAAGGCGTGCCGCGACAACCGGGTGACGCTCGCCATCGGTTACCGGCTGCACCACGAGCCGAACACGCGCCAGATCATGCAATTTTGCCGCGAGCAGAAATACGGTGCGCCGGTTCGCGCCACGGCGGAGGCGGGTTACTTCGATTCGCGCAAGGATCACTGGAAACAGAAGAAGGCGATGGGTGGCGGCGTGATGGGCGACATGGGCGTCTATCCGCTCAACGCGCTCCGCTACGGCACCGGTCTCGAGCCGATCGCCGTCACGGCGAAGGCTTCGACCACACGTCCCGAGATCTACCACGAGGTGGAGGAGACGATGGCCTTCGAGCTGGAATTCCCCGGTGGTGTCACCGCCCGGGGCGAAGCCAGTTTCGGCAAACGCATGAACGCCCTGCATGTGGATTGCGAGAAAGGTTGGTATGAACTCGTGCCGTTCCAAGGCTACAGCGGCGTGAAGGGCCGCACGAGCGATGGCATCGCGCTCGACGCCGTCGTGCCCAACCAGCAGGCGCGGCAGATGGACGACGACGCACTCGCGATCAAAAACGGCACACCCTTGCTCGCTCCCGGTGAAGAAGGCTTGAAGGACACGCTCGTCGTCGAAGCCATCTATCGCGCGGCCGCTTCGGGCCAGAAAGAGAAAGTCGGCTGATTCGACATCTACAGCGCGTGGTTGTTGATCCCGCGACCGCGGGAGCCGAAGCTATCCAGCTTGAATCAGATGGATCGCCACGCCCGGCTGTGCCGGACTCGTGATGACAGGCGAAGCTGCCCCTTTGTGAAGATTTCGTCTGCGTGGGCTTGGATTCCCTCTGTGAATAGAGTGGCGCGAGGCGCCCGGGGTGTGTGGGTATCCGCGAACTTCAATAAACGAAATGCGCGCCGTTTCCGGGAGGTGAAAATGCGGGAATCGGAAAATCCCCTCGTGTCCGGCGCGTTCTCGTGGCATGGAACATCGGCCCGGTTGACACACTCCCAGCTGGGTATCGTGCTCTATCCTATGAAAGCTCCAACCACCCTCCCTGCGTGGCTGCGCCTGTTATGTTTGGTCTTCATCCCGCTGGTGGGGGCGACCTTCGCGGCCGCTCAATCGGCGGCCGGCGGCGCCGAGACGATCGTCTCGACCAACCCGATGAAACTGGTGGCGGAAGGCGAGGGCGTGCACGGGCAGCTCATCGTCGCGAAAGAGATCGTCAATCCTGAGACGGGCGGCGATCTCGTTTACACGATCACGGTCGAGCCGTTGTTTGGCCGCGTGGGGCTCGCGGGCGGCGACGCCGAGGATTTTTTCGACAACAAACGCGGGCGGTCGGGCTACTTCGCCTACCAAGCGCGCGAGGATTACGTGGGCACGGACTCCTTCACCTACACTGTGCGCAACGAAACCACCGGTCTCGTTTTCCAGAACCAGGTGTTCATCGAGGTGAAGCCCGCGGCGCCGCTCGTGCTCGACAAGCTCGTCGTCACCGCGCCGCGCGAGCGCGCCCTGCCCGAACACACCGTGTCGCTGACCACGCGGCCCAATGTCACGGTCACGCACAATTTGCCCAACCACCAGGATTTCATGTCGGCCGAGGCGCGCGCCGCGATCACCGACGCGCAGGTGGCCTACGCGATCACCGATGACACCCGGCCGCAGCACGGCACCGCGAAGATTGACCGCGCCACCGGCCAGCTCACCTACGCGCCCAATCCCGGTTTCATCGGCGAGGATCGCTTCAACTACTATACCTTCGACGAAAACAATCCCGCGCTCGGCGTGGAGAACGTCATCGTCGTGAGCGTCGAACCCATCCGTGACCCGAAGCACATCACCGCGGACCGTTCCAAGAGTCGTGAAGTGGACCTCGTGTTCGTCATCAACAACTCGCCCTCGATGGCGCCGCACCAGAGCCGCATTGCGGAAAATCTCCGGCGTTTCCGCCAGCTCTTCGACGAGCGCGACCTCGACTACCGCATCGGAGTGCTTACGACGGATTTCGTCAACGTGGATTCCAGCCGGCGCAGCCGCCAGTATTTCAAGAAAGTCCGCTCCACCGAGATCGATGGCGCTGGCCAGCCGGTGCTCGATCGCCGCGGACGCCCGAAGTCCTTCACCAAACAGGTCGCGAGCAACGGCGCACTCGTGACGCTGCCGGTCATGACACAGCCCTGGGTCACGCCGCAGACGCCCGACGGTGTGTTCGCCGAGCTCGTGAAGGTCGGCACCAACGGCGACAGCAATCGCACGGCCTTCACGTCGGTCTATAACTTCGTCGCCGGCTACTACAACGGGGAGCACAAGTTCCTCCGTCCGGACGCCACCACGATCGTCGTGTTCTTCATGGACGAGGAAGAGACGCGCATGGCGGTGTGGAAGGAATTGAAAAACGGCCAACGCGAAGCCGAGTGGATCCAGGATGGCCGGCTGCCCGAACTGCTCCAGGCGTTCAACGCGCGCAATCCCGACCAGCGTCAGACACTCGACGGCTACATCAACTATTGGGTGCTGCGCCCCTTCATTATCGTGAAGGGCAACAAGCGCGGAAAGATCGAGATGCACGCCGTGGTCACGAATACCAACGTCTCGCACCGCCGCGCCGCCCAGCTTACGGGTGGCACCGTGCTGGACATTGAGAGCGATTTCTCCGTTCCGCTCGCCGCGCTCGGCGATCGCATCGCCGACACCGTCGCCGTTGCGCTCGATCCGGTCGGCCCCGGCGCCACGCTCTACAAGAAGAGCCTGCGCGTGCTCGTGGACGGACAGGAAGTGAAACCCGATCCCGACAACGGCTGGGTTTACGACGAACTCACGCACAGCATCCGCTTCCAAGGAGCCGCCAAGAAACAAGCCTTCACCGCCAAGATCGACATCAGCTACGAAGAGCACCGGTAACCCGCCGCCCGGCGGGGAAGGGGCAAGTATCATGTGACAAGTCCCAAGCGTCGCGCTTCCAGAAAATCACATGTCACCTATTAAGTGACATGTGATTTTGGAGTGATCGCGAGAAACGGATGTCCGCAATGCGGCTGTAGGGCGGGATCTCCGACGGGGGCTCGGCGAAGACGGCGAAGCAATTCCGCCTTCCGCGCCGTTCAGTCGTAGCCGCGCTGGAGCGCGGCGACAGCGTGGTTGTCTCTAGCCACGCTTTTATCCCGTATTCGCGAGATTCAAGCGCAGCTACCATTCGATTCCGTAGGAGCGGCTTTGCGCCGCAAGCTTCCGATATTTATTTTGTCCGGTTTAGCGATCGGCGGCAGCCTCAGGGTAAACCGCCATGATCACCGATGACCAATTGCTCCGCGGATTTGTGGAAGATCGCTCCGAAGCCGCCTTCACCGAACTCGTCCAGCGTCATCTACCCTTGGTCCGGGCCACGGCCCTGCGCCGCGTCGGTGGCGACGCACACGCGGCCGACGATGTGACGCAACAGGTTTTCGTGGCACTCGCCCGCAAGGCGTCTGCTCTGCGCGGACATGCCACGTTGGCGGGCTGGCTCTACACCGCCACCCACCACGCGACTGCCGATTGGGTGCGGCGCGAACAACGACGCAAGCAACGTGAAATCATCGCTTCTTCCATGCATTCTTCCGAATCTCCCGCGGATTTCTCCGCCGATGCCGAGCGACTTCGTCCGCTGCTCGACGACGCGCTCGTCACGCTAAAATCCGACGAACGCGAAGTGATTGTGCTGCGGTTTTTCTCCGGCCGCACCTTTTCCGAGATCGGCACCACACTGGCCGTGAGCGAAGAGGCCGCGCGCAAACGGGTGGACCGGGCTTTGGAGAAACTGCACGCGGTGATGCTCCGGCGCGGTGTGACTTCGACCGTGGCGGCTTTGGGCGGCGCGTTGTCGGCCGCGGGAGTCCAGCCGGTGTCCGCCGGCCTGGTCACACAAGTCGCGGGAGCCGCCTTGGCGAAGACCGCGACGCCCAGTCTCGCAGCGTGCGTCGCCGCCGCCTTCTGGCCAGCCGCCGCTGCGATCACGTTGGCCGGAGGCGCGTTTGTTATTTTTCCCCAGCATCGCGCCAATGCCGAAGTCGCTGCGACGCTCGCCGCGCGCGAATCACACTTGAATCAGCTGGTTGCCGCGGCTGAGGCCGAGAAGTGGCAACTCGAGCGCGAACTCGTGTCGCGACGGATCACGGCAGCCGCCCGTCCGCAACAGGTCGTCGCCGCGCATGCGCCTGTCGTTGCGTCGGCGCCCGTGGCTGTCCGGCCGGCCAAGCCGACCGGTGTGGCGGTTTCGGTATCGCCTCGCGGCGAGGTCTTTTGGGACGGAGAGCCCGTGCGCCTTGATGAATTCCTTGTGCTGCTCAAACATCAGACCCAGGCGCCAAATGGCGAATCACGGCTCGTCGTGGATGCCCGTGGTGCGCGGTTCGGTCAGTTGAATTGGGTGCTCGACGAAGCGCGCAAGGCCGGCATCGCGCACATGATCATCGACAGCGACGCGGCGCCGGTTGGCCCGCAAAACACCTGGTTTTGATCCTGCCATGCGCTCCCGCTTGCTGCTGCCAATTCTCACCCTCGCCGCCGTGGTTGCGGTGGGTGTGATCTGGCAGCGCGAACGCGCTGCGGCCCGGGCGTTGCAGGAGCAATTCGCCGCCCTCGCGCAACAGGAGCAGAAGCTGACGCAATGGCAGGCGGAACCTGCACGCATTCATCGCGAGATTGAGGAAATCGCGCACTTCGTTTCTCCCGAGCCGGTGGCGTCTGCATCCGCACCCGCTCCGGTCGAAACGCCTGTAACGCCCGCGTGGACGGTGGGCGAGTGGACGCCGGCGAACGCCTGGCACAACGCCGGTCGCGCCACTCCGCAGGCCGCGACGACCACGCTCCTGTGGGCTGCGGCCAACGGCGACGTCGCGACCGTCCGCGAGATTTTCCAATTCGGTGAAGGCACCCGGGACAAGGCTCGCGCCTGGTTCGACTCGCTACCGCCCGCGGCGCGCTTGGCCTACGCCACGCCGGAGGATTTGGTGGCTGGTGTCACACTTGCGCAGATTTCCCCGGAGCGCGCGCAGCTCAGCTGGCTGCACGAGACCGACGCCGAGCGAGCGATCGTGGGATTGCTCGTGTCGCGTCCGGATGCGGCCACCGCCACGACCTCGCCAGCCATCGTGCCCGCCACCGGCAATCTTCCGCCCGCGCTCGAGGAGCGCATGCCTTACAGCGTCGTCGTGCTGAATCTGCAACGTGCCTCCGACGGCTGGCGCGTGCAGGTCCCTGCCGAAGCCATCGACAATCTCACCCGAAGACTTCGCCCCGCGGTCGCGAAGTAGGAGCGGGCGCAACGCACAGCTACAGCCTAAGTTTCAGGTGGCTGCGGTGGGCGGGTGTAGAATTTGTCGTGGGCGAGAAGCTTCAGGCGGTGGACGGCGAAGCTGAGGTCGGCGAAGAGGGCGAGCGCGGTGGGATCGGTGGGTTGCTCCTCCATGCGGCATTGCATGCGGAAGAAGCGCTCGCCAAGGGCGCGCTGTTCGTCGGTGTCGCCCAGTTGCAGCAGGAGCTTGCGCACCTTGTCGGCCAGGCGCCGGGCTTTTTTGACCTGACGCAGCGCGGCGGGGAGATCCGTGCGGCCGGCCTGCATTTCCTTGAAAACACCGCATTCGAAGATGCGGCATTGGTGCGGCCGGTCGGCGTAGAGCCGGCAGGTGCGGTCGGCGCAGAGGGCGCGGCACGGCTGGGGAAAACGCGCGATGGGCTGGCGTCCGCGGGAGACGGTCACAGGGAGACCCAGCGATTTCAGGTGCTTCGCATCTTCGGTAGGCTCGAGCTGCACGCCGTCGAAGAGCGTGCCGTCGCAGCACAAGCCGCAGGCGAGGCAAAGTTGTTCACTGGGGGTCACGCCGCAGCATTCGGCAGCCGCCGGTAGGAGCGCAAGCTTGGCATCCGGAAGACAGAGGACGGAGGCCGGATGACTATAACGGAAGACGGAGGGCGGAGACCGGAGGACGGAAGACAGGGAACTGAAGACGGTGGGCGGAGGCGCGGGGAACGCGGCTGAGGCCGGAGGGAGGCCGAAACCGACCCCGGACCGTTACAGCCGAGCGGGTGGCGTGGCGGGGATTGCGCGTGACGGCAGGTTGCACTGGAAGCGAAGTCGTGACTGATTGGCCGGATGTCTCGACAACCCTCCGAACGCCTGATCCTGCTGGTCCTGGCCGCGATCCAGTTCACGCACATCATGGATTTCATGATCATGATGCCGCTCGCGCCGCAGTTGATGCGCGAGCTGGACCTCGGCGCGGGGCAGTTCAGTGCATTGGTCGCGGCTTACTCAGTGGCGGCGGGCGTGGTCGGTTTGCTGGGCGCGCCATTCATTGACCGTTTTGACCGGCGGACGCTCTTGCTGTGGGTATATGCGGGATTCACCACGGCAACGTTGCTCTGCGGACTCGCGCCCGACGCGCACACGCTGCTGATCGCGCGGGCGGTCGGCGGGGCGTTTGGCGGGATCTCCGGCTCCCTGTGTCTGGCGGTGGTCAGCGACCTCGTGCCGCCGGAGCGCCGGGCGGCGGGAATCGGCATCATCATGACGGCGTTTGCCGCGGCCGCGGCGATCGGTGTGCCGGTGGGCCTGCAATTGGCACAACTGTGGCAATGGCGTGCGCCGTTCAATGTCGTGGCGGGCGTTGGCGCGATCGTGTGGTTCCTCGTTTTCCGCCTTGTGCCGCCGGTGCGCGGACACCTGCAAAGCGACACGCACAAAGGGCGCGCTTTCCGGGAATTGTTGCGCGATGCCAACGCGGGACGCGCGATCATCTTCATGGCGGTGATGGTGCTCGGGCATTTCAGCATCATCCCGCTGTTGTCGCCGCATCTGGTGGGCGACCTCGCACTGCCGGAGAAATACCTGTTTCTCGTCTATATGATCGGCGGTGCGCTGAGCGTCGTAACGGCGCCGCGGGTGGGTCGGATGGCTGATCGCTACGGCCGGCAGCGCGTATTCACGATCATGGTGACGATGGCTTCGCTCGTCATCCTCGCGATCGCCAATGCCGGGGCACTGCCGCCATGGGCGACGCTGTGCCTCACGGGCTTGTTCTTCGTTTTTGCGAGCGGACGCTTCGTTCCCGCACAGGCGATCGTAACGCTCGCCGTGCCGTCGTCGCGTCGCGGGGCGTTCCTGAGCCTGAGCAGTTGCGCGCGCGACCTCGCGTCGGGTGTTGCGTCCACGATCGGCGGCTGGATCGTGACGAAACAGCCGAACGGTCATATGTTGCATTTCAACTGGCTCGGCTGGCTCGCCGTCGGCGCCGGGTTGTTCAGCATTTTCCTCGCGCATCGCGTGCGCGTGAACGACACCGGCGGCCCCTCGCCGCTGGCAGGTTGAGGTATTGGCTGGGGAGCCTGACACACCCCGGCGCTTCGCGCCACCCGTCTTCACCAGGAATGATGCAGTAGGATGTGGGTCAGCGCGCTTGCGCGCGCTTTTGAAATGCGCCCGCATGCGGGCTGCCCACAGAATCACCAAGTCTCCTCTATCAAGAGGGGCTTTGTGCATATCCGGGTTCGCGAAATGCGAGTCGAGGGCTCAAGTTCACACGCATGAACACGCATGTTGCTCCGGTGGAATTGGCGAAGGCGATTAGGCTCATCAACCACGGGCCGACCACGCTCGTATCGGCCCACCACGCGGGCGTGGACAACGTGATGGCGGCGGCATGGGTGTGCGCGCTGGATTTTTCGCCGCCGAAACTGACAGCGACGATCGATGGCGAAACGGCGACGCGGCGATTAATCGAGGCCAGCGGACGCTTCGTCATCCAAGTGCCGACGGTCGCGCAGCTGCAACTGACCCACGCTGTTGGCAACACGAGCCTCAACGAAACGCCCGACAAACTGGCGCGCTGCGGCGTGAAAATTTTCCGGATTGAGGGACATCCCGAGCCGTTCGTGGCCGGTTGCTCCGCATGGCTGTTGTGCCGCGTGATTCCCGAGCCGCACAACCAGGAGAACTACGACCTGTTCATCGGCGAGATCCTCGGCGCGTGGGCGGACACGCGCGTTTTCCGCAACGGCCGCTGGCATTTCGAGGATGCAGATCCCGCTTGGCGCAGCATCCATCATGTCGCCGGCGGGCAGTTCTACGCGCTTGGGGAAGGGCTGAAACCGTAGTAAGGCGTTGGAAGAAAACGTGTTTCGGTGAACATCTCTTGTTTTTTTATATAAAACACTTAAAAACGGGAATTATGTTTGTTTTATACATTAAAACACATAAATACAGGTTTTATGAAAGAACTTGAAGAGCTTGGCTCGCGCGTGCGGCGTCAACGCGTGGCGCAGGGTTTGAAGCAGCAAGACCTCGCGGCGAAGGCGGCGGTGAGCAAGCATGTGCTGTCCGCGTTGGAGAACGGTCGCTCCGTCACGGTCGAGTCGCTGGCGCGGGTGTTGCAGGCGCTCGGGTTTCGCGAGGCGTTGGTCAACTTGTTGCCGGCGCCGGTGCCGAGTCCGATCGAATTACAGAAACTGGCCGGCCGGGAGCGGCAGCGCGTGCGTTGAGCACGCCGGTGAACCGCGCATGAACATGAAGAAATCTGAACATCTACACACCCCGCCTTGGCGGGCACCCCTCTTGATTGAGGGGAATTTTGGCATCTTGGGTTTGCATCCCCTCTACGAAGAGGGGTGGCGCGATTTATCAGCCATAGGCTTGGCGACGGCCGAAGCGACGGGATGTGTGGCAAGTGTGCGTCAATCTGCGAAGTCCCCGCGTTGAGCCATGGCCAGTCCGTTCGCAGATGTTTATTACGAAGGCGTGAAAGCGGGCGTCGCTTATTGGGACGCGGCGCGGCGGTTGGGTGTATTCGAATATACGCCGAAGTTCGTGCGCAGCGGTGTGGAGCTGGCGCCGTTGATGATGCCGCTGCGAGCGGGGCCGTATCAGTTTGCCAACCTGCACGAATCATTCGGCGGACTGCCGGGGTTGCTCGCCGACAGTTTGCCGGACACCTACGGCAATGCGCTGATTGACGACTGGCTGCGTGCGCAGGGACGGCCGCCGGCGGATTTTTCCCCAGTGGAACGCCTGTGCTACATCGGCAACCGCGGCATGGGTGCGTTGGAATTTCGTCCTGCGCTGCGCGAAAGAAACTCGAAGCCCGAACGCGTGGAGGTGGAAAAACTGGTGGAGCTGGCATCGGCGGCGCTGGCACGACGCGAGGGATTGTCTGTCAGTTTGGAAAGCGAGGAGGAGTTGAACGAGATCCTGCGCGTGGGCACCTCGGCGGGCGGAGCGCGCGCCAAGGCGGTGATCGCGCTCAATCCGCAGACGGGCGAGGTGCGCTCGGGCCAGGCGAAGGCGCCGGCGGGATTTGAGCACTGGCTGATGAAATTCGACGGCGTGTCGGCGGCCTTCGACGGCGTGCGCGATCCGCAGGGCTACGGCCGCATCGAATATGCCTATCATCTCATGGCGCGGCAGGCTGGCATCGCGATGGCCGATTGCCGGTTGTTTGAAGAGGGTGGACGCGCGCATTTCATGACGCGTCGCTTCGATCGGCCCGACGGTGGCGGCAAACGGCACTTCGCGTCGTTGTTTGGCCTCGCGCATCTTTCTTACGCGCCGCCTGGCGCGCACGGACACGCCTACGAGGATTATTTCGAAGTGATCGATAAATTGAACCTGCCACCGGAAGCGAAGGTGGAGGCATTTCGACGCATGGTGTTCAATGTGCTCGGCTGCAATCGCGACGACCACACCAAGAATTTCGGTTTTCTCATGGCGGAGGACGGCCGGTGGGAACTGGCGCCGGCTTTCGATGTTTCTTACGCGCACAATCCGCAGCCAGGTAAATGGACCGCGACGCAACAGATGTCGGTGGCGGGCAAGCGCGAGGGCATCACGCGCGCGGACTTTATCGCGACGGGTCGCAATTGCAGCGTTGCCACCGTGCCGAAGCTGAACGCGGTGATTGATCAGGTCGCCGACGCACTGGGCCGATGGCCGGAATTCGCCGCTACGGCCGACGTATCGGCCGACAACATGGCCCGGGTTGCACGTGCGATCGAGACGCAGGCTGCGACGGCGAGCTGACGATAGAAAAGCAAAACGCCCGGCGGGAAGACCGGGCGTTGGCAGAGGTCGCCGCCGCGATGGGCGTTTGTTATGGGTTCAATGGAGCGACCGGAGGATGAAGACGCTCAGGAAGGAACCGACGACGATCGAAAAGACTTTCGAGGTGAGGGTGATGGTCACGGCCTGCGGGAGGGATTGGTTGGTGCTGACCTTGCGCAACACCAGCACAAGCACGATGGCGGCGAGCGCCTCGTCGGCGTAGAACACCGAGAACATGCCCAGCAGGCCTTCGCCAATACCGAGGACGACGGCGCGCACGGCGGTATCGGCGCCGGCGGCGATCATGAGGCCCTTCCACTCGATATCGGCGTTCCAGTATTTGGCGGTGAGCTTGAGCGCGGCGAGAATCAGCAGCCACTTTACGAAGAGCTCTACCAGGAAATCGAGGATGGCGAACGACGGTGAGGATTCGTCACTGGCTTGGCTGTCGAAATCCTCGAGCTGCGCCAACGCGCGTTCCGTTTCGGTGTCGGCCTCATCCGTTTCTTTTTCCGATTTCGCTCCCGTGGTGGCCTGCGCCTGTTGCTGCGCCGGTGCTGCTGCCGATTCGGATTGGGCGGGTGCGGCCTGCGGATCTACGGATGCAGCGGGCGGGTTGGACGCCGCATCATCAACGGCGACGATGCCTTTCAGGCTGACGATTTTGCCCTGATCCAGCTCGATGCGGACGTTGTTGGAATAAATCAGGATTTCGCGACCGCCCTTCGCGAGGACGGAGGTTGGTTTGCCGAGCTCCCGCAGAAGTTCCTCCTTCGTCATATCGTAGCGCACGGCGGCGCTCATGCTGGCAACGAGCAAGGACAGGGCGATCAGCCACCGCAGGAACATGGCGGCAGGATTCCAATTCGCGAAAAAGCGGCAAGCTGCAAAAACAGAGGTAATCCTGAGGGGAATCCATGGGAATCTGCTTCCCTGTTTATGTAGTTCGAGGTGCAACGAGAGGAAATGGGCTTCACACGCGGAGGAAGAGGGATTAGCTGCGACTTATGCCTGCTGAATCGCGCTACAATGGACCGTTGGCGCGTTTGTTTACGGCGGAACTTGCGATGGCTGATCCTTGGTCGGCGGAAGTGGAGGCAGCGGTGCGCCAACCGGATGCGGTGCCGCTATGCTCGAACTGTCTCTGTCCGCAAGGACCGCATCCGCACTTCTGTCCCAATTGCGCATTCCCGACGGGTGATCGAGTAGCCGCGATGCATTACCTGAATGTGTTCGTGGTCGGTGAACTTGTCCGGCAGGGAGTTTCCGGTCCGCCGGAGCGTCGGTGGGGTGTGAAGGCTTTTCTGGTCGTTCTGGGTGCATTGCAATACTCGGTCTTTGCACCGATCTATTGGTATTGGCTGTGGCGTCGGGCGCGGGGACGACCGATCTGCAATGGCGAGCGGCCACAGCTTCCCTTTGAAGAAGCCTCCACTGAGCGGCCACCAGCTGGTTGCACTGTCTATAAAACAGGAGACCCGGCCTTGTGGGGCCGGGTCTCGAAAACGGAATTAAAATGTTCGGGAAACAGAATTAACCCCGAAAAACGGAATTAACCCCTCGGACCAAAATCAGCGATACTCTTCGTTGGTGTTTGCGTTGATGATCTTGAAGTTCTCGACGTGGTAGTTCGGGTCGGCGCGGAAGGCCAGTTTCACGCTGAAGAGTTTTTCCATGCGGACGAGCAGGTCGGCATCTTCGGCGCGGAGGCGTTCCAAAATCGAGGGGTGCACGTGGACGCGGAGGGAGTATTCCTTGCCGTCCTTGCGGGCCTGCAGACGGCGGCAGACGGAGCTGAGGCGGCGCTGGAGCTCGACGCTCATCGTGGTGGCGCTCTTCACCGTGCCGCGGCCGTGGCAATACGGGCAGCCGGTGTAGAGATTGGCGCTGAGCGATTCCTGCTGGCGCTGGCGCGTCATCTGCATGATGCCGAGCTGCGAGATGGGGAGGATGTGGGTCTTGGCTTTGTCCTCGGCCATCAGCTCGACCATCTTGTCGTAAACGGCCTGGCGGTGGCGCCGCTCCTTCATGTCGATGAAGTCCATGATCACGAGGCCGCCGATGTTGCGCAGGCGGATCTGGCGGGCCATTTCGACAGCGGCCTCCATGTTGACTTGGAAGATGGTGTTCTTCTCGTCGCCGGAGCGGGACTTGTGGGAACCGGTGTTGACGTCGATGGCGATGAGGGCCTCGGTCTCGTCGATCACGATCTGGCCGCCGGAGGGAAGGGTGACCTTGCGTTGGAAGGTCTGCTCGATCTGCCGCTCGATGTTGTAGCGTTCGAAGACAGGGATGGAGTCCTTGTAGTGCGCGATCTTGCCCTTGGAACGGGAGGAAATCTGCGCGACATATTCCTGCGTGCGCCTGAAGTCGCCTTCGTTGTCGATGAGCACGCGGTCGATGTCTTCGGTGAGGAAGTCGCGCACGGTGCGTTCGATGATGTCGGGCTCCTGATAGAGGCAGGCGGGCGCGCGGTCGGACTGCATCTTGCGCTGGATTTCCTCCCACTTCTTGAGGAGGAGGTGCAGGTCGCGAACGAAGTAGCGGGACTTTTTGCCTTCGCCGGCGGTGCGGACGATGACGCCCATGCCCTCGGGAATGGTGAGTTCGTTGATGAGGGTTTTGAGACGCTTGCGCTCCTGCGGGTCCTCAATCTTGCGGGAAATACCGCAGCCGTCGGAGAACGGGGTGAGGATGAGGTAGCGGCCGGGCAGAGAGAGATTGGTGGTGGTGCGGGGGCCCTTGGTGCCGATGGGGCCTTTGGTGACTTGGATGACGATCTCGGAGCCGGGCGGGTAGAGGCCGGGGATGTCCTTGACCGTGGGCTCGGCCTTGCGTTCGGGGGCGCCCTTTTTCTTGTTCACGCGCACGACTTCGACGGAGGAGTCGGCGGCGGCGGGGAGCATGTCCCAGTAGTGGAGAAAGGCGTTTTTGGTGTAGCCGATGTCGACGAAGGCGGCCTTGAGGCCGGGGTCGAGGTTCTTGATGCGCCCCTTGTAGATGCCGCCGACCATGCGGTCGTCGGATTCGCGTTCGATTTCGAAGCGGTCGAGCTGGCCGTCAACGAGAAGGGCGACGCGCTTCTCGAGCGGTTCGGAATTGATGACAAGTTCGCGGAAGGTGCCTTTGTCCTTGCGGAACATGCCGAGGATTTTCTGGAGGATGGGGCGCTGGGCGGCGCGTTCCTTGGACTCGGCCTTCAGCTGGTCCGCCGAGATGGGCTCGGCGTGCTTGGGGGCGGGTGGTTGGGTGAGTTCCTCTTCATGGCGAGAGGCGGCGTCCTGCGAGGAGGAGCCGGGGTGGCTGGGCTGATTGTTCATGGTGGGGTGTGGGCCTTGCGGCGGTGTTGTCGGCAGGGCACCGGGTGCGGGCATGCAGCGCGCAGGAGATTCCGGCAGAGCGGTCAATATCGCGGGTCGGGAAGCACATCTTAGGTGTCCCTCCGGAAGCGATAGACGCTTTGGACCAGTCCTTGCAGCAAGCAGCAGCTGAGCACGAAGGTGCCGCCGTAGCTAATGAATGGAAGCGGTATGCCTTTCACCGGCACGAGTCCGATGGTCATGGCGATGTTGACGAACACGTGCACGGCCAGGAGGGCCGTGACGCCGAGTGCGAGGAGCGAGCCGAAGCGGTCGCGGGCGAGCCCGGCGATCCGCAGTCCGTTCCACAACACCACGCCAAGAAGACCGACGACGGTGATGCTTCCCAAAAATCCTTTTTCCTCCGCGATGACGGAGAAGATGAAGTCGTTGTGCGCGACGGCCGGGGGCAGGTAGCCGAGCTTGGCCTGGGTGCCCTCAGTCCAGCCTTTGCCGGCAAAGCCGCCGGAACCGACGGAAATCAGTGATTGCTGGCTGTTCCAGCCGATGCCCGTGGGGTCGATTTTGTCGGGCAGGGCGAACGCGAGCACGCGGTTGCGCTGGTAGTCCTTGAGCGGGAGAAAGGAGTGCGCTTCGTAGGCACCCCGGTCGCGCGTATAGCTCAAGTTATTATCATCCATGAAGTTGGCGTAACGATACACATCGAGCGCGACGATACCCACGAGAAGGGCGAAAACGCCCAGAGCCCCGGCAAAGAAACGCAGCGAGAGATTGGAGACGAACAACATGGCAAAGACCATGGGAGCGATCACGAGGGCGCTGCCGAGGTCGGGTTCGGCGATTATCAAGAGCATGGGTAATCCCACGGCAAGGGCCAATTTAACCAGCACCTGAAGAGAGTCGCGCACGGTGCCGAGCCGGGAGCCGGTGAGGATGGAAGCGGTGATAAAAAGCACCGCAACCTTGGCAAATTCCGAGGGTTGGAAGGCTACGCCGACGTCAATCCAGCGGCGGGCGCCCATGCCATGGGTGGTGCCGATACCGGGGATGAGCACCAGCACGAGCAACAGCAGGCCGGCCAGATAGACCCAGTGCGCGTAGCGCAGCCAGATGCGGTAGTCCAGAAGCGAGGTGACGAGGTAAATAACGGAACCGAGGGCGAGGAAGACGAGCTGCTGCCGCCACTGAGTGCCATCGCGCGCCATCTGGGCACTATAGATGAAGAATACCCCGATGATACCCAGCGCAACGATACACGCCGGGGTGATCCGGTCGAAACGCTCGCGGGTGGTGAGCTTGAAGAAGCTGGCCAGGTCGAGGTTGCGCAGGAATTTCAGAGTCACGGGAAGAGGCCGTCACTAAAACGGCTGCGACCTACGTAACAAGGCGCAACGCATCCGTGGCAAGAGAACAGCGGGCACGGGGCACGGGGCACGGAAGACGGAAGGCGGAAGACAGAGGAACAGAGGGCGGAACGGCGCGTGTAATCCTTCATCGCGCCGCCAGCACGAACACGCCGTAATCGCCCGAGCCAGCCTTGTTGAGCTGGGCCACACGCTGTCGTGCGGCCGGATCGGGTGGCACATGCTCGGGCGCGGTGGTTTCGTGCATGGCGATGTTGCGCCGGTAGCACTCGCTGTAGAAAACCGTCAGCACATGGCTGTCGTATTCTTCGTGGATCAGTTCCAGTCCGGCTTCGGCAAAAAGTCGCAACAGGCCGGCGCGGCTGGGAATGACGAGGTGACGCGGGGCATCAAGATTGTGCCAATCGATGTCGTATTCCCGGGCGAGCGGCGTATCCGCCAAGGGCAGGCGGACCAGCAGGCGTCCCGAAGGGTTCATGCGAGCGGCGGCCTGCCGCAACGCCGTCAGCGGATCGGGCAGATGTTCCAACACATGATGAAGCATCACGAGGTCGAAACGGTCTGAGACGTCCGTCAGGTTCAGGCGGAGCAACTGCAGGCCGGGTTCGCGCAGCTCCTCCAACAGAAAGGGGTCGATGCCGGTCAGGTTGCGGAAGCCCCAGCGGCGCAGGCGACGCAGAAGCACCCCGGCTCCGCAGCCGACGTCGAGCACAGCACTGTTTTGGGAGATGTTGCCCAAGCGGGCCCAGTGAAGAAACGGGTATCGCTCCTGCAGCCGTTGGGTCAGCAGCGAGGCGCCCGGTAGGATGAGCAGGCTGGCTGCGATGGTTCGCAAGGCGCTTGGCTGGTGAATCAGCGAAGAGGGCACATGGTGCGCATAATAGTCGGACGGGTAGAACCGGCTGAGATCGGCGGGAACCAGTTCGATTTGCAGGCTCTTGCAGTGTGAGCACTCAAGGTAGGCGAAGGGTTCGCGCCAGCCGAACATCATTTCCCGGGCCATGAAGCGGCGCATGGGTTCCTCTCGTTGGCAGCAGCGGCATTGCATGAGGAGGGGTGATATCAGGCGGTTTCCCGCGTGGCCTCGTGGTGGGCGAGGCCGAGCATCACCCAGAACGGGATGGCGCCCATCGGGCCTTCCAGCACGACGCCGAAGCAGGAACTCACGAGCACGACCCAGCAGGCGGCTTGCAGGGTGAGCGCGTCCTGCCGGCTCGGGTCGGCGCGGGCTGCGCGCACGGTGCGGAGGGTGCCGAAAAAAAGCGTGGTGTAGATAGCGAGCAACACCACCGCTCCTGCCGAACCCATGCGGCCGAAGATCGTAAGGAAAATGTTGTGCGGGCTGCGCGCGCTGAAGTCGTCATTCGAATCGGGATAATATTCACGCACGAAACCGGCAGCGAGATCGGCTCCGAAGCCGAGGCCAAAAATTGGAGCCGTGGTGAAGGTCTCGACAATGACATTGCGCCACCAGACGAGACGGAAACGGTTGTTGTCGGCCTTGTCATCCGTGAAGCCGCTGCGGTAATTGCGCGTGCCGCTGAAATCGACGACGGAAGCGGCAGCCTCGTAGATGGCGTAGGCCCTTGTCTGGGTGAAGTCTTTCTTCTGGAGCAGAGACACGGTGATCACCGCCAGCAGGCCAGCCACGCACACACTAACGAATACCTTGAAGGGGCGCCAGCGTCCGGCCCACGCCATCCAGCCGATGGCCAGCATGAGACCGACCATGCTCGCACGCGACAGCAGCGTCAGACCGAAGATCAGGGAGATCAGGGCGATCAGCCAGCGCCAAGGAGTGACGCCGAACCAGACAAAGCGTCCGATGGGCAGGAGGATAATGAATCCGGCGAAGAGGAAGGTGGGCAACAGGTCGCCCTTGTAGAAGATAAGCGGCACACCGCTCACGAGCAGATTTTCCAGGAAGAAATCGGTGAACCAGGTGGCGAGCAATCCGGTGAAAGGCAGCACGGCGAAGGTGGCCAGCAGTGCGCCCTGCAGCAGGCGGCGGGAATGCTCGTGTCGCGCCAGCGCCTGGGCAGCGAAAAAATACAGCACGTAATACACGGTTGCGAAGTCGCGCAGCGCCATGAACCCGTAGTCCCGAATATCCCACAGGATGCGGCCTGAGCCGAGGGCGAGCCAGAGCAGCAGCAGGGTGTTCAACCAGTCGTGTTGTATGGGCAGGATCCGACTTTGGGCGCCACGCAACAGGACGAGGGTGACCGAGGCCACCAGACCCAGTTCGCTCAGGAAGAGCGGCAGGCCGGAAATCGGCATGATCTGGGCGAAACCACGGTTGCCGATCACGTAGCCGAAGACGAGGAAGCTAAGCAGCCACGACTCGGCGAGCGGACCACGGGTCCAGGCCAGCACCGCCCACACCGACACAAGGGCTGCCACGGAGGCGATGAAGTGTTGCTCTTGCGCCAGCGCGATGCCGACCCAGACCGCCAAGGCCGAAGCGCCGAGCACGACCAACGCGGTGCGCAGTTGGGGATTCATGCAGAGGCCTCCCCGCGGCGCAGCTCGTGTTTGAGGAAACGCCGCCATCCCGGAACCAGCATCCAGCCGCAACTATAGCCGGTCAGCAGCACCAGACCGTCCCGTAACAAGACGAAGAACGACGGTAGGCCATCAGAGGAAAAGGTGCGAACCAATAGCACCCCAGCGCCAGCCACCACCGAGGCCAGCAGAGGGCGCCAGAGCACACCGCCAACGTCTGCGAGTCGCACCGGAGTGCCTTGGAAACAATACAGCAGGGCCGGGATGCGCAGCAGCGCGTAAGTCAGGCCGGCGGCGGCGGCCACGCCTTTCGGCCCCCAAGGGAGACCGCACAGGCAGGCTGCGGTCAGGACGCAGAGGTTAAGAATTTCCCAACGAAACTGCCGGCCCACCGCCCCGGTCGCCAAATACACCCATCCGGGGGCGAGCAGGAAGGTGTTGCACAGTCCCAGCACGCCCAGCCAGCGTAGCAGCGGGACGACCGCGGTCCACTGCGGGCCGTAAACCACGGTTACGATGTCCTCCGCCGCGGCCAGCATGAATGCCACGCAGGGCAACCCGATGGCCATGCTCAGAAAATTGAAATGGCGGAAGATGCGCACGAATTCCGTGGGGTGCTCCCGCTGAGCCGATAACAACGGCACCACGATGCGGGACAACGGCCAGTTGACTCCCTCCTGGGGCAGGTTGATCAGGCGGAAGGCCCGGTTGTAGAACGCGAGGGCAACGGGACCCCAAGCCAAACCGAGCAGCAGATGGTCCATGTTGCGGGTGGTATGACCGACTGCCCGGGTCAGACTGACGGTGCCGCCAAAGCGAACGAAATGTCTGACCTTCGACCAAGCCAGATTGAAGCGAGGTCGCCAGCGGGCCGCCAGCACATGGCCGAAGAGGAGGACCACCGCAGAAACAGGTTCGATGGCGAAAAGCGCCCAGTAGCCCGCATTCGTGGACGCCAGCGCAAGCGCAATCCCCAAGCCGGCGAGCAGAGCAATCACATCGATGACGGCATGCACCTGAAAGCGCCGGGTCCGCAGCAGAAGTGCACCCGGCAGCACATCCAGCCCGTGCAACAGGAAGGCGGCGGCGGGCAGCAGCAGCACAACGGTCAGGCGCGGTTCCTCATAAAGCCATGCCAAGGCGGGGCCGAGCGCGGCACAGGTGGCGGCCATGGCGAAGCCGTAAAACGCGCTGAGCGAAGCCAGCGCAGCGCATTCCTCCTCGCTCACCGAGCCATGGCGCACGAGTGCCGATTCCACGCCGCCGTCCTTGAAAAGTAACAGAAGCCCGGTGAACACAGCGGCGAGGGCAAACACACCAAAGTCCTCCGGAGTCAGCAACCGGGCGAGGAACATGGTTACTCCCAAGTTGACCACGTAGCGCACGGCCTGAAGAGACAGCGTGACCGCACTCGACTGCAACGGGAGGTTTTGCTGCCAGAACCGGAGCGGTGTGGAAGTTGGAAGGGGCAGGTTCAGCGGTGTGCTGCCAGCAAGGCGGTCCCAATTTGAATTGGCAACACTCCGGCACGGCCTACGGTGCAGCCGATATGCCCGAAGTCAGTGTGATCATGGGTGTCCACAATGGCGGCCCCTACCTCGCCCCTGCGGTGGCCAGCGTGCAGGCTCAGGACTTTTCCGACTGGGAAATGTTGCTGGTGGAAAACGGATCCACCGATGGCGCCATCGAGGCCTTTGAAGCAGGCAACCGCGATTCGCGCATTCGCGTCATCCGCCGGCCGGCGGCCTTGAATCCCGGTCGGGCGCTTGCCGTGGCTTGCGAGGAGGCGCGCGGACGTTTCCTGGCGGTGTTGGATCAGGACGACCTGTCGGCGCCCGGACGGTTCACCCTGCAGCGCAATTATCTCGCGGGTCAGCCCGATGTGTTGCTGCTCGGTGGAGCCTCCGAGCTGATCAACGGCGAAGGACAATCGCTCGGCCTGGAGCCGTTTGTCGGGCTTCACGAGGATATCTTCGCCCTCACGGCGTATGTCCATGTGCTGCGTCATTCCGGCGTGATGTTCCGCCGCGAATTGATCGAGAAGGTGCCATATCGCTCGGTTCTGGAGATCGCATGTGATTTCGATTTCTTCGCCCGTGCCGCAGAGGTGGGACGAGTGGTGGCGTTGCCTGCAGTGACCTGTCATTACCGCCTTCATCCGAAGAATCGATCAAGTTTGGGAGCGCTCAGTGCGATGAGCACCGGCCTGGTGCGCATGCTGACGCGGCGTCGCCGTCTGGGTTTGCCTGAAGATGAGGCGGTCTGGACCAAGCGCTTCGCCCGCGGGGCCCAAGGTGACCACGCCGCTGCGGCTCACTTGCACTGCGCGCGAATTTTTTCCCAAGAAGGGCATGACGATCTCTCGGCTTTGCATGCGTGGCTTGCGTGGCGGGCGGGCGGGGGGATCGGAGCCGCCTTGCGCTATGCCGGAGCGGTGTGCAGCGGATTAAGCCGACGGCCTGCAACGATATCTGCCTTGGCCAAGGCCTGGATGAAAGAGCCCGTTCACCAGCTGTTGAGGGCGGGCGGCGCGCCTGACCGTCCTCAATTCTAGCGGTCTCCCGATGAGCCCAATCAAACTTCTGCACTGTTCGTCCACCCGGGAGGATCACGGCGGCATCCAGAGCGTGCTGGTCCACCATCACGCCAGCGACGCGCAGATGGGGTTTGCCGCTCGGTTTCTCGGCTACTTCGATCCTGCGGTCACATGGAGGGGGGATTGCGCCACACTGGCGGGCAGAGGTGGGGAGAGAGTCGGGACCTTGCGCCGCCGGTTTGCGGCTGTTGCCGGGAGCCGGCCGGCCGATATCGTCATCTATCACGACGGCTGGGGGCTGGATTGGTTTGCGCCGTTGGACCGGGCGGCCCGTCGGGTCGTTTTTCTCCACACGGAGTGGCCGCATGCCGACGAGTTGCTGCGCACGCATGGACCCTGGGTGGACGGTTTTCTTTCGGTCAGCCGGGCCTATGCGGATCGCGTGCGGAGGGTGCTGCCGGATTTTCCGGCAGACCGTATCAGAGCTCTGCCGTATTTTGTCGATCCACCGCCAGACTTGAGCGGAGGGGGTGGTGTCACGCGAGGCCCGGGGCCGCTGCGCTTGGGATATGCCGGGCGTATTGTGGCCGCGCATAAACGACTGGACCGCCTGCCGGCACTGATCGCCGAACTGGATCGCCAGCGGGTGGACTACCAGTTCGAACTGGCCGGCGAAGGAGATTTGCGGACGTCTCTCCAGCGACGGCTGGCGGCGCACCCACGTGTGCGTTTCCTCGGCTGGCAGCGCGGAGATGCCTACTGGCGCGCCTTGGCGGGCTGGGATGCGCAGGTTTTCTTCAGCGATTATGAAGGCCTGTCCCGGGCGGGCATGGAAGGCATGCTGAGCGGAGCCATGCTGATTTATCCCGACTTTTCCGCTGCCGCGGCGGAATTGCTCGGGCCACAGGCGGCCATCGGTCTGTATCCGGTCGGCGATATGGTCGCCGCCGCGCAGCGCATCGCCGCACTGGCGGCCATGGATCGCGCGGAGCGATCACGCCTGGCTGTGGCATCGTGCCAGCACCTCGCCGGGCACACTCCGGCCCATTACAACGCCGCCTACCGGGAGTTCCTGCATGGAATCATGGACCGCCCCGCGATTGCCCGTCCGCAGCCTCCGCCCGTTTGGCACGATTGGATGCCCTTGGGCGTTTACACCCGGATGTTTCCGCAACGATTCTAGGCAGACATGGAACCGCGGGTCAGCCTGATCATCCCCACCACCGGCGAGCGCGAAAGCTTCGTCACCGCCCTGCGCAGCGCACTGGCGCAGGATCTGCCGGCGTTGGAGATAATCGTGGTGGACGATGCGGCGCGAGGGGCGGAGTGGCGGCACCAGGAACCGGTGGCAGGTCTGCTGGCGGATCCCCGCGTGCGGGTGGTGTCGTTCGCACGCCAGGCGGGCTGTGCGTTGGCGAAGAACGCGGGTTGGGCGGCGGCGCGCGGCGAGTGGCTTTGCTATCTCGACGACGACAACGAATACAGTCCGGACAAGGTGCGCCGACAGCTCGAATGCGCGGAGCAGACCGGTGCGACGCTGGTGCTGTGCGGGATGGAATATCGGGCGGGCCTGCGCCGCCGGCTCCGGCAGACTGCCGCCGTCACCTACACCGGAGATGCTCGTCTGCTGGCTGCTCTGCCGGACACAAACGTGCTGTTTCACCGGCGGCTGGCCACGGTCAGGTGGGACGTTGATCTGCACACCGCGGAAGATACCTGTTTGTTTCAGGCGTTGCTACAGGAAGCAGGTCCGCGTGCCATCGTGGTCAATGTGCCGCTGCCGTTGGTTGTGTATAATTCACACACCGGGTTGCGGGCCAACCGCCACCGCCTGCATCATTACCGCGGCCTGCGCCGTTTGCTGGTGCGCTGGTCCCGGCCTTACAGCCGTGCCGCCCGCCGCGTGCTGGCCGCACGCATTCAGGTTTCGGATGAGCGTTTCAAATCAGGAAACTGGCTTGCCCTGATCCGCCGTGCTCGTCGGTTGCTGGCGGCTGGCGGTTGGCGCGAATGGCGGCTGGTAGCCAACGCGGCCGGGGCCAAGCTGCCCTTGGTGAAGCGTTGGATGGTGAGCTGAGCTTCAGCCTTGCAGCGCGGCGGCGAGGGCGGTGAGGTGGTGTTCGATGGTGAAGCGGGCGAGGTAGTGGCGGCGGAAGACGCCGGCGGGTGGCGGGGACTTGCGAAGCTGCACGAGGGTGGCGGTGAGGGCTTCCGTGTCGCCCGGCTCGACGAGCACGGCTTCGGGCGGGACGGTGTCGGGAATGGCGGCCCAGCGCGTGGCGACGACCGGCAGATCGTGGGCCATCGCTTCGAGCAGAACGAGCGGCTGGCCTTCCGCAGGATAACGCGTGGGCAGGCACAGGCAGTGGCTCTGGCGAAAGAGATTGGTTTTTTCCGCGCCGCGAACCTGGCCGGCGTAGCGGAAGGTCGCGGGGTATTCGCGGCAAAGTTCTTCGTAACGGCTCCCGGTGGCGAAATCCGCCAACGGGCCCGCGGCGACGAGGGTGAATCGGGGTTCGGCTTTCGGAGCACGCGCAGCGCGATTGGCAGCGAGCACGGCGTCGGCAGCGGCGAAGAGTCCTTTCTCCTCGCTGCACAGACCGAGAAACAGCACTTGGAACGGCGTGCCGGCGGTGGCTTCGCGGGCGAGTGGTTCACCGTCGGGATCGGCGATACCGTTGGCAACGACGGCGATCTTGCGGGGATTGAGCGCGAGCGCGTCGGTTTGGAGCGATGAACTCAGCACGATGGAAACCGCGGCGCGGCCGAGCAGCAAACGGGCAAAGCCGAGTTCGAGCGAAGTGGCCTTGGTCGCGAGCCATTGGTCGAGTCCGGCGGCGTGCCAGTGCAGGACGAGACGTTTGAAAAACGGGCGGCAAAGCAGCATCACCACGAGGTCGCGCCAGAGCGCGCCGCGTTTGCCGGGTGCGGGCACATAATAGAGCGTATCGCAATCGTGGCGCGAGCGGGCCGACACTGTGCGCGCGCAGGCGCGGAGGAGTGCGAGGAATTTGCCCGGGCGCCAGCGACCGATGTCGGCGGCGTCGCGCGAGAGGGCGAGATTCACGTGATGAACAGGGATGCCGTGGGCCGGGAGGCCTTCGACCAGCGTTTGCACCATGAGGCTTTGCCCATGCAGGGGCGGGGGAGTTTGGGCCAGGACCAGGAGCTTCATCTTCGGCTTGGAAACGGGACGGGACGCTGGATGATGCGGGCCGAACGTGAGCAATCCAGCCGCAAAAATCATCGCCACCGAACCTGCGCGACTGGTCGCAGCGGCGGTGTGCGCCCTGGTTGGGCTGGCGGTGTTTCAGTTTTTCGGCAACGCGTCACGGGGCTACATTGATTCGGCGTCGCTGTTCTATTGGTGGGGTTACCAGTGGGCGAACCCGCAGTCGGAGAGCGAGCACGGCTGGCTGATTCTCGGGCTCAGCTGCTGGTTGTTTGCGCGCAATCTGCGCGCAAGTAACAAGGAACAAGGATCAAGTAACAAGATGGGGCCCGCAATCGCGGCCATGCTTACCGGACTCGCCGTGCATCTGCTCGGGTATGCGCTCACGCAGACGCGGGTATCGATCGTGGGTTTTTTGATTTTTGCCTGGGGTGCGCTGGCGCTGGCGGGCGGACGACATGGGGCGCGGGCAGCGGCGTTTCCGGTGGTGTTCATGATCTTCGCCATTCCGTTCAACATGCTCGACACGGTCGGGTTCTACCTGCGGTTGGGCGTGATCGAGGTGGCTTGGCATCTCGCGCACCTCGTCGGGATCGATGTCATCCGCAATGGCACGCAGTTGATGTCGCCGGACGGAGGATTCCAATACGACGTGGCGGCGGCGTGCAGCGGGATGCGTTCGCTCACCGCGCTGGCGGCGTTGTCGCTGCTGCTGGGCTATCTGAATTTTCGTTCGTGGCCGGCGCGCGCGCTGGTCGGGCTATTGTGTTTTCCCTTCGCATTTATCGGCAACGTGGTGCGCATCTTCGTAGTCATCGTGATGGCGGAGTGGCGCGGGCAGGCGGCGGGTGTGCGTGCACACGATGTGATGGGTTTCGGTGTGTTCGTGATCGTGCTCGGTCTCGTGCAACTCACCGTGTGGCTTTTGCAGAAATGGAAAATCGGCGGGAGCTTCCCCGCGGAAGCGGCGGGCACAAACCAGGCAACGACCTCGGAAATCTGTAACGTATTATACTACAAACAGGCTTGGATCGCGGCGGGCGTGGTGAGCGTCGTATCGGTCGGGGTGATGTTGGCCACGGTGAAGCTCGACGGCATCCAAGTAAGCCCGAAGACGGGCATTCGGCTGGCGGCGGACGGACTCAATCCCGTGGCGTTGCCCGACTCCATCGGGCTCGATTGGATGGGCCAAGCGGCGGAAATCACGCCGATCGAACGCGAGGTGTTGCCGGCCGATACGGGATTCTCGCGCAAGAATTACGTGTCGCTGCTCGACCGCCGGCAGCAGGTTTTTCTGTCCATCGTGTTGAGTGGGCGTGATCGCACCTCCATTCACCGTCCGGAGATCTGCCTCGTCGGCCAGGGCTGGACGATCACGGGCCGCACGTCGCATGCCTTCCGGCGTCCGGATGATGCGCAGGCTCGCGTGCCGGCAACGGTGTTGCGGATCGAGCGAGAGTTTACGAACGCGCGCGGCCAGAAGGTGAAGGTTCCGGCGTTGCTCGCTTATTGGTTTGTGGGAGCGGACAAGATCGTGGCTTCGAGCACCGAGCGGGTGATCTACACCTCGCTCGACCGGTTGCGTCATATGCAGGCACATCGCTGGGCCTATGTGGTGGCGCAGACCTTGGCGCTCGACGGCGAGGAAGCGGCCTTTGCGCGGATCCAGTCGGTGCTCGATGGGACCTTGCCGGCCTTTCAGGAGCCGTTGCCGGCGGGTTTGGGATTGTAAAATACAGGCGGTCTGCGGTGTTGCCAAGCAGGTGCAGCAACCTACCTTGGAACCTCAAGTGATGCTGACCGTCATCGCCGCCACCAAGCAACTTAGCCAGACAACCGAAGCCGGGCCCTACGTGTGGGCCTTGGGACTGTCGGTGCTGGTCGGCTTGGGCATTGGTTACGCGGCGGTCTGGCTCTTCCTCCGGCAGACCCGCCGCCTCGCCTGCGAAAAGGCGCAAGCTCACCATGATCTGGCCAAGCGCGAGGCCGCCGTTGCCGCGCAGGAAATGCTCAACAAGGCCGAAGAGGAGATTCGCACCCGTGAGGCGGACCTTAATCGCGATCTCGACCGCCGGAAAATCGAGATCGAGATGATGCTTCGCGAGATTCGCTCCCACGAAGAATCGCTCGGATTGCTCGACTACCAATTGGAGCAGCGGCAGGAACGTCTCGCCCGTGAGGCCACCGCCATCAAGCAGGCGCGCGACGCCATGCGCGATCTCTCCAAGAGCCTCCGCAAACGCCTGGAAGGTGTGGCCTCGCTCGACGGCGAGGAGATTCGCAAACAACTGCGCGAGGAAATCACCTTCGAGTGCCAGGAAGAGTTGCGCGCCTTGCGCAAGGAACTGCTCGAACGTTCCGAACAGGATCTCGTGCAGGAGGGCAAACGCATCCTCGTGACGACGATGCAGCGTCTCGCCAGCAAGCCCAACAACGATATCACGGCGACGATCGTCCAGTTGCCCACCGAGGAGATGAAGGGCCGCATCATCGGTCGCGAGGGTCGCAACATCAAAGCCTTCGAAGCCGCCACTGGCTGCACCCTGCTTATCGACGAATCACCGCAGATGGTGCTCATTTCGTCATTTGATCCCGTGCGCCGTGAAGTGGCCAAGCTCGCGCTGGAAGCTTTGGTGAAGGACGGTCGCATCCATCCCGCCAGCATCGAAGAGGCGGTGTCGCGCGCCCGCACCGAGCTTGATCTGCATGTCGCGCAGATGGGCGAGGAGGCGGTGGATCGCTTGAAAATTTCCGGCCTGCATCCCGAGATCATCAAGCTGCTCGGTAAACTTCGTTTTCGTTTCTCCTACACGCAGAACGTGCTCGATCACTCGATCGAGGTGGCGCAGCTCTGCTCGATGCTCGCCTCGGAGCTCGGTCTCGAGCCCAACATCGCCAAGCGCGCGGGTCTCCTGCACGACATCGGCAAATCCATCGAAGGCGAATACGAGGGCAGCCACGCGCTCATCGGGGCGGATTTCGTGCGTCGCTACGGCGAAACGCCGATCGTGATCAACGCCGTCGCTGCGCACCACGAAGAGGTAAAGCCCGAAACGGTTTATGCCGGCTTGGTCATTCTCGCCGATGCCATTTCCGCTTCACGGCCGGGCGCCCGCGCCGAATCCATGACCAATTATCTGGAGCGTCTCGGACGCCTTGAGCGCCTCGCCATGACGATGCCCGGGGTGCAGCAGGCTTTTGCGATCCAAGCCGGCCGCGAGGTGCGCGTGGTGGTGCAGCCCAGTATCGTGACGGACGACCAAGCCCACGCGTTGGCCAAGACTTTGCGCCTCAAGATTGAGCAGGAACTCGACTACCCCAGCACCATCAAGGTCACGGTGATCCGCGAGCAGCGTTACACCGAGACGGCCACTTGAAGTAAGAAGGCAGAAGGAAGAGTTTAGAAGTGACTCGCTCTGCGCTCCCGTCCGGTTTCTTAATTCATACTTCATAACTCATCCTTTACCGCCATGGCCTCCCCGAAAATACTCGAGACTTTTCCCAATCCCGCGCCGCAGCGCGACTATGTGATCGAGCACACACACCACGAGTTCACTTCGGTGTGCCCGATGACCGGACATCCCGACTTTGCGCAGATCACAGTGCGCTATGTGGCGGACAAAAAGTGCGTCGAGCTGAAGTCATTGAAGCTCTATTTCCACGCCTATCGTAACGAAGGTATTTTCTTCGAGGCGGCGACCAACAAGATTTGTGATGACCTCGGCATCGCGCTGAAACCACGCTCGCTCACGATCATCGCCGACTGGAAAGCCCGCGGCGGCTTCACTTCGCGCGTGACCTGCGAGTGGAAGCGCAAACGGTAGGGCGAGTCCTCCGGACGAGCCGACCGCCATGTCCTGGGCCGACACGCCGATCCACTTCATCGACTTCGAGGGCAACGCGACCTCGGGCATTCTTGAGTTTGGCGTCGTGACACTGCAGGGCGGCGCCATTGCTGCCGCGCATACGCGTCTTTGTCGGGCCACCGGTCGCGTGAGCGCAGACGACACCGAGGTGCACGGGCTGCGCGCCGATGGGTTGTTGTCGCAGGACTATTTCGCCGCGGAGTGGGAACGCTTCGCCGCGCTGCGCGCCAGCGGGCCACTCGCGGCGCATTTTGCGCCGGTGGAAAATTCACTGCTGCGCAAGGTGTGGCCGTATCCACGCGAGGTGCCTGATTTCGCACGACCGGGCCGGCTCTCCACTGAGTGGGGACCGTGGATCGACACCGGCCGGCTTTATCCACAGCTCTTTCCGCAGACGGGATCGTTCAAGCTGGAGGATCTGGTGGCGCGCCACGGGTTGCAGGCGGAGTTGGAGACGGTGGCACGGCGGTATTGCCCGCCCGAGCGGCGGCGCTACCACGCGGCGCTTTACGACGCGCTCGCCGGGGCCTTGTTGTTGTTGAGCCTGCTGAGGCGTCCGGAATTGGCGGAGGCTACGATTCCATGGCTGTTGCAGATGAGCACGCCCGATGGCGAGAAGCGCAGCGCGCTGCAGCAGGGCGACCTGTTTTAGTCCAAGGGATATTTCGTGAGCCCGAGGAGCTGGGCAAAGGTTCGTAATACGAACATTGGGCTGTGAATGAGGTAGCGTTTCCAAAGGCGGCCCGGTTCGGTGCAGAGCCGGTGGAACCACTCGAGGCCGCTGCGTTGCATCCAACGAGGCGCTTGGGTCACACGGCCGGATAGAAAATCGAAAGCTGCGCCGACCCCGATGAGAATTCCGGCGTCGAGCAGCAAGCCGTGTTCGGCCATGAATTTTTCCTGCGTCGGCGTGCTTAATCCAACCCAGATGACATCGGGCTGCGCGGCGGTGATTTCGGCGCGCAGGGTGGCAAGTTCATCGGCATTGAGCGCGCGAAAGGGCGGGGTGAAGGTGCCCACGACTTGCAGGCGGGGAAAACGTGCGGCGAGCCGTGTCTTCAATTCGTCGGCGACGCCGGGTCTGCCGCCATAGAAATAGTGCCTGAGGCCCGTGGCTCGACCGGCGTCGCAGACGGCCTCCATCAGATCGGGACCGTAAACGCGGGTGATGTGGTGATGGCCGTGCCGGCGGCCGAGCCACACGAGCGGCATGCCGTCGGGCGTGGTGAGCAGCGAGCGGTTGTAGGCGGAGCGGAGCGCGGAGTCGGCACGTGCGAGATTCAGATTATAGGCGGTGGCGCAGCAAATGTAGCCGAGATGTTTGTTGCCGCGGGCCGTGAGCGCGAGGTCGCGCGCCTGGTCAAGCGACAGGGCGGAAACGCCGGTGCCGAGGACGTTGAAGCGCGGGGGCTGGCTCATGGGATGGCGCAGCTTGCGCGGGGCCGGGAGGTGCGGCAATGCCGGATCAAGGTCCGATCGTCAGCACGGAGCGGCTGCGGATGACAGCAACGAGGCTGATGAGCATGAGCCCGAGCAGCAGGGCGAAGGCGGGGCGGGCGCCGCCGGTGGCGACGATGGCGATGACGGCCGAGGTCAGCACGGTGCGCAGCACACGGTCGTAAGCGTTAAAGAAGGACCCCACGCGGCCCATGACCCTGTTGTCCACCAGGTGCAGCAGGGCGGCGCTGCGGGCGACGCGGCTGCCGGCGTTGCCGTAGCCGATCAGGACCGCGGCCACGAGATACAGCGGGATATTGGGGAACAGCACGAGCGTCGCCGCGCCCAAGGCGAACAGCCCCATCGTGACCGGCACGGTGCGGCCGGCGGAGTGCGCGGCGATCAGGCGCGGCAAACTGAAGCCCGCGAGAATGGCGCCCACGGCGAAGACGATTTCACCGGCGCCGAAGACCCAGGCGTCGGCGCCGAGGGTCTGCGAGACGTAGATCGGAAAGAGATAGTTCCCGACCATCACCGTGATGAAGGGCATGAGCGAGGCGGCGAAGAACGTCGTGAGCTGCGGGCGCTCGCGGAGCCAGCGCCAGCCTTCGGCGATGGACCGCCACGCGGACAGGCGCGGCGTGGCGGCGTCGAGATGCGTGCTTCGGTAGGGAATGGTGGACTGGATCGAAAAACTGAAGAGATAGGTCGCGGCGTTGAGACCCAGGATCGCGCTCAAGCTGAAGTGTTCGACAAGGAGGGGGCCAAGGCCGCCGGCGATCATCATGGCCGTCTGGCCTTGCACCTCCATGAGGCCGGTGAGCGACTGATATTGGGACTTGTCGATGATTTGCTGGAGAAAGGCGTATTTCGCGGGGTAATGCAGCGTGTAGTAGAGCATGCCGCAGAAATACACCGTCGCCAGCGAAGCGGAGCCGTAGCCGCCGTGGAACAGGCAGACCACCGCCATGACGGCGGTGGCGGCGAAACCGAACAGTTCGCTGCCGAGCAGCATCGTCTTGCGCGAGTGCCGGTCCACCCAAACGCCGTAGTAGGGCATGAACAGGAACAGCACGACCGTCGTGGCCAGAGTGACCGTGCCGTAGGTGGTGGTGCCGCCGGGTTGCTGCACGAGCAGCCAGGGCACGGCGAAGATCGTCACACCGGAACCAATCGAGCCCGTGATGTTGGCGAGCAACAGGCGCCGGATGCGGAAGTCGCGGAGGAGTTCCTTCATGGTGGCGGGGCCGGTGCGAAATCCGGGAGGCGGCGCATCGGGCGAGGATTCACGGCACGTCCGGGCTGGCAAGCGGCCAAAGGCGGTTGCACGGCACAGTCGCGCGGAAAGCCGGCCGGCGCGGGGCCGGCGGGATCAGAACCATTTTTTCCGGCGCAGGTAGATCCACGTGAGCACCGTGAAGAACAGCATCACACCGAACGCGACGTAATAGGCGTTGCGGGAGCGCAGCTCGGGCATGCCTTCGAAGTTCATGCCATACCACGTGCCGATGACCATCACCGGGAGGGTGATGGCGGTGAGGGCGGTGAGGAATTTGATGCCTTCGTTGGCCTCGATGGCGGCTTTGTTGAGGTAGATATCGAAGGCGAGCAGCAGGCGCTCGTGATAGCCGACGGCCGTTTCGTCGAGGCGGGCGAGGTTGTCGCGCAAGTCGCGGTAGTAGGGAAGGAGGGTGGTGCGGATCATCTTGCTGTCGCCCCGGGCGAGGCGGTCGATGATCTCGCGCTGCGGGCGCAGAATCTGGCGGAGCTTGGAAAAATCGCTGCGCACCTGGAGCAGTTCGTTGACCAGTTGCTGGTCGGAACGGCGGCGGAGCACCTCCTCCTCGATCTCCTCCAGCTCGGAGTGCAACTCGGCCATCATCGGACTGTAGTTGTCCACCATAAGATCGAGCAGCGAGTGGGCGAGACGGTCGGCGCCGCGCGGGCCGGGACCGACGCTCTTGGCGAAACGCTCGATGAGGGTGTTGACCGAACGCAGCGGCGTGCGGTGGAAAGTGACCAGGTATTCCTTGCCCATGAACAGGTCGAGTTCAGTGGAGGCGAACTTCTCCTCGCGGGTATAATCCACCGCGTGGGTGACCATGAAGAGGTAGGTCTCATAGTCCTCGATCTTGGGCAGCGGGCTGGGCGTCAGACAGTCCTCGATGGCGAGAGGGTGAAATTGAAACAGTCCTTCCAAGACGGCCTTGGTTTCCTCGTCGGTGGGATTGTCGAGGTCCACCCAGACAATGAGGCCCTTATCCGCCGCGACAAGGCGCAGTGCTTCCAGCTCGAGGTCGCGTCCGACGAGTTTGCCTTCGCTGAAGATGAAGGAGTGGATCATGGGGCGAGACGAATGCTCGCCGTGTGAGCATGGGGAAGCAAGCCCAGGCTGATTCAGTTGATGGCCATGCTCGGGTCGGGAAACCCCCTCAACCAGGGAGCTGGATTCTTCACGCGCTACGCGCGTTCAGGATGAAGCATCGGCGGGGCGATGCTTACTTCGCCGGGCCGAGGATTTTGTTTTCCAACTCGACGACGGTGGCGATGAAGGCTTCGGGCGTCGGTGCGGCGAGGAGGGCGGCGCGGCTGGACTCGTCCTTGATGAGGCGGCAAAGCGCGCCGACGAGGATGAGATAATCGGTCGGATTGTTCTTGGGCGTGCCGAGCACGAACATGAGCTTCACGGTCTGGTTGCTGTTTTCGAACAGCACGCCCGCTTCGCTGCGGCCGACGGCGAGCACGATTTTCTTCACGTGTTCCGTGCGCGCGTGGGGCAGGGCGATCTCATTGCCGAGGCAGGTGGTGTCGAGGCGCTCGCGGGCGAGCAGCTCGTTGTAGAATCTCTGAAAATTGGCGACGTTGGGGTCGGCCACGAGCAGCTTCGCGGTCTCCTGCAGGGCGGCGGTGCGTTTGGTGCTCTGCAGCGAGAGGATGATGCGTTCGGGGGCGAGCAGACTGGAAAGACGGGCGGCCATGGTGACAGCAAAAAGGAGATTCACGCCCGGAGTGAAGGCAAGGCAGGAAGTGAGGAGGAGGGACGACGGAAATGAAAAAGGCGCGCCGGATGGCGCGCCTTGGGGTGGAACCTGAGCTCCGCGCAGGTTGGAATAAGCCCGCGCGGAGCGCGGGCTCCACCTTATGACGGCGGGACTTCCATCGGCGGATTGCTGTTGGCGGCTTCTTCCTCGTCGGATTCGACCACCTTGGCGATGGCGAGGAGTTTGTCGCCTTCGTCGAGGTTGACGAGTTTCACGCCCTTGGCGCCGCGGCCGGTCTCACGGATTTCCTTCACGCGGGTGCGGATGCTCTGGCCCTTGGCGGTCAGGAGCATGACTTCGTCGGTGTCGCGGACGCTGAGTGCGCCGGCAACGGCGACGGAGCCGTCTTCGGGAAGGTCGATGGCGATGACGCCGGTGCCGCCGCGGCGAATGAGGCGATAGTCCTCGAAGGGTGTGCGCTTGCCGATGCCGTCCTCGCGGGCGACCAGCAGGCGGGCTTCGGGGTCGCAGACTTCGAGGGCTTGGAGGAAGTCGCCCTTCTTCTTGAAGCGCATGCCAGTGACGCCGCCGGTGAAACGACCTTGCGGACGGAGGCCGAGTTTGGGGCCATCGGCTTCCGCTTCGCCAGCGGGAGTGGCGGCCGGGGCAGTTTCGCCTTCGGCGGGTTCGTCGGCTCCAGCGGCGCCTTCGAAGAAGCGCACGGCCTGGCCTTGGTGGGAGACAAGGATGACCTCGTTGGAACCGTTGGTGAGCACGCAACCGACAATGTCGTCGCCCTCGGCGAGTTTCATGCCGCGGATGCCGCCTTCGCGGGTCGCGCCTTCATATTCGGCGAGAGCCGTTTTCTTGATGGCGCCCTGCTTGGTGGCCATGACGACGTAGAGGTCGGGCGAGAACTCCTTGAAACAGAGCATTGCGGCGAGTTTCTCGCCGGCGTTGAGACGAAGGAAGGAGGAGACGGACTTGCCCTTGGCGGTGCGGGTGCCTTCGGGAATGTCGTAGATCTTCTTCGCGTGGCACTGACCGGTGCTGGTGAGGAAGAGCACGTAGTCGTGGGTCGAGGCGGTGAAGAGCGTTTCGACGAAATCCTCCTCATAGGTTTCGGCGCCGATGACGCCCTTGCCGCCGCGCTTCTGGGCGCGGTAGGCGGCCACGGGGGTGCGCTTGATGAAGCCGAGATGCGAAACGGTGATGACGCAGCCCTCGTTGGGGATGACGTCTTCCATGCGGAGGTCGCCGACGTCGTCCACGATTTCGGTGCGGCGGGGAGAGGCGTATTTTTCCTTCAGTTCGAGCAGCTCTTTCTTGATCAACGCGAGCAGCTTCGGTTCGGAGTCGAGGATGCCTTGGAGTTCCTCGATGAGCTTCATGAGTTCGAGGTATTCGGCTTCGATCTTGCCGCGCTCCAAGCCGGTGAGCTGGTAGAGGCGGAGTTCGAGGATGGCGTTGGTCTGGGCCTCGGAGAGCGGATACTTCGCCATCAGGCGCTGCTTGGCCTCTTCCTTGTCCTTCGACGCGCGAATGATCTTCACGAAGTCGTCGAGGTTATCGAGGGCGATGATGTAGCCCTCGAGGATGTGGGCGCGTTCCTTGGCGCGGGCGAGACGGAACTGGGTGCGCCGGGTGATGACATCGCGGCGGTGGTCGACGTAGCACTCGAGGAGCTCCTTGATGTTCATCTGCTTTGGCCGCTTCTTGTCGAGGGCCAGCAGAATGACGCCGAAGGAGGATTCGAGGGCGGTCTTCTGGTAGAGCTGGTTGATGACGACCTGGGACTGCTCGCCGCGCTTGAGCTCGATGACAATGCGCGTGTTCTCGTCGGACTCGTCACGCAGGTCGCGGATACCGTCGATTTCCTTTTCGCGCACGAGTTCGGCGATGCGGAGCACGAGCGTGGCGCGGTTCACGTTGTAGGGAATCTCGGTGATGACGATTTGTTCGCCGCCGCCCTTGATCTCCTCGGTGTGGGCCTTCCCGCGGGTGCGGACAATGCCGCGACCGGTGGTGAGATAGGAACGGATGCCGGCGCGGCCGTTGATGTAGCCGCCGGTGGGAAAATCAGGGCCGGGAATGTAGGTGACGAGTTCCTCGACCGGAATGGTGGGACGGTCGATGAGCGCACAGGTGGCGGCGATGAGCTCGCCGAGATTGTGCGGCGGGATATTGGTCGTCATGCCGACGGCGATGCCGGTCGAGCCGTTCATCAGAAGGTTCGGCAGCGCGGAAGGCAGAACGGTCGGCTCGGTGGTGGACTCCTTGTAGTTTGGAGCGAAGTCCACGGTCTCTTCCTCAATGTCCTTCAGGAGTTCCTCGGCGACATCGCGCAGGCGGGCCTCGGTGTAACGGTAAGCGGCGGGTGGGTCGCCGTCCACGGAACCGAAGTTACCCTGCGGGTCGATCAGCGGGTAGCGCATGACCCAGGACTGGGCGAGACGGACGAGCGTGTCGTAAACGGAGGAGTCGCCGTGCGGGTGGTAGTTCTTGAGCACTTCACCGACGACACCGGCGCACTTGTCGAAGGCGCGGTTGTGGAGCAGGCCTTCGCGGAGCATCGCGTAGAGGATGCGGCGCTGGACGGGTTTCAGGCCGTCACGGGCATCCGGCAGGGCACGCGAGATGATGACCGACATCGAATAATCGATGTAGGCCGTCTGCATGATGTCGGTGATGTTGGCGGTCGAGAGCTTTTCGTTAGCGGTATACACGAAAGGAAGGAGTAAGCTTTAAGGTTTAAGCTGTAAGCGGGCAGCGCGGCGGGGCTCAGACGTCCAGATATTGGACGTTTAATGCGTTGTCTTCGATGAACTGGCGGCGGGGCGGGACCTCGTCGCCCATGAGGAGGGTGAAGAGGGCGTCGGCCTTGGCGGCGTCGTTGATGTTGACCTTGAGCAGGCGGCGCTTGTCGGGGTCCATCGTGGTTTCGTAGAGCTGTTTCGGGTTCATTTCACCAAGACCCTTGTAGCGCTGGATGGAGAGACCCTTGCGACCGTTGGCGCGGATCTGGCCGATGATGTCGAGCGGCGAGAAAAGCTCGATGCGCGCCTCGTGCTTGGTGCCGGTGTTTTCGGTGAAGATATAACGCGGCTTTTCGGACGGGGCGAATGAGGAGACGTCGAGGCCGGCCTTGGCGAGGGCCTTGAGCAGTTTGGTCAGCTCGGTGCCTTCGAAAATTTCGTGGATGGTCACGCGGCGCGTGGGCCCGCCTTGAGGAGTCGTGCCGGAAGGCGTGGCGGTTTCGGCATGCTCGGCGGCAAAGGCGGCGCGCGCCTTGTCGTCGCGCAGGAACTGATGCGACTCCTTGTTGCCTTCGCGAATGCGGGCGATGTAGCGCGGGAGTTCGTAGGTTTCCTTGTTATGCTGGTCGAGGTATTCGGCGAGCGAAGCGCCGTGGCGGGTGATGCCGTGGCCCAGTTTTTCGAGGGCGGCCAGCATCTCGACGATCTGGTCAAGGGCGGCGGGGGCGAGTGGGGACTGGCCGTCGCCGGCGGGAGCGAGGAGGATATCCTCGGCACCGAGCTCGAGCAGGATGCGGTTGAGCTGTTCGTCGTTGTCGACGTATTGCTCGCGCTTCTTGCGCTTGATTTTGTAGAGCGGCGGCTGGGCGATGTAAACGTAGCCGCGCTCGATGATACCCTTCATCTGGCGATAAAGGAAGGTGAGCAACAGCGTGCGGATATGGGAGCCGTCCACATCGGCGTCGGTCATGATGATGACGCGATGGTAGCGGGCCTTGTCGGCGTTGAAGGCGGAGTCGTCCTCGCCGGTGCCGATGCCGGTGCCGATGGCGGTGATGAGGGTGCGGATTTCCTCGTTGGAGAGAACCTTGTCGAGCTGGGCCTTCTCGGAGTTGATGAGTTTGCCGCGGAGGGGGAGGATGGCTTGGTAGCGGCGATCGCGGCCCTGTTTGGCGGAGCCGCCGGCGGAGTCGCCCTCGACGATGTAGAGTTCGCAGACAGAGGGATCTTTCTCGGAGCAGTCGGCGAGTTTACCGGGGAGGCCGCCGCCGGAGAGGGCGCCTTTGCGGATGGTTTCACGGGCCTTGCGAGCGGCTTCGCGGGCGCGGGCGGCCATGAGGGATTTCTCGATGATGCGCTTGGCGACCGGAGGATTGGTCTCGAAATACATCATCAGGCCTTCGTAGGAGGCGGAGCCGACCATGCTCTCGACTTCGGGGGAGAGCAGCTTGACCTTGGTCTGCGATTCGAACTTCGGGTCGCTGTGCTTGATCGAGATGACGGCGGCGAGGCCCTCGCGCACGTCGTCGCCGGTGATCTGCGGATCCTTGTCCTTGAGAATGTTGTTGGCCTTGGCGAACTGGTTGATCGCGCGGGTCAACGCCGAGCGAAAACCGGAGAGATGGGTGCCACCGTCCGGGTTGTGGATGGTGTTGGTGTAGCAGAGGACGAGGTCGTTATAGGAATCGTTGTATTGGAGAACGAGCTCGAGGTGGATTTCGGCGGGTTTGCCGTCGATCTGGGTTTGCGCCTCCTTGGCGATGCGGACGGGCTTCGGGTGCAGGGCGTTTTTGCCCTGGTTCATCTGCTTCACGAATTCAACCACGCCGTCCTTGTAGAGGTAGGTTTCGGGCTTGGGCTCGGAGGGACGTTCGTCGACGAAGGTGATTTCGAGGCCGGAGTTGAGGAAGGCGAGCTCGCGAAGGCGACGGCTGATGGTGTCAGCCTTGAAGATGGTGGTTTCCTTGAAGATCTCGGGATCAGGCTTGAACGTGATGAGGGTGCCGGTGCCCTTGGCCTTGCCGATGACTTCGAGCTTCTTGGTGGTTTTGCCACGCTCGAAAGTCATGTGGTGAATCTGGCCGTCGCGGGAGACCTCGACTTCGAACCATTCGGAGACGGCGTTCACGCACTTGGCGCCGACGCCGTGGGTGCCGCCGGAGAACTTGTAGCCGCCCTGACCGTATTTGCCGCCCGAGTGGAGAGTGGTGAGCACCATCTCGACACCGGGAATCTTGTATTGCGGGTGAATGTCCACCGGGATGCCGCGGCCGTTGTCGCGGACGGAAATGGAGCCGTCCACGTGGATGGCGACATCGATGTGTGTGCAATGGCCGGCGAGATGCTCGTCCACCGAGTTGTCGAGCACTTCGGAAACGCAGTGGTGGAGGGCACGCTCATCGGTGCCACCGATATACATGCCGGGTTTCTTGCGGACGGCTTCGAGGCCTTCGAGTTTGCCGAGTTTGGAGGCGTCGTAGGTCTCGGCGGAGGGCTTGTTTTGCGGAGCGTGAGGGGCGTCGTTCGTGTCGGACATTCAGGTCAAAAAAGTGAGTCAAAAACGTCTCGGAATGCGGGGTTTTCGACAACGTTTTTCTCGGGAAAAACCGAGGTATTTTTGAGCCGAAAAATCGCCTTTTCAGAACGTTGTGCGCCAAGGGTTAGCAAGGGTCGAAAATCCCTGTTCATGCTGACCACACATGCGCTGCTCCCAAGCGGGCTCAAACGGGCTTAAAAATCGCCCAGCGCTCCGGCGCCGAGGGTTTCCGTTGACCACGCTGCGGCGGGTCGCACAGTGGCCGCAGCATGGCCGCTTTTAGCATCGCACCACTGATCACACTACAGGAACGCGACAGTCGGCGATTGCAGCTCGAACAACAGCTAAAGAACGTGCCCCGCGAGATCGCTGCCATTGAGGGGCGTATCGCTGCCGAGAAACAGGCCATCGAGACGGCCAAGACCGAGTGGCACGGCTTGGAATCGAAAAAGAAGCTCCTGGAAACGGAAATTCAGTCGGCCGAAGGCAAGGCGGCCAAATACCGGACGCAACAGTTGGAAGTGCGCAAGAACGACGAATACCGGGCCCTTACGCACGAAATCGAGACCGTGGAGGCGGCCATCAGTGGTATGGAGGAGGAGGAGCTGAAAATAATGTTCCAGATCGACGAGGCGAAGAAGCGCTTTGCTGCTGCCGAGTCGGAGCTGAAGCAGAACATTTCCGGGCACGAGACGAAGATCCGCACCCTGCGGGAGCGCGAGACGCAGTTGCAGGCGGAGCTCCAAGCCGCCCAGCAAGCCGTGGCGACCGCCCGACCCGAAGTGCCGGAGCCGCAGCTCAAGATCTACGATCGCTTGGCGGTGAAGCCCGGCCATCCCGTCTGCGTGCCCGTAAGTGGCGGCAAGTGTGGTGGTTGCCACCTGAAAATCCCCACCCATATCGAGGTGATGGCGAAGACGGGCTCGGAAATTGCCACTTGCGACCAGTGTGGGCGGATCGTTTATTGGGCACCCTAGTTTCGGAGCCAGATCTTCGCTCCGGGTTCATTGAACAAGGAGAGGAAAGTCCGGACACCACAGGGCAGGATTCCCCGCGAAAGGGGGGACACGGCGTGTCAAGGCGACGTGATGGATAGTGTCACAGAGAACATACCGCCCGGCGGGCAACCGTCGGGTAAGGGTGAAAAGGTGGGGTAAGAGCCCACCGCGCGTATCGGCAACGGTCGCGGCACGAAAAACCCAGTCCGGTGCAAGACTGAATAGGCGGCTGGCCGGCCCGGCCTACAGCCGCGGGTTAGTCGCATCCGGCCGGGTCCTGCGCGAGCAGACCACGGCCGGGCAAGTCCGCTTCGGCGGACGTTGAGAGAAATGAAGATCACGGCGCGCGAGCGCCGCACAGAATCCGGCTTACCGGCTTCGATACTAGACTCCATGCGGGGCGCGTTGCGAACAGCGGCGCGCCCCGCGCCATTTTGCCGGCTCAGAAGGTGAATTTACTGGCGACAGCGGCGCGCTCGGCAGCGGTGGTGAGCTCCTTCCACTTGGCGACACGGAAGGGATTGCCGTCGCCCATGTTACCGAGCGACTCGTCGTAATGAAACTTGGCATTGCCGACGAGGGTGATGTCCTCGGCGACGACGGAGCCCATGACATCGCCGTTGCCATTGATTTTCACGTCACCATTGGGCGCGTAGATAATGCCAGAGAGCACGCCGTTGCCGGCGATGGTAATGCTTTGGTCGGTGCTGGTGCTCGTGCTGGTGCCCCAAATTTGGAATTTGGCAGGCGCGTTGGCGGCGGCGGCCGTGGAGCCACCATTGGCCACGCCGTTGCCGGCGATGGCGATGTCGCCGGCGGTGTAGATCTTGAGCGAACCACCTGGTGCGATGTTGATACCGGCATTGCCGGCGATGGCGATCGCGCTCGATCCGGCGGAGGCGGTGAGCAGGAGGACCACATCGCCCGAGATGTTGAGCTGTTTGGATGCGGCGAGGGAGATGTTGGTGTAAGTGTAGGTGCCTGCGGTAAGGGTGGTCGTGTTGCCGATGGAGCCGAGATTCGTGCCCGTGGTGGGCATGGCCACAGGGTCGAAATTGGCCGAGAACTGGGTCGAGACACGGTTGGGATCGACTTTGGCCTTCTTCCAAGTGCCATCATTGACTGAGTCTGCTCCGAGAATGGAGCCGTTGGCGCCGACATTGTCAGTGGGGTCGTCGGCGTTGTTGGTGGAAACGTAGCCCCAAACATCGGCGTTCTGAACGAGCACGGAATCCACGGCGACGGAGACGCTGCCGACCGAGCCGTTGTCTTTTTTGACCGCATCGCTGAAGGGCGTGAAGGTGCCGGCACCGCCCATTTCGGAATTCCAGCTGTCCACCGTCGCGTTGTTGCCTTTGAACAGGATGGTGTCCTTGGCGACGAGACCATTGGCGAACTTGGAGGCCTTGGAAAGTTTGACCTCGACCCACTTTTCAATGGGCGCAGAAGCAGCGCCGCCGAGATTGATGGTGGCCTTGGAGATGATGGTGGGTGCGGAGACGCCTTTGTAGTTGGAAACGTAGACGCGGACGTGACCGGTGGTATTCTGGTCGAAGGTGTAGGTGCCGCTGGACGGAAACTTTGCCCAAGCGTCGGACGTGGGGCCGGAGCCATTATTGCTCCAGCCGGTCCAGTTGTAAGTGTCGTCGGCAACCATCTTGTTGATGGAATACATGGCTTCCTCGAGGCCGTTTTCCGCGAGGTTCATCGCGGCGTTGTTGTAGAGGGCGCGATTGGAGATGCGCTGGCTGGTCGTGCCGAGGCGGACATAGCTGGCGAGGGAGATGGCGACCACGGCGGAGAGAATCAGCGCCACCATCAGGACGGAGCCACGGTTCGAGCGGAGGGACTGGGTTTTCATGGCAGTGAGAATCAGGTGGTGACGCGCTTGTTGCGCAGGATGAAGCGGGCGGAGAGCACGGTGTTGGAGGCCGCGGCGACCGTCTTGGTTTGGCGGGTGCTCTCGAGGGAGATCTGGAGCTGTTTGGTGCTCTTGGAGGCGGCAGCCAGTTCGGCAGACGAGGTTAGCGGCAGGGCTCCGCCGGTGATGCCGTAGGCTCTGAATTCAAACTGCACGATGCCGGTCACGAGGGCGCGTGTCTGGCCGGTGTTGGTGTTGCGGCGATAGAACGTGCGGGCAGTCTTGTCGTAATAATAGCGGATGATGATGCTATCCACCGTCAGCGAGACGTCCAATTCGGACGCCCAGTTGATGGAGCTGGCCTGACGCGTGTCCTGTGCAAAAATCTCGAGCGCCTGGCGCGCCTGGGCCTCCATGTCGTTGTAGTTTTGCACATTCGCACCACTGCGGCCGAGGAACAGGAAGGTGGAGAGCACGCCGGCCAGGATGAACGACGAGAGGCTCGCACCGATGATGATTTCGGTGAGGGTGAACGCGGCGTTGCGGGCCGGTTTACGGGCCGGCGAGAGAGTAGTAGTAGTCATAGAGTCCATTTTTGACGTATTTGGTTTGGAAGCTGCGGGTGTGGGAGCGTCCGTCGTAAGACTGCCAGACCACCTGGAGGTAGATGTCCACGCCCTCGCCGGGACGGGAGCTGTCCTCCTTCACGGTGCGCACGAGTGTGAACTTGTTGGCGAGTTCACTGTTGGTGGAGAACACTTCCTTCAAATCCACTTTATGTTCGCCAATCATTTTGTCCGGGTCGGTAACGTTGGCCCAACTCATCAATCGGATGCGCTCGATCTCGCTCTGCAGGATCTGGGAGGCGAGGGTGTTGCCGCGGGCGGTGTCGATCGTGGAGAAGCCCGACTGCATCACGGTGATCGAAGTCGTGATCGCGAAGGCCATCACGCAGGAAGCGATGATGACTTCGGCGATGGTCATGCCCGCTTCGCGCGAACGGCGACGAGGCGAGCAGATGAGGGCGGAGGACGCGATGAACATGCGTCCAGCCTACCTGAGAGCGCCTGTTTGCAGAACAGGCGATGGGCCCAGAATTGCGGCCCTAGCTGCTAGGGCCGATTGTCAGGGGCGGCCCTTGTGTTCGAGATACATCACCGCGGCTTGCGAGCGGCGGTTGATCTTCAATTTCTCGAATACATTACTGAGGTAATTTTTGACGGTTTTGTCGCTAAGTCCCATCTGCTCGGCGATTTCCTTGTTGGTCTTTCCTTCCGCGACAAGGGCGAGCACACGCCGTTCCTGGGCGGAGAGAATGGCGAGCTTGTTTTGCTCGGTCGGCGTGGCTCCGCCGGTGCGCACGAGATTGAGCACGCGGGTGGTGAGGGAGGGGTCGAGGATGAACTTGCCTGCGGCCACATCTACGATCGCCTGGCAAAGGCCTTGGGCGTTGATCTCCTTGAGCAGGTAACCGTGGGCGCCGCTGCTCATTGCATCGTAAACCAGATTGTCGTCGATGACCGACGTGAGGATGAGCACCTTCACTTCAGTATCGTTGGCAAGAATCTGCCGGCAGGCAGTGAGTCCGGAGCCGTCGGGCAGGCGGATGTCGAGCAGCACGACGTTGGGCTTGAGCCGTTCGGTTTCGCTGACAGCGGCAGACATGGTGGCGGCCTCGCCGGCCACGTGCAGGCGGTTGCCATTCACTTCACCGTGCAAATCGAGGAGGGTTTTCAGGCCGGTGCGCACGAGTTCGCTGTCGTCAACAATCAGGACGGAGATGGCTTTGGTGGCGGTCATTTTTTGTATGAGTTGATTTATTGGCCTAAGCCGTGCGCCAATTCGAGCTCCTTTCCGAAGGTGGGGTCAATCTGCAGCCTGTTTTCTTCACGATTTTGCGCGGCCTTCTACCAATCTGCGAAAACCGAGTCCCATTTGGCGCGATCTTCAGCGTTGGTCAGCTCGCGCCAGCGTGTGATGCCGAACGGCGCGTCCTCATTCTCGTAAGCGAGTGATTCGTCGTAGTGGAACGCGGCATTGCCGGTGAGTGTGACCGAGTAACCGACCACGGCACCCATCACGTCACCGTTGCCATTGATGTGCACGTCGGCGTTGGGTGCATAGACCGTTCCTTTGAGGGCTCCGTTGCCGGCCACATGCACGGATTGGCCGCCCGGGTTTGGGTTGGTGCCAATGACGCGACAAGTTGCGGGACGGTTGTTGCCGTTGGCGAGGCCCTTGCCGGCGATCTTGATATCGGCTTCGGCATAAAGCGTGAGGCTCGATCCTTCGGGAATGATGATCGAGGCATTGCCGGTCACATCCAGCGCACTGCCGACAGTTGCGGTCAAGATGAGCGTGACATCGCCGAGAATGGTCAGCGTTTGGTTGCCGCTGAGTGAAATGCTATTGCAGCGCCATTTGGTGGCCTGTCCCGCGGTGCCGAGGGTCGCACCAATCGAGACGATCGGCGTGCCGTCGAGGGGTGCACCGAGCACGGGGAGATCGGCGGAAAAATCGGTCGTTACGCGGGCTGGATCGATCTTCACATCGGGCGGGCTGTCGGCGCCGAGGATCGAACCGTGGGTGCCGACTTCGGGAGCTGCGCCTCCCGTGGCGACATAACCCCAGATGTTGGCATGGTTCACCAGCATCGCTTTGTTTTCCAAGGCCGCGGTGGCGATGCTTCCACGGTCATTCCGGACGGACGTGCCGTAGGGCACAGCGGGTGTCGTGGGATCGTTATCCGGATCGGAATTCCAGCTGTCCACGGTGGTGTTGGTGCCGGCGAACTTGACGCTGCTGAGGGCGACGATGCCGTTCGCAAAATAAGAGCGGCGACCGAGGGTGATTTCGATCATGCGCGTGTTCGGAGGCAGGCTCGCTGAACCGACCTCCGCGAGTGCAACGGCTTGGGGTTTGCTACCGGCGGTGGGGTGGGTGTTGCTGACGTAGACCTTCACCAGACCATTCGTGCCGCCGCCAAAATCGAAACCATCCAGTTTGCGCCAGGCGGCCGCGCCTTGGATTGTCCAGCCGGACCAGGCGTCGGGCTGTTTGGCGTGGTCGCGATTGAACGACCACACGGCCTCTTCCGCACCGGCCTCGGCCAGATGGAAGGCAGCATTCTGCTGATAGCTGCGGCGCGCGAGCCGCGAGGTGTTGAGATTGAGCGAAAGGTAACTGCCCACGCCGATCGCCAGCATCGCGAGCACGAGCAGCGTCACGATCAGCACCGTGCCCCGCGCGGAACGAAGGACGAAGAGACGTTGGCAATGACGAGGCGTGGCAGTCATCTCAGTGCGCGGTGTAGAAATAGTCGTTGAGCCCCGTGCGACCATAGCGGGTGATCAGGCGAGCGGTGTGGCCGCGTCCGTCGTAACCTTTCCACGTGGCGACCAGGACGATCTCTTTCATGTTTGCTTTCACGTCCCGGATCTCGCGTTTGCAGGCGTAGCGTCCGGCGGGTCCGTCCAACGGAACGATCGTCTCGCCTGAATCCTGCACGACCTGCAATTGCGCCCAACTCATCAGGCGCAGACGTTCCATCTCGGACTGCATGAGCTGGGAAGCGCCTGCCAGATTGCGCGCGGTGTCGATCGCCTGAAGCCCTCGCTGGCTGACGGTCACCACGCTCGCGATCCCCAATGCCAGCACTGCGGCGGCGACCATCACCTCGACAATGGTGAAGCCCGACCGGCGAACGCGGGGAGAGATTGCGGAGAGCTTGTTCATGCGACGGCGCGTGGGAACGGGAAGGTGACAGTGAAGGTGGCACCGCCACCAGGGCGCGAATCGATATGGAGCTGTCCGCCCAGTTCGTGGGCGCGAGCGGCCAGGTTGCCAAGGCCGCTTCCGGTGCGAGCGGGAGCGGCGGGATTGAAGCCACGGCCATTGTCACGCACGCGGAGAAATACCATATCGGCTTCGCTTCCGAGGCGGATGCTGATTTCCCGCGCGCCGCCGTGGCGCACCGCGTTGCTGATGCATTCGCGACAGATCTGCAGCGCGTGCAGCTCCAGTGTCGAAGTCATACGGGCGACGATGTTGGGATCGGTCTGCACATCGATCACCACCGGCCACAAGGCCTGCATGGTGCGCACCAGCGAATTCAGTTCCTGGTCAAAACCTTGGTGGTGGAGCGCTTCGGGTTCGATGCCGCTGATGAAGCCGCGGACCTCGCGGATGACGTCATTGAGACTTTGCCGGCAAAGCTGCAGGCGTGCCCGAGCGCCTTCGGCATCCTTTTCCATCTGGGTCATCGCTCCTTCCAAGCCGAGGCCGGCTGCGTAGATGGACTGGATAACGCCATCGTGCAGATCCCGGGCGAGGCGGGCGCGGAGGTCCAGGGAGTGACGCAGACGTGTTTCGCTGTCGCGTAATGCCTCTTCGGTGCGGCGGCGGTCTTGAACTTCGCGTTCCAAGGTGGATTGCTGGCGCGACGAGGACTCGATCAATTTCGCCACACGACCCAATTCAGTGCGATCTTCGATCAAGGGCTGGATGAGCGCGGGGTCGTTGCGGCGAAGGCTCTCGCCGATGCGATCCAAGGGGCGTAGCACCCATTGACGCACGGCGAGCCACAGCGCCAGCACCACAAGAATGCCAAAGGCCAGGAAGAGATAAGCCGCGAAAGTGTCGCGCGTCAGGGTCGTGGTGAAATCGGGCAGCGCTTGGCGGACGACGAGTTGTCGGACGGGCCGGCCTTCGGCATCGGGCAGGGACAAACGAGTTTCACGGACGGTGCCTTCGGGACCGGAGGGCTGATCGGCGGGAACCAGCAAAAGTTCGGCATCGCTCAACTGTCCCAGCGTCCCCAAATGCGCCGCGTTCCACAGGCGGGCGAGCAGCAGCGAACCCGCCGGCGATTTTTCGGAATCCGGCGAAACGATGGGGCTTTGCCAGATTTCGAGCAGCCCATCCCGGCTCTCGGTGAAAAAACTGACGCCCGGTTTGTTCGCTCGCAACGCCGCCAGCGAGGGCGGGGGCAGGGCGGGACCGGGGACTGCTTGGGCGGAGTAAAGAGGACGTCCGTTGGGATCGAGCACCCAGAGGGCGTGGGCGTTCTGCGAATCGAGGTTGGGGCGCAGGTTGGCCTCCGCCCAAGAGGGGTCTGGTTGGGTTGCAAAGGCCGCCAAGGCATCCCATTCAGAAAAATCCTGCACAAACCGGCGCAAAGGCTGGTTCGTCAGATCGAGCCAATTGCGCAGCAACAGTTCATTCGCCGCCAAAGATTCACGTTGGAGTTGCTCCGCCCGGCTCCTTTCCGTGCTGCGCAGTGTCTGCAGAGCGGCTAGGAAAGCTATCAGCAGGACACCCAACAATAGGGCCAGCCGGACTTTGAGGCTTGTTTGCAATAGGGCTGAATGCTCCCTTGGGCCCTCTTTGGCGCAATAGAAATCTCCCTTGACTCACTGCCGTTGGTCTGAGTTTTAACCCCTTCCAATCTTACTTTTAGCCCATGGCCAATACCAAGTCCGCTATCAAAGCCTCCCGCAAGTCGCAGCGTAACGCCGCGCGCAACCAGACCATCAAGTCCCGTCTGAAGACTCTGGCCAAGGCCGCCAAGCTGGCTGCCGCCGGCTCCGATGCCGAAAAGACCCGCGCCGCCGCCATCGCCTACATCTCCGCCCTTGACCGTGCCGTGAAGAGCGACGTCATCCACCGCAACGCGGCTTCACACCACAAGGCTCAATACGCGAAATACATCTTCGCGAAGAAGTAACGTTATCGGTCTTCCCCGCTTTTCGACCCCGCGTGCCCTGTAGCCGCGGGGTTTTTCTTTGAGCAGATGCGGGATTGCGGAGCCTTCCGGCATCTGTGTTGTAACGGGGTGTGACGGATTCGCGCACCCAGTTTCGCCGGCATTTCCTGACTTGGGACCGACCGTTGCTGCCGCAGGCGGTGGACTTTCTGGCTGACGGCTGGGCGGGTGGGGCGCCGCTGGACCTTTCGGGGCTGGTGGTGGTGGTGCCGACCCGGCAGGCAGGCCGGCGGTTGCGCGAGGCATTGGCTGTGCATGCGGCGGCGCGCAAGCAGGCGGTGTTTGCGCCGCGCGTGGTGACTCCCGACCAGTTGATTGAACCGGTCGCCACGATTGCGGGAGCCACGGTCGCCACGCCGTTGGAGTCGTTGCTGGCTTGGACTGAGGTGTTCCAGGAAATCGATCTCGGTGGCTGCCGCGCGGTGTTTCCCGCGGACCCGCCAGAACGTAATTTTGCCTGGGCGCTGGGGCTTGCTCGCACGCTCGCGAAACTCCAGCAGCACCTTGCGGAAGGCGGACTGCGGCTGGCCGACGTGGAGGCCCGGGCGGGTGACTTTCCCGAAACCGATCGCTGGCGTCAGCTTGGGGCAATGGAGCAAATCCACGCGGTGCGTCTGGCGCGTGTCGGCTTGGTGGACGCGCAGGCGGCGAAGATCGCGACTGCGCAAAACCCTGCGCCGCTCGCAGCGGAAATCACGCGCATCGTTGTGCTCGCGACGCCTGATCCGTTGCCGCTGGCGCTGCAAGTCCTCGCGGTTCACGCACGCACGCTGCCTGTGGACGTGGTGGTTCACGCGCCGCCGACGGAGGCGGAGCATTTCGACGAATGGGGGCGTCCATCGTCCGAAGCTTGGGCGCATCGCGTTCTTGCGCTGCCGGAATTCACCTCGCGTGTGCATTTGTGTGCCGATCCGGCCGCGCAAGCGGCGCGGCTTTTGGAATACGCGCAGGCTTATGCCGGCACCGAGGGAAAACTGGCTGTGGGGATCGCAGATGCCGACGTGGTGCCGCCGGCGGAGAGCGCGCTGCGCGCAGCGGGTATGCCGGTGTTCAATCCCGAGGGCCGTATGCGCCGGCAGGAAGGTTTTTATCATCTGCTCGCGGCGTTGGCGAATCTGGCGCGCACGCCGGATTTCGCCGCGGTTTCCGCGCTGGCACGTTGCCCGGATGTGCTTGCATGGTTGGAAGCGAAACGAGGAGGCGGATTTTCCGCCGCGCGCTGGCTCGCCGGACTCGATGTGCTGCATGCGCGTCACCTGCCGGCTGATTTGTCGGCGGCGCGGCATCACGCCGCGCAATTGCGCGATTTTCCCTCGCTGGCCGCGGAATTGGAACAGGTCGGGATGCTGCACGATATGCTCACGCAGGGTTCGTTCGGCGAGAGCGTGTCGGTGGTGTTGACGGAATTGTTCGCGTTCCGCACGGAAGCCGTTTCCGCCACTTGGACTGACGCGGTGGAAGCTTGGATGGAAATCGTGAGAGGTTGCTCGCGCGCGGAGTTGCGGACTGCTCAGGTGGCACGCGCCGACTGGTGGCAGCTTGCGCTCAGTCTCTACGCCGACACCCGGCAAACGGAGGACAAACCCGCCGGGGCGCTGGAACTGCAAGGCTGGCTCGAACTGGCGTGGGAGGATGCGCCGCATCTCGTGGTTGCCGGCCTCAACGATGGTCGCGTGCCTGATGCGGTCGCGGGTGATGCGTTTTTGCCGGAATCGCTGCGGGTAAAACTCGGGTTGAAGTCCAACGAGAGTCGGTTCGCGCGCGATGCCTTCCTGTTGCAGGCGCTCGCGGCCTCGCGCACTGCGACCGGCAGACTGGATTTGCTGCACGGAAAATTTTCCGGTGAAGGCGAGCCGTTGCGACCCTCGCGACTTTTGTTGCGCTGTCCCGATCCTGAGTTGCCGGCGCGTGTGAAATTTCTGTTCCGCGCGCCCGTGTTGCCCGGTCCGGCGGTGGCTTGGCGACGTGCGTGGCAACTCACATTGCCCCGTCGTGCGCCACCGGCGCGCGTATCGGTCACGGCGTTGAAGCGATGGCTGCGGTGTCCACTGCGTTTTTATCTCCAGCACGTGTTGCAGATGGAGGCGGTCGATCCGGGAAAGAGCGAACTCGATGCCTTCGATTTCGGCACGCTCTGCCACGGCGCGTTAGAGGCCATGGCCAAGGATGCTGCGATGCGCGACAGCACGGATGCGGGCGCATTGCGCGATTTCCTGCTCGCTGACTTCGATCGGCGCATGCGCGCCCGTTACGGGCGCGAGCTCACGTTGCCGCTGCTCGTGCAGCAGGAATCGGCGCGGCAGCGACTGGCCCGGGCCGCGGAGGTGCAGGCCCGCGAACGCGCTGATGGTTGGGTGATCGTGGAGGTTGAGCGGAAATTCGAACTGCCTGTGGACGACATGGTGATCGCCGGGAAGATTGACCGCATCGAACGCCACGAGACGAGCGGTGCGTGGCGCGTGCTTGATTACAAGACCTCTGACACGGCGGTGGATCCTGCCGAGGCGCATCTGCGTGGCCTGCGGCGCGACGAAGAACCGCCGGTGTGGGCGCAGTGGAAGGGCGGTGCGCGCCCGCGCGTGTGGAGTGACTTGCAATTGCCGCTCTATCGTCGCGTGCTGGCGGCTGAAACGAACGGAGCGCCCGTGGCGTGTGCCTATTTCAATCTGCCGAAGGCAGCGGGTGAGACCGGTCTGCGGGTCTGGGCTGATTTCACACCAGAGCTTGAAGCGTCGGCATGGGACTGTGTCCGTGGTGTGATCGGGGCGATCAAAGCCGGCGAATTCTGGCCGCCGCGCGAACTGACGGGGCGTGACGCCGAACTCGATGAGTTTGCCACGCTTTTCCACGGCGGCGCAGCCGCAAGCGTGGTGTGGGAGGGCGGGAAACCATGAGCGCGCCACGGCATCAGATGATTCTCGCGTCGGCGGGCTCGGGTAAAACCTACGCCCTGACCGGTCGTTTCGTGCGGTTGTTGGCCGAAGGCGCGCGCCCCGAGCGCATCGTCGCGCTGACCTTCACGCGCAAGGCGGCAGGTGAGTTTTTTGACGAGATACTGAAGAAGCTCGCCGAAGCTGCGGCGGACGCCGGCTACGCGAAGAAACTCGCAGCCGATATCGAGCGACCGGAGTTGGGACGCGAGCAGTTCCTTGGCCTGTTGCGCGGTGTAACCGATGCGATGCCGCGGCTGCGACTCGGCACGCTCGACAGTTTCTTCGCGCGCATTGTCCGCTCATTTCCCCTGGAGCTGGGGCTGGCCGGCGAGTTTGATATCTTGCACGAGCATGCCGCGCGGTTGGAGCGACGCCGTGTGCTGCGCCGGATGTTTGCGCGGGCTGGCGGACTCGACGACGCGCAGCGCGAGTTCATTGAGGCATTCAAGCGCGCGACTTTCGGCCGGGAGGAAAAGCGGTTGGGTGCGCAGCTCGATGCGTTTTTGGATGCGCACCAGGAAATCTACCTTGCTGCACCTGCGGCGGAACAATGGGGCGATCCCGCGCGCATCTGGCCGGATGGCAACGACTGGCTGCCGCCGCGTCCGCGCGACGAGGCGCTGACGCGATTGCGTGCAGGTCTGCCGTGGGTGGCGATGAATGCCGCGCAGCGTGCGAAGTGGGAGGAGTTTTTCGCCGATATGGAACGCTGGTCGCCCGGTGCCGATTGGGGTGACGCGATGGCGTTGATCTTAAAGAACAGCCTCGCGGTCTGGGCTGATATTCGGCGCGGCACGGCCGAAGTCATGGTGATGCGCAAACGCCTCGTGCTCGATACAGCGGCGTGCGCAGCGTTGAACGACGTTATCCTGGCCGTCGCCGGTGGAGAGCTGTCGCGTCGGTTGGAAACGACGCGCGGCATTCACGCTGTGTTGCGGGGATACGAACAAACCTACCACGCGTTGGTGCGGCGAGCCGGCCGGCTGACGTTTGGAGACTTGCAACGCCTGTTGGCGCCGGTTGCGGGCGCGCCGGCATTATCGCGCGAAGACGGCGACGACCGCTTGTTCATCGACTACCGGCTCGATGCGGAGATCGATCACTGGTTGTTGGATGAGTTTCAGGATACGAGTTTCGGTCAGTGGAGTGTGTTGAAAAACCTGATCGACGAGGTCGTGCAGGATCCGACAGGTGCGCGGAGTTTCTTCTGCGTTGGTGACGTGAAGCAGGCGATCTACACATGGCGCGAGGGCGATCCCCGGTTGTTTCAGGAGATTCTGCGGCATTACACCGCGGCGGTCCCGGGAGCGATTGCCACGGGGCATCTCGACGAATCGTGGCGGTCGGGCCCCGCGATCATCGCAATGGTGAATCGTGTATTCGGCGACGCAACGGCGCTGTCAGAATTGTTCCCAGTGACGATGAGCGAAGCGTGGAACGCCGGGTGGCGCGACCATGTGTCAGCGCTGCCGGAGCGGACCGGACAAGCGGCGTGGTTGCTGGCCGACGACGCGGCGGTGCGACGCGATGTGATGCTCCGGTTGTTGCATGAACTGCGTCCACTGGAACGCGGTCTCTCGTGTGCAGTGTTGGTTCAGACGAACCGGGAGGCGGCGGAATTGGCGGACTTTCTGCGGCAAGCCGGCGACCTGCCGGCGGTGGCAGAATCGGACCTGCCGGTGTGCACAGACAATCCGCTCGGTGCAGCGTTGCTCGCACTCGTGCAGGCTGCGGCGCATCCCGGTGACTCGCTCGCATGGGAACATGTGTGGATGACGCCCTTTGCCGCGGTGTTGACCGCAAAGAAAATTATTAAACCAGAAGATCTGACCCGCCGTGTGCTCGGGCAGATCCATGAATTGGGTTTCGAGCGCACGGTCGCGTATTGGGTTGGAGTCGTGGAGTCACAGTTGGCTCCGGATGATATGTTCAGCCGGGAGCGGGCACGGCAGTTGGTGGATGCGGCACGGTTGTTCGACGCGACGGGCAGTCGCGATGTGGCGGAATTTGTGGCTTTCATGGAGCGACACACCGTGCGTGAGCCGGAAGGCGCCGCCGTGGTGCGCGTCATGACGATTCACAAGTCGAAGGGTCTGGGCTTCGATATTGTGCTGTTGCCCGATCTCGAGGGCACGCGACTGGACCAGGCGCGGGGTGGATTGGCGGTGCACAAGGCGCCGGATCGTTCGGTCGAGTGGGTAATGGATCCACCGACGAAGCTGATCGCACAAAACGATACGGTGTTGGCGGCGCATGCGCGGGAGGCGGAGGCCGAAGCGGGCTACGAGGCGTTGTCGCTGTTTTATGTGGCGCTGACCCGTGCGAAACGTGGCCTCTATATTATTACCGAGCCGTGCGGCGAATCTACCTCCCGCAACTACCCGCGCCTTCTCGCGGCTACACTGGGGGGCGGGGGAGAGCAGGTGCGGGAAATTCAGATTGGTGCCAGCCGTTTCGATGGTGTGTGGAGCGAAGGTTCGGCGCACTGGCACGAAGCTGTCGAACCGATGCCGCCGGTCCCGACGCGGGCCGGTCCCGTGCGAGTTGAAAGTGATGTCATCGGAATGCGACGGTTGCCGGCGCTGCGTCCGTCGGCGGGAGAAAGGGTGCTCTTACCAGCGCGGCTCTTTGCGTTGCAAGGTCGTGACGCTGCAGGTTTCGGCACGGTCGTGCATCGGCTGCTTGCGCAGGTGGAGTGGGGTCCCGCAGAAAAATGTGTCGAGCGCTGGCGGGCTGAGGGTGAAATGGCCGACGCGGTGGCGGAAGCGCAGGCGGTGCTGACGGCGACCGAGCTGGCTGAAGTTTGGGAAAAACCTGTCGGAGCGGAACGCGCCGAAGCATGGCGCGAGCGATCATTCGAGATGGTTTGGGACGAAGCTTGGGTGACAGGCACGATTGATCGCGTTGTGATCGAGCGCACGGCGGAGGGACGGGCGTTACGGGCGGCGGTATACGATTTCAAGACAGGGTGGGTGGAGCCGGATGGCGCGACCACGGCGGCTCGCCGTCACGACGGCCAAATGCGCCTGTATCGGCAGGCGGTGGCGCGCCTGACCGGTCTGCCTGAAGCGGCCGTGCGCGGGATCGTGGTTTTCACCCGGGTTCGCCGCTTAATCGAGGCAGGCATGTGAGAATTAAATTCGGGCTGGACACCGCGGAGGGGTGTCCGCACGTTGCCCGTTTCAATCACTCTCACCATGGGTAACCTTAAGAAGAAACGTCGTCTGAAGATGTCGAAGCACAAACGCCGGAAGCGCCTCAAGGCGAACCGCCACAAGAAGCGCACGTGGCAGAAGTGATTTTGTCCTTTTCAAGGCCCGCCGGAATGGCGGGCCTTGTTTTTTACAGCGAATCCTGCCGGGGCAAAACATAAGGGAAAGTTCTAGCGCATCCAAAAGTGATTATGGTTTTGCGCTTGTCAGGTAGGTAAGTGCCCCGTATCCAGCATCTCCTGCAAATGACCACATGGCTTAACCACCACTCAGTCATTTTTGCTTTCTCCCTCTAAAACGGCACACACACTCCCACGCCCCGCATGTTTTTTTCTAAAAAGACCAAAGGGTTCTGCGTCGAAATCGGCGAGCATGTCACGCTTCTCGCACGACTGTCGCAATCCGATGCTCCTTTTGTCGTGGAAGAACTCAAAGAGCTGCCTTCCAACGACACCGACGGCCTTGTGGCTTGGGTCAAAGGCACGGAAGGCAAGGGTGCGACTGGCTACGTCCACGCGACGTGCGGCATCTATCCCGCCAAACGGCTTGTTCGGCGCCATACCTTGGATCTGAAACGGATAAAGGACCCCGCTTACTTTCCCGAGATTTACGCGCAGCAATTCCGCATCGAGGCTGATAAATACACCATGCGGGTGCTCAACCCGGATGACGGTAGCGAATTCGACCAGACCAAGACCACGCAGAAAGAGGTTCTATTCTGCGGCCTGCCTTCGGATGATGTCGTAGCCATCCAGGACAAACTTCTCGAACAAGGCGTCTATCCTGAGCGTCTCGAACTTGGCAGCTTGGCCACGCTGGGTGGCATGGTGAATTACCTGAAGTTCAAACAGTCCAAGACCCCCGTCCTGTTGCTGGAAATCGGCCAGGAAAGCACCCAGAGCTTCATTTTGAGTGCCGATGGCGTGGACATTTCCCGACCGATTCCGAGTGGCATTGCCGCCATGATTCCGGTGGTCCAAAAGGAACTGGGTCTCAAGGACGAGGAGTCGGCCAAAAAACTCTTTTACTCCAACACTTTTGATTTCACCAGCATGGGCGGCGTGCTCGTCAAGAAACTGCTGAAGGAACTGCAATCTTCGATCGGTTTCTACGAGGTCCAGACCGGGCAGTCGATTGGCAATGTGGTCTGCACGCAGCTGCCCGCCAGCTTGGCTTGGCTGGGCACCACGATGGCTGGCGCTCTGGGAGTGCCACCGCTGAAGCTGGAGCTTTCCCCGTGGTTGGATTCATTGAACATCAAACTCGCGGAGGGCGTCACCCTCGGTCAGCCCGAGGATCGTTGGTTTGGCCTCTTCTCACTTCTCGCCTCACACCAAAATGCTGTCCCTGAAGAAAAAAAGTGACGCGCAGCCGGTAGCGGCACCGCATTGGCACCCCAATTTCCGCGACTTCGAACGGTTGCCGGACACGAAGGTCGTGCGCACGACCTTCTTTATCAACACGGCGACGATCGCCGCTGCGGCCGGCATGCTCCTGTGGCTTGGCTATCGGGAGCTCAACAATAACGACATTGTCCAGCAGATTGCCGAAACCAACGCGCAGATCGAAAGCAACCGGAAGCAGAACGATGAAGCCCTGAAACAGGCCAAGGCGTTCGCGGACGAGGAGAAGAAACTGGCGGAGGCCCTGGCTTTTGTGAAGGTGCCAATCACGCCGCTGGAGTTCGTGCAGCTGCTTGGCGAGACACTGCCCAAAGACATCTCCATCGACTACGTCGACACCCGGGCCACCGATCCGCGGAATTCGCTCTTTTTGATTCGCGGGCGAGTGGCCGGCAGTCCCGACATGGCCAGCGGCGTTACTTCCAGCTATGTGGATATCCTGAGGGCGAACGAGCGGATCAAACAGGTCTTCGACCCCATCGCTCTCAACCGTCTCGATCGCGATGCCGCCGGAGGCATGGTCTTCGAGATCACCCTGACGATCAAACCAGCCGCCAAGTAACATGACCTCCGCCGATCTAGTCGCGCTCATCAAGAAGCATCCGGTCAGCTTTGCCTGCCTGCTGCTCTGCCTGGCCTCTGGTGTGGTGATCTATCTGCGCTATGGGAATATTTCCGCAGGCCAGCAGGAATTGGAGAACAAATCCACTGAACTATCCCGGATGACATCGAACATCCGCAACTCCGTCGGATTGGCGGAGCAGGTGACGGAAATCCGTGCCCACACGAAGGAGCTTGAATCTCGTTTGCTCAAGGCCAGCCAACTCGCCGACAATCTCCAGCATTTCTACAAGCTGGAAACGGAAAACGGCGTCAAATTGGTTGATGTCCGTCAAAACGCGCTGCCGCGGAATACACGAGCTGCGGCCTACGTGGGAATTCCTTTCAACGTTTCCGTCCAAGGCACCTATACCCAAGTGATGAATTTCCTGAATCGTCTTCAGAATGGAAGACTCCTTTGCCGGATAAACACCGCGAACTTTAGCAAGGTGGCTGCCGCTGCCAGCAGTGGCGAGCCGCTGGTAAACCTCTCGCTCAACCTTGAACTCCTAGGCCAGCCATGAAGCTATTCTCACTGACATTTCTGGCTCGTATTCGGGAACTCATGGTCCTCGTTGCCTTCGCTGGACTCGTCTCGGGCGCCATCGCCAACACCGTAAGCAATCCCGCTAAACGCACTGAAACGTTGGAGAACGCGAAAGGTCTTCTCACTGAAAAAACGCCGGCGATATCACCCAAGAATCCATTCAATCCTGAAGGTTTTGGCGAGGGTGCAGACACGGGTCCGATTACGCCGGCGGTTGCCGGGCCACGTTCGACACGCGAGTTGCTGCAAGCGATTGGCACCAGCATGAAGCCGAGCGGATTTTTCGTGCTCGGTGGGGAGCCGACGCTGGTGTTCGGTCAAAAGCGGGTCAAAGCCGGCGGCGTCCTCACTATCACCTTTGAAGGCAACGAATACACCCTAGAAATCGTTTCCATTACCCCTCCTCACTTTACCCTCCGGTTGAACCGTGAGGAATTTACCCGGCCCATCAAATAAGGACGAACTATGAGCACACGCACCATGCTGATCACGCTACTTGCCACGGCTATGACCTTGCCGGCTGTGGCCCAAGATAGCACTCCTCCCGCAGACCCCGCCTCGGTAGACTCGGGTGTGACTGTCCAAGGGGCGGAGCCCGCGGCAAACACCTTCAGCCGCGACCGCGATACGCTTTCCGTCGATTTCCCTGACGAAGACATCAAGACGATCCTCCGCAACGTCGCCGATCTCTTCGAACTCAACCTCGTGGTGCCCGACACGCTGACCGGCAAGACCTCGATCAAGCTCCGCGACGTGACTTGGCGCCAGATTTTCAAGACGGTGCTTGAGCCGGTCAACTATACCTACGTTGAGGAAGGCAATATCATCAAGGTGATCGACAACGCGACCCTGCTCCAGGAGCCCGTTGCCACCGACGTTTTCATCATCAACAACGCCAAGGCTGAGGACCTGCGTCCGACCATCGCCGGCTTGGTTGACGCTGCCGTGGGCGGTAAGGTGGAAATCAATCAACGGAGCAACGCGCTTATCATCACCGAGCGTCCATCGCGCATGGGTCGCATCCGCTCGATCATCGAGCAGCTCGACAAAGCCACCGCCCAGGTGATGATCGAAACGCAGTTCGTCGAGGTCACCGACCGCGACATCCGCAATATCGGCGTCAATTGGGCAGGGCTGGAGGCGTTGCGATTGGGCGCGGGGCAGCTCAGCCACACCTTTACTCGCGAGCGTGGCCAGGAATTCGAGAACGGCTCCACGAGCACGGCCGCAAGCGGCAGCACGAGTAGCAATAACAATGGTAGCACCGGGACAAGCAGCAGCGCGAGCGGCACCACCAGCAGTTCGTCCATTGGCAACACGACAAACTACGTCACCGGTTTGGCGGATCCCGCCTCCTCCGTTCCCTCCAGCTTCAACCCGGTTACCGGTGCGGTTAGCGGATTGCCGACTTCGATTCCGACGGTCACCACCAATGCCAACTATACCCCGGCGACGGTGACCGCTCCGGCTACCGCTGATGCGTTGAATACTTTCACGGGCACCAACCAAAACGGCACCACTTCCAGCACCAGCAATTCGATCACTGATACCCTGACCAGTTCGCTCGGCAACACGGCTTCGAGTGCCATCAACCAACTCATGGGGCTCACCAACACGGGCGGCACCAGCCGTCTGACATCCGCCGTGTTCTCGGCTTCCGATTTCAACGTGATCGTCTCTGCACTGAAGACCCAGAACAATACCAAGGTGGTCTCCAATCCTACGGTGGTCACGCTCAACAACACCGAAGCCATTCTTAACATCGGCTCCGAGTTCCCGATTCCCAGCTATACCTACAACAGCGAGCGTGGCACGTTCGAAGTCTCCGGCTTCCAATACAAGCCGATCGGCATCATCCTCAAGGTCACCCCGCAGGTAAATGCCCAGGGCACCATCCGCCTCAACCTTGAACCGGAAGTGAGCCAGCAGAACGGTGAAACCACCTTCGGTGGTGCCGGCGGCGCCACTATTCCGATCATCGCCACGCGCAAGGTGAAGACCCAAGTCTCACTGCAGGATGGCTACACCGCGGGTATCGGCGGTCTGGTGACTTCCAACAAGAACCATGGCGGCACGAAGGTGCCGGTCCTTGGCAGCATTCCTGGCCTCGGCCGCCTCTTCTCCTCCAAGAGCGTGAATGATCAGTCCACCAATCTGCTCATCTTCATCACAGCCAAGACGGTTAACCCTGACGGCGCCGCCCCGAGCGATGTCTTCTCGGCGCCTGCTTTGGAATCCGTGGGCATGGATCCAGGCTCCCTCAACAAGAGGAACTGAGCTTCGTCATTTAGCCGAAGGCCGACCTCGAAAGGGTCGGCCTTTTTCATGTTCATTGTGCAATGGGAGTGGGTGACTGCTTGCTTTAACTACCCAACAATTTGTTAGCCATGCGTGAGGTCCTGTTTAGTCTGCATTTCGATGTGTGCCTCAGCCGCCCAAGAAAGCAGATCGGATAAGCTCAAGGATGTCGTGGATCCATTCCAGCGCATTGCTCCGCAGCTCGCGGCCTTGGACATTTTTATGCGCACACAGGCGGAGCAATTCGAGCCGGAGATTCGCGAAATGGCGGCTTATTGTTTGGAAAGCTCCGGCAAACGGCTTCGTCCGACGCTGGTTTTTTTCAGCGGTTGGCGAGGCGACGGAATTGTCGATGATTCTTTGGTAAGGGCAGCAGGCGTCGTGGAGATGGTGCATCTCGCGACGCTGGTGCACGACGACATTATGGATCTCGCCGAGTTGCGCCGTAACCGGCCGACGGCTTCGCGCAAATACGGCCCCGATGCCGCCGTGTTGTTGGGCGACGCATTATTCTCCCAAGCCCTGCATGTGGCGGCGCAGTTTCCTTCTCCCGAAGTGTGCCGCTTGGTTTCGGCGTCCACCCGTCGCGTGTGCTCCGGCGAAATCATGCAGACGCTGCGACGCCGGGACATCAACGTGTCGTTGGCGGAATACCGTCGCATGATCGACCTGAAGACGGCCGAACTCTTTCGCGTGTCATGCTATTTGGGCGCCCTCCTTTCAGGGCAGGCTCCGGGCTTTGCCGATGCGGCGGATCGATTCGGACACCACTTGGGCATTGCTTACCAGATCTACGACGACTTGGTGGACTTTTACGGGGAGGAAAAACAGATCGGCAAGACGCTCGGCACCGATATGGCCAGCGGAAAGCTGACGCTGCCGCTTATGCTGTTGTTGGAACGGCTCCCTGATGCGGAGAAGGCTCCGATTGTGGCGGCCTTGCGCGAAGGTGGCTCTTCCGTGCTGGCAGCCAGCCAGCAGCGGATGCAGGAACTGGGCATCGGTGCCGCTGTGATGGAGTCCATTGATCAGGAGATTTCCGCCGCTTTAGCTGCGCTCCAGCCCTTTGCGGAGATTGCCGCTGTGCCGCTGCTCCGCCAACTGACCACGATGCTGCAACGGCAGGTGGCAACGCTCTCATCGCTCGCGGTTTCGCGCTAGATTGCGTTTGATTGGCTCGGCGTGGGCTGTATGGTGTCGATCCGCGCGATGAACCTGACCCGGGTTTTCTCCAAGACAGCCATCACTACCCCCGAGCGGCAGCAGGAGGCGGATGCGGATTTGGCCATTGTCCGTCAGGTCCAAGCGGGCGATGTCGCGGCCTTCGACAAACTCATCCTGAAATACCGTGAGCGCGTATTCGGGGTAATTTACAATCTCACAGCCAATCGGGAAGACGCCTCGGACCTGACGCAGGACACTTTCATCAAGGGTTTTCAGGCCATCAACCGCTTCCAAGGCAACTGTTCCTTCTTCACGTGGCTCTACAAGATCGCCGTGAATACGACGCTTAGTCATTTGCGTAAGAATAGGTTGCGCAGCTTTTTCAGTCTGGAGAAACTAAACGAAGAGGGCGCCGGCTCGGAAGTCATTGATAAATTGACGGATAAGCGCGGTGCTGACCGTGACACCTATCTTCGGGAGCTTCAGGAAAAATTGAACGAAGCACTGCAAAAATTGTCTATCCCACATCGAACTGTGATAACTCTCTTCGAAATTGATGGGCTTAGCCATTCCGAGATCGCCGAAATCATGGGCTGCTCCGAAGGCACGGTGCGTTCCCGCCTGCATTACGCCAAACAGTTTCTCCAAGGCGAATTGAGCAAATACATCCGCACCTGATACATGCAAGATCTGCACTCAGACTCCAAAGTGACTATTGAGGAACTGCTGCGCCTTAAGCGAGCCGAGCGGCCCACGCCGGAGTTTTGGTCGAATTTTGAGCGGGAGCTGCGCCAGAAGCAGTTGACCGCCTTGGTTGAGAAACGTCGTTGGTGGCATGGTTTTTCCGGCCTGCTTGCCCGGCGCGTGTATCTGCCGGCAGGGGCGGCTGCCGCCGTCGCGTTTACGCTGGTGGCTGTGCGCTATCATGCACCCGCGCAGCTCGTTCAGGCCGAAGCGGGTGAGGCTTCGCAGTTGGCTGCCGCAGCCCAAGCCATTGAAATGCTGCCGGCCACCGTGGTGGAATCTCTGGAGTCACGCCGCGAACAACCGGCCATCGCGACCCAGCGAGTTGCCGCCTTGGAGGAAAATCGGATTCCCGCAGCGGCGACTGCAATGACTACCGTGCGTGACGAAATTTCGCCTTCTGCCCGCTCCATTGCCGCCAATCTCGCTCGGCTGGAACAATCCGAACCCGATCTGTTACACTCCGTCATGGGTAATCGGCTCAGCACGCCGGCCCGTGTGCAGTCTGCCATGGCTCGCCTCGAAGCCGAATCCGAGCCCACCAATGATTCTGCTCCTCGCTATCGCTTGATTGCCCGCTACGCGGATCGTGCGCTCAGCCCGGTGCCTTCCGCCCCGGCTCCGGTCCGCGAACGCCTCGCCCGGCGCTTGGGCGACGATCTCGTTGACGACGTCAGCCGCTTCGGCGTCGGCGGCAACCGTGTATCGCTCAAATTCTGAGCTGCGACGGTTCGCACACTGTCTGTTGCCCGCCTGGCCAAGGCGGGTTTTTTATTTGTCCGCCACGCAGATGCCGCAGTTGTCGAAGAAGAAATCGCGCCCCTTATCGTCGACGAGGATGAACGCAGGGAAATCCTGCACTTCGATCTTCCACACGGCTTCCATGCCGAGTTCGGGATACTCGAGCACTTCGACCTTCTTGATGTTGTCCTGCGCAAGGATGGCGGCGGGGCCGCCGATGCTGCCGAGGTAGAAGCCACCATGTTTCTTGCAGGCATCGGTCACGGCTTTGCTGCGGTTGCCCTTGGCGAGCATCACCAGCGAACCGCCGTGTGACTGGAAAAGGTCCACGTAGCTGTCCATGCGGCCGGCGGTCGTCGGTCCGAATGAACCCGAGGCGTAGCCGGTCGGCGTCTTGGCCGGCCCGGCATAATAAACAGGATGGTTCTTGATGTAGTCCGGCAAGCCTTGGCCGGCATCGACCCGCTCCTTGAGTTTTGCGTGGGCGATGTCTCGCGCGACGATCATCGGACCGTTCAGCAGCACGCGCGTTGTGACCGGGTGTTTCGACAGCTCGGCGCGGATCTCGGCCATCGGTTTGGTCAGGTCGATGCGCACAATCTGATCGTCCTTGAAGCGGCGGGACTCGGCGGGGATGAAGCGGCCGGGCTCGGTTTCCATCTTTTCGAGAAACACGCCGTCCTTGGTGATCTTCGCTTTGATATTGCGATCGGCACTGCATGACACGCCCATGCCGACGGGACAGCTGGCGCCATGGCGGGGCAGTCGCACCACGCGCACGTCGAGGGCGAAATACTTGCCGCCGAACTGCGCGCCGACCTTGGCATTCTGCGCGATCTTCAGGATCTGCTCCTCCATCGCGAGGTCGCGGAAGGCACGGCCGTGTTCGTTGCCCGTCGTCGGCAGGGCGTCGAGGTATTTGGCGGAGGCGAGCTTCAGCGTCTTCATGCAGGCTTCGGCGCTGGTGCCGCCGATCACGAACACGAGGTGGTAGGGCGGACAGGCAGAGGTGCCGAGCAGCTGTAATTTGTCGGTCACGAACTGCTCCAGGCTCTTCGGGTTGAGCAGCGCCTTGGTCTGCTGGAACAGGAACATCTTGTTGGCCGAGCCGCCGCCCTTGGCGACAAAGAGGAACTCGTATTTCGCGCTCTCGGTGGCATGCAGATCGATTTGTGCAGGTAGATTGGTGCCGGTGTTTGTCTCCTTGAAAAGATCGAGCGGGGCGACCTGTGAGTAGCGGAGATTCTCCTTGGTGTAGCACTCGTAGATACCGCGCGAGAGCCATTCAGCGTCATTGGCACCGGTCCAGACCTGCTGGCCTTTCTTCGCGAAGACCGAGGCTGTGCCCGTGTCCTGGCACATCGGCAGGATACCGCGGGCGGCGATCTCGGCGTTCTTCAAGAGCGTGAGCGCGACATACCGGTCGTTGGGCGACGCTTCGGGGTCCTGCAGGATGGCCGCGACCTGCGCGAGGTGCTTTGGACGCAGATAGAAATTCGTGTCGTGAAACGCCTCGCGTGCGAGAAAGGCGAGGGTTTCAGGCGTCACCTTGAGGATTTCTTTGCCTTCGAAAGTCGTGGTGGAAATGCCGTCCTTGGTCAGAAGACGGTATTCGGTGTCATCGGCGCCGAGGGGCAGGGGATCTTGGTAAACGAAGGACGGCGTAGGCATGGACCGAGTCTAGATTGCCGGAGCGGTCACGCAATACCGCCCTATCTTTAGTTGGCGAACTGACGCGCGCTATAAACAGCCCTACACCTAAAGGATCTTCAGCTTGGGCAGATCCTGCACGTCGATGTAGCCGGCGGGACGACCTTTCGCATCCAAAGCGAACAGGTCTGAGATTTTGAACTGCTGGAAAATTTTCAGCGCTTCCACCGCAAGCGCATCGGCTGGCACGGTCTTGCCGCCCTTGGTCATGAACTGGCTGACTGGCGCTTGAAGGAAGCCGGCACCCCCGGTGAGCGCGCTGCGGCGAAAATCGCCATCGGTGAAGATGCCCGTGAGCCGGCCCTTCGCGTCCACGAGGGCCACGGCGCCGGCTTTGGCTTTCGTCATCGCAAAAATGGCGGCCTGCACGGTGGTTTTGGTTTCGCGGAGAACGGGACAGGTTTCATCCGTGCGCATGATGTCCTTCACGCGCAACAAAAGCGTCATGCCGAGCGTCCCGGCGGGGTGGTATTTCGCGAAATCTTCACGCGTCAGGCCGCGCGTTTCCAGCAGCACCATGGCGAGAGCATCGCCCAGTGCCAGCGCCGCGGTTGTGCTGGCGGTCGGGGCGAGCGCGAGCGGACATGCTTCGCGCGGGGCGGAATACACCAACCGGAAGTCGCAGCCGCGGGCCAGCTCGCTGTCCGCCGCCCCTGTGAGTGCGACGGTCTTCAGGCCGAACTTCTCGAATAGTGGCAGCAGGCGAAGCATTTCATGAGTGGAACCGCTATTGCTCAGCAAGATCGCCAAGTCTCCTGCCGCGCACAGGCCAAGATCGCCGTGCAACGCCTGCGTGGCATCGAGGAAGCACGCCGGCACGCCGATGCTGTTGAAAGTGCCGGTCAGTTTCTGGGCGATGTGGGCGTTTTTGCCGACGCCGGACAGGATCAACTTGCCGCCCGCGTCGACCGCCGATTCCACGGCGCGCACCACGGCGACAAACTCCCGGTCGAGCCCCTTGGCGGTGGCGGCGATCGCCTCGCGTTCGATGGCGAGGCAGTTGCGGGCCTTGGCGAGCAGGGTGGAGGCGTCCGGTGGCATCAAAAACTTGTGTTGGCTAGGGGCGGCGGCAAACGTAGTCGGCAGCCGTCTGCGTTCAATTCATTTTCCCGCGTGCTTCGCCAGATTCTCCAGTTTCGCTCCCTGCTCCCGCTCCTGATCGGTGCGCTGCTGGTTGGGCTTGTCGGGTGCAGCGATAGCGATCGTTTCACGTATGCAACCGAAACCGATGAGCCGAACTACCGTGAAGGTCATTCGCTGCTCAAGGCCGGCCGCCGCCAGGAAGCACTCACAGCTTTTCTGAAGGTCATCGACAAGCGCCGCGACGATGCCCCTGAATCGCACCTCGAAGTCGGATTGCTCTACGTGCAGCACATCAACGACCCGCTCTCGGCCATCTACCACTTTCGGAAGTATCTCGCGCAACGACCCAATAGTCCGCAGGCGCCGCTGGTGCGCCAGCGCATCGACGCTGCAATTCGCGAGTTTGCCCGCACCATTCCGGCGCAATCGTTGGAATTGCAGGCTCAGCGCGTGGATTTGATCGCGACGTTGGACCGCCTCAAGCAGGAGAACGAATCGCTCAAGCAACAACTCGCCGAGGCGCGCGCCTCCGGCGGCAGTGCCATGCCGGCGAGCCCCGCATCATCCACCCGCGCCACCAGTGAACCGGCAGACAACAGTCTGAGTTTCTCGATCGATACCCAACCGATCGTGCGGACGCGGCCGGCTCCCTCAACGCCGACGCGAGTGACGCCGTCCTCACCCTCTCCTGCACAAAAGGCGACAACGCCTTCGTTGCGGTTGACGCCTTCCGCCGCTCCCGGGCGCACCCATATCGTGCGTCCCGGTGACACGCTCTCCAAGTTGGCGCTCCAATATTACAACAATCGCTCCCGCTGGCGGGAGATTTACTCCGCGAACCTGGGCGTGATGCGCAACGAATCCGACCTGAAGGTCGGGATGGAATTAAAGATTCCGTGAGCCGCCCCGCTCACTCCGCCGAATATTCGGCCCAACTGGTCGCCGTTTCGCTCACGCGCACCCGCTCGAGTCGCACGTTGGGTGGGATCGGATAATCGGCATCGCCTGTGCTGGATTGTTCGCGCAGTGCTTTTTGCAGGGCTTCGAAGATCGTGCGCGCCATGACTTCAGAGGTGGGGTCCGTGTTCGTAAACGCCACCACGCGCTCACCGTAGGTGCGCTGGAAAAATTCGAAACCGGGTTCGGCCGTGTTCAGGCAAAGCGCGTGATCCCAGCGATCGAGAAACGCTTCGAGGATGCGCTTCACGGCTTTGAAGTCACAGACCATGTCATTGGTGTCGAGTTGGTCGGCAGCGAGCACGACTTCAACCGTGCGGCTGTGTCCGTGGGGAAAACGACAGCGTCCGCGGTGCTTGCTGAGGAGGTGACCGCTCTCGAAAGTTAACGTTTTGGCGATGCGATAGGGCATGCGACTCAAACGGTGCGGGAGAATTTTCGAGGTCCGCGATTGAGATAGGCATCGAAACGCATCGCGATGATGCGGCGAAATAACTCCCCGAGAGGCGTGACGTCGAAGCCTTCGTCGTCGCTCCGGATCAAACCATCAGCCGCGAGATCGGTCAGCGAGGCGATTTCAGCGGCATAGGTCTGTGCCACGTCGAGGCCGAGACGGCGGGAGAGGTCCGCGAAGTCCACGCGCTGGCGGCACATGATCTCCATGACGAGCGCACGACGGCGCCGGTCCTCTTCGCTGAGCAGGAAACCGCGTTCCAAGGGCGGTTCGCCACGCTCAATCGCCGCGGTATATTCTTCGAGGTCCTTGAAATTCTGCCGGAACGAACCGTCGGTCTGCGAGATGGACGACATGCCGAAGCCGTAGAGCGAGGCGCCGGCGCGGGTGGTGTAGCCTTGGAAGTTGCGATAAAGCGTGCCGTCGTCATGGGCGCGGGCGAGTTCATCGCCGGGTCGTGCGAAGTGGTCCATACCGATGTGCACATAGCCGGCGGCGGTCAGTGCGCGCGCCGCAATCGTGAGCATGGCGAGCTTGGCTTCGGTGGTCGGCAGTTGCTGGCGGTCGTCGAAGATTTTTTGCGCGGGCTTCAACCAAGGCACGTGCGCGTAGCTGAACACGGCGAGGCGGTCGGGCTTCAGCGCAATGACCTCGTCGAGGCTTTTGGCGAAGGATTCGGGCGTCTGCACCGGCAGGCCGTAGATGAGATCCACGCTGACGGACTCGTAGCCGGCCTCGCGCAGCCAAGTGATGGCTTGGGCGGTCTGGGCGATTGGCTGCCAGCGGTGGATGGCGAGTTGCACCTGTGGGTTGGTATCCTGCACACCGAGCGAGGCGCGGTTGCAGCCGAGGCGGCGATAGGCCTCGACGTGCGCTTTGGTGAGGCGGCGCGGGTCGATCTCGACCGAAATTTCGGCATCGGGCGCGAACGTAAACACCTCATGGATGGCCTGGCCGAGCCGGTCTATTTCCTCGGGTGGCAAAAAGGTCGGCGTGCCGCCGCCGAAGTGAAGCTGCGTGACGGGCCGCGCCGTGTTGAGGAGCGGCTGCGTGATCGCGAGTTCCCGGCGGAGCAGGCCGACATATTCACCCGCCGACGAGCGGCGCTGCGTGATCACGGTGTTGCAACCGCAATACCAGCAGAGCGACTCGCAGAACGGCAGGTGGAAATAGAGCGAGAGAGGTCGGGTCGGATCGGCGTTGTCGCGCGCGATTTCCGCGCGCAATGCGGCGCGGTCGACATCGGCGGAAAATTGCGGGGCCGTCGGGTAGGAGGTATAGCGCGGCCCGGGCACGTTGTATTTGCGGACCAGCTCGAGGGCGGGTTCGACAGGCGGCGGAGCGGTGTAGCGTGGAGACACCATGATGCTCCAGAGCATAGCGGAACCGCCGCCCACCGGCTGCGCATATCTTGCGCAAGCCCGGCCGGGAGTTGACTTGGATCAAGGGTTTGTGAGGCGCACCTAACGCCTTTTCTAGATGTAGGAGGGGCTCTATGCCCCGATACCTATCCGGCTAACCACTCGGGAAACGGGGTTTCTGCGTTGGTCAGGGGTTCGAACCAGGACCAGTCGTTTGCGCAGCAGTAGTAACCAGACCATTTCGCAGCCTGCGGTATAAGTCCGGCCCGGTAGGGGTTGAGAAAAATGTAGAGGAACACCGGCAGCACATCTTCACCGGCACGCAGACGATGATCGAAATAGGCCGGCTGCCAGCGGAGTCCAGCTTGGCGCAGAACGGGTGAAAGCCGCCCTTTGAAGAGCCTGACGGCATCCGTCAGGCTCGCAGTCGAGCCGAGTGATATTAGGAAATGGATGTGATCGGGCATGATCACTCCCGTTCTCAAGGTCCAAAGGGATTCGGCTTCCAATTTGCTAGCGGCTGACTTGATCGGCTTGGCCAGGCTTGGCACAGCCAATCCTTGCTTCTTGTTGAGAGTGCAGAAGGTCAGGAAATATTCCGCTCCAGATTCAGACCGGCGCCCGCGGCGTAGCGCGGCGTGACCATGAAGCGGATCGAAAGCCATGAAAGCAGATTGAGCTGAAGTATCGGGGCGTAAAGCCCCTCCTACAGCCACGCTGCGATTGTCGGTTAACTCGAAAAGTTTTACGTCCAGATGTTTCGCCTCAACCGGCGAAGAATTTCTGGATGCGCTGCATGGACTTCACCAGGCGGTCGATTTCTTCCTCGGTGTTATAGAGGTAAAAGCTCGCGCGGGTCGTGCTCGTGAGGCCGAGTTTACGCATGAGGGGCTGGTTGCAGTGATGGCCACCGCGCAAAGCGATGCCGTCCTCGTCAGCGAAGGTCACCACATCGTGCGCGTGCACGCCGTCGAAGGCGAAGCTGATGAGGCCGCTGCGATCCTTGGCGCCCACACGCGGGCCGATGATGCGGATGCCGGGCAGAGCGGAGAGCTTCTCCATCGCCAGGTTGACGAGTTGCGTGTCGTGCGCGGCGATCCGATCGCGACCGAGGGCATCAAGGTAGTCGCAAGCGGCACCGAGCGCGATGGCATCGGCGACGTTGGGTGTGCCGGCTTCGAAGCGTTCGGGCGCGGGCTTCCAGGTGGCGGTTTCGTAGTGAACTGTGACGACCATGCCGCCACCGGTTTCGTCGGGGGCGAGCTTGTCGAGGAGTTCGCGGCGACCATAAAGCACGCCGATGCCGGTTGGGCCGCACATCTTGTGGCCGGAGAACGCGAGGAAATCGCAGCCGATCTCGCGCACGTCGAGCGGCACGTGGCCGATGGATTGCGCGGCATCGATCACCGTGACGGCGCCGACGGCCCGAGCGCGACGGCAGAGTTCGGCGACGGGGTTGATCGTGCCGAGGGTGTTGGAAATATGCGTGAAGGCGAAGAGCTTCACCTGCGGCGTGAGCAGGGTGTCGAGCGTGGCCATGTCCAGGCCGCCTTCACCGTCGGCGCCGAGCAAGGGCACAAACTTCAGCGTGGCACCGGCGGCCTTGGCGGCTTGCTGCCACGGGATGAGGTTGGAGTGGTGCTCGAACTCGGTCGTCAACACGACGTCGCCGGGTTTCAGATGGGCGTGGCCCCAACTGCGGGCGACGACGTTGATGCTCTCGGTCGTGCCGCGCGTGAAGATGATCTCCGCGGGATCGGCGGCGTTGATGAATTTCGCGATGCGCGCGCGGGCACCTTCGTAGGCGTCGGTCGCGCGCATGGAGAGGGCGTGCAGACCGCGGTGGACGTTGCTGTTGTCGCGCTCGTAGTAGTGAACGAGGGCGTCGATCACGCTGCGGGGCTTTTGCGAGGTGGCACCGTTGTCGAGATAGACGAGGGGCTTGCCGTTGACCTGCTGGTGCAGGACGGGAAAATCGGCGCGGACATTCGACCAGGAAGGAGGCATCGGATAGCGAGCGGGAAGGAGAGAATGAAAAAGCGCCTGCGGCGCTCAGTCCTTGTGGGTTTCGGTGGTGGCGGTGATGTCTTCGCCTTTCATGGCGTTGAGGGCGGCGTGCCAGCCGAGGGTGGCGCACTTGATACGGGCCGGGAATTGATGAACACCAGCCAGCGCGGCGAGGTCGGAGAGGTTATTTTCATCCACCTGGCCCGTGGTTACGAGTTTGTGGACATCGGCGAAGATCGCCTCGGCTTCGGGCAGGGTCTTGCCTTTGACGTGAAGGGTCATGAGTGAGGCGCTGGCTTGCGAGATGGCGCAGCCCGAGCCTTCGAAGGTGATTTCGCCCACGCGGTCTCCGTCGAGGCGGAGATAAACCGTGCATTGGTCGCCGCAGGAGGGATTGTCGCCGTGGGCGACACGATTCGCCGTGGGTAGCTTGCCGCGGTTCCGCGGGCGGCGGTTGTGGTCCAGAATGACGGACTGGTAGAGGTCGGTGAGATCTTGCATCGGCCGGAGCGTGAAAGGCAGAAGCTACGCCGGGTGGATGGTTTGGCAACCGCGATTGGGACACAGCGGGTTAGCAATCCGGCCGGACAGTCGCAGGAAATACCGTTGACCCGTGAAATGGGAGCACCCTTATTCGACCTCCCCTTGTCACGGAGAGGTGGCTGAGTGGTTTAAGGCACCCGCTTGGAAAGCGGGCGTAGGGCAACTTACCGGGGGTTCGAATCCCCCCCTCTCCGCCACGGTTAGCCATTCAATGTGAACCGGTTTGGGAGTCAAAATAGGCGCCAATGATCTCTCGAACGATGGGAGCGGCGTGGGCGGCGCCGGCGAATTCTTCGTCGGGACGGTCGCCTTCCAAGGCGACGGCGAGGGCGATGCGGGGATTCTCAATGGGAGCGAAGGCGATGAACCATGCGATGTTGAACCGGCCTTCGGGTCGCATGACTTGGGCGGTGCCGGTTTTGCCAGCGATGCGGATGCCGGGCACTTGGGCATCACTGCCTATGCCGCTTTCCACCACAGCCTGCAGACCGGAGAGAAGGGCGGCATGATCGATGTCGGATAGACCCAGCGGTTCAGCGGGACGATCGCCGGAAGGCTTACGGTCAGGTGAGCGCAGCAAGGTCGGCACCGTGAGCGTTTCTCGTCGGGCGAGCGAGGCCATGGCGCAGGCGAGTTGAAGGGGCGAACACTGGAGAAAACCCTGACCGATGGCGAGGTTGGTGGTGTCGCCGGGTGTCCAGTTGCCGTGGCCGGCTTGCGTTTTCCAAGCCGGATCGGGCACGAGCATGCGCGTGGCTTCGGCGGGCAAATCGAGTCCGGTGGGTTCGTGTAGATGAAAGCGGCGCGCTTCGGCGGCGAGAGCGTCAGGGCCGGCGGCGAGACCGGTTTGGTAGGCGAAAACATTGCAGCTGTGCGCGAGCGCGTCGCGCAGACGGAGACGTCCGTGGCCGGCGGGATTGTGACAGGGCAGGCGACGCCCGCCGAACTCGTGAAACCCGTCGCAAGACAGCACGGTGTCGGGACGCAGCGTGCCGCCGCGCAAACCGGAGAGAGCGGTGAATATCTTGAACACGGAGCCCGGCGGATACAGGCCCTGCGTCGCGCGGTTGAACCAGCCTCCCTCGGCATCAACGCGTTGCTTCACCGCGGTCGTCATGATCGGAGAAACGACGTTGAGGTCGTAGTCCGGTTTGCTGGCGAGCGCGAGCACCTCGCCGGTGTTCACGGCGATAACGGCCACGGAACCGCGCGACGCGGCTGATTCAGCCAGCATGTGTTCGGCGATGCGCTGCAGGTCGAGGTCGAGGCTCAGGGTGACATCAGCGCCAGCTACGGCTTCACGCATCATGGTGCCGGGGCTGGTGGCGAATCCCCAAGCGTCCACCTGCACGATCGTCTGGCCGTCATGGCCGCGCAAACTCGCGTCGTGTTGCTGTTCAATCCCGCCGATGCCGCGCACGGCTTCGCCGGTTGGATGCTCGCGGCGGACTCGTCCGAGAATGTGTGCTGCCGTTGCGCCGTGCGGATACCAGCGCTGGCTGTTGCGTTGTAAGCGCATGGGATCGGCAGCACTCAGTTCAGCCGACAATCGTTCGATTTCTGTGTCGCTCAAGTCCCGGGCCAGCACGAAAGGCGTCAAGCGATTGCGGGCGTAGGCGCGCTCGAGTCGCGCGGCGTCCAGGGTTTCTTGTCGTCCGGTCAGTGCATTGATACGGTCGAGATGGCGCTGGACGAAGGCGAGACGGGCGGTGGCGACGGAGCCTTCAGCTTGCTGAAGTCCGGCGCGGAGATCCCCGAGGTTGATCACCACATCGATGCGCGAGCGATTACCGGCCAACACGCGGTGTTCGCGGTCGTAGATAACGCCACGTGGAGCGGGCACGATCAGGCGGCGATGGTTTTGGCGTTGTTCGCGCGCGAGATGAGCCGACGAGTGAATGAGTTGGTGATAGGCGAGGCCCGCGATGATGACGCTGATCAACATACCGAACACGCCGAGGATGAGTCGGAGACGCCCGGGTTGGACCGGGTTTCCGTGAGGCGCGGACTCGTTGTCGGGGGCGGTGTTCAAGCGGTCGGCTCAGTGCAAAAGGGAAACCGCAACGTGGATTCGGCGCCTGGCTCAGAATCCACGTGGGGAAACGGGATGCCGGTTTCCCCGTGCCGAATACAGTGAGACACGCTCACCGCCGCTTGTTTTTGGGCGGCGGGCCATTCTTCCAAAGTTGATATTTCACCGTGACGACCACGTCGAAACTCGGCACGTAGGGCAGGCTGCCTCGGTAGTCGAAGGTTTTGGTGCCCTCGATGACCTCGCTGCTGCCATCGTTGGGTTCGATGATGGTGAAACTCTCGGGATAGACGCCGCCGAGCAGGCTGAGGTATTCGCGGCCGGCCTTGCTCCAGTTGCGTTTGCGGCTTCGCTCGGAACGGCCGACGATGCATTCCGCTCCGAAGAAGGGACGCAGGTCGAGCTGCATTGTTCCCCCGTTGAAGATCAGCTCGGCGCTGCCGCTCGGCTCGGCGCGCGAGTGGAGTTCGAGCTGGTTGCGGCCTGGCGGCTGGATTTGCATCGGGCCGATGGCTTCATAGCTGTTGTGGCTGTCGCCGCTATTCGAGCTGGAGGAATCGTTGAGGCGGAAATATCGCGAGTCGCCGTCCACCTCGAGTGTGTGCCGGCCGTCGTTGGAGTATTCTTTTTCCTCTTCGTTTTCTTCCTCCCAATCGGGCGTGTGCAGGCGGCCTTCCATGTAGCGGTCCATGGACCAGGCAATGTCGCGATCAGGGCCGCCTTTCTCACCTTTTTCGCGCTCCGAGCCGGAGCCCTTCACGGTGATTTCAAACCGGCCTTCCCAAGCTGGTTCCTTCCAGTCGGTGACTTCGAAGGGTTTGCTCTTCTGGAAAAAGAACGACGTGCGCAGCACCATGTCGGCGATGAAGCTCAAGCCGCCGGAGATCGGTCCGCCCATCGCGGTGTTGATGGCATCGTTGAAATCCTGCGTGATATTGCCGACTTTGATGGTGACTTCGACGGCGACGGCCGCGCGGCGCGGGTAGGGGCGCACGGTCGGCGGGAGGAGTTTGCGCTGAGGGACACCCTCGATCGTGATGGTGGCCTCGCCGGCGTCATTGGTGTAGGAAATATACGCGGCGGGACCGCCGGCTTGCGCGAACTGCACCACGGCGAGGTCGGGGCGGTATTGCGAGCCGCCGTTGGCGGTCTGGTATTTGCCGTTGTAGCTGCCTTCGGGCAACCGCCACACGACTTTGGCGCCGCTCACCGGTCCGCCGTCGGGCAACTGCAAGTCGATTGTGGTGAGGTTGCCGGCGGCGCGGACGGCCTTGAGCACGTCGCTTTTGGGGAAATCGATTTCGACCTTGGCTCGGGCGGTGCGTTGCTCGCCGGGAGAGCGGGTCTTGGTGCGCACGAGCGGCTCGCTCTCGACCTCAATGGTGATCTTTTGCCGCGCCACGGTCATGATGGTCTTGAACCACGCGATGATGGTGTTGGCGATGCCCACGCCTTTGCTGAATTTGTTGTTGGGCAGATGGTGATCGAGCACGGCGCCGGTATAAGCGCCCCAGCCGGTGGCCCAGATGTCGCCGGCTGCACCGGCAAATTGTCCGCCGAACGAGGTCGGAGGACCGCCGGCCTGCGCCATGCGCAGCGTGGCGAGCGGCAGACGTGGCCAGGAGAGTGACGCCTGACCGGACGGATTGGCCCCACGCGTGGCGGCCTGACGCACATCGGCGGCGAGCACACGGCTGATGAGCGCAACTTGCAGCAGGGAGAGCGGCTGGTCGCGCCACTCGGCCATGAAACGCGGGCCGTCTTCGTCGCTGTCATCGGTCTCTTCGTCGTCGGATTCCTCTTCGTCTTCCTCATCTTCGTCGTCGTCCTGCATGGCCTTGAATTGTTTCATGGCGGTGGTCATCTGCTGCATGGTGGTGACCTGCTGGCGTGAGGAGATGCCGATCATCTCGGCGGAAAGCTTGGCCATCTTGTCCTGAGCTGCCTTTTGGCGGGCGGGGTCGGGACTGCTGAAGTCTTGCACCAGCTTCTCCATTTCTTTCCCAATTTCATCCATTCGATTGCGGTCACGCTCGGCGGCGTCCGGACGGGCATCTTCTTCCTTGCGTGCGGGTCTCGGCGAGGGAGCGAGCACGGGATCATCGTCGGCCCAGACCGGGGTGGGCTGGGAGGCCTTGAGCACTGCGAAAGGGTTGGTAAGGACTTCTTTTTCGAGGCGTTTCAGTGTCGCCGGGTCGGGCGGGATGATCGAGAGCGGAGCCGGCATGCCGAGGTCGTAGTTGGCGGGGCTGACGCGGCCGAGGGCGATGATAAAGAGAGCCCAGAAGCGTTGCTGCGGTTGTTCACTGTCGGCGCTTTTGCGGATGGTATCCAGGAGATCCTGGGCGAGTTCCTCGGGATCGGCATCCTCGAAAGGCACGGCGAGCGCCTGGGCGACCGAAATCAGGCGGATGGTTGGTTGCTCCGAGGGGCTCCAGAGCAGTTCCTCCAATTCGTAGTCGCGCATGGCGAGACCGGTGTCAGCGCCGGCAGGCGGGGCCTTGATCATGGCGCCCTGGGCATTTCGCACGCCCCAACCCATGTGTTGCAAAGCTTCCAGCAACGCGGCGCGCGAACCATCACCACCCTCCAGGTAGCGGCGGGCCAGAATCAGCGCTTGGGCATCCGCGTCATACTTCGGCGGCGTGTCGGTGGGCGCGGGGGCTTGTGCCTGCAAGGCGACGGCGAGAAAGACGACGCTCGTCAGCCGAAAAGCATCACGGATTACACGAAAGGGGTGGCGAATCATGTGCGGAAGCATGGGTTCCGTCGTTTGCGCTGCAAGACCCGGGACGCAGCGCAGGCTGTCGGCCTGCGCAAAAATATTTCTCCGCCGTTCGTCCAGAACTAATACACGTTGCGCAAACAAATCCTCCTTGCCGGGGGTGGGGTGGGTGGTAGGGTGCCTTGCATTTTTTACCACATGGGCACCGAGGCACCGGAGATTACATACAACAGCAAGATCGAGGGCGAATTGTTCGTCACGAAGGCGGACGCCGCGATCAACTGGCTGCGCAACAACTCCATGTGGCCCATGCCGATGGGTCTCGCTTGCTGCGCGATTGAGCTGATGGCCGCTGCGTCCAGCCGCTACGACATCGCGCGCTTCGGCGCCGAGGTCATGCGCTTCTCGCCACGTCAGGCCGACTGCATGATCGTGGCCGGCACCGTGACCTACAAGATGGCCCCGATTGTCCGCCGCATCTACGACCAGATGGCCGCGCCGAAATGGGTCATCGCGATGGGCGCCTGTGCCAGCACGGGCGGCATGTATCGCAGCTACGCGACGCTCCAAGGCGTGGACCGCATCGTGCCGGTGGACGTTTATGTCAGCGGCTGCCCGCCGCGCCCGGAGGCGCTGCTCGACGCCCTTTTGAAGCTCCAAAACAAGGTGAAGAAAGAGCGTTCGCTCTCCAAGCTTCTCAGCGCCTGAACTCCACGCCGAACCAGCGCATGACCACCGACGTCGAGATCGCGACCGCCGTTTCCAGCCAATTTCCCTCGGCCACGCCCCGGGCCAGCGCCGATTGCCCGGCTTTCAACGTGCCCGCGACCGAGGCCATCGCCGTGCTCCGGTGGCTGCGTGATGCGCAGGGTTACGACTTCCTCATGGATGTGACCGCCGTGGACTGGAGCGCCGAACAGTCGCCGCGTTTCACCGTCGTCTGGCATCTTTATTCGAGCACCAAGCACGCCTACGTGCGTCTCGCCGCGAATTGCGCGAGCGACGCCGAGCCCGCCATGCCGACGGCCACGGGTCTCTGGGCCGGCGCCGACTGGCACGAGCGCGAGACCTACGATTTGCTGGGCATCAAGTTCACCGGCCATCCCGACCTGCGGCGCATCCTGATGTGGGAAGGCTACCCGTATTTTCCGCTTCGCAAGGAGTTCCCGCTTGCCGGCCTGCCGACCGAATTGCACGACCCCGAAATCGCGGCCGAGGTCAAGACGGGCGTCATTTCCGCTCCGATGGCCGGCGGTCCCTTCGTCGCCACCCCGGGCGAGCCCATGAGCGAGGCCGAGCCCCGCGCCAAGGACGAGGCGTGGAACGAGCACAACGAAAAGCCCGAATAACCGATGGCTACCGACTTCTCATTTCCTGATGCCGCCGCCAAGGCCGCGAGCGCGAATCTTCCCAAGGAGTTCGAACCCGAGAAGATGTCGCTCTCGATGGGCCCGTCGCATCCGTCCACCCATGGTGTGCTGCGTGTCCAGTTCGAGCTCGACGGCGAGACGGTGACCAAGGCCGACCCGATCGTCGGCTACCTGCACCGCGGCGACGAGAAGATCGCCGAGAACATGACTTACAACCAGTTCGTGCCCTACACGGATCGGTTGGACTACCTCGCGCCGCTCGCGAACAACGCCATCTATGCCCACGCAGTCGAGCAACTCGCCGGCCTGAAGGTGCCGGACCGCGTCAATGCAATCCGCGTGATCACTTCCGAAATGGCCCGCGTTTCCGCGCATCTCATGGGCCTCGGCGCCTACGGCATCGATGTCGGCGCGTGGACGGTGTTCATGTATACCTTCGAAGAGCGCGAGAAGCTCTACAAGCTCTTCGAAAAACTCACCGGCGCGCGCTTCACCACCAGCTACAGTCGCATCGGTGGCGTGTCGCGCGATTTGCCGCCCGGCTGGCTCGAAGAGGTGGACGCGTTCTGCAAGCAGTTCCTCCCGATCCTCGACGAGGTGCTGGGCATGCTCTCGCGCAACAAAATCTTCCTCGACCGCACCGTGGACATCGGCGTCATTTCCAAAGCCGACGCCATCAGCTACGGCCTGAGCGGCCCGAATCTCCGCGGCTCCGGCGTGCCAAACGATCTTCGCAAGGACCGTCCTTACTGGGGCTACGAGCAATACGACTTCGATGTTCCCGTCGGCTCGAAAGGCGATTGCTACGACCGTTATCTCTGTCGCGGCGAGGAGATGAAGCAGTCCATCCGCATCATCCAGCAGTGCATCGCGAAGTTCCCCGGCGGCGACTGGTATGCGCGCGACGCCCGCCGCATTTTCGCTCCGCCGAAGGACAAGGTCCTCACCTCGATGGAGGAGCTCATCAACAACTTCATGATCGTGACCGAAGGCCCGCAGATGCCGGCCGGCGAAGTGTATTTCGAGGGCGAGGCGCCGAAGGGCCTGCTCGGTTTCTACATCGTCAGCAAAGGCGGCGGCGTGCCGTGGCGCATGAAGATTCGCAGCCCCTCGTTTTGCAATCTCTCCATCCTTCCGAAACTTTGCGTCGGCAATCTCGTGTCCGACGTCGTCTCCATCCTCGGCTCGCTCGACTTCGTCATGGGCGAGTGCGACCGCTGAGCAGCCAAGAATCCTGAATCCAATGAATCCAGCATCCAGAATGGAATCCAAGAAATCAGCCACCCCGGCTGCTCTTCTGGCTTCTGAATTCTGGATTCCTCGAATTCCTGTCTCGTGAATTTAAAACCCGAAACGCTTAAGAAAATCGACGAGGTCATCACCCATTACCCGGTGAAGCGCAGCGCCACGCTGCCGCTGCTGCACCTCGTGCAGGAGGACGTCGGTTGGATTTCCAAGGAAGCCATCGAGTGGATCGCCGCAAAGCTCGAGCTGCCACCGATCAACGTTTACGAGGTCGTCACCTTCTACCCGATGTTCCGGCAGCAGCCGATCGGCCGCCGTCACATCAAGGTCTGTCGCACACTTTCCTGCGCGCTCACCGGCGGCTACAAGGTGTGCGAGCAGTTCGAAAAGGAATTCGGCTGCCATCGCGGCGAGGTTTCCGCCGACGGCGAAGTGACCATTGATTTTGTCGAATGCCTTGCGAGCTGCGGCACCGGCCCGGTCGTGATGATCGATGACGATCTCCACGAAAAGGTGGACGCCGCCAAGGTGAAGGCGCTCAGCGAGCAGATCCGCAAGGAGGCGGCCGCGAAGAAATGAAGAAAATCCGCATCATGCAGGTGCCACCCATCCGCTTCGGCCTCGTGCTGGGGCTGATCAACGGTTTCATCGGCATGATCGTCGCGCCCGTGCTGCTTGTCACGCTCGGTGCCGCCGCCACCGCGGCCGACCTCGCAATCGCGCCCAGGCTGCTCGGCATTCCGTGGCTGTTTGCCGGCGCCGGTGCGCTGTTCATGCCCTTCATTCACGCCGTCGGCGGCTTCGTGGTCGGCGTGCTTCTCGCCATGGTTTACAACTTCGCCGCCCGCTGGACCGGCGGCATCGAGTTCATCGCCGAGGAAAAATAACCCTCATCGCTTTCACTTTCCTTTTCACTCCGCAATGTCCGCTCCGCAACAACGCCGCCTGATCTTCGCTCACATCGACGAGCCCGGCTACACCAACGACCTCGCCTGCTACCTGAAGCACGGCGGCTACGAGGTCATGAAGAAGGCGTTCGCGCGCAAACCCGAGGAGCTGCGCGAGGAGGTCAAGAAGTCCGGCCTGCGTGGCCGCGGTGGCGCGGGTTTCTCCTGCGGCCTCAAGTGGTCGCTCGTGGACCGCAAGAGCGGCAAGCCCATCTATCTCATCGTCAATGCGGACGAATCTGAACCCGGCACATTCAAGGACCGCTACATCATCCACCAGGATCCGCACCAGCTGATCGAAGGCACGATGATCTCCTGCTTCGCCAATGATGTGAAGCAGGCCTACATCTATATTCGCGGTGAGATGCCACACGGCGCCCGCATTTTGGAGAAAGCCATTCAGGAAGCGCGCGACGCGAATCTCGTCGGCAAAAACATTCTCGGGACGAACTACAGTTGCGACATCTTCGTCCATCGCGGTGCCGGCGCTTACATTTGTGGCGAGGAGACCGGTCTCATTGAATCGCTCGAAGGCAAGCGCGCCAACCCGCGCATCAAACCGCCTTACTTCCCCGCGGTGCTCGGCCTTTATCAGTGTCCGACGATCGTGAACAACGTGGAGACGCTCTGCCACGTGAAGCATATCGCGGACATGGGCGGCGAGGCCTACACCCGGATTGGCACGCCGAACAATACCGGCACGCGCATCTTCTGTGTCTCCGGCCACGTGCAGCGCCCCGGTTACTACGAGTTCGAGGCCGGCAAGATCACGATGGGCCAGTTGCTCAATGACGTTTGCGGCGGACCGTTGCCCGGTCGCAAGTTCAAGGCGGTCATTCCCGGCGGTTCGTCGGCGAAGATTCTCCGCTTCGGCGAGCGCTTCAAAGGCAAGCGCAAGGTCGGCGCGGACATGGTCGAATACGACTGGGGTGTCGAGGATGTCCCGATGGATTTCGACTGCCTTGGCATGATCGGCACGATGGGCGGTTCCGGCGGCGTCATCGTGATGGACGACTCCGTCAACATGGTCGAGGCGCTTGCCAACATCAACGCGTTCTACTCGCACGAGAGCTGCGGCCAGTGCACGCCCTGTCGCGAAGGCTCGCTGTGGATGAAGAAGATCACCACGCGCATGGTGCACGGCGAAGCCCGCACCGAGGATGCGACGCTGCTCAAGAACGTCGCCGACCAGATTCCCGGCCGCACCATCTGCGCCTTCGGTGAAGCGTGCTCGTGGCCGACCCAGAGCTTCCTCGCGAAATTCGGCGACGAATTCCAAGGCTACGCCAACGCCAAGAAAACCGAAGCTCCCGCCGCCACCCCGCTGATTTGAGAACAATCATGGAACCCGGAATCCAGAATCCAGAATCCAGACGGACGACCGCTAAATCGTTCGAGGATCTGATTGTATGGCAAAAGGCCCATGCCTGGGTGTTGCTGGTTTACCGGATGTCCGAGAGTTTTCCGGTGAAAGAGAATTACGCGCTTACTTCCCAGCTTCGCCGTGCAGCGATGTCGGTGCCGGCGAATATCGCGGAAGGCTTTAAGAAGCGCGGCATCCGTGACAAACTTCGATACTTCAACATCGCCCAAGGTTCGCTGGAGGAGAGCCGCTACTTCCTGATTCTGGCGCGCGATCTTGGCTACGCCGATACCGGTGAAGCCTATGCGAACCTCGAGGAGGTCAGCCGCCTGCTCGAAGCCTATCACCGCACTATTCTGAATTCCGGATTCTGAATTCCCTGGATTCCATGTCCTCCGCTCCTGCCAAACCCGCCGACCTCGTGACCGTCAATATTGACGGCAAGGACATCGCCGTGCCCAAGGGCACGAACGTGATCGAGGCCGCCAAGCTTCTCGGCATCGAGATCCCGCACTACTGCTACCACCCGAAGCTCTCGATCGTGGGCAACTGCCGCATGTGCCTCATCGAAATGGGCATGCCGGCCGTCGACCCTGCCACCAAGGCTCCCGTCATGGACCCGGCCACGGGCAAGCAGAAGGTCAATTGGATCCCGCGCCCGCAAATCGGCTGCGGCACCAATGCGTCGCCCGGTCTCCACATCCGCACGAACACACCGCTCGTGAAGGATTGCCGCGAGGGCGTGACGGAGATGCTGCTCATCAATCACCCGCTCGATTGTCCGATTTGCGACCAAGCCGGCGAGTGCAAGCTGCAGGAGCATTCCACCGCTTACGGCCGCGGCTACTCGCGCTTCATCGAGAACAAAAACGTGAAGCCGAAGCGCACGCAGCTCGGGCCGCGCGTTACGCTCGATGACGAGCGCTGCATTCTCTGCTCGCGCTGCATCCGTTTCTGCAAGGAGGTCGCGAAGGACGACGTGCTCGGTTTCATCGATCGCGGCAGTTACAGCACGCTGACCTGTTATCCCGGCCGCGCGCTCGAGAATAATTACTCGCTCAACACGGTGGACATCTGCCCCGTGGGTGCGCTCACCTCGACCGATTTCCGTTTCAAGATGCGTGTGTGGTTCCTCAAGGCCACGCCGAGCATCTGCACCGAGTCCTCTGTCGGCGTGAACACGGAGGTCTGGAGTCGCGAGGGCACGCTTTATCGCATCACTCCCCGCCGTAACGATGCCGTCAACGACACCTGGCTCGCCGACTCCGGTCGCATGCTCTACAAGCAGGTGCGCAGCGAAGACCGCCTTACGGCACCTGCGATCAACGGCAACAGCACCGGTGGCGACATGGCTCTCAAGGCAGCCGCGGATTTGCTCAAGAGCAGCTCCGTCGCCATCGTCGGTTCCGGCCGCAGCAGCATCGAGGAACAGTTCCTGACAAAGAAGCTCGCCGCCGCACTCAATGCGTCGGTCTCGCTTGTCAGCCGGGTGGGGCAGGGCGATCGCCTCCTCATCTCTGCCGACCGCAACCCGAATGTTCGTGGCGCACTCGTCACCGGTCTCATCGCCGCGCTTCCGTCGCAGAAGCTCTCGATCCTCGCGGCCGACATCGACGCTGGCAAGGTGAAGACCGTCGTTGTCATCAACGAGGACCTCACCGCCGCCGGTATCACCGCGGCGCAGCTCGCGAAGGTTTCGGTCATCTACCTCGGCACGCACAAGAACGCGACGAGCGATGCGGCCAAGGTCGTCATCCCGACGCTCACGGTTTTCGAAAAGTCCGGTTGCTTCGTGAACCAGCAGTTCCGTTTGCAGAAGTTTGCCAAGGCCGTGCCCGGTCCCGCCGGCGTGAACGAAGATCTCGTCACGCTCGCTGAACTTGTCGCCGCAGCCGGTGGTGGCATCATTCCTTTCGCGCTCGGTCCGCTCTGGGCTGTGATCGCTGCCGAGACCCCGGCGCTCGCCGGTCTCAGCTACGCTGCGTTGCCTGCCACGGGCCACCTGCTCGACGCCTCCGCGTGGGCCGGTCTGCCGTTCTGCGAGGGCGAGGCGCTTCACTTCAAACCCGCCGCCGTGCCCGCGGCCGCCAACGCATGAGCGCGATCGTCGAACTCTGGAACAGCCTTCATCCGGTGCTGCAGGCCGTCATCAAGGGCCTCGCGGTCATCGGCGTGATCTTCCCGCTGGGCGGTGCCAGCTCTCTGGTGGAGCGCAAGGTCTCCGCTTGGATGCAGGGCCGCCCCGGCCCCAACCGCGCACTGCCGTTCTGGGTCGCGTGGGTGCCGGGCATCAGTTTCCTGCAGCGCCTCGGCGTGTTCCACCTCATGGCCGACGGCGGCAAGATGTTCCTGAAGGAGGACTCCCTGCCCGGTCACGTGAACAAGTTCTACTTCCTGCTCGCGCCGGTCGTGGCGATGATTCCCGCGCTCACCACGGTCACCGCCGTGCCGGTCGGCGCCTACCTCGATGACGCCGGCCGCGTCGTGCCCTTGATCCTCGCCAACGTGGACATCGGCCTGCTCGCGGTTTTCGCCGTCTCCTCGCTCGGCGTTTACGCGCTGATCCTCGCCGGCTGGGCTTCCAACTCGAAGTATCCCTTCCTCGGCGGCGTGCGCGCTTCCGCCCAGCTCATCTCCTATGAGCTGTCCATGACGCTTTCCGTGATTCCGGTGTTCCTCTGGATCAACGTTCCGGGCGGCGAGGGCACGCTGAGCCTCGCCCGGGCCGTGGAATTCCAGAGCCAGCCCGGTTTCCTCGGCGGCATGTGGTTCATCTTCCTCATGCCGGTTGCGGCCATCGTGTTCCTCGTCTCGCTCTTCGCCGAGACCAACCGCCTGCCCTTCGACATGGCCGAGGGCGAGGCCGACCTCGTCGGCGGTTTCCACACGGAATACGGCGCGATGAAGTGGGGCCTCTTCTTTGTGGCCGAGTATGCGCACATGATGATCGGCTCAGCTGTGTTCATCCTGCTCTTCTTCGGCGGCTGGAACCCGCTGCCGTGGATCCCGCTCGCAACCGTCGTCGGGTGGCTCGGCGCTGTGTCGCCCGTGCTGACGCACCCGATCATCGTCGGCCTGCTCTCGCTCGGCATCGTCATCGGCAAGGTTCTCTTCATGATCTTTGTGTTCATGTGGGTTCGCTGGACCGTGCCGCGTTTCCGTTACGACCAGGTGATGAAGATGGGTTGGCAGAAGCTCCTGCCGCTCGCCATCGGCAACCTGCTCTTCTACGCCGCCGCCATCGCCATCCGCGATCTCCAACTCGGCGGCATTTACTGGGCGGTCCTCGCTGTCGTGACGGTAGTCGCAGCTTGGGCGATCCTCGCCAACCCTCTCAAAAAACACGCCCTCTGAGCGCAACCCGCATCGATGATGCTCGATTCACAACTCATCACCACAACCTGTCATCCTGAGCATAGCGAAGGATCCAACAGCGCGTGGGCCGGCGGGAATCATTCTGGATTCTTCGCTTTGCTCAGAATGACACGCTTGGGTGGATTGATCCTTCATCCGTGTCCATCCGTGCAATCCGTGGTTAAAAACTGACTCGCGCCATGGCCTACGTCGTCGAACGCAAATCCCTCTCGCTCTCGGAGCGCCTCTACCTGCCGCAGATTGTGGCCGGCATGAAGGTCACGCTGAAGCACCTCTTCAAGCCGAACGTCACGCTGGAGTATCCCGAGGTCCGCCCCGCCATCCCGCCGGGTTACCGCGGCGTGCCCACGCTGGTGAAGGATCCGAACGGCCGCGAAAAGTGCGTTTCCTGCCAGCTCTGCGAGTTCGTCTGCCCGCCCAAAGCCATCCGCATCACCCCGGGCGAGATCCCCGCCGACCAGCCGCAGCGCGGCCACGTCGAGAAGGGCCCGCAGGCCTTCGACATCGACATGCTGCGCTGCATCTACTGCGGCCTGTGTCAGGAAGTCTGCCCCGAGGAGGCCATTTTCCTCCAGAATACCTTCTCGATGACCGGCTACACCCGCGCCGAAATGGTCAACGACAAGGCCAAGCTCTACGAGCTTGGCGGCACGCTGCCCGACCAGCACTTCAAGTGGGACAAGAAGAAAGCCGCCGAGGAGCACGGCAACGCGCATCATTGATTCATCACATGATCCCTTCATCTGTCATTGCGAGGAGCGCAGCGACGAAGCAATCCAGCTGGATCGCCACGCCGGGCTTTGCCCGGCTCGCGATGACAAGGAAGTTCTGAGCCATGTCTGACTTCGTCTTCTACACTTTCGCCCTCCTGACCCTTGGCAGCGCCCTTGCGGTGGTGCTGAACAGGGACGCCGTCAACGCGGCCCTCTGTCTGTTGCTTTCACTCGTGGGTCTCGCCGGTCTCTTCGTGCTGCTCGACGCCGCGCTGCTGGCCTTCGTGCTCCTGCTCGTTTACGCGGGCGCAGTCGTCGCGCTGTTTCTTTTCATCATCATGCTGCTCGACACCACGCCGGGCGCGCAAAAGCCCTTCGGTAAACTCTCGCTCGCGGCTGCCGTTTTGGGTGGCGCGCTGCTGCTCATCGGCGCCCACACCGTGGGCATCAACGCGCCGGAAGTCTCCGAGGTTTCCACGCAGGTTCCGACGCTCAAGCACTACGCCGAATTGCTCTTCACCACCTATTTGCTGCCCGTGCAGGTCGTGGGCTTCCTACTCCTCATCGCCATGCTGGGCGTCATCGTGCTGAGCAAGAAATTCGAAACGACGGAGGTCGCCAAATGAACCCCTCTGGACTCGAAACCTACCTCGCCCTGAGCGCGCTGCTCTTTGCCATCGGCTTCTTCGGCGTGCTGCTGCGCAAGAACACGCTCGTGATCTACATGTGCCTCGAGCTCATGCTGCTCGCCTCGACGCTCGCGCTGGTCGCGTTCTCGAAATTCCAAGGCACGCTCGATGGCGCCGTGTTCGTCTTCTTCATTCTCACCATCGCCGCGGCCGAGGTCGCGGTCGGACTCGCCATCATTGTCGCTCTCTTCCGCAAGCGCCACAGCGTGCAGGTGGACGAGCTGAACCTTCTGAAGCACTGACATGACGATGCTCTCGCACGCCATCCTGGTCCTGCTCCTGCCGCTCGCTTCGGCGGTGGTCATCGCGCTGTTCCTGCGCAAGCAGGGCGCGCTTGCCTCCTACGTCTCCACCGCGACGGCCGGCGCCATCGCCGCGATCTCGGTCATTCTCCTGCTACACGGCGAACGCTTCGAGCAGTCGTGGGAATGGCTTCGCTTCGGCGACTTTGCCGTGTCGCTTGGCATCAAGTTCGACGATCTCGCCGCGCTCATGATGTTCGTGGTCGGCGTGGTGGGTTTCCTCATTCACGTCTTCTCGCTCGGTTACATGCACGACGACGCGGCCCGGGCGCGGTTCTTCGGCGGCCTGTCCATTTTCATGTTCTCGATGATCGGCATCGTGCTCGCCGACAACCTGTTCATGATTTTCATTTTCTGGGAGCTGGTCGGTTTCAGTTCCTGGCTGCTCATCGGCCACTACCACCACAAGCAGTCTGCGGCCGATGCGGCCAAGAAGGCTTTCATTGTCAACCGCGTGGGCGACTTCGGTTTCCTGCTCGGCATCGTGATGTGCTACTGGGCCAACGGCACGGTCAACCTCACCGAACTCGCCCAGCACAGCCCGGGCAACGGTCTGGTTTACAGCACGCTCATCCCGCTGCTCCTCTTCTGCGGTGCGGTCGGCAAGTCGGCGCAGATGCCTTTGCAGGTCTGGCTGCCCGACGCGATGGAAGGCCCGACGCCGGTCTCCGCGCTTATCCACGCTGCCACCATGGTCGCGGCGGGTGTTTATATGCTTTGCCGCATCAACGTGCTGATGGTGCCCGACGCGCTCACCGTCATCATGTGGGTGGGCACGATCACTGCGCTCTATGCCGCCCTCTGCGCCATCGTGCAGAGCGACATCAAGAAGGTGCTGGCCTACTCGACGCTCTCGCAACTCGGCTACATGGTCGCCGCCTTCGGTCTCGGCTCGCTCGCGGTCGAGCACGACATGGGCGGCACCGCCCACAAGATGGTCCTCGCTGCCGGCGTCGGCGCCGCGATGTTCCACCTCACGACCCACGCCTTCTTCAAGGCCCTCATGTTCCTCGGCTCCGGCTCCGTCATTCACGGCTGCCACCACGAGCAGGACATCTTCAAGATGGGCGGCCTCGCGAAGAAGATGCCCATCACCTTCGCCACCTTCACCATCGGCGTGCTGGCCATCATCGGCATGCCGCTGCTGTCCGGCTTTTTCTCGAAGGACGCGATTCTCTACCTCGCGATGAAGAACAACCCCGCGGTCTTCGGCGTGCTGGCGTTCACCGCCGTGCTCACCTCATTCTACATGATTCGTCTGTGGAAGATCACCTTCTTCGGCACGGCTCGCTCCAAGGATGCTGAACACGCGCACGAGAGCGGCCTGGTGATGACACTGCCTCTGATCGCTCTGGCGGTTCTGTCTGTCGTGGGAGGCTACGGTTTCGCTTTCGGCAAGCTCGGTGGCGAGATCGCTGCCCTCGTGCCGCATGCCCACGGCTCTGACCACACCGTCATTCTGCTCGTTTCGCTGGCTGTGATGACGGTCGGCGGTGGCGCGGCGCTGTTCTTCTACAAGTCCGCCGACCACGACACGCTGGAGGAAAAGTCGCAGGGCCTGTTCCGCCTGCTGACCGGCGTGAAGGAGTCCTTCGACAAGGTTTACGATTACTACGTGGCCAAGGTGCAGCAGCGCTTCGCGATGCTCCTCAACTTCCTTGAGCAGATCTTTCTCGCCGGCCTGATCATCCGCGGCCTTGCCGGGGTGGTGGGTCTCATCGGCCTTGGCGCTCGCGCGCTCTACACCGGCAGCCTCCACACATACGTCTATTGGTTCCTGCTCGGCGCCGTCGTTCTTTGGGCCTTCGCCGCCGGGGTGTTCTAAGATGAACTGTTTCAATCTCACTTTCGTTGCCGTGGTGGAGCCCGCGCTCCGCGCGGGCTTAACCTGCGCGGAGCGCAGGTTCCACCTTTTGTTCTGATGCTCTCCAACGCCCAACTTCTGCAGCTCGCCATCGCCACGCCGCTCGTGGCCGCGCTCGTCATCGCGCTCGGGCTGCCCAAGCGGTTCGCGACCAAGCTCGCCGCCGCGGCCTTTGCTTTGCCGCTGGCTCTCGCCCTGTGGCTCTGGGCGCAATTCCCTGCGGAGGGTGGTTATCACTACCACTATCTCAGTGTGTTCGATACCGGTTTGGCCGACTACGGCATCAGCCTGAAGCTCGGTCTCAACGGCATCGCGCTGCCGATGTTCCTGCTCGCGGCCATTGTCGGCTTCGCCGCCGGACTCTACGCGCTGCGCTCGCAGGCCGAACGACTCAAGACCTACCTCGTGCTCCTGCTCGTCATGCACGGCGGCCTGTTGGGCGTTTTCGCCTCGGTGGATATCTTCTTCTTCTATTTTTTCCACGAACTGGCCCTCATCCCGACCTTCATCATGGTGGGCATCTGGGGTGGTCGCGACCGCAACTACGCGGCGATGAAGATGACCATCTATCTTACGGTCGGCGCGATGCTCTCGTTGCTCGGCCTGATCGCCCTCTACGTGAAGAGCGGTGCCAACACCTTCGACCTGATCGCCCTCAAGGACGCCATCGCCACCGAGGGCCTGCGCGGCTCCACGCAAAACACGCTCTTCGGTCTGCTGATGTTCGGCTTCGGCATCCTCGTCTCCCTCTGGCCGCTGCATACCTGGGCTCCGTTGGGTTACGGCGCGGCGCCGAGTTCCGCCGCCATGTTGCACGCGGGCGTGCTCAAGAAGTTCGGTCTCTACGGTCTCATCCAGATTGCCCTGCCGCTGCTGCCCGAAGGCGCCGCGCACTGGGCTTGGACGCTCGCGGTGCTCGCCGCCGTCGGCAACGTGCTCGTCATCGGCTTCGTTACGATGGCGCAGCGCGACCTGAAGCAGATGCTCGGTTACAGCTCGGTCATGCACATGGGCTACTGCTTCCTTGGTATCGCTGCGCTCTCGACGATTGGCGCGGGCGGCGTGGTCTTCCTGATGGTGGCGCACGGCCTGTCGGTGGCGCTGTTGTTCCTGCTCGCGACGAGCATCCACCACCGCACGCACACGTTCGACATGTCGGAAATGGGCGGCCTCGCGCAGAAGACGCCCGTGCTCGCGGCCCTGTTTGTCGCCGCGACCATGGCCAGCATCGGCCTGCCCGGTTTCGCCAACTTCTGGGGCGAGCTCACGGTCTTCGTGGCCCTGTGGAATTTCTCGAAAGGCCTCACCGTCGTCGCCATCGCGGGCGTCATCATCTCGGCCATCTACGGCCTGCGCGCTGCCGCGCGCGTGTTCTTCGGCCCTTCGTCCGAGACCCTGCAACGCGTGACCGCGCAGCACCCGCCATCCGATATCGGTTGGGACGAGCGCCTGCCTGCGCTCGTGTTGCTGGTTGCCCTGCTGTTCTTCGGTTTCTATCCGAAGGCCATCTCCCTGCCCGTGGACCAGGCGCTGAATCCGCCCGCGCAGGTGGCCGAGGTCGCCCCCGTCTCTTTCCAACGCTGATTTCCCACCGCCATGTCCCCGGAACTACTCAAGGCAGTCGCTGACTCGAACCAATGGTGGGCCATCGGGCCGGAAATGATCCTCGCCTGCGCCGCGCTGGGCTTGCTGGTGCTGGAGATCTTCACGCCCAAGGACCAGCATCATGTCATCCCGCAGGTCGCCATCGCGACGCTCGGAATGATCCTTCTGACCGTCGCGTTCAACTTCGACAAGACCTGGGGCGAGGAGCCGATTTTCGGCGGGCTGATCAAGCTCAGTGTGCCCGGCCAGATCGCGCGCGTGTTCTTCCTGCTTTCATCGCTGCTGGTGTGTTTCCTTGGCACGATTTGCCTGCCGCGCACGAAGATGCCGCGCGTGGAGTTCTACCACATTGTGCTGGTCGTCACGGCTGCGCTCATGTTGCTGGCCCAGAGCAACCACTTCGCGATGTTCTTCGTCACGCTCGAGACGGTCACCATCGGGTTCTACATCCTCGTCAGTTATTTCCGCGACAACGCACTCACGCTCGAGGCCGGCCTGAAATACCTCGTGCTCGGCGCGCTCAGCTCGTCCATCATGCTCTTCGGCATCGTGCTGCTCTATGGCGCGGTCGGACGCATCGAGGCTGACGGCATGGTGCACACGGGCTTCGAGTTTGATATCGTGCGCGAATTCCTCGCGGCCAATCCCGACAACTTCCTCGCCATCGTCGGCACGCTCCTCGTGCTCAGCGGCGTGGCCTTCAAGATCGGCGCGTTTCCCTTCCACGTCTGGGTGCCCGATGTCTATCAGGGTGCGCCCACGCCCGTCACCGCGTTCCTCGCCGTATCGTCCAAGGCCGCTGGCTTTGCGGTGTTGCTGCTGCTCGTGTTGAACGTCTTTGCCCCGCTGATGGACGTGCTCGTGCCGGTGCTGTCGGTGCTCGCCGCCGCGACCATTCTCTTCGGCAACCTGTCCGCGCTGATGCAGCGCAACGCCAAGCGCCTGATGGGCCTCTCCGGCGTGTCGCACGCCGGCTACCTGCTGATCGGCGTGATTGCCGCGCTCACCGTGCCTGCCGCCGCCTCGGCCGTGTGGTTCTACCTGTTCACCTACCTGCTCGCCTCGATGGCCGTCTTCGGCGTGATGGCGATCCTCGCCGGCGCCGACGACACCGCGCAGGAGCTCGACCACTACGAGAAACTGGCCCGGCAGCGTCCGCTCCTCGGCGCCGTGCTCGCGATCGGCCTCGGCTCGCTCGCCGGCATCCCGCCGCTGGCTGGCTTCATGGGCAAGCTGCTCATCTTCGTCGCCGCCTTCCAGGCGCATCTCTACTGGCTGCTCGGCGTCGCGATCCTCGGCGTGGTGATGTCCATCTATTACTACTTTGGCTGGATCAAGGCAGCCTTCTTCGAGACGTGGTCGCCCAATCCTTCGTCCGACGCCACCAAGCCCGCTTTCGCCGTGCCGACCGCCATTGGCAGCGTCATTCTCACGACCCTCGCCCTAGCGACCGTTATCCTCGGCTTCTACCAGGAACCCCTCACGCGCTGGCTGATGCCGTGAGAAGAATAACGAGCTATTTGGTTGTGAGGAATGCGTCGCGTGATGGTCGCGAGGAGTTGGGTTTATAGCGAAAGATACTTCATGCTATTGCAGTTCGTTTCCATTTGATGTTTCCCGCATGACCGTGTGACACGGTTTTTCGGAAATCTGTTTGCGTTCGTCGTCTGCGAAGGACTTTATCACGCAGCTACTCGCCATCCACGGGCCGTGGAGGAGAGCGATTATTCTTATGAAGATTATCGCGGTAGGCCCGGTCTCGGAACGTTCGCGTCCATTTGGTCAAATCCGCACTGGCTGGAAATGCAGGCTCGCTTTGATGATAGCCTCTCTCGGGCTGTTGCGCCTATCGGCACAGACGGTGCCGCCTTATTATACTGGGTTTGAGGCGGGGGAGGGCTACTCCTTGGGGAGTTTGGACAATCAGCAAGGATGGCAAGTCGTGCAGGGTCCGGCCACCGTAACTGATATTGTGGTGTTGTCGCCGGGATCTCAGTCGGTGTCTCTGACTCCGAATACGGTTCCGGTTAGCATTCAACATTCATTTTCACAGCAGGCGGGAACTACGGTTACCTACATTGATTTTTTTGTCCGACCGGTTGCCGCGACGTCGCAGTCAAATTCGACCGTCGCCAAATTGGAAGGATCTGAACTCGGTTTCATACGCTTGGGGACGGCGGGGCATGTGCTGGCTTTGGATGGAGATGGGGCGGGAGCCGGCCGATGGATTTCGACCGGAGTTTCCCAGGCTGTGAGTTCCAACGGCAAAGCTACCGGTTGGCGACGTTTCACAATTCGGCAGGATTACGCTGGGAAAAAATGGGACCTCTACTTTGAAGGTGCGCTCGTTGCCGCGGATCTGGGGTTCACGGACGATACCAAGACTTTCTTTTCGCAATTTCTGATGAGCTCGACGCTTGGCCAAAGCGCCTATTTGGACGATGTCTATGTCGGTGACATTCACCCCCTGTTTGCAGATGTCGATAACGATGGGATGAGTGATGCGTGGGAGATATCCAAGGGGTTGAACCCGGCCTTGGATGACCGGGATGCTGATTTAGATACCGATGGTCTGACCAATATTGAGGAATACCTGATCGGCACCGATCCCAGCGTCGCAGATACAGATGGAGATGGGATGCCCGATGGTTGGGAAAACACGAATGGTTCCAACCTGCTGTTTGAGGATGCCTCCGCTGATCCAGGTGGAGTTGGGCGAACCTTGTTGCAATCGTATCAGCAAGGCCTGAGTCCGTGGCCGACACCGTTGGTGGCAGATGGATTGCGCGCTTGGTATCGGGCCGATCAAGGCGTGGTGACAGATGCAAACGGCAAGGTGAATCAGTGGACGGACGTGTCGGGGAATGGAGCCCACATGTTACAAACTGGAAATATCAACAACCGGCCAACTGTGGTGTCCGGAGCACTGAACGGTCAGCCGGTGGTGGATTTTAATGCTGCCAACGCCACCTTTTTGAGCACAGGAGGTCCGATTGATTTGCAGATCGGAGAGGACGACTTGACCGTGTTGTTAGTCGTATCGGCCCGCGAAAATCAAGGTGGCATGATGCCGCACGTTCTGAGCATGGGTTACGATAAGAACGAAGTTGATACGGGATTCGGCGTGACCCAGCCATTTGGCAGCAACAATAACTTTCAACTGACATGGTGGAGTGAGGGAATGGTATCACGGAAAGGGCCGCTGCTGACCTTTCTGCCGGATCAAGTGGGGGTGGTCAGTCTGTTGAAAAGTGGCGGGACGACGACGGCTTACATGAACGGAGTGGCGCAAGGAATGGCAGCGGTTGACGCCGACATGAGGACACCGTTGAAGCAATTTTCACTCGGACGAGGCGAGAGCAACTCGTGGTTCAACGGCCAGATTGCGGAGGTGTTAGTCTACAATCGAGCCCTGAGCACCGCCGAGCGCGAATCCATCGAGGCAGCCCTCACGGCCAAGTATGTGGCCGCGGACAGCGATGCCGACGGTTTGCCCGATGCGTGGGAGCAGCAGCACTTAGGCGATCACAGTTACGATGGTTCGGCTGATCCGGGTGGAGTGGGACGGACCTTGTTGCAGTCGTATCAGCAAGGCTTGAGTCCTTGGCTATCGCCGGTGGTGGCGAATGGACTGCGTGCTTGGTATCGGGCCGACCAAGGCGTGGTGACAGATGCAAACGGCAAGGTGAGTCAGTGGACGGATGTATCCGGACAGGGATTCCACGTGCTGCAGAACAGCAATGTGAATCAGCGTCCGGCGTTGGTGCCTTCGGTGATGAACGGACAACCGGTGGTGGAGTTTAATGCTGCTAATGTGACGTCCTTGAGCACGGCGGAACTGATCGACCTGCAAGCTGGAGAGGATGATCTGACCGTGCTGCTGGTGGTGACCCCCGGTGCGACCCAAGGCAGTATGCCGCAAATCCTCAGCCTGAGCCACGATAAGAACAACGGTGGTAGCGGCTTCGGACTGACGCAGACATTCGGCAGCACCAATAACTATCAATTATCGTGGTGGAACGACGCCCAGACGTTGGGGCAAAAGACCCCGACGGTCACGTTGCAGTCTGACCGAGTGCAGGTGGTGAGCTTGTCGAAGCAGGGCGCAGCGGCGACGGCTCACGTGGATGGAACGGCGCAGGGAAATGCGACCGTGGACGAAGGTATGTGGACACCGCTAAAAAGATTCACGTTGGGGCGGGGTGAAAGTAATTCTTGGTTCAACGGGCGGATCGCGGAGGTGTTGGTCTACAATCGAGCCCTGAGCGCCGCCGAACGCGAATCCATTGAGGCAGCCCTCACGGCCAAGTATGTGGCTGCGGACAGCGATACCGACGGTTTACCCGATGCGTGGGAGCAGCAGTATTTAGGCAGTCACGACCACGACGGTTTGGTTGATCCCGGCGGAGTGGGACGGACGTTATTACAATCCTATCAGCAAGGCCTGAGTCCTTGGCCATCGCCGATGGTGGCGAATGGACTGCGTGCTTGGTATCGGGCCGACCAAGGCGTGGTGGCGGATGCAAACGGCAAGGTGAGTCAGTGGACGGACGTATCCGGACAGGGATTCCACGTGCTGCAGAACAGCAATGTGAATCAGCGTCCGGCGTTGGTGCCTTCGGTGATGAACGGACAACCGGTGGTGGAGTTTAATGCTGCTAATGTGACGTCCTTGAGCACGGCGGAACTGATCGACCTGCAAGCTGGAGAGGATGATCTGACCGTGCTGCTGGTGGTGACCCCCGGTGCGACCCAAGGCAATATGCCGCAAATCCTCAGCCTGAGCCATGACAAGAACAACGGTGGTAGCGGCTTCGGACTGACGCAGACTTTCGGCAGCACGAACAACTACCAGCTGTCGTGGTGGAACGGCGCGCAGACATCGGTGCAGAAGACCCCGACGGTCGCATTGCAGTCCGACCGAGTGCAGGTGGTGAGCTTGCTGAAGAGCGGCACCGCAGCGGCAGCATATGTGGATGGAGCGACACAGGGCAGCAAGATCGTGGATGCTGACATGGGAACTCCACTTAAGCGGTTTACCTTGGGCTATGGCACGAGCAACTCCTGGTTCAACGGCCGGATTGCGGAGGTGCTGGTATACAATCGAGCCCTAAGCACCGCCGAGCGTGAGTTGATCGAGGCCGCCCTTATTGCGAGGTATATAGAGAGTAATAGCGATAATCCTGATGCCGACAGCGACGGCTTGCCTGATGCTTGGGAGTTACACTACTGGGGGAATCTCCAGCAGAATCCGTTGGGAGATTTCGATCAGGACGGGCTGAACAACCTCCAAGAGCATCAGCAAGGCACCGACCCCACCAATGCTGATACCGATGGCGATGGTTTGCCTGATGGATGGGAGCAGACCCACGGTTTGGATCCGCGTGCAGACGACGCCTCGTTTGATCCCGACAGCGACGGCCAGACTAACGCGCAGGAGTTCGCCGCCGGCACCGACCCGCAGGATTATTTCAACGATGTGACACCGGTGCTCACGGCCCTTGTCGGTGGCGACGGCGAGCCCGGTCCCGACGGTCTGCTGCGTGTGCAGGTGGCAAACGGTGCTGGCGATCTGTTGTCCAACGCGCCGATCACTTTCAGTGTCACCTCCGGCGGTGGTCAGTTGGCGTTTGCCATTGGCGGTTCACCGGCCGGCACACTTTCTCTGCGCACTGCCCCCAACGGCACCGGGTCGGCCTATTATCTCTCTATTTCCGGTGAGTATCCTCCGGGCACCGTGACGGCACATGCGGGGTCTGCCTCACTCCACTTGCCGATTCAGGGCGGCTCCAATGGCGGCGGTGGCTCCAATCAACCACCGACCGTTTCGCTCATCGCTCCCACCGATGGTGCCACTTTGAGCGGCACGACCGGTGTTGTTCTCCTGGCGGAAGCCTTCGATTCGGATGGCACCATCGCCAAGGTTGAGTTTTTCGGCGATGGCGTAAAACTCGGCGAAACTTCCAGCGAGCCTTTCCATTTCATCTGGAGCCAGCCTGCCCCGGGAAATCACACGCTGGTTGCCGTTGCGACCGATTCCCAAGGTATGCCCAACACCGCGGAGCCGGTTGCTATCACGGTGGCCCTTGCTGCTCCTCCATCAACCAGCTTTGATTTCGAGCTGGCTGAGGGATTCCTGATCGGGTCGCTCGTTGGCCACGCCCTATGGCATGCCTCCAGTCCGACGGCGGTGCAGATCACATCTGCCGCCGCTTATACCGGAGGGCAATCCCTGCTCATTGATCCGCCCGGGACGGATGTCGCTTACGCCGGGCTGTCATTTCCGGCGGGGGTCCAGGGGCAGACCGAGCGGTTTATCGAATTATGGTGGAAACCGATGTCGGACATTGGTCCCTATGAGTCGGCTGTCCTCGCTTTCAATGGCCCGCTGATCGCGTTCATCCGCGAAGGCGATACCGCCGAGTTGCAGGCATACATTAACAACGAGGGTGCCGAGACCTTCTGGTATTCCAGCCTGCGTGTCCCAGTCAACGCCGACGGCACGCTACAGGAGTGGCAGCACCTTGTCATCAGACAGGATATGGTCCGTAACCGCCTCGATATTTATCTCAACGGGCAGTTGGCGCTGGCCAACGTGTTTCTATATATTGCCGATGACGAGATGGCCTTCTTCGGTCACGACTCCGGCCCGACCTATATCGACACGATGCGGATTTTCGCCGAGAATCCCTTCTTCGCCGACGCCGATCACGACGGACTCGACGATGTTTGGGAGGCCGCCCATGGTCTAAACCCCACGATGGATGACCGCCTCGCCGACAATGATGATGACGGTATCAGCAATCTTGATGAATTCCGGTTGGGTTCGCCCCCCGTTGACTTTGGTAGTTTGGATCGTGATGCCAACGGCTTTCCCGACCAGTGGGAGCGTGACAATTTCGGCCGTCTCGGCACTGATCCTGATACCGATCCCGATGATGACGGGCTTTCCAATTGGCAGGAGTTTCAACGAGGGACCAAGCCACAGCATCATGACACCGACGGCGACGACCTTAATGACGGCCAAGAAGCGGCCCTTGGCACCGATCCCAACGATTCGGACTCCAAAGCCCCGTCGCAACTTACATGGCTTATCCGCACCACCAGCCAAAGCGAGGGTTACACCTCCACGGATTGGCCCGGTCTCATTGGCTTTCAAGGCACAACTTATTACGGTCATTTTGAGTGGAAGTCGACCTTGAGCGGGAACGTTCCGCCAAGCCTCAGAATGGTCACCAATTTCTCGGTGACGTATCAAGGCAATGCCAGCGGCGAGTGGAAAGTGAACAATGATGGTGCGGGTTTTGGTGGTGTGTATGGAGCTTTTCCTATTGGTGAATCCACCTATCCCGGACAGCCAATTTTCTGGAACGACGTCAGTGTCGTTCACGGGCTGCGGAATAGCCTGATTGAACCGGCTGAGTATTACGGCGGGATGGTGACGCACAGCGAAATAACCTATTCCAGTCCGCAATCCTATTTCGCAGATGGCCAAGTCTGGAATTACACCCGGACCATCTCAGTTACGCTATCACAGCCTACGGAACCGATTGTCACGATCTATCCACCTGGTCCGGCCTATACCGCTCAATGGGTCGCCAGTGATGCCCCGCCGGTCGCCACTCGTGACGAGTATAACTCAACGAGTGTCATCTACTCCTTGGCCGTGCCGAAAGGTACCACCGGCATCATAAGTTGGTTCGAGGTGTTCACTCCCGCCAACGGCGAGCCATCTTCCTATTCGTTTCAGGAATTTAATACGGCTGGAGGCCGGACCAAGAGCGCTCCTTTCACCCTTTCATGTCCCCGCAATGGCACCGCCACTGTTGAGATGTTCGCCTCACAAGCTGCGCTCGCCGTGGACGCCAACCGCGACGGCCAGATCAAGCTCGCCAGCGAAGACGCCTCCGATGCCACCAGCACCGCCCAACCATACCGTTTTTGGATCAATGATGATGATGACTCCGGCGACACCGGAGGCTCCGACATCCCCGGCGAAGGCAGCAACGACTTTGGCACCGGCATCTCCGGTCCGCCCGGTCTAGGCAGCCCGGTCGGCGTGGATGGCGCGCGCGACCTAATCGACTGGTTCCCGGTCTTCCTCGACATAAAAGCCCTGCGCATCGCGCTACCGTCTTCGGATTCGATCAAATACAAGCTCAAGCACGAAGGCAACGCGCTCAACTTCGTCTATACCGACCTGACGCGCGAGCATGCCTTCGACTATAAGACCGAGCCGCTGACGAGCGGCTTCGGCTTCAACTTCGACCGCGCCCCAGGTGAGGCTCAGGCCACACAGATCACGGTCGCGGGTGTAGATTTGAGCACGGAATTTTTGACGCGCATTAAGGACGACGATCAGGGCGTGATCCTGATCGAAGCCGGTGCAGCCACCGACAAGCCGCTCGTCCTCTCCGTCGAGAAAGCCGACGGCACCGTCCTCGCCCAGATCAAACTGCCGCTGAAAGTCAGTCCGGTCGAAGACATGTATCGCCGACTGAACCTGAGAGACAGCAATGGCCAGCCACCGGCCGGGCTGGTTGGCGATCTCGACCGGCGTGACAGCGACCTCGGTTTGCCGACCAACATGAGTGAACCGACGAATTTTCCCGACAGCCTGACGAATGGGAAATGGTTCGTCTTCGTGGTCGGCTCGAATGTCGGCGGGCAGAAAATGCGCGGCTGGCAGTCGGAGGTGTTCAAACGGATGTATTGGAGCCAGTCCAATGCCCGCTTTGTGGGAGTGTCGTGGTATGGCGATCCTTTCGACGACAGTAATGACAAAGTTTACAATTATCACGCAGCGGTAAGGAACGCCTTTGCCACGGCCCTCTCTCTGACGTCATTTGTCAACGGCTTGAGCGGGTCCAAGACAATATCTGGCCATAGCTTGGGCTGCGGCGTGGTTGCTGCGGCAATGCAAAGTCACGGCATGAATGTCGATAAAGCCCTCCTGTTGAGTGCCGCCTTTGCCTTAGAGTGCTTTGAGGGTGCAGGGGCAGACGATCTGCTTGCCATGGTCCCCCCCAATTGGGCGGCTTACCCGGCAGACCTCTGGGCCGCGCGCTGGCACCAACGGTTTACAGGCACTTCGGATGCACGGCGCCTGCTGACTTGGCGCGACGAGTTTATAGACACGGTGCCCAATGTTTACAATTTCTACTCAAGCACCGAGGAGGTCTTGCGCAAGTTTGAGGGCAGCGCCACGGCATCGCTAGTGGACGCGGCATTGTCGTTGTCCTTCGGCAGCTATGCGTGGACCATCCAAGAAAAGGTAAAAGGCGATAAGATCGATATTCTTGGGGCTGATCGCATCAAGCAAGGCAGTGACTATGCCGGTTGGGGGTTCAATCTGCATGATCCCGTTACAAGTAATCTGCCCAAATGGTATCTGCCCAATAATAACGCCCAAAGAGTGGTGAAGACTCCGGACCAAATCGGTTCGATTACCGCTCAAATACTCGATGACACTAAAATCCAGCCACTGTTTAAGACCGGCTGGGGCAGATATTTTTATGGCAATCCGGCGGAGGAAGTCAGGGATACCGATCCTGATAATTACACTGGTCCGAGCTGGGTTTACGATTTATACGGAGTGAACACAGGCAGCACTATAGCCCAACAAAACCGCATTCAATTGCTCGCAGAGGCAATCCCGGCGCTTAGTCTCCCGGTCGGAGCGAACAACTCCCCAATATTGCAGCAGAGGAATTTTAATCTGCCTGAGCTGTTCACTGACAATTGGCCGCGTGGCGACTTGCAAGGAACGCAGATTCCCGAATGGAAGCACAGCGACATGCGCGATGTGGCCTACCTTTATCAAAGCAGATTTTATGACAAACTTGTTGAACTCGCGAACCAGTGACTATGAAAACTAAAATCCTTGTTTGCCTTGGCGCTTTACTAGCGGTTGCCGCCATTGATGCCGTCCCTAAGCAAGTAGAGAAACCCCGCGCGCGCGCGATCATTCATGTCGTCGATGAAAACGGTCAGCCGTTAGCTGGAGCCACAGTTCACATGCAATTTTGCGGAGCTCTTAACTCCAACGAATTGGTGAACGTTGAAGGCTCAACAAACCTCGAAGGGAAATTCACAGCAGAAGGTTACAGTGATGGGTCTTTCGCTGGGCATATATCCAAAGACGGCTACTACAAGGGCAGTCTTAATATACCTCAACTAGTGGATATAATAGACCGAAAATGGCAGCCGTGGGATGCAACGGGAACGACGGTTTTACGGTTGATCGGCAGCCCCGTGGCATTGCATGCGAAAACGGTATATTGGGCGCACATCCCGGAGGTCGGGAACCCCTGCGGTTATGATTTGCTTAAAGGCGATTGGGTGGTTCCGCATGGCAAGGGCTCTGTAGCAGACTTGGTTTTCCTGTTGGAACGCCAATATGTGGACTACAGGAATTTTGCGGTGGCGGTTACTGTGCGCTTCTCCAATTCCTTGGACGGCATCCAGGAGACCGATCTGCCATCGTTCTGGCAGAACGGAGTCTTTAAGTGGCCTCGCGAAGCGCCCGAAGCCGGATATAAGCCTGAGCTAAAGAGCTCTCACACTCGCGACCAGGGAAAGGGTGCCACGATAACGGCGAAAGACGATCAGGCCTATTTTTTTCGTGTGCGCACGGTGGAGCGGGATGGCCAAATCATCAGTGCGTTGTATGGGAAGATCAGGGGTGGAGTGGAGTTGGCGCCTTCGGACTCAAAAACCTCGATGGTAAAACTAACTTATTACATAAACCCGACGCCGAACGATCGAAATCTGGAATGGGACACAACGAAGAACCTGATTCCGGATTTGAAGCGTGAAGAGACACCGCGCGAACCCTGACGTTCACCATCGTCGACGCCGAACCAACGGAGGGTATGATCCGGGGAGGCAAACGGGGTCATCGAGGCAAACGGGCGACCGAACCAACGGGGTCGCCCTAGGGTTGCCCTGATTTGACGAACAGTGAGCGAGGATGTCTGGCATTATTTTCTTCGCGTCGCGCGGTGAATGTGTTTCGTGGGGCCAACGCATGAAGGTCACCGGTCTCGCCCTCGTCCCGCCTGCCGCCGGCCTGCTGTTTACGGCCATTTTTGGTAGGCACACCCGCTTGACGACACACGACGGACGGACATCTTAGCGGACATGTCCATCGCTGAACTCAAGACGCAGGCAGCGCAATTGACCGCGGCGGAGAAAGCCGAGCTGGCCGAGTATTTGCGGGAGCTGGCTGACCCGCAGCTGGCTGCGCGCCGACTCCGGGTAAATGAGCTGATGGTGGAAATGGACGCAGGCCGCAAATATGCCCGCAAGGATTTCGAACAGTTGGATCGCAAGCTGGCTGCCGGCGGTTTGTAGCCGTGTGGGACTATTGCGGCAGCGCGGCGGCGATGGCCTTTTTTGGGCGCCTCACTCCCGGGCAGCGGCGCAAATTGTTGGATACCCTGGGTCGCATGGCCCGGGTCCCGCCGCTGGGTGCCCCCGTGATTTTTCACGACCAGAACGGGCGTGGCGTGCAGGTGTGGCGTGATGCAGGATTCGAAATCCTGTTCTGGCCTGACCACTCCTGTCGGGAATTAAGAATCCTGGAAATAGACTGGGCGACTATGTGACGACCACTGCGTTATTTTCTTCGCGTCGGGCGGTGAATGTGTTTCGTGGGGCCAACGCATGAAGGTCACCGGTCTCGCCCTTGTTCCGCCGCCCCGCCGTGAAGCCCTCCTTCGCGTATGCGGCCAATCATTGGCTGGCCACGGCTCTGTGCATGGATAATCTGCGCAAGTTCAACCGCAAGGTTAACGCTTGGACCCGCCCGGTCCGACCAAGTCCCAAGGCTGATCTTTTTTCTGATCCAGCTACTTATCGACGATCAACTCAATATAACTAACTGGCTGATGAAGAAAATCATAGTAATCATCATATCCATGTCGGTGTTGCTCGTCCTGCTTTGGTGGGTTTGGACGCGCAACGAAATTCCTCTCGGCGGGAGGGAGTATTCTGAAACGAAATCAAAAGAGGGCCAGCAAGAGGAACCGACTGGAAACAGGCCGGCATCCTCCGCGAACACCGTAGGCTCACTGGAGCCGTCTCAGCTTGATCGGCTTCGAGAGATTGCGGTCATGGCCAATAAACCAATCAAGTTCTATGGCCGGGTCGTTGATCAAAACGACGCTCCGATTCCGGGAGTGAAAATTACGCTCCAGATTCGCGCCATGAAGGAAGCTGGTTTGGGGGTGATTGCGGATTTATTTGAAGATACGGTTGTGCTTTCAGACGCCAGCGGGCGATTCAGTTTGGTCGACTCGAAGGGGTCCGTGCTTACGGTCAAGGCCCTTGAAAAGACAGGTTATGAGCCATCCAAGAAATCCACAAATCGCTCCTTTCGTTACTGGGATAACGAGAATGTGCGATACAAGCCAGATGCAGCGGAGCCGGAGATTTTTCGGATGTGGAAGAAGGGAACTCAGGAACCGCTGTTGCGCGGGAATAAATTTTACGGGATCGTGCCTGATGGCAGGATGTACACCATCGACTTGCTGCGGCACCTAAAAATCGAGGGTGACGCCATTGGGGATTTCAGGGTGGCCATTCATCGACCTTCTGAGGTTCAAGTGGGTAGTAAATACGGCTGGAAGTGTATCATGGTCGCCATCGATGGCGGGTTGATTGAATCCGATGCCGAGCAAATGTATCTGGCCCCGGAAACCGGATACCAACAGCAGTATCATATAGAAATGGCGGTTTCCCATCCCGATTGGGAAGAAAAGGCGAAACGGCAGTTGTACCTGAGATCGCGAGGAGGCGAGGTTTACGCCCGGTTGGAAGTGGAAGTGTATGCAAACTATCAGGACAAGGCGGTGTTTAGTGTTGAATATTACGCCAACCCCAGTGGCTCGCGTAATTTGGAATACGATCCCTTGCAGGGTATGGTGAAGCCGCCAACTCCAGCTCAGTAAGGGCAGAGAAAGGGTCAGGGTGGGTTTGCTCTAAATTCTCGGACAACGGTCGCCGGTGGGTCGGCATTATTTTCTTCGCGTCGGGCGGTGAATGTGTTTCGTGGGGCCAACGCATGAAGGTTACTGGTCTCGCCCTCGTCCCGCCCCCCGCCGCCGCCAGCCTGCCCAAGGTCACCCCCGAGCTCCTAGCCTCCGTCCTGGCCCGCTACTCGCGCAGCAACGAGGGCATCCACAATATCCTCGAAAAGGTGGACCTCGCCAACCCCGACGAGTCCATTGACCGCATCCTGAAGTTCGTGGACTACGGCCACGCCTCCATCGGCGGTCTGACCGGCGGCCTGGCCATCGCGCTCGACGATGTCTCGATGTGGCTCGCGTATAAGGTCTTCGAAATCGCCCAGATGGCCGACGGCCAGGAGTCGAGCACGCGCTACATCACGATGGCGCCGACGAACCTGCCCGCGCCGGCCGAAATTGGCATCCCCGACGACCTCGCGTCGCGTTGGACCGCCCTCATGGCCAAGGCCTTTGCCGCCTATAACGCCGAGTATGCCCGACTCGATGCGGCGGGGCTGGCCGACCCGGGGCTCGTGCGCCTGCCGCCGAATGCGAAGCCCGCCGTCGTCACGCGCCTGCGCAAGAACTACGCCCTTGATCGCGCGCGCTACTTCATCCCCTTCGCCACGCGCACCAATCTCGGTCTCGTGCAGAGTTCGCGCATGTGGGCTGCGACTGTGAAGCACCTCGATTCGCTGCCGATGCCCGAGGCGCAAGCTGCGGCGAAACTCATCCGCGACGAGCTGCTGAAAATCTCCCCGCGTCTCATGCGCCACAGCAGCGCCGAGAAATCCTATCAGGAGCAGGCGAAGCAGGAGCTCGCCGAGAGCCTCAAGCTCGGCCTCGCGCGTCTCTCGACCGCGCCGCTGTCCGACGCCGTGTGGGTGAAGGTGGATCGCGACGCCCCGCCATGGCTCGCCGAGGAGCAGCCCGTGGCCGAGGCGTTGAAGCATCGCGCCAATCGCTACGGCTGGCAGGGCAAGGCGACGCGCCGCATGCGCGTGACTTTTGCCTGGAACAACATGGCGATCGCCGAGCTGCGCGACCTCAACCGTCACCGCACGGGCCATCGCTGGACGCCGCTCGTTCAGGCCGGTGTCTATCTGCCGCCGGAGATCAAGCACGCGGACCATTCGGCCCTGTTGGAGGTGCAGGCGGCGCTCACACGCGAGCTCATGCGGCGCGGGTCGCCGGCCTACGTGTATTCGCTGTTGCTCGGCGCGCAGACGCCCTTCGAGCATAGCACGCATGCCGACAAGTTCATCTATGAGGCCGAGCTGCGCACGGGCATGGGTGCGCACTTCCGTTATGCCGAGCACCTCAGTGCCGTTTTGCGGGAGTTCAATCGTCAGGTGCCAGAGGCGAAAGACTGGGTTGTGGAAGGCACCGCCGAGCCAGAATAGTGCAGGGGTTGTTGCCCTTTCTTGTCATTGCGAGAAGCAACGAGACGAAGCAATCCAGCTTGAGTCAGATGGATCGCCGCATCCGGCTGCGCCGGACTCGCGATGACAGATGAAACCAACCCACTATCCAGAATAGGCTTGCCGCATCCGGTGGCGGAAATGAATATCCGACTCACCGTCCGCATGTTCCGCAGAGCAACAAGCCGTCTTTTGGTCGATCCGACTGGCAGGCACCACGCGGGCCCGGTAGGCAAATGATTCCATGAGCGGGCGCTTCAAAGTTCTGCAGTTCAACATGCAGTATGGACAGCCCTGGGACGACACCTATCCCGACACCGCGCCCATCCGCCTGCAGGGAACCATTGATGAAATCCGTTCGCACGACGCCGATGTCGTGATGCTGCAGGAAGTGGAGCAGTGCCTGTCGGGAGGCGAGCAGACGCAGCCCCCGCCGCACTACACGCGGCTCCGGAGGGAATTCCCAAACTACGATGGCTATTTCAGCTATCCCAAGCCCGACGCCCGCGAGCTGCCCTTCGGCATCGGCCTCGCCATCCTGTCCCGCACGCCGCTGCGCGAACACGTTTGCCTGAACCTGCCGTCGCCGCCGGTAGAGTTCGATTTCTTCGGCGAAAGGAAGACTCCGACCGACCGTCTGCTCATTGGGGCGACGACCATCATCGCCGGACGCGAGGTGCGGTTGTTCAACACGCACTTGTTGGCGTTCTTCATGCTCAACTCCAGCAGCGAGGAGCATCTCGACCAACGCAAACTCGTCGAAGACCAGCTGCGCCGCTCGGCCGACACGCCGACCCTGCTCACCGGCGATTTCAACGTCAGTAAGCACCAGTCGCTGATCCAACAGTTCGCCGACGCCGGCTATCTCACCGTGCAGGCCACGGAGTTCACGTGGCGTCGCCGACCCTTCGTGCTCGACCACATTTTCTACAATCGCTGGCTGAAGCCCGTGAAGTGGACTGTGAAACCCACGCCGGCGTCCGATCACCACACCCTCAGCGCGGAGTTTGAGTTCGCGGAGTGAGGGTGGTGGAACCCGCGCTCCGCGCGGGCTCGGATGAGAAAACCTGCGCGGAGCGCAGGTTCCACCGGTTTCGGAATCAACGCTTCCGGCGCACGCGCTCTTTCTCGTCCTCGCGTTCCTCTTCGAGGCGGGCCTTTTCGCCGGCGATCTGTTTTCGGATCTTGTCGGCCTCGTCGAAATTATGCGCGGCCAGGGCGGCATCGAGCTGCTGCTTGAGGAAGATTTCGCGCTCAGCGATCTTGCCCTGGTAAACCTTGTCGATCTCGGCGAGGCGGGCTTTCTGCTCCGGAGTCAGCGGGGCGGAGGAGGGGTCGCTTTTCGCGAGGCGTTCCATGGCGAGTTCGTAGGCGCTTTTCATGAGAGAGGGGTAAACCACGGAATACACGGAATACACGGAAAAAATGCGGAGAGCATGGTCACCACGAAAGACACTAAGCACACGAAAGAGGGGGGGCTAGGGACAAGTTTCTGTCCCGGGCTTTCCCGTTCGTGATTGAGTCAACGGTTTGGATTGAGCAGACTTTCGTGTTTTTCGTGGTTTCGCTCAACCGAACTTCACTCCGAAGATCAAAAGCAGAACGAGCACGACGAGTGGCGGCCAGTAACCTCCCCAGCGAGGCCGCCAACGCACGGAGGCGCCGGCCAGCAATACACCCGTCATCAGGGCGATTGCCGCCGGGGCGAGCCAGCCGGTGCGGAAGGACGCCGGAAAATATACGCCGGGCAGGGTCGTGCCGTGCCGGAGCAGCCAGTCGGAGGCGATGATGATGAGGGCAGCGGCCGAGTTGAAGAGTGCGCTGAGCGAGAGAAGTCCGATCAAGCCGGTTAGCAGAGAGAGAAACCCCGCCACGATCGCGAGTGATGAGAGCGGCAGAATGAACAGGTTGGCGAGCAGCGAGCCGGGTGAGAAAACACCGAAGAACCCGATGCTTGCGGCCGTGCTGGCCAGAAATGCAGCCCAGCATCCGGCGGTCGCAGCGATGACTTTACGGCCAGTCCACGCGATGGCGTCGTGTTGCCAACGCCATTCCGGGCGCGGTCGCAGGACGAACGGTTGCCAGCGTTCCAGCCAGCGCTCGGCCAGTGGCGCGCCGAGCAGAATGAGCGCGGCGACCACCGAATAGGACATTTGAAACCCTGTGCTGAAGAGTTGTAGCGGATCGACCAACAAGGTGCACAACGCGGAGGCCGCGAGCGCAGCGAGCGCGTTCCCGGGCAGGCGGAAGACCTTCGATGCGAGCAGAAACGCAATCATCACGTAGGCGCGGATCGACGGCGTGCCGCCGCCGGTGACCTGCACGTAGAACCAGAGCACGATGAGCGTGACGATCGCGCCCGGGCGGCGTCGCACGCGCAGGGCGGTCAGTAGCATGTGCAACGCCAGCGCGATGACGCCGACATGCAGCCCGCTGACGGAGAACACATGAAACGTGCCGCTGCGCATAAAGGCATTTTCCTGCTCGGGGCTCAGCGCCGCCTTTTCGCCGAGCAACATGGCCAGGTAGAGCGAAGCGGTCTGAGGATGGCGTTCCAGCCCGTGATGGAGAATTATCTCCATGCGTTCGCGCAAGGCCGCGATGCGAAGCAGGAGCCGGCCCGGTGGCGCGGTCTCGCGCAGAATCCGTGCGCGCACAAGACGATGGCGCACACCGAGGTTGGCGAGGTAGTCGTTGAAACCGGCGCCGGCGGGATCGCGCGGCAGCGGTTCGAGCACGCCTCGGATTTCGTAGGTTCCCGCGCGTAAAGGTGGAACGCTGATACGGCGAATGGCGGAAAAATAGAGGCGTTGTCCCGGCAGGTGGTTCTCGCCGGTGCCCGCAGTAACAATCACTCCGAGGCCACTCACGCTGCGCGCCTGCGGAGTCGCGCCAAAGGTTTCGGACACCTTGAGTGTCAGCGTGACTTCGCGCGGCGGACGGTTTTCCCGGTCGTGCAGGTGTGGGTGCCGCAGGTGAAGCAGAGCGAACCCCGATAGAATCCCGGCCAGCACGAGCGTGGGCATGGCGAGACGACTGCGCTGAGTCCAAGCAGCGTGACAGGCGATCAGCGCCATGATTCCCGCTGCTCCGATGAACGGCCACAAACCTGCCGCCGGCGCCGGCCAGAGCTTTGCCGCGGAGAGTCCCGTCATCAGCGGGAGCAGGAGCCACAGCAGGGGCGCGCGGGTTTGCAGGGCGGGCGAGGGCATGAGGACGACTGCGCCCTGGCCCGGGTCGGACAGCCGGGCTGAGACAACCGATTCCCGGGCCGCCTTCAAACTTGTTTCTCCAGGCATGCGGCGCACACTGCGCGAAACATGGCTCGCAACGCAGACGACACCGGCTCCCTCTTTGGCGACGATGCGCCCCGCGCCGCCGTTGCGCCTGCGGGCAAACCGCCCGCCGCCCAGCCGCTGGCTGCTCGCATGCGTCCGCGCCGGCTCGCGGAAATCGTCGGCCAGACGCACATCGTCGGTCCGGGCAACCTGCTGCCACGGCTGATCGCCAGCAACCGTTTCGGCAGTCTGTTGTTCTACGGCCCGCCCGGTTGCGGCAAGACCAGCATCGCCGAGGTCATTGCTCGCGAAACAAAAAGCCGGTTTGTGCGCGTGAACGCCGTGATGTCCAACGTGGCCGAGCTGCGCGAAATTCTCGCTGTCGCGCGCCGGCAACCCGAGGCGGCCACGCTCCTGTTCATCGACGAACTGCACCGCTTCAACAAATCGCAACAGGACCTGCTCCTGCCCGACGTGGAAGAAGGCAACGTGCGACTCATCGGTGCCACCACGCACAATCCGGGTTTTTATGTGAACCCGCCACTGCTGAGCCGCAGCCATCTCTTCCGGCTGGAGCCGCTTTCGACCGAAGCGGTCGCGAGCGTGTTGCGGCAGGCGCTGGCCGACACCGAGCGCGGATTGGGCGCCCGCGGGCACACTGCCGCCGAGAAGGTGTTGACCGATCTCGCTGTGCTATGTGATGGCGACTTGCGGCGCGCGCTCAATGCGCTGGAGGTCATCGCGCTCAGCCTGCCCGAACAGGCGGCGATCGGGGAAAAGGAAATCGAGGTCTTCGCACGCGAGCGACGCATTCGTTACGACGCCGACGAGGACGAGCACTACGACACCATTTCGGCTTTCATCAAAAGTTGTCGCGGCAGCGATCCGGATGCGGCGATGTATTGGCTGGCCAAGATGCTGGCCGGTGGCGAGGACCCGCGCTTCATCGCGCGGAGGCTCGTGATCCTCGCCAGCGAGGATGTCGGCCTGGCCGACCCGCAGGCGCTGCCGCTGACAGTGGCGGCGCATCACGCGTGCGATTTCATCGGCCTGCCCGAAGCCGAACTCACGCTCGCGCACGCCACGCTCTACATTGCCACCGCGCCGAAGAGCAACTCGGCCACGATCGCGCTGGGCGAAGCGCATCGCGTGCTCAAAGAACAACCCGTGCAGGCCGTGCCGATGCCTTTGCGCGACAAAGGCGGGCAGGCCAGCAAGCGCGCCGGCCACGGCAAGGGTTATCTCTATTCACACGACTTTCCCGAGAACATCAGCGGGCAGGCCTACCTCGAAAAACCGCTTTCGCTTTACACGCCCAAGACCGCGGGCTGGGAGGCGAAAATCGCCGAGCGGCTGGCGCGCTGGCGTGAATTGCGTGCGAAAGCCCGAGGCTGAGGAAATCACGGCCAGCCCGGGCTTGCGCAGGGGTGGGGCGCGGGTATGGTGCCGGCATGAAAACCGCCGCCGTTCTCCTCGCCGCCGTGATCGTTGTTGGAGCCCTGCAAGCCCAGCCCAGACCCGCGCCGAAACCGGGTGCGAAGCCTGAAACAAAGCAGGAGGAGGAGATGGGCGAGATCGAGGGCACGACCCTTGCGCGACCCAACGGGCATTTTCTCGGGCTCACGTTGGAAGGCGGCAAATACAAGCTGACTTTCTACGACAAGATGAAGAAACCCGAGAAAGTGGATGTGACGCGCGCGACCGCCCGCTGGCCCAACATGCACGGACCCGGCGACCACCGCACTGTTATGAATCCGGCCGGCGATGGCACCTATCTCTTGGGCGCCCAGTTCGTGCGCGGACCGCATTCTTTCAAGTTGTTCATCACCTTGTTGAAGGGTGAAGGCAATGATGCGGTCGGCGTCGAAAGCTACACGGTGGATTTCCGTGGTTGAAGCCCGGCCAGCCGGGATTTGACAGCCTGCGGTGGGGCAGGGATGCTGGGCCTCTTTCGTCATGACCAGCCCAGCGCCTTTCGACTCCGTGGAGACCGCGATCCAAGCGATCGCGGCCGGCGGCTTGGTGATCGTGACCGACGACGAAAGCCGTGAAAACGAAGGCGACCTCGTGATGGCGGCCGAGAAAGCGACGCCTGAACTGGTCAATATGATGATCCGCCACGCTCGCGGGCTCATCTGCGTGCCAATGACCGAGCCGCAGCTGAAGCGGCTCGGTATCAATCCGATGGTGCAGCAAAATCGCGAGTCGCACCGCACGGCCTTCACGGTGTCGGTGGATGCTGCGGAGGGTATCACGACGGGCATCAGCGCTTTCGACCGCGCGCGCACCGTCCAGTTGCTGGCCAATCCCGCGACGCGTTCGGACGAACTCGTGCAGCCGGGACACATTTTCCCCCTCTGCGCCCGCCCCGGCGGCGTGCTTGAGCGCGCCGGCCACACGGAGGCCGCGGTGGATCTCGCGGCGCTGGCCGGTTTGCGGCCGGCGGCGGTGATCTGCGAAATCCTCAACGAGGACGGCACGATGGCGCGCCTCACAGAACTGGTGGAGTTCAAGCGCCAGCACCGGCTGCCGATGATTTCGATTTCCGCGCTCATTGAATATCGCCACCGGCGCGAGCAGCTTGTGGAGCGCGTCGCACAGCGGCCGTTCTCGTCGGAATACGGCGATTTCACGCTGCATGTTTTCCGCAGTAAAGTGGATGGGCGGCATCACCTCGCTTTCACAATGGGCAAGCTCGACGGTTCGCCCACGCTGGTGCGGGTCCACACGGAGAACCTGCTGAGCGACGTGTTTCACGCGACCGATCTCGGCAGCCACCGCTCGCTGGTCTCCTCCCTGCAGCGCGTGGCGCAGGTCGGACACGGCGCCATTGTTTACATGGAGCAGAACGGTCGGATGCAGGATGCGTTGCTGAATCCCGGTGCGCCGGCGGCTTCGGCCAACCTGCGCGATTACGGCACGGGCGCGCAGATTCTCACCGCGCTCGGCCTGCGGAAAATCCGCCTGTTGCAGCATGCGCCCCGTCGCGTAGTCGGCCTCGAAGGCTACGGTCTCGAGATCGTGGAACAGATCCCGGTATGAGTGCTGTTTTCGGATTGCGGAAACCCGGCCTCGTCCAGCCAATAGACCGTTCATGAGCCTGAACTCACCCACCGCCCAAGCGATCGACGGGACGAAATTTCGTCTCGGCATCGTCGCTTCCCGGTTCAACGGGGTGTTGGTCGCGGCGTTGTTGTCGCGGCTGGTGACGCGGTTGCGCGATTCCGGCGTAAAGCCGCACAACCTGACGCTGCTGCGCGTGCCCGGTTCGCACGAGGTGCCATGGGCCGCGGGCCAACTGGCAGCGGCGGGAAATTACGACTGTGTGGTCGCGCTGGGCGTGCTCATCGGCGGCGACACGAATCACCACGAGATGGTCGGTCAGAGCGTCTCACATGCCCTGCAACGCGTGGCACTTGATACCGGTGTGCCGGTGATCAACGGCGTCATCGTGACCGACAATGCCGCGCAGGCGCGGGCCCGTTGCACCGGCCGCATCAATCGCGGCGCCGAGTTCGCCCAAGCGGCGCTGGAAATGGCGGCGCTGAAGCGTGGCCTGCCGGCCGCGACGCGCGCTCGTCGTAGGGGAGGAAAATCATGAGCAGCCAATTTACCCAGCGCCGCGAGTGTCGCGCCGCCGCGTTCCAATTTCTCTACGCGTGGAGCGTAAACCGTCCCGCCAATCTCGGCGCTGATCTCCAGCTCTTCTTCGACCATCTGGAGAAGCCGCGCGATTACTACGCCTTTGCCGAGGAGTTGATCCACGGCGCCATCGAGCACGTCGAGGAAATTGACAGCCACATCAAGGGGCTGGCCCACAACTGGGAATTCGAGCGCGTCGCCCGCATCGACCTCGCCATCCTGCGGCTGGCCATCTTCGAGATGCTGCACCGCAAGGACATCCCGCCGGTCGTTTCGATCAACGAGGCCATTGACCTTAGCAAACAGTTTTCCACCGCGGATTCGAAGCGCTTCATCAACGGCATTCTCGATCGCATGAAGGACAAGCTCGGCCGCGATGCGCGCAAGCCGAGCAACGAGTGAATGTGAGAGGGAGAGGGAAAAGGGACCGGTCCGGAACTTGGCCGGGTTGACCTGCGCACTTTCACCCTCACTTTCCCTTTTACTTCTCCCATGTTTTCCCTTTTCAAAAAGTTCAAGGACGGCCTGACGAAGACGGTCGCGGCGATCGCGGCGAAGACGCACGGGCTGTTTGGCGGTCGCAAGATCGACGCCGCTTCGATCGACGAGTTGGAGGAGGCGCTCTACACGGCGGATTTCGGCGTCGAGACGACCACCGAAATTCTCGAGGAAATCAAGGCGGCCTATAAAAAGGATCCCGCGCTGCAAGGCCGGCAGGCGGCGGAGATCGGAGCTGCGGTTTTGCGGCGTGTGCTGGCCGGAGCGGAAGGCCGGTTGGAAAATGCTGCGGCATCTCGTCCCCAGGTCATTGCCATGATCGGCGTGAACGGTTCGGGCAAAACGACCACCACGGCCAAGCTCGCGCACAAGTTCAAAGGCGACAACCAGACCGTGCTCGTGGCGGCATGCGACACGTTTCGCGCTGCGGCGGTGGAGCAGTTGAAGAGCTGGGCGACGCGACTGGAGCTCGACATCGTGGCCAGCCATACCGGCGCCGATGCCGCGGCCGTGGCCTTTGACGCGTGGCAGGCTGCCCATTCGCGCAACAAGGACTGGCTCATCGTGGATACGGCCGGCCGCCTGCACACGAAGGACAACTTGATGGAGGAGCTCGCGAAGATCCGCCGCGTGTTGCAGAAACACGATCCTGCCGCGCCGCAACACCGTTGGCTGGTCGTGGACGGCAGCCTTGGGGCGAACTCCATCGAACAGGCGAAGGTCTTCCACAAAAGCTTTGGACTCACCGGCCTGATCGTCACCAAGCTCGACGGCACGAGCCGCGGTGGGGCGATCGTGGGCATCTGGCGCCAGTTGAAGATCCCGATCTATTTCATCGGCTTGGGTGAGCAGCCCGACGATTTACAGCCCTTCTCGGCGGATTCCTACGCGCGGGCGATTTTCGGTTTGGATCAGTAAGCGTTTCAGCCGTTGGTTTTTAGGCGATGGGTGTCACCTGTATGACACGCGTTCATAGTTTTGTAGCCCAAACCACCTGAATTTAGGTGGTTTTGCCCACCGCTGGAAGCACCTCCCCCTGATTGCTTTGTGCTCATAGTTTTCGTGCCCTGCAGAGGGTGCGAGAGGTGACCAAAGGGGCTCGCGTGTGCTTGACTGGCCCGTTGTGCGCGCGCGAGCCCTCACACTTTTCAGGGTTGTCAGTCAGTAGTGCGATAGAAAGACGCGGACTCCGGTCCGCGTCTTTTCATTACGCGTTGGGCAACGCGTGATCGGAGCGAAGAGCCGGTCAAAGGCCACGATTCACGCGTCGATTTTAGCTATTGGATTAGCTTTTGCGCGGTCCCGAGTTCGCTTTGCGCATGGGTGCGCAGCGTGCCTGGTGGAAAGCCGTCAACCCAGAGTGCGGCCTCGGCATAGTCGCGCACGGCCCACTGGCGCACGACGGACAGCACGGCCGCATCGCGCGCTCCGCCGGGAGCCATGTTTTCCAACACCAAGCGCGCCGCTTCAGCGGGCTCCTGTTGCGCCCGCACATGGGCAATGCGCGCGAGCAGGCGATCGCGCACGGGTCCGGGTGGTTGATTGATAGCCCAGTTCACGGCATCGGTGGGATGCTCCTCGGCCCACAATTGCGCCATGCGTTCAAAACTGCCGTTGTCGAGACCGACGCGCAGAGCCAGTGCCAGTTCGAGCGCCCCGGCTGGATCGGCGCGCGCGACTTGATTGGTTGACGCCACGGAGGCCAGATTTCGATCCGCGGAGTCAAGGAGCGAGGTCAGCCAGGTGAGCGCTCCACCGATATCCTGATCGGCCCAACGCCGGGTGACGCGGTTCAGCAACTCATCGCGGAGCAAGCCCGTTTCCCAGGCGAGCGCGAGGTGCCCGGCCGCGGCCGGATCGGCGGCGACGAGACGAGGGAGGAGCACATTGAGGGCGTGGTCGCGTTCGGTGGCGGAACCGCTGTTGAGCGCCCGGGTGATTTGGGCGGTGAGCTCGTCTGACCGCGCAGGCTCCTCGGAAAGCGCAGCGGGCGAGGCGGGTGCGGGGATAATAGCGGTCGCGGGTCGAGCGGATGCAGTTTCGGCGGGCGCGGAGGCGATGGCTGACCCGTCTGGTGACGGACGTTTGAGCCACCACCAAGTCAGCCCGAGCGCAACGCCGAGGAGCAGGAACGGCAGCGCACGCTTCATGGCACGAAGGACCGGAGCCGCCAAACGAGAAGTCGCGCGGCTCTACCGGTTTAGGTCCGGCGGCGGAAACGGACGAGCGAGGCGAGAGCCAGCAGCGCCAGGAACCACGCGCTGGGAGCACCGCCACCGCCACCGCCACCGCCGCCGCCACCACCTCCACTCGACGGCGGTGGAGGGGGCGGAGGAGGTGTCGAGGTCGTGGCCGAAGCGGTTGCACTGTATTCGCTATCGCCGGCGGCGTTACTCGCGCGGACGCGGAAGTAGTAAGTGGTCGAAGCGCTGAGACCACTGGCGCTGTAAGTGGTGGTGTTGGCCGCAAGAGCACTGCTGAGTTCGGTCCAAGGACCACCGGCGTTGGTCGCGCGCTCGGCCTTGTAGGCGGTTTCGGTGGTGGCGTTGTCGGTCCACGACAGATTGATCTGCGTGGTCGAAGACGCGGTGGCGGTCAGGCCGCTTGGTGCGGCCGGCAACGCCGGCAAGGTGCCGGTCATGTAGCCCTTCAGCCAGAGCATGGCGGTGCGCTCCTTGCCATCCTTGATGATGCCGCTGTTCTCCATCCAGGTTTGACCTTCGATATAGCCCCAGAGGGTGACGCCTTTCACGGCCGGGTGCTCCCAGATGACGGGGAAGAGATCGCGATATTTGGTTGCTTGGTTGGCCTCGCTGTAGGCGGTGCCAATGCCGCGGATGTCGAGTTCGGTGATGAAAACATCCAGATCCGTTGCGGCGTAGGCATCGAGGGCGGTCTTCATCTGGCTCGCGTTCATGTGATCGAGGTTGAAGGCGTGGGCTTGGATGCCGATGCCGTCGATGAGGCCGCGATCCTTGAGCAGGTTGATGATAGCCAGGTATTGAATGCGGGCATTGGGATCGTTTTCGGTGCCGTATTCGTTGATGTGGAGCTTGGCGTTCGGGAATCTCACACGAGCGAGTTGGAATGCTTTAACGACCCAATTTTCACCTTCGAGTTCGAGAGCCGCCTTGAAGTTATCGGGCATCGGCGTCTTGGTCGGCTCGTTCACCACGTCGATGGCCCAGACCTCGGGATAGCGGGCGGCGAGGGCATCCATCCACTCCTCGATTTCCTCGCGGAGTTCGTTGGCCGGAAGTCCGTTGATCCAAGCAGGAAATTGGGCGCCCCAGACGAGGGTGTGGAGCTTAAACTTGTAGCCCTTGTCTTTGGCATGATCGTAAGCTTTGTCCAAGGCTTCCCAATTCATGGTATCTCGTATGCGTTCGACGGACTCCCACTTGCCCGCGTTCTCGGGTGTGATTTGATTCCAATAGTCGTCGTAGTTGGCCGGAATCGTGTTGCCCACGATGTTGCCGAGGAACTTGTCCTTGCCGGAGGCAAGCTGTGCGGTGGCGGCGAGAGGCAGCGAGAGAGCAGTCAGGAATAGCGCGAAATGACGGAAGCGAGGGGTGATCTTCATGGGGAAGGCGGGGTGACAATTCGCCTGTTCTCCAAGATATCCGCTCCTGTCGTGGCTCAACTGGCCGGGTGGTCTTATACTAGAACAAACCCGCCCCGGTCGGGGGATTTCCCTCGTAAACGCAATTTCTGCGCAGCCTTCTAGAACTTGAAGCTCGCGCTGACCTCCAGCACGGCGGACACGATGGCGTAGGCCAGCAATCCCACGAAGGCGAAGGTGAAGAGCAACACCGCGGTCGCGAGGAAGCCGGTGAGCGCATTCAACCGGCGGGTGTGGCGGATCGCGTAGTTGCGCGAGATGTCGCGCAGACACGGTGCGAGCTTGCCGGTGCTCTCGCCGACGGCGAGGCGATCGAGCAGCAGATCGGGAAAGAAACCGGTCTGGCCGAGCGCGGCGGAAAGACTGGCGCCTTCGAGGACGCGGTCGGTGGCCTTGTGCAATTCGGCCTGCAACGCGCGGTTGACCACAGTGCGTTCGGTGAGGCGCAGGGCTTCGACCGTCGGGATGCCGTTTTCGAGCAACACGGCCAGCACTTGGGTGAAATTCAACAGGGCGGCGTCGATGACGAACCCGCGCACGACGGCCAGCTTCACCAGCCAGGCGTCCACGAGTTTCCGTCCGCCTTCGGAATTCCGCCAGCGCCAGAAGAGAATCAACAGGAACGCGGCGGCCGGCACGACGATGACACCGTAACGCGCCAGAAACTGCGCGCTGCCGACCACGAATTGGGTGAAAGCGGGTAGTTCACCGCCGAGCGAGGACAGCATGCCCTGCAGCTTCGGGATGAGCACGACGACGAAAATCACGATGACGACAAACGCCAACAAGCACACCAGCGCCGGGTAAACCATCGCGGTGGCGAGGCGCTGGCGCATTTCCTTCTGCTGCGTGAAGTGTTCGATAAGTCGCTGCAGCACTTCGGTGAGATTGCCGGTAGCCTCGGCGGCGCGAATGAGCGACACCGTCTGGCGGTCGAAAACGCGTGGAATCTGCTCCATCGCCTGCGAGAGGGTGAGGCCGCCGCTCAGTCGTTCCCACACGGCGGCGCTGAGCAGGCGGAGGTTTTTCTCCTTCAGGCGCATGCCGAGCAGGCGCACGGCTTCGCCGGCGGAAAGGCCACCGGCGGTCAACTCGTGCAAGGCTTCGAGAAAAGGCAGGTGCTCGCGCCGCGAAAGCGAGGAGAGATCATCCGTTCCGGTGGCGGCTTGGGCACGGCCGGTTTGCGGCGCGGCCACATCGTCGAGCTTGACCGGTTGGAGCTGGCGCGCGGCGAGCACGCGCAGTGCGTCGCGCCGGCTGGGAGCGTCGAGACTGGATTCGACCAACCGGCCGGCGGCATCGCGGGCGCTGTAGCGATACGTCGGCATGCCACTCAGTGGTCGGAGACCGTGATGACGCGCAGCACCTCGTCGAGAGTCGTGAGGCCGGAACGGACTTTCTGCCAACCGGACTGCTGGAGTGTGCGCATGCCGTGATCGCGGGCACATTTTGCGAGCGTGCGGGTGGACTCGCGACGGATGACGAGATCGTGCAGCTCCGGGGCGGGTTCCAGAATCTCGAACAAGCCGACGCGTCCGCGGAAACCGGTCTGGCGGCAACGATCGCAACCCACGGGACTCATGAGCTGGGTAACGCCGTCGGCCTCTGCGTGGTCGAGACCGAGAATGGAAAGCGAATCGCGCAATTGCACCGAATTCACCTCGGTGGGTTGGGCGCAGTGCTCGCACAAGCGGCGCACGAGGCGCTGGGCGATGACGAGTTCGACGGCCGAGGTGATGAGGAAGGGCTCGATGCCCATGTCGGTCAGGCGCGTGATGGCGCCGGGCGCGTCATTGGTGTGGAGCGTGGAGAACACCAAGTGACCCGTGAGCGAAGCGCGGATGGCGATGTCGGCCGTCTCACGGTCGCGCACCTCACCAACCATGATGACATCGGGGTCCTGACGCAGGATGTGGCGCAGCGCGCTGGCGAAGGTGAGCCCGATCTCCGGACGCACCTGAATCTGGTTGGCGCCGGGCACTTCGTATTCGATCGGGTCCTCGACGGTGACGATGCGCAGATCGGTCGAGTTGATCTCGCGAAGAAATGCGTTCAGCGAAGTGGACTTGCCCGAGCCGGTGGGACCGGTGACGAGAATGATGCCGTGCGGGAAACCAAGCACGCGGCGAACCGCGGCCTGTTCGCCAGCATCCATGCCGAGGCGATCCATCGTGTAGGCCTCGCGGCGGAGATTGAGCAGGCGGAGGCTGACGCTCTCGGCGTAAATGGTCGGGATGGTGGAGACGCGGATGTCGAGCGTGTTGCCGCCGGCCCGGAAGTTGATGCGTCCGTCCTGGGGCAGGCGTTTCTCGGAGATGTTGAGTCGCGCCATGATCTTGAGGCGCGAGATGATGGCGTCCTGGTAACGGATGAGATTTTCCGGAAGCGGCACGGGCACGAGCAGGCCGTCCACGCGGTAACGGATGCGAAGCTGGCCTTCCTGCGGTTCGAAATGAATGTCGGTGGCGCCGTCCTCGATGGCCTGCGAAATGACTTCCGTGACGAAGCGCACGACGGCGGCCTCTTCGTCGGCGTCGGCATCGGCTGCGGCGACATTGGTCGAGAGTTCCGGCAGTTCGTCGTCGTTCTCGAGGCTGCCCGCGCCGACGCCGTAGCATTCGACGATTAGCTGGTTGACCCGATCGGCGGGCGCGAGCACCCAGCGGAGCGGGCGCGGAGTAAAGGTGGCGAGCCAGTCGGTGACGACTTCGTCCGCGGGCCAGGTCGTGGCGAGGGTCAGCACGTTGGGCGCCGCTTCGGTCGGAAGCACGGGCACAATCAGGAAATCTCGGGTGAGACGCGCAGGCAGCAGCGGCACGCCCTCGGGGTCAGCCTTGATCTCACGCACCGCAGTGAGTCCGGCGGCCGTGGCGAGTTCGCGCAGTGCGGCGGGTTCATCCACGCCCAGCGCAGCGGCCAGGGCAGCGAGGCGGCGGTCCCGCGGCGCTTCGACCAGCGTGCGGCGCTGTTCCTCGTTGAGCCGCGACCGCAGCGCGGCGGGCAGCACGTCGATCTCGGCGGCCATGGCGGTCACGACTTGGCCTGATCGAGCCCCAAGGCCTCGCGGACCGGCTCACGCTGCTTTTCGGGAAACTTCTCCAACTGCTCCAACGCGGCGGCATTGTCGGCCGGGGTGTCGGTGACCACCGTGGGGCGGAGGAAGAATACGAGGTCGGTGCGGGCGTTCTCGCGGCTGCGACTGCCGAACAAATCGCCAATGATGGGAATGGGGCCGATACGGTTGGTGCGCTTGGTGCGCGAGGTGCGCTGCAAGCCGCCGATGACGATGATCTCGCCGCTGCGGGCGCTGACGAAGGAGTTGGTTTCGCGCTTGCCGATGCGGGGCTGGGGATTGCCGTCGATCTCGATTTCGCCGAGGATGTCGTCCACCTCCTGCTTGATTTCGAGCTGCACGGAACCGTCGGTGCCGATGAGCGGTTTCACAATGAGGCGGATGCCGATTTCCTGTTGCCCCACCGTGCTGCGATAGCCGCCGAATCCGCCAGTCGTGCCGGTGCTGTCGTTGAGGTAGCTGCTGATGGTCGGGCGCGTCTCGCCCACAAAGATTTCACCCTCTTTGTTGTGCGTCGTCATGATGTTGGGGTGCGAGAGAATCACGGCGTTGGTTTTGCGCGGGGTGGAAGAGAGCCCGATGTCGGCGGAGAGATCCGTCGTGCCGGCGGAGAAGGTCGCTTCCCTGATGCTATAGCCCGGACCTGCGGAGCTGAAGCCGACCAGTTTGCCATCCGTGATTCGCAGCCCCAATTCGGCGATGCCCGAGCTGGCGTTGTCGTTGAGCGTGACCTCGGCGATGACGACCTCGATACGCACTTGGGCGAGCAGGACGTCGAGCTTGGCTACGAGTTCGTTGATGAGGCGCACGTCGTCCACCGTGCCGGAGACGACAATCGAGTTGCTGCGCTCTTCGGGGAGGATGGTGAGGAGCGTGCTGAACTGGTTGGTCGAGCCGATTTCGAGGCCGAGGGAGGAAAGGGAGACGGTGTTGGCGACCACCGGCGCGGGACCGGCGGGAGCGGGGGCTTGCGGGTTGGCCACGGCGGCCGGGGCAGTGCCGGTGAGCGGTCGGCTGGCGTCGGCGCCGACAGTCTTGGCGGCGTTGTTCTGGCCGGAAACGAGCTGGCTGAGGATGGAAGCCACGTCCTTGGCGGCGCCGTGCTTGAGGTAGATCACCTCGTTGCGGGTGTTGGGATCGGATTTGACGTCGAGCTTGGCGATGAGTTCGTCGAAGAAGCTGTGTTGGCGCGAATCGGAGACAAGGATGACCTGATTGGTGCGGTCGTCGGCGTTGAAGGTTGTGGCGGAGCCGATCTGGTTCTGGAGCGGGCCGTTGAAGAGTGAGCGAATCTTGTTCACCACATCGCTGGCCTTGGCGAAGGTGAGCGGGTAGAACTTCGGCTGCAGGCCGGCGAGCACCGGCTGGTCAAGCCGGGCTACGAGGGTTTCGACGCGCTGGAGGTTGCTGACGGAATCGGTGATGAGCGCGGCGTTGGCCTTTTCGAAAACGATGGGCGCGCTGCCGCCGGCGGGATTGAGCAGGCTGGCGATCTGCGGCATGAACTCGCCAATCCGGAGGAAGGTGAGCTGGAAGAGCTTGCTGGCGACGCGGCCACTCGGGGTTAAGTCCAGCGTGGAGCCTTCGATGAAGTCGGGGGCCTCGGATTTTGCGAGGGCGAGGGGGGTGGCCTTGAAGAAGCGCGTGCCGAGCGGGGTGAGGGCGATGCCGTTGAGATTGAGGAGGGTTTCCACGGCTTGAATGGCCTCGGACTGAGTCACGCTCTCGCGCAGGGTGAGCGTGATGGCGCCGGCGGGCATCGTCTGCGGGCGCAGCACGGTGCGACCGGTCCAGCGTTCGACCAACGCCAGCACTTGGTCGATGCTCTCGTCACGCAGCATGATCGGGCCGACCATGGGTTCGGCGGAGGGTGGGGCGGTGGGTGTCGGGACGGGCTGGGCAAAAACCGGGGCGAACGAGCTGCCGAGAACCAGTGCCAGCAGGGGAAAGCGAAAGAGGGTGGATTTCATGAGGACCCCCGGAAGCGTCCGGGGTTGGGTGAGGGTGGGGACTTGGCCGGAGTCCGACACCTTGAAAACGTCTCGGTGCCGCATTGGCAAGCCGGGGTATCTGCCATTGACGGGGGCGCCCAAGGCGCGCCACGCCCACAATTTAGGAAAACAAAAGGCCTGCGGGAGCGTCCGAAGGCCTTCAAACGGGATGCAGGGGTTGGATTTGAGCCCGGTAGCCAAAGGAAGGACCGAAGCTTGGTGCGCTTCCCAAAGCGTCCGGATTGGGAGCGCCACCTTGGAATCACGGACATTCAGGCGATTCGTTCGCCCGGGTCTGTCGTCAGGGACGTAGCCTGCAAAGTTGAGGCCTTTTTCTGGCGCGGGATTCCCACCGTATTCTGTTGTGCGTTCGCCTCCGCACGGTCTCGCTGCATGCCTTTTACATGCGTCCGCTTGTTTCCGCCCTGTCCCTCGTCGCCTTAACTGCGAGCTTTGTCGCGTCGCTCCCTGCGAAAGATGCCTACGGAAACAACACGGGATGGACCAACTCAGATACGACCATTCGCAACATTCAAATCGAGCGGCGAGCCCAGGAAGCCCGGCCGCAATGGTGGAGCAGTTTCGGCACTCCGCTGCCGACCATGACGTGGAAGCAGCAGGAGGCGGCGCGTCTGGAAGAACTGCGCAATCGGGACCGCCGGGAATATAGCGATTATGAATACTCCGACGCGGATACCGGTCGGAGCGCCCGCGAGGCGCGTGCGCGTCAGCAAGCCGAGGCCCGGCCGCTCTCCTACGAGCAAGACCTGGAAAACAAGGTCCTGCATCGCAACGATCGCGAAGCGCAGGAACACCTGGCATTTTATTATCTTTTGGTCGGCAAACCGATCCCCGCCATCCGCCATTTGGAGATGCTCGTCTTTTTGAAGAAGAGCGAACGCGCCGCCGAGGCCGCCTGGGAACTTCATCGCATCGCGCGCCCCGACGGCGCGCAGCCCGACGCAGCCCGCGCACGCCGGCATCTCGCCGAAGCCATCGCGCTGGGCTCGGGCGCCGCGAAGTTCTATCAAGGCAATGCGTGGCTCTTCGGAGACGAAAAGAACGGCATCGCACCCGATCCGCAAAAAGGCGCCGCACTCCTCGAGGAGGTCGTCCGCTCCGACGACGGGTGGCATAATCACAAGGCCGGCCGGATCCTCTTCAAGGAATACTACCTCGGCGCGCACCTGCCGGCCGATCCCGTCAAGGCGATCGCCGTCACGCAGGCGATGCGTCGCTTCACCGAGCCCGACCCGTGGCAGGAAGAGCGTTACACCGAGCTGCTCATCGCGAGTCCCGGCGGCTGGGGGGAGCATCACGAGGAAATTCTCCGCTCCATCGGGAGTCGCTTCAGTGCCATCCTGGACGCCAACAAGGCGGAACGCCTGGTGCGCATTTATCTCGGCCTCGATGCAGACGTCGCGGCGCACGTGCCGGTCGATACGAAGAAGGCCTTCGAGCCGCTCTCCAATTTGATCCGCATGGCGCCCATGCGCGCCGAGCCGTATGTCATGCTGTTCGTCCAGGCCGGCCCGCTGCACAACGGGGATGCCGCGCTGAGCCTGCTGCAGAAATTTGCCGAGATTTCCCCCTCCAATCCGCTCTGGCTTCGACTCACCGCCGAAACGCTCGGCAACGTTTACGGCGACGATTATGCCGCGGAGTTGCTCCCACGCTACCTCGCCTCACTCGGTTCTGAGAAGGCGACGAACGAGCAGGTCTACGCCGCCGCGCGTTTCTTTCTGACGGGCGCCGAAGGCGTGGCCGCCGATCCCGCGCGCGCCCTGGCGCTCTACCGCCGCCTCACGGATATATCCGTTTTCGATTACCAACGCGACGAATACCGCGGCAGTCTCGAACTCGCCCGACTGCTGCTCGTCGGTGGCGTTGTCCCGCAGGACGTTCCCGCCGGCGTCGAACTTCTCGAAAAGGTGAGCTCCTACGAACGCTGGGAAACTTACCCGCATCGCACGTTGCTCGCATCGCTCTATCGCACGGGCGAACTCGTCCCGCGCGATCTCCCGCAGGCGCGCATGAAAATCGCAACGGCCGCCAGGGACAAATTCCCTGCCGCCTTGTATGAAGCCGCCGCGATCATCCACGCATGGGAGCCGGACGCCGATCCGCTGGATGATAGTGATCGGGAGGAAGCTTTTCAGTGGGCGAAGCGAGCCGCGGACTTCGGCCTCACCGAGGCGCGGTTGCTCCTGGCCGACTTTTATTGCGAAGGTTTCGGCACCGAGGTCGATGTGGAGCAGGCGATGGCCATCTATGAAGACGGGGTGAAGGCCGGCGTGCCGGGCGCTTACGCGGGGCTCGCCGCGCTTTACGCCAATCCGGCCCAAGAGGCCCATAATGAGTCATTGGGTTTTGAATACGCGAGAAAAGCGGCGGCTTCCGACGAACCCCGCGCGCTCTATATTCTGGGCGAATGCTTCCGCGAAGGCCGCGGGACACCAGTCGATCCCGTGAAGGCGGTCGACGCCTTCGTGCGCGCCGCCGAACTCGGGTTTTGGGAAGCCGCCGACGCGGCCGGGGACCTCCTCGGCCACGGTCGGGAAGGACTTCCGGCCGATCCCCGGCGGGCCGCCGCGATTCTGGATGCCGCGACCGAGCGCCGAAGCAGCGTGGATCAAAAATTCAGAGCCGGCCGGGTATTTCTCGGCGGACGGTATCTCCCCCGCGACGAAGAGCGGGCGCGTTACTGGCTGGAATACGCCGCCGAAAAAGGAAGCGAGGAAGCACGCGCTCTCCTTGAGGCCGAGTTCGACGTCGCGGGCACTTGACGCCGACGCTCACTCGGTGACGACAATCGTTTATGGGGATTGTCCACTGCCAGTCTCCGTCCTTGAGGTGGACGGGATCTCCTCCGGCGGCGACGAATTGCTGGTCTTGGGAGCGCTGCGCCAACTCATCGGAGTGACTCCCGCTGTAATGGTCACACGGAGTCACGTGGCTGGTTTTTGCCGTCCTGATGGCCCCAAGGGGGACGATGTTTCCAGACTGGCAAGATCGCCATGGGCCAACACTGGTTCTGCCTGAATGGTTCAGTTTTCAATCCGCGCCGGCGCGTAGTATGAGGCCAGAAACCGCATGGCTTCGCCCCCGAGCAGATCCATGGAGCCCCAAAGATCGTGTCCCATGCCGGCGATTACACGGTAGTGAAAATCGATCCCAAGGCTGTGCAGATGTTGCAGGAGCGGGCCGTGGTCGGCATACATGCGGTCCTGCTGTCCCACCACGAAAAACAGACCCACCCGCTCTTTTACCGCGGCCTGGTTGGTGGTGGCCCAGTGGTAAATGTTGTCGGGGTTCTCGGTTTGGTCGGGGCTTGGGGCGGGATCGGTTGATCCCGCAGCTCGTCCGAGCGATCCACCGAATGAGGCGACCGCACAGAACAGGTCGGGATACTTCAGGGCCAAACGCACGGCACCGCCCCCGCCCATCGAAAATCCCATCAGGGCGCGTCCCTCGCGCGAGGCGATGGTGCGGTAACGGCGGTCGATCTCGGGAATGAGTTCACGGATGACGTAGGTTTCCGCCATGACCTTGCCATCCGGGCGGTCGCGATAGCCGCTAAAATGGCCGGCATTCATCAGGACGTAGATGACCTTGCCGAGGTAACCTTTTCCTATCTGGTCGGCCACCCAGTTCACGACGGGCTCATCGGAGGTTTCACTGCCCGTAGCGCCATGGCAGTAATAGACTACGGGATAGCGGGTCTGCGTGTCCTCCTCGTAGCTCGGTGGCAGGTAAATGTTATATCCCACGTCGCGGTTCATCGACGCGCTGCGGACCACGCCATGGGTGACGCGGGGAAGTTCCAGCGGAATGTTCCATTGCCAGGTCGCAGGATCGCGGCCGATTTCCTTCTTATAGGCCACAGCCGAGGGATTGGGTGTGAACTCGACGTGGTCCGGATTCACCGCGGGTCCGGCCTGAAGCACGGTGCCCGCAAGGAGCAGCATAGTTGACCAACGGCGGATCAGCCAGCGAGGTTGAGGCGGTTTATTGTCGGATCGGGCCGGTCGGGTAGACGTAGGCATCGGGTCGAAGTGTGGAGGGGCGGAATTGCTGCTCACTTCTGATTGGCGTCGGCTCCCGAACAATGGCACGAGGTCGCCGGGACAATTCCGCGAGAAGGGCAATGAACGCAGTCGACTCGTGCGGTCTTAGTGAGGCGAGGTGCGTGGCGGTCACTCCGATGAAATGCCGGCTAAACTCATCCGGCGCGTTTGACGGTTAGCGTGATAACCGGCGGGCCGCTTGTGGTTCGTTGACGCGAAGTCATTTTGGCATCAATCCACCTTGCGCGTGATCGCCGTTGGCGAAACGGTGTGAAGCTTCCGTCCCCCTATTTCCAAGCCGCCATGGCCAGATTTGACCGATTACCGGTTGGCTGTCGTCTCACCCATGGCTGATACGATGCGCCCCAATCTTCTCTTCATCATGACCGATCAGCAGCGGTTCGACGCGCTGTCTTGTCACGGAGGATGGATCAAGACCCCGCATCTCGACCGACTCGCTGCCGAAGGGGTGGATTTGCGCGGGCACTTTGCGCAGGCACCCGTCTGTGTGCCCTCGCGTTGCACGTTGTTCAGCGGGATTTACCCTCATGCCCACGGGGTGTTGGAGAACGACCAATTGCTGCCCGGTTGTCATCCCCACTTGGTCAAGGTGCTACGCCAGCAAGCCTACCATCTCGCCTATTCGGGCAAGAATCACATGCTGCCCGATGCCGAACTCGCCGCGAACGTCACCCGGTTCGACCCGCCCGAGAAGCGGGTGCCGCTCTCGAGAGAGCGCCAAGCTTACGTGCAACTCGAGCACGAGGCACAACGCTACCTGGCGGAGCACGACTGCTTCGGCTCGGGACGCTTCCACGATTTTCCCGATGAAGTCACGACCAGCGGCATGATCGCCGCGCAGACCTTGGATGATCTGGCTGCCGCACCCGCGGACCGCCCTTGGTGTCTGGTGAGTTCGTTCAGTGATCCCCATGTGCCGCACCTCGCCCCGCGACGTTTTGCAGCGCTTTATCCCGAGGACGAACTGCCTCTGCCGGATTGGCAGCCGGCGCCGGAAGGCACCAAGCCCCGTCGGCTCCGCGTCAAACGCGGGGCGCAGGGATCCGACCGCGCCGATCCCGCCGCGCAACGACATTACCTCGCCGTTTATGGAGCCATGTGTTCCTACGTCGACGAATTGATCGGCCGCATCATGGCGGCGCTCCGCGGACGCCCCGATGCTGATCGCACGATCGTCGTATTCGTATCCGATCATGGCGACTTTTGCTGGGATCAGGGCATGGTGAAGAAGGACCTGCTCCTGTATGACGCGCTGTTGCGGGTGCCGGCTATTGTCCACTGGCCGGCGCATCTCCCGGCGCGCGTTGTCGCGGGCACCTTCACGGAACATACGGATATGCTGCCCACCTTGCTGGAATTGCTCGGGGTTCCATCACCCGCAGGGTGTCAGGGGCGATCTTTCGCGGGATTGTTGCGAGGCGAGACGAACAGTCATCGAACGCAGGTCCACGCGGAGGTGTGCTACGAATGGATGCGGTCTGGCTATGATACCCCGGAGGAATACCGGCGGGCTTGGGAGGCGGCCCGGGGCACCAGCAGTCCGCTCGCGCGTTCCGCTCCATTCAATGTGCCTGGCGACCACACCCGGGCGGTGCGCACGCGGGAGTGGAAATACATCTGGTTCGGCGACGGGTTTGAGGAGCTCTATGATCTGGTCAACGACCCGGCAGAGTCACGCAACCTCGCGGGGGACCCGCGATGTGCCGGCGAACTGGCGGACATGCGTCGCCGCCTGACGGACTGGCAGGCGATGACGCCGCCCGCCGCGACCGATGAGGCGACCTTCCGGCAGCACCGGCAGGAATACAGCCGTTGGGATTTCTCATACTCGGCTCCGCCGTGTCGCACGTAACGGGGAACTGCCGTTAACGGGCGGTGCGTCGCGGGCTCAGATGACTTGGAGATAATCGCGGTCGGGCAAGGCGGGGAAGGGTGCGGTGGGCAGGGTCTGATACCAGAAGGCAACCGAGCTGAGGTCGTCCTGTCGGGGCAGGAACCGTCGATCGGGCCGCCAGCCCAAGGCCTGAATGGTCACGCGCAGATCCTGCACGAAGCGCACCGGGTCCATCACGTGCCAGCGATACATCGCGAAGCGGGTTTGGGAACGGTAGAGTCCGTCGGGCCGAAGCACTTGGTGCAGGCCGGCGTAAGGGGTGCAATATTCCTGATACTGCTTCGTTTCCTTGTGCTCGAAGTTGTAGGAGCCGCAGAAGTAGTCCTCGGTGCCGGTGCCGCAGACGGTTGGCCACTCCTTGTCTCCGTCGAGGTAGAATTTGATTTCGCCCTCGCCCCACCAGCCGCTGTTGTTGACGCCCCAGCCCATGACAGTGCCGACGTAGTGACCCCGGCCCCGCACGCTGTCGAGGAGGGTGAACACGCTCTTGTAGGGCAGCGGATTGACCCGGCGGAACTGGGCGTGGAAGTAGGCGCAGTCGTCCGGCACTGTCGTCAGCGTGTAGTTGACCTGATAATAAAGCGTCATGTCCTCCCGGCTGATGTTCGAAAGGGTGATGCGGCAACTTTTCCTGAAGGGCATTTCCCAATAACAATTGAAAGCGCTGCCGGGGTTGACGCAGACCGGCAGCGAAACCAGCGGCGCATAGGTGTCCCAAGGGAGACCGAAGAAATCGCCGACGGGGCATTCGACCGAAGGCTGTTCCTGCCCGTCCCAATAGATACGCAGGATGCTGGCCCGCCATGATCCGGTGGGTGTCAACCAGATCTGCTGGATGGCGCCGCTTTCCCGGATGTCGGCGATCGTGAAAGTTTCCCCGGCCTTGATGAGCACCGAGGGCGAGACTTTCCAGCCGCGGCCAAGCTCGCGGGCGGGGTGGTTCTCGGTGGTGATCTCGGCCATGCCGCCGGTGCCTGCGCCGCCGGTCGGATTTTCGGCGCTGATGGAGCGGGTCCGGGCGGAGGAAAGCCGGCTGAGATTGCCGAGGTTGAGGCCAAGGCCGTTGAAGAGATTCATGGGTGGGGTGAGTGAGGTGGTCCGGCGTCCCGTCAGGGCCTTCGCCGCGGTCGTAGTATCCAGGTTGCATCGGGACGGACAGCGGCGAGTTAGCTCAGCGGGCCGCAATCGCGATGCCAACGGTCTGACGGTTCACTCCGCTGACCGCCGACGGAAGGCTGCGGATTTTGTCCGGTCATCGCGGTGATTGGCGAACGTGTTGCGGGACAGCCACCCACCACGCTTCGTCAGTCGGCTGCGACGTCAGGTCTTTGGGCAAGCTGGATAATCCATTCCGGCTGGCCCGAATCTCACATCCATCCTGCCCCTCCATCGTCATGACCATAAAATCCCTGCCCCCTTTTATGCATTCCTGCCCCGGAAATTTTTCCAGTCATTGTGTCTGGCGCGATTTCCCCGGCGTGAAGGCAGGGCGAGGATCCGGCATGGGTCCGGCGATGGCCGCAAGGAAGCCGATCTGAAATCTCCATGAGTTCCGTTAAAAACGAATTCGTGGCCGCGTTGAATCCGTCGGCTCTCCGGGTTGAATATCTGACCGATCCGCTTGGCTTGGATGTGCCGCAGCCCCGGCTGAGTTGGGTGTTGGGATCTGCGCCGGAACTGCGCGGGCTCCTTCAGACCGCCTACCACGTGCAGGTGGCCACCGGGCCGGAGGCGCTGGTTGCCGGGAGTGCGGATCTGTGGGATTCGGGAGAGGTGGCGTCCGATGCGACGACCTTCGTCAGTTATGGCGGACGGTCGCTTGTTTCACGCCAGCAATGTCACTGGCGGGTGCGGGTGCGCGATCAGCGTTCGTGCTGGTCGGATTGGAGCCGTCCGGGATGTTGGAGCATGGGGCCGATGCGGGCCGGCGACTGGCAGGCGCGGTGGATTGGCACGGGGGAATCCTTTGCCGACGATCCACGTCAGCCCACGCCCGATGTGGTGCCGCTGGCCGACAACGAGCTACGCGATCCCTGGCTCCGGCGCAGCATCACCCTGTCGGCAGCGCCCACCCGCGCCACCGCCTTCGTGGCCTCGGTCGGGTATCACGAGCTATACGTCAACGGCCACAAGGTCGGGGACGCGGTGTTGATGCCCGCGGTGACGGACAATTCCAAGCGAGCCCGCTACGTTGCGTATGAGATCGCGCCGCTGCTGCACGCCGGGGAGAATGTGCTGGCCCTGTGGCTCGGGTCGGGGTGGTCGATCTTTCGTAATTTTGAAACACCCGACAAGCCGCGCGCGCCGATCGTGCTTGGGCAGTTTGAATTTGATCTGCCCGATGGCTCAAACCACCGCTGCGTCACCGATGAGTCCTGGAAGTGGCATCCCAGTCCGAACCGGCTGCTGGGGGCGTGGTATTTCATGAATTTTGGCGGCGAGGAATACGACGCGGCGCGAGAGATCCCCGGTTGGGCCTCGCCGGGCTTGGACGAGACGGGATGGAAGCCGGCAGTCTGCTTCTCTCCGGCCCTTGAGGTTTCGGCGCATGTGACCGAACCCAACCGCCGGTTGACCGCCCTGAGTCCCGCTCGCGTCGACGAGCCGGAGCCGGGAGTATATCGCGTCGATCTGGGCCGCAATTTTTCGGGATGCCTGGAGATCGCGCTGCATGGGCGTCCTGGGGACCGCGTTGAGATCATGGTTTCAGAGCAGGCCGACAAACCGATCACGCACCGCCTGCGGAGTGTTTACATGATCGGGCCGACGGGGAGTGGCACGTTCCAAAACCGTTTCAACTATTGCGCCGGTCGGTGGCTCACGATTCGCGGCGCTGGCCGCCAGCCGGAGCCTGCCGAGGTGCGCGCGTGGATGGTCCGGACTGACTTTGCGCCCGCGTCATCGTTCTCCTCGTCGCATTCCCTGCTGAATTCCATTTTCAGCACGACGCTTTGGACGCTGGAAAACCTGGCGCTGGGCGGCTACGTCGTGGATTGCCCGCACCGGGAGCGAATGGGTTATGGCGGCGACGGTCATGCCTCGCTCACCACGGCGCTCACGAACTATGGCTTCGGGGCGTTCTGCACGAAATGGGCGGAGGACTGGCGTGATGTGCAAGGTCGGGCTTCCTCCTGGGCGCACTACCTTCCTCCCGATCAGCCGGGCGGCGGCGGACGAGAAGAAGGCAACATTCCATATACCGCGCCCACTTACTGGGGTGGAGGCGGGCCCTCGTGGAGCGGATTTTGCATCCATTTGCCGTGGGAGACTTATCTGCGCTACGGCGACGTGGCCATTCTCCGGCGCAATTTGCCGACGATGGGAAAGTGGCTCGCCTTCCTGGAGACGAAGGCAGTTGACGGACTGCTCCGGCCATGGGGCGGCGAATGGGATTTCCTGGGCGACTGGCTGCCACCGGGCGGAAATAGCGTGAACGGACAAACGGACGAGACGCTCTTCTTCAATAATTGCTATTGGGTCTACGGTCTGCGGACGGCGGCGGCCGCCGCCCTGGTCGTCGGTGAGTCGGAACTGGCTGATGGCTGGCGGAAAAAAGCCCGGCAGCTCAGCGAGGCGATTCATGCCCATTTTTATCAGCCGGCCGCAGGCAGCTATGTGCACGGAAGCCAGGCGAGCCTGGCCATGGCCTTGCTCGTGGAGGTGCCGCCCAAGGAGGCCCGCGCGGCGGTCTGGCGCCGACTGGAGCGCGAGATACTGGAAGTCCGGCGCGGTCATATCCACGCGGGTATCACGGGGGGCGCGATGTTGTTCCTGTTCCTCATGCGAGCACGGCGTGACGACCTGCTGCATGCGATGGTCGAGAAACAAGACTATCCTGGATGGGGACACATGCTGGCCCAGGGTGCCACGACTTGGTGGGAGGCTTGGGGAGAGCATGATTCTCCCAGTCTGCTGCACAGTTCATACCTTTACGTGGGCGCATGGTTTGTGCACGGCGTCTTGGGCATCCAGTCCGATCCGGGAAACCCCGGCTTTGGGCATTTTTTCATCCGGCCCGGAGTGACCAATGACCCGGCGTTGGAGCGGGCGACGGGTCACTACGATTCGATTCGTGGCCGGATCACGGTTGCCTGGCGTCGCGTCGGAGAGCAGTTCGAACTGACGGTCGAGGTTCCGGCCAATACGACCGCCACGGTGTTCGTTCCCGTGTCGGACCAACAGATTGTCGAGGAAGGTGGGTTGCCGTTGGACGAGACCGCCATGCGCCGTCTCGGCCGCGAAGAAGGCCGGGAGATGATCCGCGTCGGGTCGGGCCGCTACCGGTTTAGTGCCCGCTCGCGAGCTCCCGCGCCTCCGCCGGGCTCCTGAACATCATGCGCGATTTTCTCCATTCCTGATGAAACCGATCGTGCAAATATCCCTGGATGTGACCGACATTTCCGAGGCCGTCGCCACGGCGCGCCTCGCGCTCCGCGCCGGCGTTGACTGGCTGGAGGCCGGCACGCCGCTGATCATCGCCGAAGGGATGAACGGCGTTCGCGCCCTGCGCCGCGAATTTCCCGATACGCCGATCGTGGCGGATCTGAAGACCATGGACGGTGGCTGGCTCGAGGCGGAACTCATGGCCAAGGCTGGCGCCACCCACGTTGTCGTGATGGCCCGCGCCCATGAGGAGACGCTCAAGTGCGTGGTGAAGGCGGGTCGCGACCTGAATGTCCGCGTGATGGGCGACAATCTCGGCTGCCCCGACATGGTGGCTGGCGCACGTTTGCTGGAGGATCTCGGCTGTGACTTTGTCGTGCATCATATCGGCTACGATGAGCGGCGGGGGATTGCCGCGGCGGGCCAGCGCATGCCGAGCCCGCTCGACCAGTTGCGCGAGGTGGTGCGGGCTGTTCGCGTGCCCGTGCAGGCGGTCGGCGGGCTCACGATCGAGCAGGCGGTGCAGACGCCTCTTTACGGTGCGCCGCTGGTCGTGCTCGGAGCGCCACTCACGATCGACGCGGATGCTTTCAAGACGGCGGACGGCGACATCGAGGCCTCGCTGCGGTTGATCTGCGAAAAGGTGCATGCTTACGGCGAGGTCGCCGGGTCGGGAGGTTCGTGAAATGGCCCGGCTCGCCGCCTTTCCGAAAGCCTGGCTCGATGCGCTCTGCGTTGATGGCACGATGACCGTTGAACAGTGGATCGATCTTTCGCTGACCTTCGACATAGACGGGTTGGAATTCTACGCGGGATTCATCGGAGTGGATAATCCCGCGAGGGTGCGGGCATGGCGCGACCGCGTCGAAGCGCAGGGAAGGTCGATCCCGATGCTGTGCTGTTCGCCCGATTTCACCCATCCCGATCCCCAGTTTCGCCAGGTCCAGATCAATCGGGAAAAGCGCTGGATCGACCTCACTGCGCAACTGGGCGGCGGTTACTGTCGCATCCTCTCCGGTCAACGCCGTCCCGAGGTGGCGCACGCCGACGGCGTCCGTTTCACGGTGGAGGCGATCAACGCCTGTCGCGCGCATGCGATTGAGCAAGGAGTCACGCTGATTCTGGAGAATCACTACAAGGACGGGTTCTGGACCTACCCGGAGTTTGCGCAGAGAACCGCGGTGTTCCTCGAGATCGTGCAGCAGATTCCACCCGGACCCGGCTTCGGGGTGAATTTTGATCCGTCCAACTGTATCGTTTGTGGCGAGGATCCGATCCCGCTGCTTGAGGCGGTGGCGGGACGGGTCGTGACCATGCATGCGAGCGATCGTTATTTTGCGGACGGCGGCCTCGCGGAGCTGCAGGCAAGAGCGCTCGAGCCGCACACGGGTTACGCCTCGATTCTCAGGCATGGCGTGATTGGTCGCGGCCTGAATGATTACGACCGTATCTTTTCGCTGCTGCGCGCTGCCGGATTCAACGGCTGGATCTCGATCGAGGACGGCGCCGATCCGGCCACCAGTGCGGACGATATCCGGCAGTCGGCAATATTTTTGCGGGAGAAAATGGCCCGCCATGGCCTGGCCCGCTCCTCCGCATGAATGCGCTTATCTACGACGGTCCCTGGCAGCTTCGTCTGGCCGAACTGCCCTCGCCCCGCCCCGGGCGCGGCGAAGTGCTGCTCCGGCCGATTGCGATCGGCATCTGTGGCAGCGATGTCCACGGCTTCACCGGGGAAAGCGGACGACGCAAGCCGGGCATGGTCATGGGGCACGAGGTGGTGGGCGAGGTGGTCGAGACCGGCCCCGGCGTCGACACTCTGCAGGTCGGCGAACGGGCCGCCGTGTTCAACATCGTGGGCTGCGGCGCCTGCCGCCACTGTCAGGCTGGTCAGGAGCAACGTTGTCCCGACAAGAAGGTGCTCGGCGTCAATGCCGGCACGTGGGGCGGGATGGCGGACTATTTTGCTTTTCCAGCCGCGGGCCTGTTCCGGATCGCGCCCGAACTCGATCCCGCCATCGGCCTGCTTACGGAGCCCATCGCCGTTGGCGTGCACGCGGTCAGTCTCATGGGGCCCGTCCCCGGAGACGTGATCGCCATCGTCGGCGCGGGCACCATCGGCATCGGCCTCGCCATTGCGCTGCGCGCGCACGGGGTGAAGCAGTTCTTCGCCCTCGACAAGGTGCCGGAGAAACTCGCGCTCATCGCGGAGTTCGGCGCCATTCCGATCAACGTGGAGCGTGAGGACGCACGCGCCGTCATCGGCGGCGCCACGCAGGGTCGCGGGGCTGATGGTGTCTTCGAGGCCGTCGGGGCGGCCGCCACCGTGCGCACCGCCTACGATTTGTGCGCGCTCGGCGGAAGCCTCGTGCTCATTGGCAACCTGGCGCAGGAATTCACCCTGCCGTTGCAAGGGGTAACGAGCAACGAGACTACGATCCGGGGTTCGTATGGTTTCACAAAACGGGATTTTTCCGCCGCCGTTGCCATCGTCGGTGATGCCGCGCTTCCGCTGGGGAAACTTATCAGCGGTTCGTGCAGCCTGGCGGAAACGCCGCAGGTCATGACCCGGATGGCCCGGGGAGAAATCAACGCCATCAAGATGGTGATCCGTCCATGAGAACTCCCGTGCCCCCGCTGCCGCTCGTCGGAGATTTCCAAAACCGCGTCGTCGTCGTCACCGGCGGCACCAACGGCTTGGGCCGGCACCTCGTGCAGGCGTTGGTGGGGCTTGGCGCCGAGGTGCACTTTTGCGGGCGGAATGTCCGGGCCGGTCGGGAGCTGGCGAAGGAGTGGGGCGGGCGGGCGCATTTTTTTCGCTGCGAACTGTCCCGGCCGGACGAGGTGAGGAAATTTGTGACGCGGGCCGGTCGCAGCCGAGGACACATCGATTATCTGGTCAACAACGCCGCCATCGATCCGGTCGTGCCCTTTGAGCAGTCGACGCTGGAGGAGTTCGATCGGGTCGTGCACATCAATCTCCGCGCTGGCTTCATCGCCGCACAAGCGGCGCTGCCGTTCCTCAAGGCGGGAGCCGGTCGGGCGATCGTGAACATCGGCACCACCAACTGGATGATCGGCCAGTGCGACTACACGATGTATTCGGCGGCCAAGTCCGGGCTCGTCGGGTTCACGCGCTCGCTGGCGCATGATGTCGGCCTGGCAGGCATCCGGGTGAACATGGTTTCTCCAGGCTGGATCATGACGGAGCGGCAATTGGCCCAGAAAGTATCCCGGCGCATCAAAGCACAGCTCATCCGCGACACGGCGGTCGGGCACCTGCTCTACGAAGAGCACGTCACGCCCGCCACGTTGTTTTTGCTCTCCTCCGCGGCCGCCGGCATCTCAGGCCAGAACCTCGTCGTGGATGGCGGCAAATACATGCATTGAGCGCGGGAGAGCCAACAGCCGGAGGCGTCACACGAGGCGGTTCCGGCGCATGACCTCCGCATACCAGCGGGCGCTGAGTTTCGGGGTGCGCCGCTGGGTGGTGAAATCGTTATAGACGATGCCGAAGCGCCGGGTGTAGCCGTCCGCCCACTCGAAGTTGTCCATGAACGACCAGAGGAAATAACCCGCGACGGGATTGCCGGCGGCGATGCCACGGTGCAGTTCGCCGAGGCATTGGCGCACGTATTCGCGGCGGTGCAGGTCGAGCACCTCGCCGTTGTGCGGGGGTGCGTCGTTGTAGCCCGCGCCGTTTTCGGTGATGTAGATTTTTTTCACGCCGTAGATTTCCCGCGCGAGGCGCGGTCCCCAGTAGAGGGCCGCGGGGGCGAGTCGCAGCCAGGAGCTGTCGGTGGCGGGGTAAGAGGACGGCAACGGGAGCTGTTCCGGCCGTCCCTTGCGGCCCCGGCGCACGTAGTTGGCGGTATAGATATTGAGGCCGAGAAAATCGGTCGGCTGGCCGATGAGCGCGAGGTCGCCGCGTTGCGTCCGGGCGGCATCCTTGCCCGTGATGCGATGATAGGCGGCGCTGTAGCGGCCGCGCAGGATGGGATCGAGGACGCGGATGTTGTCCTCGACGAAGGCCCGGCGGGCGGCGGCGAGGTTGGCGGCATTCTCGATGACAGGAATGCAAATGCGGCTGTCGTCGGTGATGCCGACCTGCGCGCCCTTCGCGCCAAATTCGCGCACGGCGCGCACCCCGTGGCCATGGGCGAGCAGCGCGTGGTGGTAGGTCTGATTGATGACCTGTTCCGGTTCGTTGAGCGCGGGGGGGCGGGTGTTGCCGCCATAGGCCTGACGGGTGAAGCAACCTGTCTCATTCAGCGTTATCCAGTGCTTCACACGGTCGCCGAGTTCGCGAACGATCGTGTCGGCGTAGCGGGCGAACGCATCAGGCACGCGACGGATGCGCCAGCCGCCAGCCGCCTCGAGGGGCTGGGGCAGATCCCAATGAAACATCGTGACGAAGGGCGTGATGCCGGCGGCGTGCAACGTGTCGAGCAGGCGGCGATAGAAATCGAGACCGCGTTGGTTGACGGCGCCTTCGCCGGTGGGGAGGACGCGCGGCCATGCGACCGAAAGCCGGTAGTTTTTCACGCCCAGGGAGCGCATGAGCGCGACATCTCCCTTATAGCGGTGGTAATGATCGCAGGCGACGTCGAGGGTATCGCCCTGGGCGATCCGGTCGGGCTGGGTCGCGAAGTGATCCCAGTTGGAATCGCCTTTTCCTCCTTCCCGGGAGGCGCCCTCGATCTGCGGCGCGGCAGTGGCGACACCCCAGCGGAAGCCCGCGGGGAAGGACTGGGCGAGCAAGGCGGAAGAAGAGAGCCGGGGCATGGGTAAAGGGCATGTTTGGCGGACGGACTCGGCGGGCAAATTTTCCGTTATTCACCCCGATGAGTTGCCGGGAAAGATGGCGCGAAGAGGAGACGTCATCCGGTGCGACTCCGGCGGATTTCAGAGAAGGGCCGTCGCAGGCGCGACAAATGTCGGCGCCGGACGATCCGGGTCCTCGTTACCGCGGTCGGTCGGACTCGGCACCGGTTTCGCCCGCCCGGAAACTGCGCTGCTGAAGGGCCATCAAGCTGGCGAAAGCCCCGCCGGGTTTCTTTAACAGTTCCCCAACCGGACCGTCCTCGACGATCCGCCCGCGGCTGAAAACGAGCACGCGTTCGACCGAGCGCAGGGTCGAGAGGCGATGCGCGACGATGAAGGTGGTGCGCCCGCGGCAGAGTTCGTCGAGGTCTTCCTGCAGACGCATCTCCGTTTCGAGATCCAAGGCACTGGTCGGCTCGTCGAGAATGACGATGGCCGGGTCGCGCAGGAAGATGCGCGCGAGCGCGATGCGCTGCCGCTGTCCGCCGGAAAGAAAACCGCCGCGTTCCCCGCAAGGGGTGTCGTAGCCGCGCTCCAGCCCGGCGATGAAGTCATGCACCTGGGCGCGCCGGGCCGCGGTCTCGATCTCGGCGTCCGTCGCCACGGGCCGGCCGACGCGAATGTTTTCCCGGATCGACGTGTTCCAGAGAAACGCGTCCTGCCCCATGATGGCGATGCCGCGGCGGAGATTCAGCAGCCCGATATCGCTCAGTCGCTGGCCGTCGTAGAGAATTTCCCCTTCCTGCGGCAGATAGAATCCGAGCAGCAGATCGAGCACCGTGCTTTTGCCCGCGCCGGTCTCGCCCACCAGGCCCACTCGCTGACCGGCCGGCACGTGCAGGTCGATCCCGGTCACGGCCGCCGCCGCCGCATTGGGATAGGTGAAAGTCACGTTGGAGAATCGCACCTCGCCGCGCAGAGCGATCCGCTGCGGGCTGCTGCGATAGCCCTCGAGTTCGTTGGAATCGAGGATCGCCAGGATCGCTTCCAAGCCCGGGCGGGCCTGCGCCCAGCTATCGTAGGCGTTGGTGAAGGCCGTGAAGCCCGTGCGGGTGAAGGCGAGCAAGCCGGCGAAGGCGACGAGCTGCCCGAGGGGGATCATCCCGTGGAGAAACATAATGCCACCTGCGCACCAGACGATCACGCCCAGGTATTCACCGATCATCTGGACCGCCATCATGACCCAGCGCATCGTCACGCTGGCCTCGAGACCCGAGGTGCGCAGGCGGTCAATGACGCCCGCGAGGTGCGAGGCGGCCATTTCCTCGTTGCCGAAGCTGCGGGTCACCCGCATCCCGCCGATGAACTCGACGACCCGCGCGGAGAAATCCTCACCGGTTTGCTGGACTCGCTCGTTGAGCACGCGCAACCGCGCGGAGATCCGATGCATGATCAGCACCTGCAGTGGCACGGCGGCGAGAGTGATGCCCGCCAGCAGGGGATTCATCCAGAACAACCAGCCGAGTGCGCCAAAGCCGATGGCGAGTTGCACGACCAGGCTGCCGACCACGGTGGAGAGGAAGGTTTCCACCCGGGCGAGGTCCACCGTCACTTGATTGGCCAGGGCGCCCCCGCCGCGGCGGGTGAAGAAGCCGATCGACATCCGCTGCAGGTGGTCCATCACCAACCGGCGCAATCGCGCGGTGGCCGAACGCACCACCTCCTGGCTGGTGGCGAACCCGCGCACGGTGCACCAGGAGTGGAAGGGCCAAAGCGCCAGGTTGGCCAAGGCATACAGGCCGATGCGCTGGAGTTTCTCGTCCAGCGTCAGGGCCGGATTCTGCAGGATGCGATCAATCAGGTAGCTGACTCCGACATAGAAGGGCAGATAACTGAGCGACTGGAGCGTCTGGAAGAGCAGGGCCTTCTTCACCAGCCCGCCCTCGAATTGCACCAGCAGCCGAAGCCGGTTGAGCGGGTGGCTCATGGCGACAGCATCAAGCGGCTCCGGCGGGCCGGATCAGCCGGAATGCAGGGTGGCGGCATCGCGTTCGTGATTTCTGAACACAGCCAGGAGGAGGAACGTCGTCAGATGGCATGGACTAACCGCGGTCCCCTAGCCCAAGGGGGATGGCTTCGCGACCGCAACGCCGGAGAAGGTCACCGCGATGAATTACCGGCAGGGCGTCGTAACCGGGGTGACTGCGAAAAAGCCGGACAGAACGGGCGATAGCACCCAGCTTGGCGTGGGCCGGGGTAGGGTCTAACCGGCCGGCTGGTCATACCCCATGAATTTGGCTCCCCAACACCTTACCCGAGAATTTCACTTCGGCCCGCCGCCGCCGGCCCGCCGCTGCCACTTTCCGAGTCCATCCGGTTTGGCGGCAACGAAAGGCGGTTGCCGATGAAAATAGAAACCCACCGGCCACGGGCACCCTGGAGTTGGGTCGCCTGGATGGTGTTCCCTTGGGTCAGTTTCAACTACGTCGAGATGTGCAGCGGAGCGCCGCTCGTGTTCACGATGCGGAAATTCATCGAGGATCCCGCGCTGATCGGCCTGCTTAGCAGCCTTAATATCGCGTTCAATTTCGGGATCGGCACCGTTACGAGCTACATGAGCGACCGCATCTGGACCCGTTGGGGTCGCCGCCGGCCGTTTCTGATCGTGGGCTGGACGGGACTGGCGGTGACTTTGTTTCTGATTCCTCTGGCCGACAGCGTGACGACGCTGGTGGTTGCGATCATCCTCTACCAGTTCTTCCAGGATATCGCGAAGCCGTATGAGCCGCTCTACAACGAAGTGATCCCGCCCGCCCAGCGCGGCCGGGCGGGCATGTTGCGGAACCTCGTGCAAAACGCCTCGGCCGTTTTCTTCAATGCCGTCCTGATCGCGCAGTTCGACCGCAGCTACGATCTCGCGGCGCTTGGCGCCAGCTTCACCGTCACCGGCGAGATGATGCTTTACTGGACGATCGGCCTGCTGATCGCCGCCACGGTGCTTTTCCTATTGTTCATGGTGCGCGAGACCCCGCCGCCCGGGGGCATTCGGCGCGAGCCGTTCCGGCTGGGCGTTTTCTTCCGCGATATCTTCGGCCATCGGCAATGGTGGATGGTTTACCTGCTCTACGCCTGCCCGATCATCGCCGGAGCGGGCTTGGGAGGCGGTGTCTCCACCTTCCTGCCGCTGTTCCTGTCCGAGCAGCTTCACTTCACCAAGCCGCAGATCGGCGGGCTCCTGAGTGTGGTGATGATTCTCAATACGGTCATCTTCGTGCCCTTGGCCGGATTCCTCGCTGACCGCTGGTCGCGGCTGCGTCTCTTTCAGATCGGGTTGATCGGCCAGGGCACGGCCATCTTTTGTTTCTATCTCTACACCCGCCTGACCGGATTCGATGTGTCGTTCGGCCTCGCGGTCGCCTTTCTCGCGGTCAACAACGCGTTCGTTTACCTCGTTTTCGTTCTCTGGGGTCCGTTGATCTATGATTACATTCCCTCCAATCAGTTTGGCACCGTCAGCGCCGGCTTCTCCTTCACTGGGGGCCTCGCCGGTTTCCTCGTGATCAATGCCTCCGGGTTGTGGGTGAAGGGCTACACGGCGTTGTTTCACCCGGACCAGTCGGGCGCGGATTATTCCAGCGCATTTATTCTGCAGTTCTTCGCCGGCATCCTCGCGTTGCTCGCCGCGCTCTACTTCGAGCGCGCGGTGCGGCGGGGGCAGGTGAAGGCGCTAGGCGTGCTCGAGTTCACTCCGCAGGAGGCCGGTGGTCCACCGGCTCCCGACCGGTCCAACTGTTAGTTCCCATGTCCGTTCCGCCTGTTCGTGTCACCCACCGTGACATCGCGAAAAAATTCGGCTGCAGCACCGCGACTGTCTCGCTGGCCCTGAGTGATCATCCCAGGATTCGCGAGGAGGTGCGCCGGCGGATTCACGAATTGGCGGAGCAGATGGGCTACCGGCCCGACCCGGCTCTGACCATGCTGGCCCGCAACCGTTTTGCGGCGGGGTCGACGCACTATCGGGCGACGCTGAGTTACTTGGTAAACAGCCGGGAGCCGGACCCGGAACGGCGCGAATTGCAAAGCCGGTATTTCATCTCCGCGCGGCAGCGTGCGGAGGAACGCGGTTATCAGATTCGCCGCTTCGATCTGGCGGCGTATGAATCCGGAGCCCAGGCGAGCCGGGTGCTCTACCATCGCGGGGTGCAAGGTTTGATCATTCCGGAGATGGCGCGCGAGGCCGAGCCACTGTTGCGCGACTTCGAGTGGGATCGTTTTGCGGTCGTGTGCTGCATGTTGGGCTGGCTGAACACGCCGTTCCATGTCGTCCGCAAGGACATCTTCAACGACACCCGCCTGCTCTGGCGCGAGGCGGTGGCGCGCGGCTACCGCCGCATTGGCGGCGCGCTTTTTCAGCACGATCCCATCGCCGAGGACGATTATTCCCGTTACGGCGCTGCGGCCACGGAGCAGCGGCTGTTGATTCCGGCAAGTCGGCGCCTGCCGCTGCTGCTTTGTTCACCGCAGGACGAAGCTGCCTTTCTGGCGTGGATGCGCCGTTTCCAACCTGATGCGATTTTGGCGTTCTGCGAAGCTCCCTACCGCTGGCTGCTCAAAGCCGGTTACAAGGTTCCCGGCGATGTGGCGTTCGCGATGTCCTTTGTTGATCTCGCCAGCAATCAGAGGTGTTCGGGTGTTTCCGCGCTTTCGTGCGAGCTTGGCCAGGCGGCAGTCGATCATTTGATCGCGCAAATCCATCACAACCTGCGCGGCATTCCAGCCATTCAGCAATCAATCTCGCTCGAGCCGAAGTGGGTGGAAGGCGAAACGATGCCCCGGGTGAATCGAACGGGCACACCTCCTGCGATCGTGATTGGTTAGCGGAATAACCGGCGCGCCACTTGTGGCTCCGGGGCGCGAAAGCGATACTTCCGGAGTCACCCTTTCCTGCGATGCATTCGCCCTCTGGCGGACAGATTCGCGGGAGAAGTTTTCCCCTCAATCGCGTCATCTGTCGATCAGCCGCCCCGGCTGAATCGCCACTCTTTTCATCTCATCCCAACCCCAGCCGAAGTATGAAAGCGAAAACTCACCTGAAACTTGGAGCCTTCTCCCATGCGTGGCTCATGCTCCTCTCGTTTGCTCTTGCGTCACTTGCGTCTGCTCAGAGTTACCCGGTCGATGCGAATGGTTGGAGCGTTCTCACGCCCTCCGCCGATTCGCGTCTGATTTATGTGAGCGAGACGGGCAACGACGGCACAGCCCAGGTTTACAGTGCTGCCCAGGTGGGCAGTGATGCGCGCAATCCGCTGATCGCGGTCAACGCATTCCGCACGCTGGCCGCCGCGCGGGCGCAGATGCGCATCGGTTTTCCCGACTGGATGCTGATCAAGCGGGGGGAGACCTTCGCCGACGAACTCGACCTCGGCGGCCAGTTTCTTTCCGGCCGCAGCGGAACGGAACGCATGGTGTTCACCTACTACGGCGCTTCCGGCAACCGCCCGCTCCTCACCGGAGCGTATTGGTCCACCTTTTCACAGGGCGCGGGCAACTTTGCGATTGTGGGCCTCGAGGTTTACTACCGTGAGCGCGACCCGGCATCGCCGTTCTTCGTCTCGTTCGCCACCAAGCATCACACTATCCTGCGGGTGATCGACAGCCAAACGGGCAACATCCTGGTCGAGGACTGCGTGTTCCGCCACGGTCGGGACAATATCACTTTTGATTTTGCGGCGGCGCCGCTGTTCGCGGCAAACATCGATATCCGCCGCAGCGCGGTGTGGGACGCCCATAATGACACGACGGCCGGGACCGACGCGCAGCCCGACCGGGCGTCGGGCATCTTCGTCAACGGGGTCAACCACCTGAGGATCGAGGACTGTTTCATCGATCGCAACGGCTGGACGGTGGATGCGGCCGGCAACCTGGCCGGCCGCGGCCGCGCGTTCTACAGCCATAACATTTATCTGCAGAACGGCAGCAACCACAGCACCGTCAGCGGCTCGATCATCTCTCGCGCCGCTTCCGTGGGTGTGCAGGCGCGCGCCGGGAATTATCTCACCAACAATCTTTTTGTGCTGAATGCCATCGGCGCTTTCTCGGCGGCTTATGGCAACGAGGTGGGGGAGGGGAATGTCAACGAGGTCGTCGACAATGTGCTCATCGCCGGTGACGACCATCTGCCGACCACCTGGCCGGAGAGCCAGGGCGGCAATCGCGGCATCGGTCTCGAGGTCAAGCGCACCGACCAGGGCCTTTACCAAGGCAACATCTTCCTCGACGAGGCGAGTCTCAGCGACTCCTCCTACGCGCTCTGGGGCGAGGCCGGCACCGGCAGCGAGCCCATTCGGGTTTGGAACAATATTGTCCGCAACTGGAAGGCTTCGAACGGCCAGAGCTTCTTCGCCCTCAATCCCACCCAGTATGATCTCCAGGATAACATCGTCGACGGCGTCAATCTGAGCACGAATGAGGCGGTGCTGTTCAGCGACGGCCTGCGGACGCTGTCGACCTACCAGACGTCGATCGGGGGCGCGGGCGACAACAACGCGTTTCTGGCCAGCGCTCGCGCCGCCTGGCTGGGCGCGCCGCGCAGTTTCCCGGCCGCTTATCGCGCTGCCGCGGTTAATGACTACTTCCGGGAGGGCTTCACCATCGTCGGCACCAGCGAGTTGCCGGGCGTCTCGGTTACTCCGACCTCCGTGCAACTCGAATTGGATGGCATGCGCCAGTTCAACGCCGTGGTAACTCCGACCGGCGCCAACCAGGCCGTCATCTGGAGCACCGGCAATCCCGCGGTCGCGACCGTGAGCGCGACGGGCCTCGTGACTGCTACGGGTCTCGGCGTTACGACCATCACAGCGACATCCGTGGAAGGCGGTTACACCGGCAGCGGCAACGTGTCGGTCAGTCCCATTGGCGGCATCAGCATCCCGTTCGCGAGCGACTTGGTGACGATCGACGGGCAACCGGACGCATCCTACAGCGGATTGCTCGGCGTAATCAGCAAGCCCGAGCCCCTCGCTCCCGTCCCAGCCACGTCCGATATTTCGGGCGCCTGGCGCGCACGTTTTGATATGGAAAATCTCTACCTGCACATTGAGGTGACCGACAACGTCTGGAGCAACGACAACCCTGCCTACTGGCAGAATGACGGTCTGGAGATCTACTTCGATGGCAACAACAGCAAGGGCTCCTCGTCCGACGGAATTGACGACATCAAGATCGCTTTCATGCCACAGCCGGACGGCACGGTGCTGGTCTCAACGGACGTATGGCCGCCCAATCCCGCCGGCGCGGACTTCTCCGGCGTCGAAGCTGCTTATGTGCTGCGCGAGAACGGCGGCGTCTACCAAGGCTACGGCCTCGAAGTGAAGGTGCCGTTTTCCCTGCTCGGTGGCACCCCGACTGCGGGTCGGCAGATCGGCCTGGATTTCCAGATCAGCGACAATGACGACGGGGGTGACCGCGACCGTTTCGTGACTTGGTATGGCAGTGAACTGAACAACCACCCCTACGCGTATGGCACCGCCACGCTGGGGGCCTCTGCCGGAGCGATCAGCGTTACCGGCGTGAGCGTCTCGCCCACAACCGCGACGGTCCTCGTTGGCTCAACGCAGCAGCTTGCCGCCACGGTGCTCCCGGCGAACGCGAGCAATCCCGCCGTGGCCTGGCACACCAACAATGCGGCGGTGGCCACGGTCAGCAGCACGGGCTTGGTGACCGCCCTCGCACCCGGCAACGCCACGATCACCGCGACGACGCAGGACGGTGGCTTCTTCGCGGGCAGTGCGATCACGGTGCCGCTGCCGCCCGGCTCGGCGGCCAATGTGCTCGCCGTGATGACGCCGCAGACGCGCAAGCCTGCCGCGGGCACGCCGGTTTACGATTCGCCGACGAACAACGACTTTCCGGGCGCACTCTATCACACCGGCGCCCACGATTATCGCAGCGGCCTGTTTGTCTTCCGGTTGCCAGCGATTGGGGCGCCGATCACGAGTGTGACGTTCAACGCTTACTACAAATCAGTCGGCACCGGTTTCTCCGTTTCGCTCTTCGGACACGATCCGATTGCGGACATCGCGGCTCTGCCCCCGGCTGAGACTTACTGGGGTTACGGCCCGGCCGCCACGCAACCCGGCACGGAACTGAAGGCCAGCTTCGTCGGCGACGGCGCTGCGGTGACCACCGTCGGCTGGGTCTCCACCGACGTGACGGACTTTATCCGCGATCATTATGTGGCGGGCGCATATATCGTGTTGCGCGTCGGTTCGACGTTCAACGCGCCGACGGACGTGGTGAGCGAGCCGCTGCATCCCACCACGCGGGCGATATTCGACGGCGGTGCCTCTGCTGCCACCAATAACCAGGTGCCTTACCTCACCATTGCCACGGCGGGTGCAAGCCTGCCCGTGACGGGCGTGAGCGTGGCTCCGACCGGGGCATCACTCTTCGTGGGCGAAACCCAGCAGTTGACGGCAACGGTGATGCCGGCCAACGCCAACAACCCCGCGGTCACTTGGGAGTCCAGCAATCCCGTGGTGGCAACGGTCAGCGCGACCGGCCTGGTCGCGGCCGTTTCGGCCGGCAACGCTACGATCACGGTGACGACGGACGACGGAGGTTTCACCGCCACCAGCGCGATAACGGTGACCGATCCCGTGCCGGGCGGCACGGTGTCCAACGTTCCGGCGGTGTTGACGCCGCAGACGCGCAAGCCCTCCGCGAGCACACCGGTCTACGATTCGCCGATGAACAACGATTTCCCAGGCGCGCTGTATCACACGGGTGCCCACGATTACCGCAGCGGCCTCTTCATCTTCCAGTTGCCGCCGCTCGATGGCGCAATCACGGAGGTGACTTTCAACGCCTACTACAAGTCAGTCGGCACCGGCTTCTCTGTTTCGCTTTTCGGACACGATCCGATCGCGGACATCGCGGCCCTGCCTCCGGCTGAGACCTACTGGGGCTACGGCCCGGCCGCCGGGCAGCCTGGCACGGAACTGAAGGCCAGCTTCGTCGGCGATGGCGCCGCAGTGAACGAGATCGGATGGATTTCCACCAACGTCACGGACTTCATCCGCGATCACTATGTCGCCGGACAATATATTGTGCTGCGTGTCGGCTCGACGTTCAACGCACCGGCGGACGCGGAGAGTGAAGCGCTGCATCCCACCGCGCGGGCGATGTTCGACGGCGGAACCTCCGCTGCGGCGAACAATCGCGTGCCTTATCTCTCCATCACCACGACGGGTGCGAGTGTGCCGGTCACCGGTGTGAGCGTGGACCCGGCGACGGTGTCGCTCTTGGTCGGCAGCACGCAGCAACTGACTGCAAGCGTGGCTCCGGCCAACGCGGCCAACCCATCCGTCACTTGGTCATCAAGCGATCCCTCAGTGGCGACGGTCAGCGCGTCCGGCTTGGTTACGGCGGTGTCGGCGGGCAGCGCCACCGTCACCGTGACGACGGACGATGGGGATTTCACCGCGACCAGCACGATCATGGTTGCCTCACCCATCATCCCCGTCACCGGCGTGAGCGTTGCTCCCGGAACCGCAACCGTTCCGATCGGTGCGACGCAACAGCTCACCGCGACAATCACGCCAGCGAACGCGACCAATCAGAGCGTGACCTGGAGTTCGAGTAATCCTGCGGTCGCCACCGTAAGCAGTTCCGGCTTGGTCACAGCGGTCGCGTCCGGAAACGCGACGATCACGGTTGAAACGCAGAGCGGAGGGTTCACTGCTTCTTCCCAGATCACGGTGACGGTGTCGCTCGCCACGGTGACGTTGGGGAATACGACACAGGTTTACGATGGCTCGCCGCGCCCCGTTAGCGTCACGACGAACCCTGCGGGTCTCGCGGTGGCCGTGACCTACGATGGCAGCACCGTGCCTCCGACGAACGCCGGCGACTACGCCGTGATCGCCACCGTGATTGAGCCCGGTTTCGCCGGCAGCGCTGTCGGAACGCTTACGATCAGCCCGGCAACCGCGACAATCACCCTGGGGAATCTGCGGCAGTCTTACGATGGCACGCCGCGCAACGTGACGGTTGCCACCAACCCGGGAGACCTTGCGGTCACGACCACCTACGATGGAAGCACGACGGCTCCCGTTTATCCCGGCACCTATGCGGTGGTTTCGACGATCGATGACGCCAACCGCACCGCAGAGGCCAGCGGCGAGCTGGTCGTGACCACGACGGCGTTGGTGCGGCACGCACCGGTGCTCAACGGTGGCGTTGACGGCTCCGTGCAACAGTTGCTTCCGGAGAGCACGACCCTGAACGGCAACGCCTGGATTTCCGGCGATCTGCTGGTGCCGGGCACGCCGACCGTGCGGCTCAACGGGAATCCGCTCTACGCTGGAACGCAGGACGGTCCCGGCGCGGCGTCACCGTCGAATCATCAGGTGACGCTGAACGGCAACGCGGTGTTGCGTTACACCGTCCGCCGGATCGACGCGATTGCGATGCCGGTGGTCACGGCTCCGCCAGCGCCCGCAGGCAACACCAACGTGACGATCAACAATGCCAGCCAGAACGTCGGCAACTGGTCGACCTTGCGCAACCTCACGTTGAACGGGAATGCCGGCAAGAAGAGCATTCCGCCGGGCACCTACGGAGCGCTGACCGCCAACGGCAACAGCGGCTTCGTCCTCGGTGTCGTCGGCGCGACTGAACCCACCGTCTACAACCTCCAGGGATTGACGTTGAACGGTAACAGTCAGCTCGAGGTGGTCGGCCCGATTATCCTCACCGTCGCCAACAGCGTGAACGCAAACGGTTCCATGGGGAATTCGCAGCATCCCGACTGGCTTGTGCTCCGCTTTGCCTCGGGCGGCCTGACGCTGAATGGCAATGTCCACGTGTATGGTTCGGTCGTGGCGCCCAGCGGCCAGGTCATCATCAACGGCAACAGTTCGCTGGTCGGAGAAGTCGTGAGCGATCGCCTCACGCTCAACGGCAACGCACACCTGATTCAACCCGACTTGCCGGAAGAACTTTAATGTTTCGCGACCGTTGCCATCGGCATGGCCCAACAGGTCCCGCCGATGGCGGTCGCGGACCTTGCGGGTTTGACGGTGCCCACCTCGGGGGCCGCGGTGAGTCGTGCGGCTCAGATGATGAACGCAGCTAGGGAAGAAAGAACGTGACAGGGCCCGAAGCAATGCGCTCAACTATCGACCGTATTCTGATGACCGAGATCGCCCGAGTCACTCATCGACACATCGCAGACAAGATCGGCTGTTCGCGTTCGACCGTGTCGCTTGCGCTCAGCGGGCACACGCGTATTCGCGAGAGCGTGCGACGCAAAATCTGCGAGGTGGCGGAGAAAATGGGTTATCACCAGGATCCCGCGCTGGCGATGCTCGCCCGCAACCGGTTTGCTTCGCGGCCTGCCGCCTATCGCGCGAGTCTCGCCTACATCGTGGACTCGCGCGATGCGTCCTACGTGAACCAGATCAGGCATCTGGAGCCCGCGCAGCGACGCGCAGCGGCGCGCGGTTATCAGGTTTTTGAATTCGACCTGGCGGACTACCCCGCTGGGGAAGCGGCCAGCAACGTGCTTTATGCGCGCGGCGTGGAAGGAGTGCTGGTATCGGACATGCCTTTGATCACCGAGCCCTTTTTCAATAATCATGGATGGGATCGGTTCACCGTGGTGTGCTGTGCGCTCGGGTGGCTCCGCGTGCCTTATCACGTGGTCAACAAGGATGTGTTCGAAGGCACGCGACTTGTCTGGCAGGAAGTGGTGAAGCGTGGATACAAGCGCATCGGCGGAGCGATGTTCCGCCATACGCCGATTGCCGAGGACGATTTTCCGCGCTACGGCGCGTCGCTGGCCCAGCAGACCGAACTGATCCCGGAGGAGCTGCGGATCCCGATCCTGCGTTGTGATCCACAGGACCGGGATGCATTCCTGAAATGGTATGAACAGCACCGCCCGGAGGTGATTATCTCGTTCATCAGTGCGCCTTGCGACTGGCTGCGGGAGAAAGGCCATCGCGTGCCGGAGGATGTGGCTTTCGCGTGCCTTTTGGTGAAACCCGGGGAGAGCTACACCGGACTGTTGATGCCCACGCCCGAACTCGGCGAAGCGGCGGTGGATTTCCTGATCGCACAATTGCACAGCAATCAGCGCGGGGTGCCGAAGATCCAGCAGGCCTTGTTGCTCGAGCCGGTCTGGACCGAGGGCACCACGCTGCCTCCGGCGGCGGAACGGGCGAAAGCAGTCGCCTCCGCGGCGGCTCGTGAGAAATTCCCGAAGCAGCGCCGGCGCGCGCTGGCGAAGAAGGGCTGACGTTGCCGCGAGGTGCGGTCAGCGCTGGTCCGTCGGCCGCACGATCGCCACAAATCCGCCGCCGGGCTGCAAGGAGACCTTGAGCCCGCTTCCGGCGGACAGGGAAAATGATTCACGCCGCGGCGCCGGAGATTTTTCGCCGGGCTCGTCCCGGTAGGTTTCCACTTCGGCCATGGCGCCCTTGAGAAAAGGCAGCTCCAGCGTCAGCTCCCGTGTTTCCTCCGCGCTGCCGTGGGCGACGGCCACATACCAGTCCTTCCCGTGGCGGCGGGCGAGTGCCGCGACCTCGCCCAGGCGACTGGCGGCCAGCACGACGGTCTCGTCCCAAGTCACCGGCACCTGGCGCATGAAATCCACCACTTCGGGGTGGGCGAGATAGAGCTCGGGCTTGTCCGCCCAAGTGAGGAAAGGGGAAAAATAGAGCACGCTGGCGGCGAGCTGGAGCGCGGGTGTGCTGCCTTTCAGGAAATCAGGCTGCAGCGTGAGCGGAGTGAAATCCCCGTGACCGGCGAGGTAACGCGTGAACGGCAGCACGGCGTAGTGGCGGGGCGAGAGCTGTCCCCATTTGTTGTGCTCGAGTCCCTTGACTCCCTCGCGGGTCATTTCGTTTGGCCAGGTGCGGGATTCGCCCGCCGGTTTGTTGGCGCCGTGGAAATTGATCATGATCCGGTGGCGTGCCGCGCGCCGGAGGCAGTCCAAATAGAACTCGAGGCGATCGTGGCTTTCGGAATTCATGAAGTCGATCTTCACGCCCACGACGCCCACCTCGGCACAGCGGCGGAAGAAATCCTCCTGCTGATCCGGCGTGAGCAGGCCCGGGAACTGGGCCTCCTCGTTGTAGTCCCATGCCCGCCAGGCCCAGATCGCGACGCCCTTGCTCCGGGCATAGTCGCAGAGTTCCTTCATTCGCGACCAGGGCGAGCCACCCGGTTCAAACCACTCCTGCCGCGTGTGCTCCCAACCTTCGTCGACCAGATAGTAGTCGCAGCCGAGTTTCGCCGCGTAATCCACAAAACCCTTCTGCCGGCTCCAGTGCGTGCCGGCATTGTCGAACGCCCACCATTGCCAGAGGGAACGGCCGGGCTTGAGCCATTCGGTGGCAAAGCCGTCGGGAAACAGCGCGGGATCGGGCGGCGGGCAGACATTCGCAACCGCATCGGAATTAACCAGAGCGTTGAGATCCGGCCCCGTGAGGATCACCCGCCAGGCCGAGTGAATGGGCCCGGCCATTTCCCAGCCGGCGGGGTCGTCTTCGAATTCGCCACGCAGCACGCTCGTGCCGGTCGGCCGCAGCGTCATGCCGCTGTAACCCATGATGTCGGCCTCAAGCAGGGCGGCGACGGTTCCGTCGGGCAATTCGAGCGTAACCGGAAAACCGAGGCGGACGGGGAGTTCGCTTGGTTCGGGTCCGTCATCGCGCGTGGCTGCCCGGCGCAGGGGGATTTTCTCCACGGCTGCACGCTCGTATTCGCCTTCGTAATGCATCGTCGCCGTGCAATACCATGCGACCGTGCCCGCCGGCAGCGTCCACGCGGTCGCCTCGTTGTTTACGCGTCGTCGGCCTTCGCCCGGCACGACATACCGGAAGGCCACGGCGTCGTTGAAAGCGCAGGCTTCGAGGGTCCAGCGTGTTCCGCCAGCGCGGTGCTCAATGGTCAGCGCGAGCGTATTGGCGTGGTCAACGGCCTCGGATTTGCCGCCCCGCCAAGGATAGCGGATATCGCGTGCGCCGCGAGTCGTTTCACCGATCATGCTCCCGGCACCGAGATCGGTGCCATCGACGGTGATGCCGAGAGGGGAGAACTCTACGACCTTCGTGCCATCACGGATCACTGAATAGACGAGGCGTCCCTCCTCCGTGGTGAACAACGCTTGGACGCGTCCGTCGGGGCTGGCGAGCTTCACGGAGTCGGCGGCGCTGGTCAGCGTCCCCACGGAAAGCAGCAATACGGAGGCGAAGGCGCGCAAAGAGTGGAGCATGGGTATAAGGTTACCGCCGTCCGGTGTTAGGGTTGGATGAGGGCCGGATCCAAGTCGGGCACGTCGCCAGGTTTCACGACAGGAAGGACGACGCGTGAGGCGTGGCTCGGCGAAAGATGGACGGTCTGCCGCGCGGGCCGCGCGTCCGCATAGGATTCGATGGCGTCCCACGTGTTGGGGTGCACCGGATATGACGGGTAGCTGCTGCTCATGACCTGCAGGCCGAGCCGATGCCCGCGGTCCAGGACGAGCGCCGTGGCGGCGAGGGGAATGCGGAGCTGATACACGCGACCGGCTTCGAGGGGTTGAGGCTCACCGTTCTTGCCATGGAAACGCGCGACGGTCTGGCTCTCGCGGATCGGCCATTGGTAGCCGTCGGGATAAATGTCGAGCAACTGGACTACGAACTGCGTGTCGGGGACGTCGGTGGAGACGTGGAGTTCAACCCACGGTTCACCCGTGATCTCCACCGGCTGCGCGAAAGGAGCGGAGACAAAGGAAAGCACATCGTCGCGTCCGTCCAAATGCCGCTGGTCGCGCGGGCCAAACTGCGAGGGCGGCATGCGGCTGCCGTTGAGCGTTTCCACGGGATGCCGCGGGTCATGCACATAGGCGAGCGTGCCGCCGGGCGCGGCGGGTGGCGCGGCCTGGAGGGAGCGATCGGGGTGCAGATACCAAGCGACATCATGGTGCGGCACCGGCCACGATTCGGTGACCTTCCATGTGTTGCCGGGCGCGGCGGGATTGAGAGCGTCGCCCATGAGAAAATAGTAGAAACGCGAGCGCGCCTGCGATGGATCCCGGTCGCGCAGCCACTCAAACGCGGTGATCTCCGGGAGCAGGAGATCGGCATCGCCGTAGTCCGGGGGCATCCGGGCCTCGGAGCTGATGCGGCCATGTCCGCCAATGCCGATGATGAGCGTCGATTTTCCGTTCGACCGCATCTTGTTCCATTCATCAATGGCTCCCTGCGTGGCGAAATCGAACCAGCCGGTGCGGTCGTCATAGAACACGTCGGGCACCACGGGGCTCGCCAGGAGTGCGCCGGCGGCGCCAGCGGTGCGCCGGGCAGGAGGTTGCCAGCCACCCTTTCCCGGGGGTTCGTATTTGCCGGTGGCCCAATCGACGGAGGCGCCTCGCTGCGCCGTGAAAGGGTTGAGTCGCTGCGATAGCGTGCCGATGGCGGTGACAACCAGGTCCAGCTCGGGCGGGTTGGTGGCCAGGGCGTTCTTCGACTGCGCCGCCGCTTCCGAGTATCCCGTCATCGCGATCCGTCCGTTGCTCCAGGGTTGGCGTGCGATCCACGCGAGGGTATCGGCCCCGTCTGTTCCGGAGTTGCGCTGACTGCGACGGGCGTTGAACTCCGCGCGTTCTTCGCGGGACATTTCCGGACCGGGTCCGGCGCGGCCAAGCTGGTCGGCGTTGATGAATTCACCCTCGGGCGTAAGATCGCCGCCGACCACGGCGAAACCGGCCCGCAGAAGCTCGTTCCCGTAGTCCAGCGCGCTGTCGATTCGCCCGCGGGTGGTGCGAATGAGAACGGCGGGCCAGGGTCCGGTCCCGCCGGGCAGATAAACCTCGGCCGGAAGGGACTGACCGTCTCGCATGGGCACGCGTTCGGTCCAGTGGCTCAGGTTGCCCAGATACTCCAGCTCGCCGCCCTGGGGCGTGAAGCGTCGGACGCGACGGAGGTGGAAGAGTATCGCCTCCTGCTCAGTGAGCGTGCCGTCGCCATCGCCATCGGCAGCGGGAAACTGGCGCAGCATCTTCGCGCGCCATTCGGGATTTTGATACGTTTTCTGGGGATTGATGTCGCCGGTGATCGGCGGGCCCTCCTTCCAACCGGCCGCGATCATGACGGCATCGCGGTCGAAAAAGACCTGCGCGGGCAGGGAGGAGATCAAAGCCGGTAAAAGGCCGGCGGCGAGGAGGTATCGGGGTATTGGGTTCATGTCGGGGGAGGGGTGGAAGAGTTTGCTGGAGTCGCTCGCGCCCGCAGCAACACGCAGCCGTGTGCGGGAATGTTCGTCGCAAATCCCGATGCCTCCGGCGCGAGATTTTTGTGCAGCCACAAGTCGCGGAGCACGACGGGCGCAGCGGTCAGGCCCAGCTCAGGCCAGGTGATCCGGTCTCTGGCCGGGAAATCACCGCGGTTGAAGATCCCGATTGCACAGGCTCCATCCTGCAGCGGGCGTGACCAGATTTCGACGTTGTCGCGCACGGTAATCCGCTGCGCTGGACGACCGAGCGGATCCTGGTCGACGGCGATGGCCTCGAGGTTTGAGAGGATCGCGAGCGTGTCGGGGGACATGTTGCGCAGGTCGTTGCCGGCGATGAGCGGTGCCGCCAGCAGGCACCAGAGGCTGAAATGGGTGCGATACTCCTCGGTGGTCATGCCCCCGTTGCCGACTTCAAGCATGTCGGGATCGTTCCACCGGCCCGGGCCGGCCCAGCGGGCGTGCGGATGCTGGCTGAAACCGATGGCGGACATGGATTCCCAAGTGTCCTGAATGTCGTTGGTCGTGCGCCAGAGATTGCCGCCTGCGCTCGCGCCCCATTCCCAGACGCGACCATAGCCATATTCGCAGAGGCTATACACGATGGGCCGGCCACATGCCGCCAGCGCGCGCCCCATCTTCAGGTAGCTGGCACGGAGATTTCCCGCGGACTGCCCGTAGATCCGGACGGCGCTGCACCAGTCGTGCTTGAGGAAATCCATGCCCCAGGCGGCGAAGGTTCGCGCATCCTGCTCTTCGTGGCCGTAGCTGCCTTCGTATCCGCCGCAGGTGCGCGGGCCGGGGGAGCTGTAGATACCGATCTTGAGCCCGCGGGCATGGACATAGTCCGCCAGCGCCTTCATGTCAGGAAACTTTCCGTTGGGAATGATCTCGCCCGCAGCGTTGCGTCCGGCAGCCCAAGCGTCGTCGATATTGACATACTGGTATCCGGCCGCCGCCAGACCGCTCGCGACCATCGCATCCGCGGTTTCGCGAATGACGCGATCATCCACCCGGTCGGCGAAATGATTCCAACTGCTCCAACCCATCGGCGGCGACAGAGCGAGGCCGTTTGGCGGGAGTGGGACGAAGGCCGGCAGAGGCGCGGGCGCCACGGGTCGCGTCAGCTCCGCGGGCACCCGGTCCGCGAGGGTCTCCTCAGAATCGCCACGGTGCGGCGAGATGATGACGCGGAGCCGGTCGTCTTCACGGCGCACGCGGTAGTCGGCGTTCCAGTCGATGCTGAAACAGCCTTCGCCCTGCTCGAAGTGGGGACGCCGCATCGGGATTTCCACGGCATCGTTGATGATGACCGTGCCATCGAAGGCGGTGTCCGCGCCATGGAAGATGAGATAGGTCACGATCGTCGCGCCGCCGCGGCGGGGCAGGGCGATTCGCCAGGTGCCGGTGAGATCGTGGGCGGAGGCAGATTGATGAGGCATGGGAGACTCAGGAAGCCGGCGGTGGCGCGACGGATCGTTGGGGTTCGGGAGCCACGTAGTTTTCCGGACCGCCGAATTTTCGAAACTGGCGGTAGACGTGCAGCGCGGTCCCCAGTGCGAGGATCGCAAGCATCAGGGCGACGACGAACGTGTAGTGATAGGCGTGGCCGGCGCGGTCAATGATCAGGCCGACGAGCGGCAAGCTGAACATGCGCGCGACCGCATCGAAGATCATCGCAGCCGAGACAAACTGGGCGAATTTTTCCCGCGGGAAAAGCTGCTGCTGCATCGAGGAGGCCGCGGCGGTGTAGTAGCTGCCCGACACCACGCCGTGCAGGATGAAGGCGATGAGGAACGTTTCCGGCGTGCGGGCATAGAGACTGGCCCATACGGTCAGCACGATGAAACCCGTGAGCACCCCGATGGCCATGCGCAGCGGATGAAACCGGTCGGCCATCCACCCGAGCAGGTAGGCGAGAGCGAGCGAGATGAGATAAACGAGCGCCTGGGCCTTGCCGAAGCGGTCCATGTCGAGGCCGACATGCTGCGCATAGGGAATGCTGAAGGCATTGAATGGCATGAAACAGAGTCCCGCCACCATGATGAGACTGAACACCGACAGATAGTAGGGATGACTGAAGCACTCCCGGCAGTATTCACGGACGGAAGCGAAGGCGCCGGCCACCCCGCTCTTCGTCGGCGGGGGTGGCGGTGGTGGATAGCTGCCTTCCTTCACCTTGAAGCAGACCCACATGAACGCCGTGCCGTAGATCATGCCGGCGGTGATCATGATCACCGCGAAGTGCGTCGGCACGAGCCCCATGATCCAGTAGTTGAATACCATGCCGTCGAGCAACCCGACGGCGCGGAACAAACCGAAGAAGCGTCCGAGCAGCGGACGCGGCACGACGTCGTTGATCAGGCCGTCGAAGACCGGCTTGCTCGCGAGCGCGGCGACCTCGAAGATGATCCAGAAAACGCTGAAGCAGACGACGGCAATAAGTTTCCTGCTTTCCGGCGCCGCGCTGGAAAAACCGAACAGGGCATCCGAGAGCCATGGCGTGAGTCCGAGACCGAGCATGCCCACGGTCGCGACCGATGTGGTGGCCATCAGGAACGGAATGCGCCGGCCCCAGCGACCGCGGTGATGGTCGGACCGGACGCTGATGATCGGACAGATGATCAACTGAATAACGGCCGGCACTGAGTTGATGAGCACCGCGAAAAGCCAGTTGGGCACTTGCAGATGGGCGAGATACCATTGGGACATCGGGCCGACGGAGCGATCCCGGGTCCACCACGCAAAGTCTCCGAGCACCAGCCATGCAAAGAGCACCACGACTCCCGCAGTTGAATAAACGAGGGTGCCGGACTGCCAGGTGCGGCGGGAGGGCGGGTTGGCGGCGCCCATCATGGACGGAACCCGGGACCGGCCAATGCCATCTCATCGACGCGATCGCGCTGGATTGCGACCAGGGCAGCCAAGGTAAAAAAGGGGAGCGGCACGGATGAATTCACACGAGAATCGGTCGTGGTTTTGATTCCAAACGTGAACCGGAGGCGTGCGGCCAAGTTGAAATCGAACCAGACATTTTGCGTCGGGGGTGTGGGTCTCAACCGCTTCGTCGTTCACCTCGTTGACCGCTTCCGTTCGCGGACAGGAAACCGGCGTCCGCGCTGGATGTGGGCTGGCTCTGGCGGCGATCCAGACTGTGCGTTGGCGCGCAAAATTGCAGTGACGAAGCGGATTCTGCCAGAGGAGAGCCGCAAAATTGATCGGTCCATTCGATCGTGTTTCCCGACGGCGTCAGAATGGCAGCTTGTCGCGAGAAGGCGGCACAACGGGGGTGCAACCCGGCCGCTCCGGGCGTGCCAGCGGGAAGGGCGAAACGTTGGCATAGTCACCGAGGTGACAGCGGCCTGCGTTGCGGGTTACCGGGACGAACGGAAGTAATTGCACCATGCTTCCCTTCTTGAAGCCTGCGCCCGGGCTCGGCCCGTTGGCGCTCAGCCCCCAAACCCTAACGCCCCCACCATGCAACCCAACGGACATCATTTGATGTATTCTAGTTTGCTTCGTGCCGCCCTTGCCGGGTGTGCACTGTCTCTCGGCGTCCTGACCCGCGCCCAACAGGCTCCGACCCCAACGCCCGCGTCCTCGAATTCGGCCGGGAAGCAGGACGACGTCATTGTCCTGTCGCCGTTCACGGTGACGACGGAAAAGGACACTGGATACGTGGCCACCAATACGCTGGCCGGCAGCCGTCTCAACACCCGGCTCGCCGACACGCCCGCATCGATCTCGGTCATGACGAAGGATTTTCTCGATGATATCGGGGCGCTCAGCGTCACCGGAGCGATGGATTACGCGGTCAATGCGGGTTTCGACATCAGTGGCGGCGCCACCAACAACCGCAGCGACACCGGAAATAATCTCATCGGCCGCGATTACAATTTCCAGGTGCGCGGTTATCGCTCAGCCACGCAAACGCGCAACTATTTCGTGACGTTGCTGGACGGCGATACTTTCAACATCGAGCGGATCGACGTGGCCCGCGGTCCCAACTCGCTCCTCTTCGGTATCGGCGGCCCGAGCGGCGTGATCAATTCCTCCGCGAAGCAGGCTGATCCCGGGCGGGACTTTGGCCAGATTGGCCTGCGCGTCGGAAGCTTCGACCGCCAGCGGAGCACGTTGGATGTGAATCAGGGCTTTCTCGACGGGAAACTCGGCGCCCGCGTCAATCTCCTCTATCAACAGGCCGACGGTTATCACGACTTCGAATCAGACAACCAGAAACGCGGCGCATTGGCGCTGACGTGGAAACCGACCGATTCCATAACGATCCGCGCCAACGGCGAAGCGGGCAAGTTGCACCAGAATCGCGTTCGTCCGTGGTCAGCGACCGATAGTTACACTCACTGGCGTGACATCGGCAGCCCCCTGTTTGCCTTCGGCACGCCCCAATCGCCGGCGGGCAATCTCGCGTCGGTGCAAACGGATGCGGTCCTCAACGATCGAAATTACAGTCAGGCTCGGAACACCTCCAATCTTGGCGGCGTGAACAACGGCCTGGTCAGCCCCATCGATTCCACCGGAATTGCCGAATACCTCAGCGCACAAACCGGCATCTATAATCAGTTCATGGACGGACCGCTCGCCGGTAGAACCGTGTTCCTGGGCGGCGATCCCTCCCTCGGCGGCGGACTGGGCAGTTCCCGCGGTGCGCGTTACTATCGCATTTCAAACGGCTATGGAAATGTCGCTGGTTTCGACACTCCGTTTCCCGTGACTGACGAAAAGGTTTACCCGCGCACCGCAAACATCTCGGGTCCGGGCCAGTTTGTCGAAATCGATTACCACACATTCGGCGTCACGTTCGAACAGCGCATTGGCAGGAACCTGTTCATCGAGGCAACCGTCAATCGCACCATGCGCGATGCGCTCAACCGCACGGTCCTGGGCTTCAATGCGATCACGGTCATGTTCGATGCGACTTCGCACCTGCCGACCTTCCGCGACGACTATCGTTACGCGGCGACCCTCGGTGGTCCGACGACCACCGGGCAAGGACGTGGAGCGCTTAATTTCGGTTCCACCGTCAACAATCTCCTCACCGGCGCAGTGGAGGCCAATCCCCTCGGTGGCGGACTGATCCCGAATCCGAACGCGGGTAAGATGATCGTTTCCTACAATCCTTCGTATTCCCGCGCGAAGCAGACGAATGACGACATGCGCGTCAGTGCCAGTTATCACCTCGATCTCGGTCGGTTCGGCGACCACAACTTCCTGGCATTCGTCACGCGTTCGGAGCAGGACCTCGAGCAGGAAAGCTACGCCACCGGCAACCTTGATCCGAATCGCGCGTCGCAAAATGTGTCGGCGAATCTTCCCGCGCGCTGGGTGCACGTCGATCCCACCAGCGCCAATCTGGCGGACCGTGGAGTTCCTGATCCGTGGAACGATCCGCAGCCGATCAGCCGGCAGATCTATGGCGTGTCCAGCCTGGTGCCGGGGCAGCCCGATACGGTCGAGTATTTCACGCCGGGATTCTATCGCAACGGCTGGTCGACCGGCCGGCGGAAAAATGACGCCGCCGCCATCGCCGCTCAGAGTTCGTTCTTCAACAATACTCTGATCACCACCATTGGCGGTCGCCGCGATCGGATCGAAGCGTTCAGCCGTGCCCGTGTCTTGGATGCGGCCACGCAAATCACCACGGGACTGGCTCCCGAGACCGCTAATCTCAAGGAGTTCGGCAATACCTACTCCGTTGGCGCGGTGTATCACATTCCCTTCGAGCCTCTCAACTGGCTGAGTGTGTTTGCCAACAAGTCGACCAACTTCCAGGACCAGAGCAACGCTCTCCGCTTCGAGGATGAGGCCGTGCGCCAGAATCTCGAGATCGGGCCCCTGAAGGGTATTGGCAAGGACTTCGGTCTCAAGGCTTCATTGCTCGACGGCCGTATCAACGCGACGCTCACCCGCTTCTACGTCGACCAGGCGAACGTTTCGTCGGGAGTTGGATCCGGAAACGTCGTGGCCTACATCAATGCCATCTGGACCACGATTCAGAATGGTGGTCCGAACACCGTGCAGGCTGACGTGGACAATCCTTCCGGCCACCGGGTCAATGGCAACGAGACCCGCACGCAGGCCTCGGAGGGGTGGGAGCTGGAGTTGACTGCGAATCCCACGCGGGAATGGAGAATTTCGTTCAACATCAGCAAGTCGGACAACGTCGTCTCGGATCTCGGCCATAACGTCGAAGCGTATCTCGACAAGCACCGTGCCGAATGGATGCAGTATTCGAGTCTCAACTACGATCCGGCTCGCGCACCGGGAAACCTGAGCAATGCCGGTGGAACCAACACCGTTGGCGCATTGATCTGGGGTCTCGACAACGTCTTCCTTCCTTTCGTCAAGGGCAACGAGGGCACGTCACTTGTCGGCATTCGTCCTTGGAACGCCAATCTGTTCACTTCCTATCGCTTCAGCGAGGGTCGGCTGAAGAACCTTACGCTGGGCGGAGGCGTGAACTATCGCGGTCCGCAAATCATCGGTATTCGCCTGCCCACCGAGGCGGATCCGACTTCCGAAAGCTTCGAAGGGCACGCCTATTATCAGGTGAACGCCATGCTCGCCTATGAGTTCAAGCTCCGGGGCAGGAACAGTGTGAAGCTCCAGCTCAACGTCGACAATCTCCTCGATAACGACGACCTGCAGGTGCTGACCTCGTCGCATAATCCGACAACGAATACGATCAACAAGTTCTACTATCACAACCTGCCGCGCACCTATAGTCTCAGCGCGACGCTGAACTTCTGATCCGCCTTCTTCGGGGTAAGGTCTCAACGAGAGGCGCGGGTAAGCCCGCGCCTCTTTTTTATCTTCTCGTAGTCGGCAGCGAAACGGCCCGGGCTTGCGGGCGTCTTTAAGCTGCTGGTGAGCGGCCCACAACCGCAGGTCGCGAATTACTGACACTTCAAACCATTCAGCCGATGGCCACACTTCTCCCTTCCTCCCGACGCTCCTTTACATCCGGGGTCCGCCGCCGTGGCTTCTGCCTGGCCGCCACCCTGATTCCCGTGATCGCGGGTGCGACGGCGACGGTGGTCGTGAACACCCACGAAACCGATCAGACGATCGACGGGTTCGGAGCGTGTATCGTCAGCTACGATCTCCTGCCTGAATACCAGGACCCCGCGTTCTACGATCGCGCGGTGTTCGACCTCGGGGTGAGCATCCTGCGGCTGCCGATGCTGGGGGTGGAGGAACACGGCAATGACAATGGGGATCCGGCCGACTTCGCGTGGGAGGCGCTCGATCGCAAGGGGCTGGCCTACACGATGGAACTCGCCCGCCAGTTCCGGGCGCGCGGCGTGAATCACATCCTGTCGACGCCCTGGTCGCCCCCCGCATGGATGAAGACGAATCGCTCCGCCATTCAGGGCGGCCGGCTGCGGCCGGACCGGCGCGACGAATTTGCCGAATACCTGGGCGCCTATGTGCGCGGTGCGGAAAAATTCTTCGATATCCCCATCGACCACGTCTCGCTGCAAAACGAACTGCTGTTCGTCGAGCCTTACGAATCCTGCGTCTATAATCCCCTGCAACTGCGCGAGACGCTGCGCGCGGTGCAGCGCGGTTTCAAGGCCCAGGGGCTCGGCACCGCGCTGGTGCTGCCCGAGGAGATGGGCATGGCCGACCGCCTGGCGCTTTACCTCGAACCGCTGATGGCGGACGAGGAGACGCGGCGGTTTCCCGGTTTCTTTGCGTCGCACGGCGGGAACGGAATGGCCAATTGGCGGACGATCGCCGCGCAACTGGCGCCGTATGGCCGCAGGTTCTGGATGACGGAAACCTCGGGCCACAACCTGGACTGGCGCGGCGGGCTCGCGCTCGCGGAGAACATGCACGACACGCTCGTCGGCGGCCGTGCGTCGGCTTATATTTACTGGCAGTTCAGCGAACCCAAACCCGACCGCATGACGCTGCTGGCGGCCGGCGACTTCACCCCGAAGGCCCAGGCTGCGCGACACTTCATTCGTTTCGTTCGGCCCGGAATGAAACGCGTGCATGTCGGCGGCGATCCGGGCGCGGTGCTGATCAGCGCCTACAAACATCCGGTCACCCGGGACATCGCCGTCGTGTTGATCAACCCGCGCAGCCGGCCGACCCAGATCGACCTCCGTCTTGTCGATCCGAACCCGCCGACGAACTGGCTCGTCTTCACCTCGCAAGAGAATCGCTACCTCGAGCCCGGCAGCCTCACGGCCACCGATGCGCTGGAAATTCCCGCCCGCGGGATGGTCACGCTTTTTGGCCGGGGTGGTGAAACCCTGAAGGAACTGCCCTCGCTCGTGCCGGAGGGTTGGTCGCGTCCGGCCCTCGGCGCCGCGCTCTCGCCCGATGCGGCAACGGTGCCCGATCAACGGTTGCATGCCGCGGCGCGGGCCAACGACATTCCGCTCGTGCGTCAGTTGCTCGCAGAGAAGCTCGACCCGAACGCGCTGAACGTCGGCGGCCTCAGCCCGTTGCATCGCGCGGCGTGGCCGGGACATGTCGACGCCGTGAAGGCGCTGATCGCGGGCGGGGCCAATCCGAACGTGAGGGACGACGGCGGCGGCTCGCCGCTACTCATCGCCGCCAGCAACGGCCACGATGCTTACATTGAAGCGATCGTGCAGGCCGGGGCAGACATCAATCTCGCCAACGCCACGGGTCAGCGCGCCCTCCATCGTGCGGCGCTCGCCGGGCATGTCGGCACGGCGCGCGCGCTGCTGCGTCTCGGAGCGGATCCGAACCTCGCGGACAATCACGGTTGGACCGCGCTGCATTGGGCGGCGGCCTGTCCGGTGCGTGCCTCGCTGGACTTGCTGCAAGTCCTGGTGGCAGCCGGAGCCAAAGCCGACGTGCCGGACCGCGAGGGCCTGACCCCGTTGCACGTGGCCGCGGCGAACCTCGTCGATCCCGGTCTGCATGCGCGCCAGCGCCAGCCGGTGGCTTTGCATTATATCAACGCGCGGCGGCTGAAAGTGCTGGTGGACGCTGGCGCCGGGGTGGATGTCCGCGACTCCGCAGGCCGCACCGCGCTGCACTGGGCCGCGTGGCTCGGCGAGACGATGCACGGCGAGGATGTGGGCAACCGTCCGTTCTTCGAATACCGCACCGAGGCGGTGCGTTACCTGCTCGCGGCCGGAGCCGATCCCACCCTGCGCGACAGCGCCGGCAAGACGGCCGCCGAGTATGCCACGGCCGAGGGTTACACGGAAACCGCCAGCTTTCTGAACAGCGCCGCCGCGTTGCCCTGGCTGGCCGGACGTGCGCTCTCCGATGTGCGCGGTGAACTACCGGCCGAGGTGACTGCGGCGCGGGGCCAGATGCCGTCGCCGGCCAATCGTCGCCTGATGCGCGCGGTCGCAACCGGCGATCTCGCGGGCGTGCAGGCCGCGCTCGCGGCCGGCGCAAATACGAATCAGTTCGGAATGGGCGGCAGCCCGCTGCACCGCGCGGTGATTGAGGGGCATCTTGAAGTTGTCCGGGCTTTGGTCGCCGCCGGCGCCGAGGTGGCGCTGCGGGATTCGGACGGCTACACGCCCTACGAGCGCGCCATGCAGAACAACGAAACGGAGATTGCCGAGGTGTTGCAGTCCGCGCCCGCGAAACCGGTGGCACAATAGTTCATCAGGACTCGCGAAACAGACTGACGAGGAAACCGCCGGAGGGTGGGCGGAGCGACGCGCCCTTCCCGTCAGTCATTCAGCCGGCCGCCGAGCGTGAGTCCGACTGGCGGAGGCTCGCCACCCGGAGAAATGTAGAAGAGGCGCGACTCATGCGGTTGGAGTTCCATGATGAGCACGGTCTGCGACCCAAGCAGCTGGGCGCCTTGCCAGCCCCAGGTGAATACGGTGGCGCGTTCAAACGCGAAGACGTCGGCGAGACAGACGCATTCGCGCACCGGTTGCTCACCGGTGTTGAACACGAGGAGCGCATGCGCGTCCTGCTCCGGATAAGACCGGGTGACGACATGGCAGGGCCCGCGCCGGGGCCAGCCGACGATACGGGCGGTCGAGGGCGTTTGCTGAGGACGAACGAAGCGCCACAAGCGATGGCGGTGCTCTGGCAACGCGGGTATTTCGTCCGAGGTGTTCACCGACACACCCAGAATTCCGTTCCAGCAGGCCAGGCTCTCGATCTCGAGCTGAGAAAATTCGAGGTGTCGTTCGCGGAAAAAGGTTACGTCGGGATCGTTTTGCCAGAGGACATTGTGGAAGAAGTGGCAGCCGTGGGTCTCCTCGATGGCATTGGGCGTGCCGCCGCCAACTCCGTCGTTACCCGTGCCACCCGCGCCTTCCCACTTCACGCCGACGTCCGCCGACACGCGCATGCCGTCGCACCAGCCGATCATCGGGGCGAAGTAAGCGATGCAGCCCAGCCAGTAGCTGTCACCGATCGCCCCGCGAATCCGCTGCATCACCTCATGGTAGTATTGCGCCGAGGTGCGTCCCGGGCCCGCGCGGCGAACCTGCGTCGAATCAATGAAGCCCCACTCGATGAAGTCGGTTTTGAAAAAGCGTGCGCCCCAGCGGTGCAGGGTCCGGAACACCTCGGTGATGTAGTCGAGCGCCTCCGGGTGGCTGGTATCGAGCACGTAGGTTTCCTCGTCGGTGTGGGCCGGTGTGCCGCCTCCATCATAGCGTTTCCATTTGGCCAGCGGCCGTCCGGTGAGATCCTTCAAAATCCAGTCGGGGTGCTCGGCGGCGAGGCGGGAGCGCGAGCCGACCATGAAAGGGCCGACCCAGATGCCGGGGACGTGGCCCGCCGCGCGGATGCGATCAAACGCGTGCGCCAAACCGTGCGGCCAGACTTCCGTTCGCGTGGTGAGCCAGTCACCGAGGGAAGGGAAATAGCCGGCATCGAGCTGGATGCAGGTCAGCGGTTCGGGCCGTCGAGCGAGGCCATCGAGCAGGCGGTCGAGTTCCACTTGGCCGAAGTTCGGACCCCGTTCATACCAGCTGCAGAAATGATAACGGGGATCGAGCCGCGGACGGATCTGGCGTTCGCGCGCGAGCAGCTCCGTCCAACCGCGGAGCGTTGGCCACAGGCCGGTTCCGGCGGTGAAAACGATCTCGGGCAAATCCAGGATTCCAGCGGCTGGAGCGATGCACTCGGTCGCGAAGAGGATCTCCAGGCGCACGAGATTACGCTCGGTTTCCCGGTTGCGGAAATTGTGCCGGTAATAGCGGTTCGAGATATGGGCCTTCGCGAGATAATCGGCATGCTCGAATGCGCCGAAGGCCAACACTCCGTCGTCGGCCCCGGCCAGGCCGGTAACCAAGTAGCTTTCGAAGCTGTATTCGGCGGGTTGCCGGGACAGGTCGATGAAATTGGTCGGGCCGGAGAAACCGATGCCGGTCCGAAACAGACCCGTGACGCCGGTGATCTCACCGTCGAACACGGGCGAGACCCAGTGAGGTGCGCGATCGAATCCCCCCAGCCGACATTGCACTCGCACGGTGTCGGCCACGGTTCGGAAGCGCAGGACGAGCGTCCGGCCCGCGCCGAGTTCGTAGCGCAGCAACACGGTGTCATCGTCGTCGGTCCGACTGACGCGAAGCGGGCGGATGGGCGCGGCATCGATGCCGGGAAAGGCATTTCGAATGCGGACGATGCCCGCGACGAGGTCGAAGGAACCGTCGTCATGAACCTCAATATGGACCGATGAATTCACGATGAAGGGCAGACGCTCCTGCCAGCGTTTCCATGGACGCGCGCAATCCAACAGGATCCCTGTTCACTCCGATGACTTGGCCGTTGGTCAGCGAGGTGAATTTGAAGTGATTTGCCGTCGAGGGATCCGATTCCGTTCATCCTTGGCTTGTCGTGGAATCTTTCGCCAACAACCGCGTTGGAAAGCGTCCGAGAAGCGCGCTTCTGCTGGAGCCTGCGACGGCTGCGCTGCTGTATGGTCCGGAGGGACTCGAAGAGATTCGTGGCACGAGCGAGTTGGTCGTGACAATTGATGATCCTGCGCGGCTCGCGCTGGAGCCGCAGCTCCTCGCCGACGTTGAAGTCTTGTTTACCGGCTGGGGCTGCCCGCGGCTCGATGCGCGCGTCCTGGCAGCCGCGCCGCGGTTGCAAGCGGTGTTCTTTGCGGGTGGCACGATCCGCTCCTGGGTGTCCGAGGCGGTATGGGAGCGGAATCTGGTGGTGGTCAGCGCCTACACCGTCAACGCGATTCCCGTCGCGGAATTCACCCTGGCAGCGATCCTGCTGTCCCTAAAGCGGACCTGGCACTACCTCGGACAGCACAAGGTCACCGGCGCGTATCCGCTGCCGCAGCTCCCGGCACCCGGTGCCTATCGCTCCACGATCGGGTTGATCGCGCTCGGAGCCATCGGCCGGCTCGTGCGCGAGCGACTGAGACCCTTCGATCTCGAGGTGCTCGCGTTCGACCCCTATGCCAGTCCCGCGACAGGCGTGGCACTCGGCGTAACGCTGGTTGGTCTCGACGAGCTGTTCCGCCGCAGCGACGTCGTATCGCTGCATGCTCCTCTCCTAGCGGCCACGGAGAGGATGATCACGGGAGCGCACTTCGAGCTCATGCGACCCGGTGCGACCTTCATCAACACAGCGCGGGGCTTGCTGGTTCGCGAAGACGAGATGGCGCGCGTATTTCGTGCACGGCCTGATCTCACGGCGGTGCTCGATGTGCTCGCGCAGGAACCGCCGCCGCCGGATCATCCCCTGGTCGGGTTGCCCAATGTTTTTGTCACCCCGCACATTGCCGGTTCCCTTGGTCGCGAATGCCTGAGGATGGGCGAGCTGGTGCTGGACCAGTATCGCAAATGGCTGCGTGGGGAATCCCTCGAAGATCGGTTGACGAGGGAGCGGGCGGCACTGCTGGGCTGACGGCGGATCAACGGTTGGCCGGTCGCCAATGCTCGCGGAGGAAGTCGAGGTCCCGGCGCGCTGCGGCGAAAAGCGTCTCCGGGGTTTCGTCCGCTCGCCCGGTCGGGGCGGCAAACTCGAGCGAAAAGGAGCCCGCGAAGCCGGTCGCGGCGAGTGCTGCCAGACAATCGCGAGCCCGGGGTGCATCGTCCGCCAGTGAGATGAAGTGGTTGGGTCCGTCCGGCCCGCGCATCTGCACGTGCGCATGTCGCAGATGGGGTCCGGCCACCAGGCCCCAATCCAGGATCTGTTCCGGCGTGATCAGGAACGGGTGCACGATGATGTCGAAAGGCCAGTCGGTCGCGCTCGCGATGAAATCCTGCAGGGCGCCGGGGGTTTCGAGGCTTGTTCCCGGATGGCATTCACACAGCAACCGTGCCGCCGGGCCGAGCAGCTGGCGGGCCGCGTCGATGGCTTTCCTTTCTTCCGGCCAGCGGGATCGTTCACGGCTGACGTTGAACTTGATGCCGCTGGCGCCCAACCGGAGCGCGACCGTCAGGGCTTCTTGATGTGAATTGTTATCCGATTCCGCGAATGACTCATAGGTATTGAGCACTCGCACAGGTAGCGCGCTCGCGGCCAGGGCGGCCTGTTCCGCCGGGCTCGCCTTGCGGTAGTGGTTTTCGAACAGTTCCCAGCCGTCGAAACCTGCGGCCGCAACGCGATCCGACCACTCGCTCACGCGGAGGGTGGGCGGGCGGCCCGGTCTCCACCGCGCGGGCTCGAGCAGGATCGACGCGAGGAGGAATTCCGCGCCGGGTTGGCGGTCGGCCGGTTTCATGGCGATTGCATGAAGCGCAGGATGTGATCCAGGTGGCCGGGCAGATGATCGTGGCCGAAATCCGGATAAATGATCACGTCCTTCCGCGTCGTGATCCGGTTGAAGGCGGCGAACTGGGTGCTCGGCGGGCAGATGGTGTCCATGAGGCCGGTGAACATGAGGACCTCTCCCTTGATGCGCGGGGCGAGATGCTGGCAATCGATGTAGCCGAGTCGCGTGAAGATATCCTCCTCCCGTTCATGCCGCGGATCGAAGTGCCGGAAGTGTTCGACCAATTCCTGATAGGCATCGCGCGCCAGATCCATCTCCCACACGCGGCGATAATCGCACAGGAAGGGATAGACGGTGGCGACTTTCCGAATCCGTGGTTCGAGGGCACCGCAGGCGAGCGCCAGTGCCCCGCCTTGGGATCCGCCCCAACAACTGGCGCGACTTGGATCGACCTCCGGCAGGCTCAGCACGACTCGCGCGAGCTGCAAGGTATCGAGAAAGATTTGCCGGAACAGCAGCTTGCGCGGATCGGGATCCTGCAGTCCGCGGACGATGTGCCCCCGGAAAGTCGTGCCCAGCGGCGAACCATTGTCCTCTGAAAGTCCGCCCTGTCCGCGGCAATCGAGCGCGGCGATGCAGAAACCCGCCGTCACCCAGCCGAGCTTGTCGAACCAGTCTCCGCTGTTGCCCGAATAGCCGTGGAAATTCAACACGACCGGATGCGGGCCACCCAGGCGCGGCCGGGCATACTTGGCGTGGATGCGCGCGCCGCCCGCTCCGCGAAACCACAGGTCGAAGCACTCGGCTCCGGGGAGGACGCACTCCGCCGATGGCATCAGGCGAGGCTCAGGATCGACGGCATCCAGCTCACGGATGGCCTCCGCCCAATAGGCGTCGAAATCGGATGGTCGCGGACTGATTCCACGGTATTGGCGCAATTCAGACAGAGGTAAATCGATGAGGGGCATGAGATGGGTTTGGGCCAAAAACAGTTTGTGGACCAAGACAATTTATCCGGCCGGCGAAGGAGGTTAAACCGACAGCGGCCACGCGCCGGCAGGCTCGGACCAATCGTAGGTGACCGTCTGCTCCCCGATCCGCCAGGTCACGGGGGCGGTGGTGTGCAGCCAGTCGAGCGGTTCACAGCCGCCCGGGGCGCCGCCGGACAGCGCGGTCTGCATCGCGGCGCGGAATTCCGCCTGCTGTCCGGGTGTTACTCCGCGCGGATCGACCGAAACAAAAAGGGCGGTGCCGCTCCGGGCCACCAAGTCGAGGAACTGGCGATCCAGTTCCCAAGGGGTTTGCGGGGTGTGCGCGACACAATCGGCGTCACTGGCGAAGAAGGCGCCGTGTTGAGGCAGGCGGTGGGCGAGGGTGTTGATTCCCATGCGCCGGGTCCGTTCCCATTGGCGGCCCGAGGTGTCGTCGCCCGTGCGCTGGATTTCAAACAGACCTGCGCCAAGGTGGCCGACCGTGTTGCAGCCCAGCAGCACGGAGTCGCCCGCGCCTTCCCGCAGGGTGCGGTAGAGACGCAAAATGATCTCGGCGTTGGTGAGCGTGCGGTCGGCAAAGTTCCAACCGGGATCGGTCAACTGGGCGCCCATCTCAAAACCCCAGCGACCGAACACGTCGTAGGTCGAGAAGTCGTGCTTGATGAGTTCATAGCCCCAGGAAGCCACGCGGGCCACGTCGGTGCGGATGAGTTCGAGATTTTCGGGCAGCGTGAGATCCAACGGCTTTTCCGGGACGGTGCAGGGACCCGATCTGATCCGCGTCGGGTCGTCGACAACCATGAGGGCGGTCGGTCGCATCCAGATGCCCGGGCGCACGCCGAGAGCTTTCATGTCGGCAGCCAGGCCTGGCATGTCGGGAAAGATTTTGGGATCGCCTTCCAGCCACGGACCGCCGGGGCAGGCGGAACCGGGGGTCCAGCCGGCATCGATCACGCAATAGGGGCGGACCGGATGTCCGTCCGCCAAGCTGGCCAGAAATGCGGCGTCGCGGCGCATGGCGTTGGCGTCGAAATTAAGGCCATAGGCGTAATACCAGTTGTTATTGCCGCAGATCGGAGTCGGAGAAAGGCGCGGGGCCGGACAGAGGGCGCGGCAGAAGCGGCTGAGTGCGGCCATCGGGGTTTCGCTGGCTGCGGCGGCCTGGCTGACGATGACGGCTGCCTCGATTTCGCGATCGCCGGGATGGACCGGGCCTCCTCCGTTGCGAAAGTCGAGCCAGAGAGAGATGCCGGTGGAGTCGGTCATCCAAAAACACATGGCGGCGGGTTGGGTCATCACGCCGGCCATGAACGTGCCGCCACTGGCGGCATGGTGGGCGGCGAAATACCAGGGCATTACCCGCTCGGGCTGCTGGTGACGCCATTGCAGGTCCCCGTAACCGCGTTCCCAATGGTCGCCGAACAGCAGGGCATCCGCGGGCAGGGCGATTTCCCAGCGCAGGACCACGCGACTCAGCGGCCCCGTCGGATTGGAGACTCGAACGCTCGTTCCATGGGACGTATGCTGAAATTCGACCTGCGTGGTAGCGGCGGTGAAGCGATCACCGAGGCGCGAAGCGCGCAGCAACCTGTCCCCATCGTGGGCGACAAAAAGCCGGTCGGGTCGGGAGGCCAGTTGTCCGGGTAACCGGGACGATGGATGCAGGGGCTTCCGTCCGTCCGCCGCGATGCCGGGAGTGGCCGCCGCAGCGGAGAGCAGGGCGCCGGCACCCAGACGGGCCGCATGCCCCAGGAAGTCGCGGCGGGTGGGTTGGTTTGGCGGGGAGCGCATGGCTTGATTGATCGAGGAACGGCGCAGGCAGGAGCGCTGCGTCGGCTTTGGAGGAAGGAGGGAGTTGGCTGACGTCCGGCTGAGGGCCAGTGCGACGCCGACCCGCAGCCGGTGCAACGGTGGGTCTGTTCACCACGGTAACCTCGCAGTGCTGGCTGCGGGTGGCTCCTGGCTGTCTACCGGTGCAGACCGGGTGATCTTCATCCGGGTATCATCCGCCCGGCTCGGCCTGTGGTTTGTGGCGCGCATCGTCAGCGGGGTGATTTTCCGGAGGATTGCGGGCCGACCAGGCACGGGTTTGCATCAACCGGTCTTCTCGCCCTGCGACCTGACCCCATCATGATCCTGCTCGCTCACTTCACTTCCGGCCGGTTTTTGCTGATGGTATTGTTGCTCTGGCCGGCACTGGTTTCGGCGCAGAAATTCGAGGAGCTGGCCCTCACGCCGCCGATGGGTTGGAACAGTTGGAATCGCTTTGCTTGCGATGAAATCAACGAAGCCGTCATCCGCGAGACGGCCGACGCCATGGTTGCATCGGGCATGAAGGATGCCGGCTACGAATACATCGTAATCGACGATTGCTGGCAGATTGGTCGCGATGCCGACGGCAACATTCTGGCCGACCCGGAGAAATTTCCTTCCGGCATCAAGGCGCTGGCGGACTACGTGCACGCGCGCGGACTCAAGTTCGGAATCTACACGTGCGCGGGCGTCGAGACGTGTGCGAAACGCCCGGGCAGCCGCGGGCACGAATATCAGGATGCCCGCCAGTATGCGGCCTGGGGCGTCGATTATGTGAAGGTCGACTGGTGCAACACGTCCACGCAGGACGCGCGGGCCTCCTACACGCTTTTCCGGAACGCCATCCACGCGGCCGGCCGGCCCATGGTGTTGAGCATCTGCGAGTGGGGCCTGAGCCAGCCGTGGAAGTGGGCGGGTGAGGTGGGCCATCTGTGGCGGACGACCGGCGACATCCGCAACAACTGGGACCTGCCCGATGCGAAGGAGGGCAAGGTTTGGGGCGGCGGGGTCACCGTCCTGCTCGACATGCAGACCGGGCTCGATCGCTTTGCCGGGCCCGGTCGCTGGAACGATCCGGATATGCTCGAGATCGGCAACGGCGGATTGACGCGCGCGGAGGAACGCGCGCATTTCAGTCTCTGGGCCATGCTGGCCGCCCCGCTGATGGCCGGCAACGACCTGCGCGCCATGACTGATGAGGTGCGCGCCATTCTCACCAATCGCGAGGTGATCGCCCTCGACCAGGATCCGCTGGGGCGGCAAGGCTACAAGGTTGTCGACGAGGATTGGTTTGAAGTTTTCGTGAAGCCGCTGAGCGGTGGCGACGTGGCGGTGTGTTTCTTCAATCGCGGGGCGTCGCCGCTCACGAAAACGATCGACTGGGAGGCATTGAAATTGCCGCAAGGGCATCGCGTGCGCGACCTGTGGCGGCACGAGGACGTCGGCCGGGTGGGCGACCCGATGGAAATTACCATCGGCGTGCACGACGTCGTTCTGTTCCGGCTCAGCGGGGAAAAGGCAACTCCGTGAGACGCGCGGTGGGCCCGCGCGGCGGGTCAGGGTTGGAGCGGGCCCGGTGAACGCAGGTAGGCAATGAGATCGGCGGCCTCCTGCGGAGTGAGGCTTTCCAACAGTCCGGGCGGCATCAGGGATAGCTCCATCCGGTTGACCGACTCGATGTCCTCGCGATTGAAGGTGACGGTTTCCGCCGCGTTGGCGAGGGTGATGGCCGTCGGGGTCTCGCGCTTGACGATGCCGGCGGCGTTGCGGCCGTCGCGCGTCGCGACGATGGTCAGTTGGTAATCGTGCCCGATGATCGCGTTGGGATCGATGAGGTTGGCGAGCAGGTAATCGAGGTCGGCCCGGTTGGAACCAGTCAGCTCGGGCCCCAAGTGGCTGCCTTCGTCGAACAGCACGTGGCAGGAGGCGCAGGTCTGGGCAAAAATCCTTTTTCCGTTCCGGACGTCGGCAGCAAGGAGGCGCGCGTCGGTCAGCTCAGTCTTCCATTTTTCCGTCGCGGTTGCGGTGTCGGCGGACGACGGCTGCACGATGCCCCATTTTTCGGCGAGGACGCGGTTGATGGCGGGATCGTCGCGCAACCGAAGCTGGCGGACCAGCCCGGCATCGAGATCGGTGGCCGGAATCGTGCCGGCCTCGAGGGCGGTGACGAGTGCTCGGGCGTAGGCTTCGCGTTGCGCCAGCACGGAGAGGGCGAGGCGTTTTTCCTCCGCGGTGAACGACGGATAAACGGCGAGGATTGCGTCCGGCGTGTTGGGATTGTCGTAGGGTGCAAGGGCGCGCAGGGCGCCAGCCCGGAGGCCGGGTTCGGCCAGAACTGCCTGATAAGTGGGAGCGAGCTGGAAATCGTTGCGCTGGGCAATCACGGCGAGTGCGGCCTGACGGGCGGCCAGCGGGGCGAACGTGTCGAGCATCACGCTGCGCTTCGCCCAGGAGACATTGCGGTCGCCGAAGCGGGTGGCGAGGGCGTCGGCCCGCTCGATTACGCGTGGGTCAGGGCTCTTGGAGAGGTTCGCGTAGGCGGCGGTCCAGGCCGGTGGCGGCTGGAGGTCGCGCTGGCCTTCCGTTGCGGCGGTGATGCTGTCGAGGATTTCGAGCTGGTAGGCGGCGTCACGGGTGGTCTGCAGCGTGCGTAGCAGGGGCCCGAAGCGGCCGGCTTCGGAGTCCGCTTGGGTCGTGGTCGATCCGGCCGTCGCGGCCTCGGCTTGGCGACGAACGAAGTAGGGGCGGAGGGATTCCAACGGCGTCTTCTCGGCCAGCGCGAGGGCGCGGGCGCCATCCACCGCGACCAGCGGTTCGGCGGCATACCAATACAAAAGCGGTAGGTTGTGGTCGGTCGCATCCTCGCCGTGCGTCAGCAGCGCCTCGATGACGGGCCACCGGTCGGCCGGCGCGATACGTTGGGCGGCCGAGGCGGCAAAGCGGCGGACGACGGGTGATGGATCCGTTGCGGCAAGATGGATGATGGCTTTGAGCACGGCGGGGGTCGGCGAGCGATCTTCGCAGGCGAGCTGCACGGTCCAGCCGCGCACATGGGCCGAGTCGGCGCGGAAGAATTCGAGCATGCGATCGCCCGACAGGCCGCCGGTGACATGCAGCGCCCAGAGCGCGCGGAGCTGGCGGGTCTGGTCAGGGTTTTCGCGGATGATCTTCACGAGCGCGGCATGCACGTCCGGATCGGGGCCGCGTTCCTGGAGGATGATACGCGCGCGGCGGACATGCCATTCGTTCGGGTGAAGCTGGAGTTGCACAAGCTCGGCACTGGAGAGCTGGGCGAGATCGACGCGCCTCGGCTCGGGCTGGCCGTAACTGATCCGATAGATGCGGCCGTTGGAACGGTCCTGGGGCAGTTGCTGGTGGCAGGCGCGGGCGTCATACCAGTCGCTGTTATACAGCGCGCCGTCGGGCCCGGTTTCGAGCCGGAGGCCACGAAACCAGCCGTCGTTGGCCATCAGGAAATCGGGGGCATGGCGTCCGATGTAGCCGGAGCCGGCGGGTTCGAGGGTGTCGCGATTGATCCGGTTGCCGAGGATGTTGTGGGTGAGGAGTGAGCCCCGGTATTCGGCGGGGAAATTGTCGCCGAGGTAGATGAGCGTGCCGGCGTGGGCGTGGCCGCCGCCGGCCGCATTGGTGCCCCCGGCGCCGAAGCGCGAGGCGGCCCAATCGACGCCTTGGTCGTAGTGCAGGTGGTCGCCGATGGTCATCAGGTCGCCGTAGGTGTAAGGGTTGAAGTGCTGGCCGGCCTGCCGCTGGTAATGGCCGCCTTGGATGACATGGAAGAGGTGGGGAATGACGCAGGCGGTGACGAAGGCGTCGCCGACGTCGTTGAAGTCGAGGCCCCACTGGTTGCTGATGCCCTCGGCGAAGATCTCGAAGATTTTTTTGGTCGGATGGTAGCGCCAGATGCAGGCGTTGAGCGGGGTGCGGTTGGCGTCGCGAGAGCCGGGTGCGCCGACGTTGGAGTGGGTGAAAATGCCCTGGTTGCCATAGAGCCAGCCGTCGGGTCCCCAAACGAAGCTGTTGAGCGTCTCGTGCGTGTCCTGTGAGCCCCAGCCGTCCAGCACGACTTGGGGAGGGCCGTCGGGTTTGTCGTCGCGATTGCGGTCGGGGATGAAGAGCAAATAGGGGGCGCTGCCCACCCAGACGCCGCCATGGCCGACGGCGATGGCCGTGGCGAAGTTGAGCTGGTCAAAGAAGACCGTTCGCGTGTCGAAGCGGCCGTCGCCGTCGGTGTCTTCAAGGATGGCGATGCGGTCGTTGCCGTAGGGTGACCAGTTGGGATAGGAGAGGTTTTCGACGACCCAGAGCCGGCCGCGCTCGTCGATGGTGAACGCGATGGGCTGATGGACGTCGGGCTCGCCCGCAAAGAGAGTGACGTTGAAGCCGTCGGGCGCCGTCATGGCCGCGGCGGCGGCCTCGGGCAGGAGACCGGTGCCGGAAGCGACGGGATATCCCTGCTGGGCGTGGCTGAGGGAGGCGGTGAGCAGGACCGCGACGGATAGCGAGCGAAGGATTGGGATCATGGGATGGGGGCAACCGGTTGGGACAGGAAGACGTGCGTGCCGCGCTTGTTGGCGGTGATGATGTCAGGCCGGTTGTCACCATTGGCATCGGTTACAACAAGTTGGGTGCCCACGCCGGAGGAGGCGTCAATCAGGTGCGGGACGAAGGACACGTGGCGATCCGGACCGCGGCGCAGGAGGAACGCGTAGAGAACGGGAGCGGCGTTGGGCTCCGGATCATTCGAGGGACCGTGGGCCCACCAGCGCTTGCCGGTGACAATGTCGGGCAGTTGGTCGCCATCGAGGTCCGCCAGCGCGAGCGCGTGGAGCTGGGAAAATTGGACGCCGTCCGGCGCGACCGAGCCATCGCGCGGCATGATGACGTGCTCGTGAAAAGTGATGTCGCCGTCGGCGGCCCGAACCTGCTCGAACCACGACAGGCCATGGCCATGGGCCCGGATGGAAGTGATGACATCGGCGAGGCCATCACCGTTGACATCGGTCACGAGCATCTGAGCGCCGCCCTCATTGAATGCGAAGGGATGGCGGCGCCATTTGGGATCGTCGCTGAGATCAGCGGGTTGTTCCCACCAACCGGCACTGTCGAGGAGGTCGGCGCGGCCGTCGCCGTTGAGGTCGCCCCAGCCAAGGCCGTGGTGGAAGCGATCCCACTCGCCGGTAGGTGAGATGGGATGATAGGTCCACGGATCGGCGGGCCGGTCCGGATCAAAGCTCGCATAGCCGAAGGTTTTCTCGTGGTTGCAGATGATGACCGGCTGGCCGGTGCCCAGCAGGTCGATGAAGTCGGGAGATTCGTTGTCCAGGCCGCGGAAGACTACATGCGCGGGCCACGGCGCATCGTGGCCCGTGGCCCGGGGATTTTCATACCAGGTGGCCGTCTGGCCCGGGAAGCCGATCACCAGTAGATCCATCCAGCCGTCGCGGTTGAAGTCGTAGGGGAATGCGAAGAAATTGTCCGAATACTTGAGCGGATCGAAAAGCTGGGCGGGGTAGAGTGGGTGACGCTGCTCGAATCCGGGTCCGGCATACCAGTAAGGTCCGGCGACGGCATCGGCGTGGCCATCGTTGTTGAGATCGGCGAAAGTCGAACCCTCGGCCAAAAACACGTCGCTCAGCTGCAGCCTGCGGTAGGACGGGACCTCGCCGGAGTGAAGGAGGCAAACCGGGGCGATCAGTCCAGCGAGCAGGGCAAACGGTATAAGAGGATGATGCTCCACGTGGGGTAGCGTGCTACCGATATCACGGCTCTGCAATCCAAGGGAGAGATGCTCCCGGTCGCCCCGGTGAAAAATCCGGTGCGAGGTGTCCGCAGGCGTCGAGTTTCCCGTGGTGCTGATGCAGTGTTGGCTTGGCGACGGTGGTGCGCGTTGTGAACCGCCATGGCGGTCGGATCTGGGCGGAAGCCGCCATAGGCCAAGGCGCCACCTTTTATTTTACGCTAGGCGGCGATTGAGCATCAGGGGCCTCGGTTTTCCTGAACGCCACGGAGGGGCTGGGTTGCCCGATCTGGCCCGTTCCGCAAAAGCAGGCAGACGCGGAAGTGCAGTCTGCTGAACGGTTACAATAATCCGTATTTGGCTACGATATTACATGTTAGCATTCGAACTCGGGATGGCTGTCTTCGTCCTTGCCATCCGGAGCTCGGCTCCGGCTCGTTCTGCCCCATGCGTCCCTTTCTTTTCCGAGTGAAATTCTTATCTGTCGCAGCGCTGCTTTTGCCGGCTGCGGTGCTACAGGCCGATGTTGTTTTGGCGCCGTTGTTCGGTCACGGCATGGTGCTGCAGCGCGAGCGGCCGATCCCAGTTTGGGGCCGCGCCGAACCCGGCGAGGTGATCAAGATTACCTTCGGGGATGAAACGAAAGCCACCCAAGCCGGCGCGGACGGACGCTGGCAGGTGAAGTTGCGCGCGCGGCCGGCGCAGACCGAGCCGGGCGAATTGGTGGTGCAGGGACGCGACACGGTGCGGGTGCGCGATGTGCTCGTCGGTGACGTCTGGCTGTGCGGCGGACAATCGAACATGGCGTTCACGATTTACCGCGGCTTGAACGCCAACGCCGAAATCGGCGCCGCCAACTTCCCGCTGATCCGTCATTTTCTCGTCCCGCGACGCGTGGCGGAGAAACCCGCCGGGGATGCGCCGGGCGTCTGGCAGGTCTGCCATCCGGATGCGGCCGCGGACTTCAGTGGCGTGGCGTATTTCTTCGCGCGCGATCTGTTCCTGCGCCACGGCGTGCCGATCGGCTTGGTGAATTCAACGTGGGGCGGCACGCAGGTGGAATCGTGGATGAACGAGGCCGCGGTGCAACGCGATCCATCTTGGACCGCTATCGAACGCCGCTGGCAAAAGCGGCTCGATGACTATCCCGCGAAACTCGTTGCCTACGAGAAAGCGCTCGCCGAGTGGCAGACCAAGGCCGACGTCGCGCGCGCCAAGGGTGAGGTCTTCGACCAGCCGGCGCCGCCGAAGGCGGAAGGGCCGATGAGCCGCTGGATGCCGGCGGGACTCTACAATGCAATGATCGCCCCACTCGTGCCGACGCAGTTCCGCGGCGTGATCTGGTATCAAGGCGAGGCAAACGCCCCGCGTGCGGCGGAGTATGCCAGCCTGTTCCAAGGGTTGATCCGGCAGTGGCGCGAGGATTTCGGCCGCGAGTTGCCGTTCTATTTCGTCCAATTGGCCAATCACAATCGCCAGTTCGACAAGACCCGCGTGACCTGGGCCTACTTGCGCGAAGCCCAGGCCGAGGCGCTGGCGCTGCCGAACACGGGCATGGTGGTGACGATCGACATCGGCGACGTGGACGACGTTCACCCGAAGAACAAGCAGGAGGTCGGCCGCCGGCTCGCGCTTCTGGCGCGACGCCATCTTTTCAATGAACCGGTGAACTGCGACGGACCGATGTTCCAGTCGGCGCGGCGGGAAGGAAACGCGATGCGCGTCACCTTTGGGCATGCCCGCGGGCTGACCTCGCGCAGCCAGCCGATCACGGCGGTCGAAATCGCCGGGGCCGACCGAAAGTTCGTGCCGGCCGCTGCGCGTATCGAAGGCGAGACACTGGTGGCTTGGGCCGACGGCGTATCGGAACCTCAAGCGGTCCGCTACGCCTGGCACAATTTTCCCGACGCCTGCCTTTTCAATGCCGACGGACTGCCGGCCGCGCCGTTCCGCTCGGAGCGCTGGGATTGAGCTAACATGAATTCGCCCGCCACCCCTTCCGCCCCGACTCCGCGCCGCACCCGGTTCCGCTGGACCATTTGCGCGCTGGTTTTCCTCGCGCTCACGATCAACTACGTTGACCGGCTGGTGTTTGGCATCCTCGCGCCGGAGCTGCAGAAGATCTTTCACTGGTCCAATGCCGACTACACCGGGATCGTGTTCTGGTTCGAGGTGGCGTATGCGATCGGCCTGGCCGGGTTCGGTCGCCTCCTCGACTGGGTGGGGACGCGACGCGGTTTTGCCGCCTCGCTGGCCGGGTGGAGCCTGGCGGCGGCGATCCACGGGCTGATGAGCACGATCGCGGGTTTCAGTTTCGCGCGCTTCCTGCTCGGGTTGACCGAAGCGGGCGTGTTTCCCGCGGCGACGAAGACGGCGGCTGAGTGGTTTCCGCGCCGTGAGCGCGCGCTGGTCATGGGTATCGTCAACGCCGGCAGCAACGTTGGTGCCGTGATCGCGCCGCTGCTCGTGCCGTGGTTGTTCCTGACTTACGGCTGGCAATGGACGTTCATCGTGACGGGCGGCATCGGACTCGCCTGGCTCGGGCTGTGGCTTTGGCTTTACCGCGCCCCGGCCGGGCACCCGCGTGTGTCGGCCGAGGAACTGACCCATATCCAGAGCGACCCGCCTGAGACGGTGACGAAAATTCCGTGGCTCAGGTTGCTGCGGCTGCGTCAGACCTGGGCGTTTATTGTTGCGAAATTCTTCACCGACGCCGTGTGGCGCTGGTATCTTTACCTGCTGCCGCTTTTCTTCAGCCAGAACTTCGAACTCGATATCAAGAACTTCGGGCTGCCGTTCATCACGATTTACCTGATGGCAGACTTGGGCAGCATTGGCGGTGGCTGGCTGTCGTCCTGGCTGATCGGCCGCGGGTGGGGGATCAACGCCGCGCGCAAGGTCGCGATGCTCGTGTGCGCGCTTTGCGTGGTGCCGGTGATGTTTTCCGCCGTGGTGCCCAACATGTGGATCGCTGTCGTGTTCGTCGGTTTGGCGGCGTCGGCGCACCAGGGTTTTTCGTCGAACCTCTTTACCACCGTGGCGGACATGTTCCCCAAGAGCGCGGTGGGCTCGGTCGTTGGTCTCGGCGGCACGGCGGGTGCCTTGGGCGCGATGCTGCTGCTGACGGTCACCACGAAACTCTTCGCCAGCTCCGCTGGTGATGCGGCCAACACCTCTGTTTACACCACGCTCTTCGTCTTCGCCGGTTTCGCCTATCTGCTCTCGCTCGGTGCCATGCACCTGCTGTCGCCGCGGTTGGCGCCGGTGGAGCCTTCGGACCTCGGCATCGAATCCTCTTCCTCCCGTTCATGAAAGCTCCGTTCAAAGTTCTCTATAGCAACGACACGGTGAACACCGTGAGCTGCACGAGCCCCTATCACCCGAAGGGTGAGCCGTTCTCCCAGCGCCTGCTTGAGGCGTCGGTGGACGAAACGGCCGACACCGGCATTGACGCGCACATGCTCCAACCTGGCCTGACGATGGTGCCATGGTGGAAGAGCCGACAGTATCCCTACGCGGAGCATATCGCGTGGTATGAGAAAACCTACGGCACGAGTGTGCGCGACAACCCATACGCACGCTACATGCTGGAGGGCGGCGACATGGTCGGTGCGTTCGTTGTCCGTTGCCGGAAGGTGGGCGTCGCGCCCTTTATCTCGCTGCGACTGAACGACAGCCATGGCAAGGAGTTCGTGGATACGCCGGGCGGCGGCGACATCCCGGAGATTCCCGGCTATTCGCTGCATTGTGTGAACCGCTTCTACAAGGACCACCCTGAGTATCGTATCGACCCTGATCCCGCGAAAGTCGGCAAGGAGCACTGGAACACGCGCGTGCTCAACTGGGCCAATCCCGAAGTGGTGGAGTGGATGTTTGGCTTCATTCGTGAGATCTGCGAGGACTACGACATCGACGGCCTCGAGCTGGACTTCATGCGGCACTGCAACTTCTTCCGCCTCGACGAGACGACCTCGCGCCAGCGGGCGGAAATCATGACCGCGTTCGTGCGTCGCGTCCGCGCCACACTCGACCGGACGGCCCGGCAGGGCCGGCGGCGCTACCTGGGCGCGCGCATCCCGTGTTACGCAGCGGCGCTCGACCCGCTCGGGCTCGACTTGCCCGCGCTGGCGCAGGCCGGCGTGCAGATTTTCAATCTATCGCCGTCCTATTTCACCATGCAGCAGACCGACCTCGCGCAGATCCGGCGGATGGTCCCGGACGCCTCGGTTCACCTGGAACTGACGCACACCGTCGCCAGCGTGGGTCGCGTCCCGGGCAGCTACGACAACAGCCTGTTCCTGCGAACGACGGATGAGCAGTTCCACACCGCGGCGCACCTTGCCTACGCGCGTGGGGCGGACGGCGTCTCGGCCTTCAACTTCGCCTATTTCCGCGAATTCGGGGCGCCGGGTCGCGGACCCTTCAACGAGCCGCCGTTCCACGTCTTCGCGCGGCTGCGCGACCGGGCGTGGCTGGCGCAACAGCCGCAGCATTACTTTCTCAACGGCGGCGCAGGATGGGCGGGGAAGCTCGGCCACACCCCGGTGCTGCCGCGCACGTTCAAGCCTGGCGAGCAAGTGTCGTTCGTTCTCGACTGCGCCCCGCCCACCGGCGGTTGGAAGGCGGGCGGCCGCCTGCGGATCCGGGCGCGCGACGGCCTGCCGCAGGGTGCCTGGAGTGCAAGCTTCAACGGGCAGCCGCTGCGCGAGACGCACGAGCGGAGCTCGCCCTTCCTGACGCGTTACGATGCCGCGCACCATCCGGCGGACGAAAAGATTCGGGCCTGGCTGGTGCCGGGCGACCTGCCGCGTGACGGCGAGAATCGGCTGGAGATCACCTACACGTCGGGCACGCAGCGGGCGGTGCTGGACTACATCGATCTCGGCTTGGCGTAAGCGCCTGCGAACCAACTTTCCATCATGAGCCTGAAGACAACAATGAACGCAGCGGAGATCATCGAACAATCGGGTGTCGTTTCGATCATCCGCATGGATAATTTGGAGGCGGTGTGTGACATCGCCGGCGCACTATATCGCGGCGGCATCCGCTGTTTCGAAATTCCGCTGACCGCCAGCAATGCCGGCGAGATCGTGCGGGAACTCGGCGGGCGACTGCCGGATGACGCCGCGATCGGTGCCGGCACGGTGCTCACGGGCCGGCTGGCGGAGACGATCATCGAGGCCGGCGCGTGCTTTGTAGTCAGCCCGCATTTCGTTCCGGAGGTTGCCGCCGTTTGCAAGGCGCGCGGGGTCGCCCACATCCCCGGTGCTTTCTCGCCGCAGGAGATTTACCAAGCGTGGACGAGCGGCGCGGCGATGGTGAAGGTGTTTTCCATCCGACCACTCGGGCCCGAGTATCTCGGCGACATCCTCGGTCCGTATCCCGAGATCAAGCTGATGCCCACCGGAGGCATCAACGTCGACAACGCCACCAGCTTCATCAAGGCGGGCGCACGAGCCGTCACGATCGGCCGTGACATCATCGGCAAAGGCCCGTGGGACGCGACCGCGCTCGATGCGATCGCCGGCCGCGCTGCGAAACTCATGGCCGCCATCAGCGCGTTGAAATCCCGCTGAAAGCGAATGCCCTTTGGATCATGAGCAAAACTATCGTCCTGTTTGGTGAGTTGCTGATGCGCCTGAACACCGAGGGCTTCGCGCGCCTCGTGCAGGCCGACCGGTTGCAGGTATACTTCACCGGCGCTGAGGCGAACGCCGGCGTCTCCCTGGCCAACTGGGGCCACGAGGCCCGCGTGGTTTCGCGCGTGCCGACCCACGAGGTCGGGCAGGCCTGCGTTAACTACCTGCGGCGCTACGGGCTCGACACGCGCTTCATCCAGCGTGGTGGCGAGCGGCTCGGGACCTTCTACGTCGAGAATGGTGCCAGTCAGCGCCAGTCGAAAGTCATCTACGACCGCAAGTTCTCGGCGTTCACCGGCTTCAGCGACGAGGGCTGGGACTGGAGCCGGGTCTTCGCCGACGCGCACTGGTTGCATTTTTCCGGCACGGCGCCCGCGGTGGCGCCGGAGCTCGTGCCGGTGCTGAAGCGCGCGTGCGCCGAGGCGCGCCGGCAGGGCGTTACCGTGAGCTGCGACCTGAATTTTCGCCGCAAGCTCTGGTCGAGCGAGGAGGCCGGGCGCACCATGTCGGAACTCATGGGATTCGTCGATGTGCTGATTTGCAATGAGGAGGACGCGGAAATGGTGTTCGGCATCAAGTCTCGCGACACCCGGATCACCGACGGCCACCTCAACCGCGAAGGCTACATCGATGTCGCGCGTCAACTGCACGAGCGTTTCGAGTTGAAGCGCGTCGCCATCACGCTCCGCGAGAGCCTGTCCGCGTCGGTCAACAACTGGTCGGCGATGCTGTTCACCGCCGGGGAGGCCGTATTCAGCCGCAAGTACCAGATCCAGATCGTTGACCGAGTCGGCGGCGGCGATTCGTTCGCGGCAGGCCTGATCCACGGCCTCTGTGAGGGCTGGGAAAGCCCGCAGGTGGTGGAGTTCGCCGTGGCGGCTTCCTGTCTGAAGCACACCATCCCCGGCGACTTCAACCTCGTGAGCCTCGATGAGGTGCAGGCCCTCGTCGCGGGCGACGGATCCGGGCGTATCCAACGCTGATCCGCCGTCGTCTTACCTGTCGTGAGCGCGGACCGCGAAAAAATCCTGTTGGCCCTCAGCTCCTGGCTGAGGGTGCCTTCCACGCGTCCGGTCGTGCGCATCCTGGAAGGGAAGCGGCCGGCGCGGGAACAGCCTTCCTATTTCAAGGAGGAGCCGCGGCTCGTCATCGCGCTCGAAGGCACCGGGCGCTACATCACGATCGAGAACGGCAAGGAGATGATGTTCGACCTGGCGCCGGGCCAGGTGCTCTACCTTGCGCCGTACACCTGGAGCTGCCCGCTGCCGGAGATGGCGTACCGGTCGCTGGCCATCACCCTGCGGCCCGACGCCACGCGTGTGACCATCCATTCGCGCAAGGCCATGCGGAAGAATGGCAGCATCCCGTGGCGTTACCTGGCCGAGTGGCAGACCTCGGCGTCGCTTGGCGCGCGGGGAGAATACCTGCTCAAGCTCTTGGCGGACTCTGCGCCGCCGCGGCTGGGCACCCGCATGTACAATATGTGTGTGGAGATTCTGATCTCGGAGGTGATGGGGCTCGTGGAGGACGCACCTGAGGTGGGCCGCTCCCAGGATTCGATCCTCTGGCACTCGCTGTGCGACTACATCTCGACCCATTGGTCGGATCCGCTGCTGAGCCGCGAGAAGGTGGCGGAGTTCTTCAACCGGCACCCCAACCACATTTCCCGCTTCTTCCACCAGCACACGCGGCAGAACTTTCGCACGTATGTGAACGAGATCCGTCTGAAGCGCAGCCTGCAGTTCCTGAGCGATCTCCGCTACAATGTCACCGACGTCGCCAACCTCTGCGGCTTCACCGACCTGCAGTATTTTATCCGCTGTTTCCGCCAGCGTTTCGGGCTGACGCCGGGCGAATACCGCAAACAGAGAATCACTTGATCCCACCCATGAACCAAAATCCTTCCCTCACCGCATCGGAAACTTCGGCCGCCTCGGTATCCCGCCGCTCCTTCTTGGGCCAGTGTGGCGGATTACTGGCGTCCCTCGCGGTCGGAGGCGTGTTGACCCGCGACCTTGTGGCAGCGCCCGTGACGCCGGTGCTTGCGAGCCCGCCAGTGGCGATGGCCGCCGTGGATGAAGATATCTATTTCGCCGATCCGGGCTGGGCGGGCTGAGTTCGCGGCTGGCCTGATGCGACCGGTATGAAACAACTCCTTCC
>JBIQJF010000028.1:54322-56865 GCA_044507675.1 Opitutales bacterium | reverse complement strand
CACCCGCGAACAAGCCTTAGATGCTTCACCGCCAATAAACCGGTAGGGCGAGTCGCCCCGACGAGCCGCGAATCATTCCGCGACAGCCGACGCTGCTTCCGAATGAGCGAACGAGGCCAGCTGCGCGCTGCGACGCAGCAAAACCCTCAATCGGCTGTTTTGTCTTGGCCTTGCGTCGCAGAAATTTTCACGAAGACCACTTCTTTGCGGCCTTCGATGGAGACAGACTGATCTTTGATTCGCCCATATAGAATCACAGTCAGCATGTATTTCTTACCGAACTCCACATTAGCCCAACCGTGACCTGTAAGACCGATTATGATGTTCTGTCCTTTGAAAACCCGAATCTCGCCCTGTGAGGGTGCGTAGCTGCCTATGATATCGCCCATGTCGGCTTTTTCGCCGGATGAATCTTTGAAGCTAAACGTCACAAAGTGTCCGCCAGCCTTGAGCCTTCCTTCACTCAAATAGAGATCCAATTCCAAGGGATCATCTTCCTGCCATCGAATCTCCAACTCAAATGGCACTTTATAAAAAGAATATACGGAACCAGAAAGAGAAACCTCGTCGGGCCCGCTTAACGAAGCCGTGCTAGGCTCGGCTGAAGCGATACACCAAACGCACAGGATGGCAGGGATGATTTTGCTTACGCGCATACTTCTATAGTTACGTTTTTAGCGGATAGTTCTTAGACTGAACGATTCAAATCACCCGGCGGAGGGGTCCCGCCTCCGTGTATTTGAAGGCCATAGCAACGCTCCGTTCAAACCAGCGGGCGCGGCCGGTGCAGTTCGGCGAGCAGATCCGGGAAGGCACTGCGGATCGGCGACTGCGCGAGAAATTCTTCGGCTTGGGCGCGGGCGCCGCGCGTGCGCAGGCCGGCATAGACGTGAAGCTCAAACTGTAGGCGCAACTCCGTCTCGGCCGTGGTCAGGCCGAGCGCAGCCAGCAGGAAGATCAACGACTCGACGGTCGCGTATTTGCCGGACTGCTCCTGCCGACGCAGGCTGTTGCGGCTGGCGCCGGCCTCGGGCAGACAGATGAGCCGGCCCCAACCGGCGACATGCGTCGCCATGCGTGCCGCTTCGCTCCAACTGCCATCGAGGAGGAGCACTTGTAGTTTCTCCGGTTCGGCGTCCACTGGCACCCCCTCGCCGCGCGGGTGCAGAATCCACAGTTCGCGGCCGGGCCGCGCCACCGTCTCCTTCGCGGGCGGGCCGTCCTGTTGATGAAGATGCAGCCGTGTCTCTGGCAGCACGCGCGCAACCAAGTGCCCGGTGCTCGTCGGCCGGCGAAACTCGCGGTGGTGCATCAGCACGTCCACCGCCAGCGGACACTCCACCGTCCGCAACCCGGCACAGATGCACCAACGCGGCAGGAACCGGCAGCGTTCGCACCGCGGGGTCTGATTGTTGACGACGCTCCGGCTCATGTCGCCAGCAGGCCGCCCCGGCGCGACGGGGTCAACCTCCGTCCCGACGCCCGCAACTGCATCGTCGTGCGAACGGACCAGCTGTTCCGCCACCTACGAATTCCGCTGTCGCCAGTCGGCGTTGCAATTTGTCCACTCTCCCATGCTCGAACTTCGTCCGACTTGCGAGAATTGCGCCAAGCCCCTGCCGCCTGCCTCGACCGAGGCGCGGATCTGTTCCTACGAGTGCACGTTCTGCGCCGACTGCGTGGAACGCGTGCTGTTCAACGTGTGCCCCAACTGCGGCGGCGGTTTCGCCCCGCGTCCCGTGCGCCCGACGCGCAACTGGAAAGGCAACAACTTCCTCGGCGCCGATCCGGCGTCCACGACGATGAAACATCGTCCCGTGGATCCGGCCGCGCACGCCGCGTTCGCCGCGGAGATCCGGATCATCGCATCGGAACTGCGGTGAGCGGCGGGTGACCACTGTGGGTCAGCGCGCTTGCGCGCGCCCTGCCGAACGCCCGCCAGCGGGCTGCTCACAAAAAACCTCAAGTCCTTCCCCGCTCACTCCCGCGGCAGCACGGCAATCAGCTCAACGTCGAAGATGAGCCCCGACACCGGCGGAATGTTGCCCGCGCGCATACTGCCGTAACCGAGGCTCGGTGGAATGTAGAGGATCGCGCGTCCGCCGGGCTTCAGGAAACCGAGCCCTTCGGTGAATCCGCGCACCAACCGGCTGACGGCGAACTCCGCCGGTTTACCCTTGGCACGCGTGTCGTCGAAAACCGTGCCGTCAGCCAGCGTGCCGGTGTAGTGCACGCGCACCTTGTCGGAAAAAAGCGGCTCCTGCCCTTCACCGGGCACGAGAATTTTCACGCCGAGTCCGGAAGAGCGCCAATCTATGGCCGGATCGATCGCGGCCGCAGCGCCGAAAAATTTCTCCCGTTTGAGCTCGAGGTCGGACTTCACCGGCGCCGGCGGAGGCGGCGGCTCCTTGGGCGCGCAGCCCGTGGTGAACAGAAGGACGACGACAAGGGGAAGGAAACGCGTCATGCTCGGAAAATTACGCCGGTCACTGCGAAAACGCCAAGACGTGATTTATCATTTTAGCGCTTGCTTAATTAAGTTA
>JBIQJF010000028.1:27143-54222 GCA_044507675.1 Opitutales bacterium | reverse complement strand
TCGGCGCCTGGCTGGAGAAGACCCGCGCCTTCTGGTCGCGCCGCCTCGACGCCCTCGAGCGCGAACTGCGCGCGGAGGATGCCGCCGCGAAGAAATCTTCCAAAAAGTAACGATCCCCGAGCCAGGCCCATGGCATTTAACCGAGCCAATACCGACCATCCACGCTTCCTGCCTGTCTGCCTTCTTGTAGGAGCGGGTTTATCCCGCGATTCGGTATCGCGGCGTAAAGCCGCTCCTACACCAATCAAGCCACCCTCTCATGAAATCCACACCCGACAACCAAGCCCCTGCCGAATTCATCTCCCGCGGCGAAGTCCGCCTCACCCGGCTTCTGCCCGGTCCAATCGAACGGATTTGGGAATATCTGACCGACCCCGAGAAACGCGCCCGCTGGTTCGCCGGCGGCATCACGGAGCAACGCGCCGGCGGCAAGATCGAGTTTGTGATGCACCACGCCAAGATTGCGCCCGGCGAGACTCCACCGGAGCAATACAAGCAGGTGCAGGATCCGGGCGTCAGTTTCGAGGGTCGCGTGCGCCGCTGCGAACCGCCCGGGTTGCTGGTTTTCACTTTCGGCAGTGAGGACTCCGAGGTGACCTTTGAGCTCACGCCCCAAGGCAAACAGGTTCTGTTGGTCGTCACCCATCGCTCCACCGGCGAGGACATGCCGGAGATCACCAACTACGCCTCCGGCTGGCATATCCACTTTTCCCTGCTCCTCGCGCTGCTGGAGGAAAAACCACTGCCTCCTTTCTGGAGTGCACACGCCCACCTCAAGCCGGCCTACGACGAAGCCCACCGCAGGCAGTTCATGTGACACCGTTCACCAAGCCAAGGCGGGATTTCCCACTCGCAAACGGATGCTGCTTTGGTTAGTTGTATCGCGTATCCCTTCTTAACCCCAACCCGGAGAATGCCATGCCCCGCTACGTCGATGGTTTTGTGATCCCACTCAAAAAGAAGAACCTCGCGGCCTATCGCCGCATGGCCGCCGCAGCCGGCAAGATTTGGAAGAAACATGGCGCGCTCGAATACATCGAAGCCGCCGGCGACGACCTGCACGTCAAGGGCATGGTCAACTCGTTCCCGAAGATTGCCGGGCTTAAGTCCGGGGAAATCGTCCTGTTTTCGTTTATTATCTACAAATCGCGTCAACATCGCGACCGCGTGAATGCCAAGGTCATGAAGGATCCGCTGCTCATGACGCTGTGCGATCCGAAGAAATCGCCCTTCGACTTCACTCGCATGGCCTACGGCGGTTTCAAAGCGCTCGTGGATTTGTGAAGAGGTGGCGCACCGGACGCGTGCACCCCTGCCCCTCTCAGGCCGGAACCATGCAGTCGCACCCGATCACACTCGGTGGTGCGAATTCCCTTGGTGATTCTGTGGGCAGCCCGCTTGCGGGCGCATTCCCAGAGCGCGCGCAAGCGCGCTGACCCACATCCACCTGCATGGTTTCAGATCAAAGCGACGCAAATTACCGGACTGTCCCGTAGCGCGGACATTGAGCGGTGAGCGCACTGCCGCCAGCAACGGTGCCGCCCCACCCCACGCATGTCCACCACCGCGCTGATTCAGTTATCGGTCTTTGCCGGACTCACTGCCCTCGTCGGTCTCGTCACCTGGCTCCACTGCCGCAAGGCCGTCCGCGGCAGCCAGGACACCCGGGAATACTTCCTCGCCAACGGCGGCCTCAACTGGGTGTTCATCGCCGGTTCGCTCACGCTGACCAACATCAACACCGACACGCTGGTCGGCTGGAACGGCAACCAGATGTTGCTCGTCGCGTGCTGGGAGCTCGCCGGCGTGCCCGGGCTCTTCCTCCTCGCGAAGGTTTTCGTGCCGCTCTACTACAAATACAAGTGCACCACCGTCACGGAGCTGCTGGAGCGGCGCTACAACAACAAACACGTGCGCGCCACCGTCGCCTCGATTTTCCTGATCGGCAACGTCCTGCTTTTCCTGCCGGTGATGCTCTACACAAGCTCGCTCATGATGAAAGGCATGTTCGGCCTCGACACGCCAATCATCGTCATCGCCGCCGGCGTCGCGATCATCGGTGCCGCCTACTCCATCTTCGGCGGCCTGCGCGCGGTGGCGATCTCCGACACCTACTGCGGAGTCATCGTCTTCGGCATGGCCCTGCTCGTGGCCTTCCTCGCGCTGCAGGCAACCGGCTGGGACCTCTCGCGGGTGCCGCCCGAACGACTCACGCTGATCGGCGGTCCCGATTCGGTGCTGCCCTGGCCCACGCTGCTCACGGGCATGATTTTCACACAGCTCTACTATTGGAGCACGAATCAGACGATCACCCAACGCATCCTCGCCGCACCCAACATTCGCGAAGCGCAGAAAGGCGCCTACGGTGCCGCCGCCATCCGCCTGTTTCTGGTGCCGCCGATGGTCATCATCCCCGGTTTGTGCGCGTGGCAACTGTTCGGCGAACTCGGCGACGCCACGTATGGCCGCATCGTGGCCCACGTGTTGCCGCCGTGGCTGCTGGGCGCATTCGCCGCCGCGATGTTTGCAGCAGTCATGAGCAGCTACAATTCCACGCTCAACTCCTCGGCCGCGCTCTACGTCTGCGATCTGCATCAGAAATACATCAACCCCGACGGCCATATCGCGCGGCTCAGCGTGTGGCTGCAGGTCGGCTTCGCCCTGCTCTCGATCGCGCTGGTGCCGCTCTACAGCGGCGCCGACAGCATCATCCAGCTCATCCAGCAACTGCTCGGCCTGTTCAGCATGCCGATCCTCGCCGCCTTCATCACCGGTCTGCTCTTCCGCAACGTGGACGCGCGCGCCGTGATCGCCACGCTGGTCTTCGGCGCGGTGTTCTACGCGTTGCTGTCGTTCGGTTGGGCGGCCTGGCACCGGGCCGATCCCGGCATCCCGCGCCCCCTGCATTTCCTGCACCTGATGTTCATCAATCTCTGGACCTGCGTGGGCTTCGCGCTGGCGCTCAACCGCCTCGCTTTCGGACGACGGGCAGAATTCGAATGGGCCGCGTTTTCCCGCAGCAACCTGCGCGTTCTCTTCTCGGCGAATTGAGACGGCGCCTTCGTCGGCAGTGCCCAGCCGGGGTCTCTCGGCGGGCCCTTCCGATGACTCAGAACGCCCTTGCGCATTTGGTTTTCGCGATTCCTCTACCAGTTCGTCCCGGATGCCTCCCGGCATCGGGCTAGCATACCCATAAAAACATCCCAATCCCCATGAAGAAGATCGTCCTTGCCCTCCTCGCCACCGTCGCGCTCACGCTCGGCGCCGCCCAGGCCACCGCCGGCGAAGCCGCCCCGAAGTCCGTCATCCACGTCGTCACCGTCAAGTGGAAGGCCGACGCCACGCCCGAGCAGATCAAGGCCGCCCTCGATGGCGTGCACACCCTGCAGAAGGCCTATCCCGGCATCACCCGCGTCTGGACCAACGCCATCAAGAAACAGGGCGACTGGTCCACCGTCTTCGTGATGGAATTCAAGGATGAGCAGGCGCTGAAGGACTATTCCGGCAGCGCCGCGCAGAAGGCGTGGTATGACGTTTACACGAACGTCCGCGAACGCAGCAACACACACGACATCACCAACTGATTCGTCCGTTAACACATTTTTTCCGAGCCGCCTCCTGACTGGGGCGGCTTTTTTTGTGTCCGCAAAACACCTGTTCTAACAAGCGAGCAAAATGCTCCTAGCCAGTTCCGCGGCCGCAGAGGAACCTCATGCCATCATGTCCGACAAGCCCCTGATTTCGCATATCTATACCGCCGACCCGTCCGCCCACGTCTTCAACGGCCGGATCTACATCTATCCGTCGCACGACCGTGAGGGCAACATACCGGACAACGACCTCGGTGACCAATACGACATGGTGGATTACCACGTCTTCTCGATGGACCGCGTCGGCGCGGAGGTCATCGACCATGGCGTCGCGCTCGACCTGAAGGATGTTCCGTGGGCGAGCAAACAGCTCTGGGCGCCCGATGCGGCGTTCAAGAACGGCAAGTATTACCTCTATTTCCCCGCCCGCGACAAACAGGGCGTGTTCCGCATCGGCGTCGCCATCAGCGACAAGCCCGAAGGTCCGTTCAAGGCCGAACCCGAACCCATCAAGGGCACCTACAGCATCGATCCGTGCTGCCTGAGCGATGACGACGGCCGCGCCTATCTCCTGTGGGGCGGCATCTGGGGCGGACAGCTCCAAAAATGGCGCACCGGTCAGTTTGCTCCCAACGGCGAAGAACCTGCGTCGCACGAACCCGCCATTGGCCCGCGCATCGCTGAGCTGAATCCCGACATGAAGTCGTTTAACGGCGACGTCACCGAAATCCAAATCCTCGACGAGCAAGGCAAGCCGCTCCTCGCGGGTGACCACGACCGCCGCTACTTCGAAGGCCCGTGGATGCACAAATACCAAGGCACTTACTATCTCTCCTACTCGACTGGCGACACGCACTATTTGGTTTACGCCACGAGCAAAAATCCCCGCGGACCCTTCACTTACCGCGGCCGGTTCCTTGAGCCCGTCATCGGTTGGACGACACACCACTCCATCGTCGAACACGGCGGCAAGTGGTGGCTGTTCCACCACGATGCTTCACTTTCCGGCGGCAAGAATCACCTGCGCTGCGTGAAGGTGAAGGAACTCACCTACGCCGCCGACGGCAGCATCAACCCGGTGCGCGTGAGCTGAGCGACTGCGGCAAACTCGCGATAGTTTTTAGGGTGGGGTCTTCGGACCCCGCCTTTTTTCATCACCCTGCGAACTTGGAGGCAGGATTCTCGTCACCCGCGAGACGCCGCTTATGGCGCGCGCTGCAGCCAGCCGCCGGTCTCAAGCCAGTCGGCCACGCGGTCGGGCCAGGTCGTGACACGGTGCTCGGTGCGCTGCAGACCGTAACCGTGACCGCCCGTGGGATACAGATGCATTTCCGCCGGCACTTCGGCCTGCTTCAGCGCGATGTAATAGACGAGCGCGTTCTCGACGCGCACCGGATCGTCCTGCGTCATCACAATGATCGCCGGCGGCGCGCCTTTCACCGGGGCGACTTCCGGACGCAACGCGTCGGACTTGTCGCGATCCGCGATCCCGCCGGGATAGACGAGCACGAGGAAATCGGGCCGGCAACTCACGGCGTCGGCCGCATCCACGACGGGATAAGTGCGCGTGTCGTAATTGGCGGCGAGCGTCGCGGAGAGATGCGCACCCGCCGAGAAGCCCAGCATGCCTATGCGCTTCGGATCAATTCCCCACTCGGCGGCGTGATGCCGCACGAGGCCGAGTGCGCGTTGGGCATCGTCGAGTGCCGCCGCGTGACGCGCGCGGTCGGGCCGCGCCGGCACGCGGTATTTGAGCAACACCCCGGTCACGCCGATTGAGTTGAGCCACTCGCAGACCTCCGTGCCTTCGAGTTCCCACGCCAGGATGTTGTAGCCTCCACCCGGAGCCACGACGACGGCCGCACCGGTGTCCTTGGCCGGATCGGGACGATAGACGGTGATCGTGGGCTGCGTGACGTTGCCGAGGCGCACGATATGCTTCCCGTTGACGAGCCGGTCGGTGGGTTTGGTGGTATCGCCTTCCGCCGGGAATTCGCGCGTTTCACCCGGAGCCTTGTCCGTCCAAAGACGAATCGGCGCCGACGGCGCGGCAAAAGCGGAAACAGCGACCAACAACGAAACGGTGGGGATGATTTTGTTCATGGGGTAGTGATTTTTGTCGAAGTTTCAGAATGGCCGTTACGGAAAGACAGGACTCAGTCGCGTTTCGGCAGGGCAAAGGCCACGTAGGCGTCCCCGCTCTTCGTGCCCATCTTGCCGCCGCCGCAAGCGATGACCACATACTGGCGACCATTCGCCTCGTAAGTGGCAGGCGTGGCGTAACCGCCGGCAGGCAGCTTCACCTTCCAGAGTTCGCGACCGGTCTTCGGATCGAAGGCACGGAAATGTTCGTCCTTGGTCGCGCCGATAAAGAGCACGCCGCCGGCCGTGACGAGCGGGCCGCCGTAATTCTCGGTGCCCGTCGGCGGCACACCCTGGGCAGTCAGCTCGGCATATTCGCCCAGCGGCACGCGCCAGAGATATTCGCCGGTGTTGAGGTCAATCGCGTTGAGCGTGCCCCACGGTGGTTTGACGGCGGGATAACCGTCGGGATCGAGCCAGCGGTTGTAACCCGTGTGCGTGTAGGGCGGCGGCGGGGCCTCACGCCGGTCGGGCGCCCAAGTCACCCAGTCCTGGCCCTTCCCACCACCAGGGTTGCGCGCAGGTGGCTTGTCTCCGAGCAAATATCCCGTTACAGCCTCGCGCTGCTGCTGCGTGAGGAAGCCCCAAGGCGGCATGACGCCGCGACCTTTGGTGATGACCTCGAGCACTTGGTCGCGATTGAGCCGTGTGCCGATGTCGGTGAGCGCCGGAATACTGGCAGCCGGATTGCCCTCGCGATTGACGCCATGGCAACCGACGCAGTTCTGCCGGTAAACCTGTTCGCCGGGCGAACCGCCGCCTCCGGTCTCCACCATCGTGAGGATCCAAGCCATTTCGTTGCTGTTCACGTAGAGCACACCGCTCGGGTCCACGGCCGAACCGCCCCACTCCGCCCCGCCATCGTAACCCGGAAAGATGATCGTGCCCTCGAGACTCGGCGGCTGAAAGGGAACATGCGGACGCAACCGCGCGAATTGCTGAAGCACGGCGCGATGGGCTTCGGGCGTGCGATTGGTGATTTCGGCATGCGTGAAATGCTGCCGGGCAAACGGCGCGGGTTTCACCGGCACCGGCTGACTCGCCGCCACCAGTTCGCCCGCGAGATCGGAACTGGGCACGGCGATTTCTTCGATCGGAAACAGGGGTTCACCGGTCTCGCGATGAAAAACGAACACATGGCCCGTCTTGGTCGGTTGCGCGACAGCCGGGATCGCGCGCCCATCGCGATGAATGGTGAGCAGATTCGGTGGCGCGGGCGGATCGCGATCCCATACGTCGTGCCGCACGAATTGGTAATGCCAGAGCCGTCGGCCGGTGGCGGCATCGAGCGCGAGCAGGCAGTTGGCGAACAAATTGTCGCCGTGACGATCTCCTCCAAAAAAATCAAAGGCCGCGGAACCGACCGGGCAGAAAACAATGCCGCGCTCCTCATCGAGCGTCATGCCCGTCCAGACATTCACACCGCCCGCGCGTTGCCACGCATCAGCGGGCCAGGTTTCATAACCCGGTTCGCCGGGATGCGGAATCGTGCGAAAAGTCCACACGATCTCCCCGGTGCGCACGTTGAACGCGCGGATATGGCCGGGCGCGGCCGGCGCCGGGCCTTCGCCCGCGCGAAAACCCAAAACAAGCAGATCGCGAAACACGACGCCGGGCGTATTCGCCTGAATCGCCAGACCGGTGACATCACGCCCAAGACCCTGCGAGAGATCCACCCGGCCACCCGTGCCGAAAGTCGGAACCGGCTGGCCGGTCTTCGCATCAAGGGCGTGCAACCACTGGCCGTTTCCAAAAAGAATGCGCTGCTCCTTGCCGTCCGTCCAATAAGCGAGGCCGCGGTTGAGACCGTTGGGCTGCTCCGGGGCGAAGCGCCACAATTCGCGACCCGTGGCGGCGTCGAGGGCGAAGACCTTCGTCTGCGGCGTGGTGCCGTAGAGCACACCATCAATGATCAGGGGATTGCATTGGATCTGCGTGGCACCCTCGCGCATGTCGCCGGCGTGGAAAGTCCACGCCACCTCAAGCTGTCCGACGTTGGCCGGGGTGATTTGGGTAAGCGTGGAGTAATGGCTGCCGGCTTTGTCACCGAGATAAACCGACCAGTCGCGACCGGCCGAACCATGAAGACACGCGCAGCCGCCGGCCGCAAAGAGAGCGAAGAGGGGTAATCGCATGGCCCGAGTGGAACAGCGCGGCGCGCACTTGCCAAGCGGAGAGGCGTGCGACAGGGAAACACCGTGTCTTCCCCAGCCGCCGACCCTTCGCGCTCCGCCCTGCCCACGTGGCTCGTCGGCGTGCTGCTCGTCGCAGGCACGTTTGCCGTGTTCGGACGGTCGCTCGGCTACGATTTCATCAATTACGATGATCCTCTCTATGTGACCAACAACCCGCGCGTGCAGGCGGGCCTGACCTGGGAGAATGTCGTGTGGGCTTTCACGGGGCACGCCGACTACTGGCACCCGCTCACCTGGCTTTCGCACATGCTCGACTGGCGGCTTTTCGGCGCGGATGCGACCGGACACCGCGCGATCAACATCGCATGGCACGCTGCCAACGCTGTGCTGGCTTTCCTGCTATGTCGCCGTCTCACCGGCGTGTGGGGCCTGGCGTTGTTCTCCGCCGCGCTGTTTGCCTGGCATCCGCTGCGTGTCGAATCGGTCGTGTGGGTGACCGAGCGCAAGGACGTGATGAGCGGCTTTTTCTTCCTCGCTGCTCTACTGGCTTACGCGCGCTACGGGGAACTGTTCAAAAACGGCCAACCCGCCGGTCGCATCTACGCGCTCACGTTGGCGCTGTTTTTCATGGGTCTGATGTGCAAGCCCTCGCTCGTCACGCTCCCGCTGGTGTTGCTGGCTTTGGATTTCTGGCCACTGGGCCGGCTGTCGTTGAAACCCGCACCCGGCTGGTGGACTGCGCATCGTTGTGTGGTGATGGAGAAAATCCCGTTCTTCATACTCGCCGCGGTGATTGCAGTGATGACCATCAAGATGCAGGTCGCCGTCAAAGCCTTCGCGTTGAGCGTGCCGTTTGCCGACCGCCTGGGCAACGCGGCCGTCTCCGTCGCCCGCTATTTGGGCAACATTGTCTGGCCACTCGATCTGGCATTTTTCTACGAGCATCCCGGCTCCTGGCCGCTGATGACCGTCGCGTTCGCGGCCGCGCTGGGACTTGGATTGACTGGGTTGGCTTGGTGGCGGCGCGACCGTGCGCCTTGGTTGCTCGCCGGCTGGGTTTGGTTTCTCGCGATGCTGTTGCCCGCGCTCGGGCTGCTCCAAGTCGGCCGACAGGCCATGGCTGATCGCTACACCTATCTGCCGATCCTCGGCCTGCAGCTCGCGGTGTTAATGAGCCTGGCCTCCGTGCCCGTGGCCGCGCGTTGGAAAACAATTGCCGGCGTGCTCGCACTCGTTGCCTGCGCCGGCCTGTCGTGGTGGCAACAGTCGTTCTGGCATGACTCGGAAACACTCTATCGCCGGGCCATCGCGCTGGACCCGACGAGCGCCAACGCCGAGGCGTATCTCGCTCTCACGCTCCACGAGGCGAACAACCTGCCGGAGGCGGAGCGCCATGCCTTGCGCTCGCTCGAACTCGACCCGACGAACCACTGGGGACGTCTCACGCTGAGCCATGTGCTCGCGCAGACCGGCCGCCTCGCCGAAGCCGCGGACTCGTATCAGAAACTCACCGACGCCGATCCCGGTTACGCCCGTGGCCATTACCTGCGCGGCTTGCTGCTCCAACAACTCGGTCGCTTGCCCGAAGCCGAGGTCAGCCTGCAACGTGCCGCCGAATTGCTGCCTGATTCCGCACAGGTGCAACTCGCGCTCGCCGAAGTGCTGGCCCGCCAGCGCAAGTTCCCCGCCGCAGCCGCCGCCTACGAAAAGACCATCGCCCTGCGCCCCGACAATGCCGAGGCCCATGCAGGTCTCGGCTACATGCACGCGTTGAGCGGCCGGCAGGAAGACGCCGCGAAACATTGGGAGGAAGCGCTGCGCCTGCGGCCCGATTTTCCCGGGCTTCGTGAACGACTGCAAAGAATCCGGCCGTAAGACGGAGTGTCCATTTTACTTTCATTCCCGGCTGGTTAGGCTCACGCCCATGGAAAAACGGCAGCTCGGGAAAAACGGCCCCCTTCTCCCCGCCCTCGGCCTCGGTTGCATGGGCATGTCCGATTTCTACGGACCTCGCGACGAAGCGGAATCACTCGCCACGCTCAACCACGCGCTCGACCGCGGCGTCACGCACCTCGACACCGCCGACATGTATGGCTACGGCGACAACGAAATCCTGCTCGGCAAATTGCTCAAGACGCGCCGCGCCGACGTTTTTCTCGCCACCAAATTCGGTTTCATCCGCGACCGCGCCGATCCGCACAAGCGCGTCGTCAGCGGCAAGCCTGACTATGTGCGCGCCGCGTGCGATGCCAGCCTCAAGCGCCTCGGCACCGACGTGATCGATCTTTATTATGCGCACCGCATCGACGCCTCCGTGCCGGTCGAGGAGACCGTTGGCGCCATGGCCGAATTGGTGAAAGTTGGCAAAGTGCGTTATCTCGGTCTTTCCGAAGCCGGTGCCACCAGCCTGCGCCGCGCGACCGCTGTTCATCCCATTGCCGCCGTGCAAAGCGAATATTCGCTCTGGTCCCGCGACGTGGAGGAGAAGGTGCTCGGCACCTGCCGCGAACTCGGCATCGCCTTCGTTCCCTACAGCCCGCTGGGTCGCGGCTTTCTCACGGGGCGCTTCAAGGGCATCGAAGATTTCGCACCGGACGACCAACGCCGCTCCCAGCCACGTTTCCAAGGCGAGAACTTCGCAAAGAACCTCGAACTCGTCGCCAAGATTGGCCAGCTCGCCGCCCGCAAGGGCTGCACCGCCAGCCAGCTCGCCCTTGCCTGGGTGCTGGCGCAAGGCGATTACATCCTCCCCATTCCCGGCACGCGCCGCATTAAAAACTTCGACGAAAATCTCGGTGCGCTCGACGTGAAGCTCTCGCCCGCCGAACTGGCCGAGATCGAACAGGTGTTCCCTGTTTCGGCTGTCGCCGGCACGCGCTACCCTGAACAGATGATGAAACTGCTCGACACGGCGAAGTGAAAAGCAGCGTCCCACGCCACGCAGCATGTCATCCCGAGTGGAACGAAGGATCCAGCAACATGCCCGCCCACGCTCGTCCTTCTGGATTCTTCACTTCGTTCAGAACGACATTACGGGCATTCTCCCTGATGCTCATGTGCGCGGTGCCGGCCATGCCCGTTCGCGCGGGCGAAATCGAGCGCGACATCACCTTTGCTCGCGTGGGCGATACCGAACTAAAATTCGACCTTCACCGGCCCGACAGTCCGGCCGCGGGTGTGATCGTGTGGGTGCATGGGGGAGCATGGCGCAGCGGCACACGCGAAGATGTGGACCTCAAAGGCCTGACGGCTTACAGCTGGGCCATCGCGAGCGTGGATTACCGTCTCTCCCCGCAAGCGAAGTTCCCCGCGCAAATCCACGACATCAAGGCCGCCATCCGTTATCTGCGCGCTCATGCCGCTGAACTCCGGTTGCCGGCCAACCGGTTCGTCATTGCCGGTTCCTCCGCCGGTGGTCATCTCGCAGCCTTGGTCGGCGTGACAAACGGCCACGCTGAACTGGAAGGCACGGTCGGCGCGGATTTGGCAATTTCCTCCGACGTGCAGGCCATCGTGGACCTCTACGGCGCGAGCAACCTCACCACGATCCTGCCACAATCCACGCCACACGGGCTGAACGTCCGTGTGCCCGCACTCGAATTGTTCATCGGTGGCCGGCCTGAAGCGGTGCACGAAATCGCCCGGCTCGCCAGCCCAGTGTTTCATGTGGATGCCAACGATCCGCCGTTGTTGCTCATGCATGGCGACCAGGATCCGCAGATGCCGATCAACCAGTCACATGAGCTGGTCGGCGCCTACGAAAAGGTCGGGCGACCCGTCGTCTTCAAAGTCATGCATGGCTCCGCGCACGGCGGCCCGGCCTTCACGAGCGAAGCAAGCCTGCGCCTTATCGACAGTTTTCTGCGCCAACACCTGCCGCGCTGAACCGACCCAGTCATTTGACGGTCAGTCGCGACGTGACATCGGTCACGCCCTTGGTTCGCCGGGCGATCTCGACAGCGCGGGTGATCAACTCCGATGATTGCGCCGTTCCGGTGAGCATCACCTTCCCGTTGGTGCATTCCACGGTGATCGCCAACGTAGAGAGATCCTTATCGAGCAAGTATTTGCCTTTGATGAGCGCCACAATGCCGGCGTCGCCCAGATTTTCGCCGAGCGCGCGGGCCGTCGCCGCGGTGTGTTGCTTGGTTTCAGACGCCGCCTCCCGCGTGCGCTCGGCCAGACCGCCTGCGCGCTGCGCGACGGTGGGATGAAACGTTCGCTGGTAGAGATGCCAGCCGCCCACGCCCAGCGCGATGCCCAAGAGGAGGAGGATCAGCTTTCGTTTCATGACAGTGCAGGGATTTCCTCTGCGACACCACACGACGGAGGGAGTTCGCAGGGTCTTCCGTCGGGAGTCTTTCGCCGCACTTTATTCAAATTCTTTTCGCAGAACTTTTTTCGCGGGCGCGCTACTAAAACGTATATCCAACATGACGTCCCCCACCACGCTAACCCGCCCGGTGCCGTCCAAAGCCAGTTCGGGAGCACGCCCCGTGCGAATTCTTTATGCCGACGACATGAAGGAACTGCGCGAGCTGATGGGTTACGTCGTGTGCGCCGAGGGGCACATGCTCGAAACGTGCAGCAATGGTCTGCTCGCTTATGAGCATCTGCGTCTGACGCCAGTGACCTACGATCTCGTCATCACCGATCACCACATGCCGATGATGAACGGTCTTGAATTGGTGCGTCACATCCGCGGTCTGCCGTATGCGGGCCGCATCATCGTTTTCAGTTCCGAGCTCAGCGAAAACGTCCAGAAGGAGTATATGAGACTCGGTGTGGATCGGGTGTTGGCGAAGCCGGTCATGCCGCGCGAATTGCGGCAGTTGCTCGCCGAGATGTTTCCGGCCGCCTGAGGAGCGCGGCGCAAGACGCTGCGGGTTTATGACACTTGCCAAGCGGCAAGGGTGGATGTTTTTTACCGCAAAAACATCTCATGACTCCGTCCTTCACCGCTCGTCCCGTGCGCCTCTTCATCGTCACATCCGCCCTGTTGCTGATCGCCCAGACGGGCGGCGCGCAAACGGCCTCCGCTTCCACCATGCCCGCCAATCCGCTGCTCGCTCCCAGTTCCCTACCCTATCAGCTGCCGCCTTTCGAGCTGATCAAGGACGAGCATTTCGTCCCCGCTTTCGAACACGGCATGGCCGAGCAACTCCGCGAAGTGGATGCCATCGCGACCAATGCCGCGGCCCCGACCTTCGACAACACCATCATCGCCCTCGAGCGCAGCGGCCAGACCCTCAACCGCGCCCAACGCGCCTTCGGCATCCTCACCGGCGCGCTGACCAACCCGACGCTTCAGAAGATCGAGGCCGAGATGTCGCCCAAGTTCGCCGCGCACAGCGACTCCATCGGGCTCAACCACGCACTCTTCAGCCGGGTGAAGTCCCTGCATGACCGCCGCGCCACCCTCGGGCTCGACCCCGAGTCGCTCCGGCTGCTCGAGCGCTACTACAAGGATTTCGTCCGCGCGGGCGCCCTGCTCGCCGAGTCCGACAAGACCGTGCTCAAGGCTCTCAATGTCGAGCTCGCCGCCCTTTATACCAAGTTCAGCCAAAACGTGCTCAAGGAGATTAACACCTCCGCCGTGTTGGTGGACACCCGCGAGGAACTCGCCGGACTGGGCGACGACGCCATTAAAGCCGCTGCCGATGCCGCCAAGGCGGCCGGCCATGAGGGCAAATTTCTCCTGAAACTGACCAACACCACCGGCCAGCCGCCACTCAGTTCACTCACCAACCGCACCGTTCGGGAAAAGGTCATGGCCGCCTCCCTTGCCCGCGGCAGCCACGGCGGGGAATTCGACAACCGCGAAATCGTGGCGAAGATGGCCCGGCTCCGCGCCGAACGCGCTACGCTGCTCGGCTTCCCCAACCATGCCGCCTACCAGCTCACGGAGCAGACCGCGGGAAGCGTGGACACCGTGAACCGGCTGATCGCCGAACTCGCCGCTCCCGCGGTGGCCAACGCCCGCCGCGAAGCCGCCGACATGCAAAAGGTAATTGATGCCGCCGGCGCCAGCCATCCCGTTGCCGCCCACGACTGGGCACTCTATGCCGAAAAAGTCCGCCAGGAACGCTACGCCTTCGACGAAAACGAACTCAAACCCTACTATGAGATGAAACGCGTCCTGGAGGACGGCGTGTTCTTCGCGGCCACCAAGCTCTTCGGCATCACCTTCAAGGCCCGGCCCGACCTCAAGGGCTACTCGCCGGACATGCTGGTTTACGAGGTGTTCAACGAGGACGGCTCGCCGCTGGCCCTCTTTCTCGGCGATTTCTACGCTCGTCCCAACAAGCGCGGCGGCGCCTGGATGAACGCCTATGTGCCGCAGAACGGCCTGACCGGCGCCAAGCCCGTCATCGGCAACCATCTGAACATCCCGAAGCCGCCCGAGGGCCAGCCCACCTTGATGACCCACGACGAGGTCAAGACGATGTTCCACGAGTTCGGCCATGCCTTGCACGGCATGTTCTCCGCCGTGAAATACCCGCGCTTCGCCGGCACCACCGTGCCGCGGGACTTCGTCGAATTCCCCTCGCAGGTGAACGAGATGTGGCGCATCTGGCCGGAGGTCCTCAGAAACTACGCCAAACATTACCAGACCGGCGAACCCATCCCCCAAGCCCTGCTCGACAAGATCGAGGCTGCCGAAAAATTCAACCAAGGCTTCAAGACCACCGAACTCGTCGGCGCCAACGTCATCGACCAGGCTTGGCACCAGCTTAAACCCGACGAGGTGCCGGACGCCGACGGCGTGCTCGCGTTCGAAGCCGCCGCCCTCCGCAAGGCCGGCCTGGACTTCGCGCCCGTGCCACCCCGCTACCGCAGCACGTATTTTTCGCATATTTTCTCCAGCGACAGCTACTCCGCCGGCTACTATTCCTACTTCTGGAGCGAGGTGCTCGATGCGCAGACGGTTGAGTGGATAAAGCAAAACGGTGGCCTCACGCGCGCCAACGGCGAACGCTTCCGTTCGGCCCTACTGTCCCGCGGAGGCAGCCGCGATGCCTTGGCACTTTTCCGAGATTTCACCGGCGCCGAGCCCAACATCCGGCCGCTTCTGGTCCGCCGCGGCCTCGCCCCGGCAACGCAGTGAGCGCCAGACGATTATTAGGTTTTTGACAGAACCACACGCGACAAAGCCCGGTGGATGTGATACCCGTAGATTGGTTCCAAGGGTATCATGTCCGCTTCAATCTCCAAAGTCGCACCGTCCGGCGGCACCCGCAAATCGCTGCGGGTGCTGTATGCGGATGATATGCGCGAACTCCGCCAGTTGATGGAAATCGTGCTCGGCCGCGACGGTCACCACGTGGACTCGGTCCCCGACGGACACCTCGCGTTGGAACTCATCAGGAAAGATCCCGCCTCCTACGACGTGGTCATCACCGACCACCACATGCCGACGATCAGCGGGCTCGAACTCGTCGCACGACTTCGTGAATTGAAATTCCCCGGCAAGATCATCGTGTTCAGCTCCGAATTGAGCACCGAAGTGGACGACAGCTACCGTCGCTACAAAGTGGATCACATCCTGCCGAAGCCGATTTTCCCGTCCGATCTGCGCGCGATTTTTGCGACGCTGTGAGCGTTGCCCGCAAAAGCGGTTGAAACTTTCACCGGAGCTTGGGAATAAGGCGCGATGCTGCGCCTGTTCACGTCTCTCCTGCTCGTTCTTCTGCTCGGCGGCTGCGCCTCTTACGACTCCCAGGTCGCGCGCGGTCCGGGGCTCGCGGAGGTGCAACGTTACTTCGTTGTCGCCAACGCCAACGACAGCCGCGGACTCGAACATCGCATCTCGGCCTCGCTCAAAGCGCGCGGCTTCACGGTCACGACCGGCCCGCGCACGATGAAGCCCGATGATGCCCAAGCCGTCGTCAGCTATGAAGATCACTGGGCCTGGGACTTCGGCGAGCGCCTCGTGCATCTGCAAATCAACGTGCGCGACGCCCACACCTCGCAGCCTCTCGCCGCCGCGACTTTCAGCGCCAAGATACCCGGCCGCAAATCAACCGCCGAGATCGTGGATGAGCTGATCGCCCGGGTGGTTTCCGGCGCGAAATCCTGATTGCGACGAAGCGCCATTTTATCGCGCCGAAATCCCCGAAAGCGCGAATTGTGACACACAATAGGTGTGCCGCCCGACGCTTTCGAGAGTTCTATGGTCATGCCCGTGCGCCTACACGCCATGCGAATCCGCTTTCTGCCGGTGGTGCTGGTTTTTGCCTGCATCATCGGGCTGCCCGCTCTTTCTCTCAACGCCGGATCGCCCGATCCGATTGAAGGCGTTTGGACCGGCACCGTCCAGTCCCCGCAGGGAGAAACGACGGTAATCGGTTTTGAATTTTTGCGTGACGAACGCGGCCCGCTCGCCTGCCGTTTCGATTTCCCCGCGATGTTCACGCACGGTGCGAAGCTGGACGTCCCGGTCGAAACCGACGGCCAGGGAAATTACGCCATCACACCAATACTGGCCATCCGGCTCCGACTGGAAGGCGATCGGCTCTCCGGCACCTTCACCTCCGCCTCGCTGCCGCTGCGACTGGAACGCGGCGGCCGGCTCTCGTCGCGCGCAGAAATGCCCGCGTATCCGCCGGCCCCTGCCGCTTTGTGGCGCTACTCGCTCGGCCGTGGCACATGGGCGCCGCCCCTCGCCGATGGCGGCGTGATTTATGTGGGCGGGGGCGACGGTCGTTTTCATGCCGTGAACGCCGCTAACGGTTCCGCGCGCTGGGTTTGGCCCGGCACGCAACCAATCGATGGACAGGCCGCGCTCGATGCGGACTCCGTGTATTTTCTCGATACTCGCTACAATCTCGTCGCACTCGATCGACACACCGGTGGCTTTCGTTGGCGCCAACCCCTACACAACGAGTTTCTCGCCGGCTCTTCCGCACCCGATAATCCCACGTTCAACCATCGCGCCGCACGTCCGCTTATCCACGCCGGCACGCTCTACGTAGGCTCGAGCGACGGCGGACTCTATGCGATCAATCCCGCCACCGGCGTGGTAATCTGGCGACACGAAGCGCGCGCGCCGGTTTATTCCGGAGTCGGCCTGCACGGTGACGATGAACTTCTGTTCGGCACCATGGACGGCTCGGTTGTGATGCTCGACCGCAATACCCGCCGTGAAAAACTTCGCGTGCGCACCGGCGGTGGCGTGGTGACCACACCCATCGTGTCGGACGGAAAACTCATCGCCGGCAGTCGCGATTATCTGCTCCACGCCTTCGATCTCACCAGCGGCGCGCCTGCTTGGAAATTTTCTTATTGGTTCTCGTGGATCGAATCCACTCCAGCGCTGCGCGACGGGCTGTTGTATCTGGGCGGCTCCGACTACGCACGAGTCAGCGCGATCGACCCCACCACCGGGCACGCAAGTTGGAGCACCATCGTCCACGGCTTGAGCTGGGGCACGCCGCTGGTCACCGACCGCTACGTGTTTGCCGGCACGGTGAACCAGAACCTACCCGGCACACTCATCAAGCATCATGCGGGTCTGTTGAAACTCGACCGCGCCACCGGTGCTGTGCAGTGGCGGCTCGATCTGCCGGACGCGAAGGAAGGCCATTTCGCTGGCATTGCCGGAGGACCGGCGCTGGCCGGCGACAAGGTCGTCGTGGCCGGGCTCGACGGATTTTTGACCGCTTATCCGATTGAGCAAATGTAGGACGGACTCTCCGAACTCCGCCTTTCTACGCAAACACCGCCGCGCGTTCCGCCGCACTCAGTTCCCGCCATTTCCCCGGCGCGAGATCGCCAAGTGCGAATTGTCCGATGCGCACGCGCAGGAGGCGCAACGTCGGGTGACCGACCGCAGCCGTCATGCGCCGCACCTGCCGGTTTTTTCCTTCCGTCAATTCCAGCGAAAGCCAGCTATCGGGCACGGATTTTCGCACGCGGATGGGCGGGTTCCGCGGAGCCAGCGTCGGGGCTGGTTCCAGTCGCCGAACGAAACACGGCTGCGTGCGATAGTCCCCAATCGTCACACCTGCTGCGAGGCGGGCCAGCGCGGCATTGTCGGGCATGCCTTCGACCTGCACCCAATACTCGCGCCGATGTCCCGCCTCCGGATCGAGCAGGCGCGAATTGAGTCCGGCTTCGTCGGACAAAAGCAACAATCCCTCCGAGTCCGCATCAAGCCGGCCAAGCGCATAGACCTTTGCTGGCAATTTGAAATCCGCCAGCGTGCGCCAGCGCGACCCCGGCTCGGGCGTGAACTGCGATAGGACGCCGTAAGGCTTGTGCAGCGCTATCAGCATGAATGAAGTTATCCGTTATTGGTTATCGGTTGATGGGGATAAACCATTCGAAAATTCCGCACCTCCAAGGTGCGGCCGCCCCACAACCATTAACGCTCTGTCGATAACCGCGTGAGCGCTCCGCGCTCAACGCTTCAGCCGCGCCCAGGTGAAGTTCGGATTACGTCCGTCGCGGATGCTGAGGCGGATCCACATCAGGGCCAGCGGTTCGAGGCTGCGCGCCATGCCAAGGCCGCCCGTGTCGATCGGTTCGAAACCGAGATCCTTGGCCAGCTTCTCGACGACTTCCTTGGCCTCGTCGTCGTCACTGCAATAAAAGAGCGCAGGCTTAAGGTCGCCGGCATTGGGATAGTTCGAATCCACGAAATTCTCCCAACCGTAAGTATTGAAAGCCTTCGCAACCCGCGCGCCGTCCGCGAGACGTGCAACTTCCTCGGCGCCCGATGTGGAGGAACCAAGCGAAAGGCTCAGGCTGCCCTCCGCGTTCAGGAAAAGCGGGTTGGTCGCGTCGATGATGATCTTGTTGCGGACATCGCCCATCGCACCGACGACCTCGGTCACGGCCTGCCATGGCGTGGCGAGCACCACGACATCGCTGGCGCGCACGGCATCGGGAATCAGGGCGGAACTGGCACTGGCGCCGATCTCGGCGAGCGGCGGCTGCGTCTTGCCACCCCCGGGATTGCGCACACCGAAAATGATCGTATGCCCCGCCTTCGCCCAACTGCGGCCGAGCGCACCGCCCAGGTTGCCCGCCCCAATGATCGCGATTTTCATTGGCGGCAGATTGACGTTTCCGTGAGCTTTGGCAACCACTCACATCCCGAAGTGTGTCAAATCCGATGACGCTGCCCGACTCCATCTCCGCCCTGCCCAAACGCGCCGCCGAACTGCGCGATCTGCTCACCCGCTGGTGCAATCAGAATTCCGGCAGCTCCAGTCCCGCCGGCCTCGCCGCCATGTTGAAGCTGCTGCAAACCGAGTTCGGCCGGCTGGGCCGCGCCGAGGCCGTCGCGTTGCAAACCACTTCCGCCCAGGCGCTGCGCGTGCGCGTGCGGCCCGAGGCGCCGCTGCAGATTCTTTTCAGCGGACACTACGACACGGTGTATGACGCCGATCATCCGTTCCAAACCTGCACACTGCTCACGCCCGAAAAACTCCGCGGACCCGGCGCTTCCGACATGAAGGGCGGACTCGTCGTGATGCTCGCCGCACTCCAAGCCTTCGAGAAAACGCCGCATGCCCGGAAGCTCGGTTACGAAATCATTCTCGGTCCCGACGAGGAAATCGGTTCGCAGGGCACCGCGCCGCTTCTCGAAGAGGCCGCGAAACGCCATCGCTTCGCCCTCGTGTTTGAACCCGCCCGCGCCAATGGCGACCTCGTGAAATCCCGCAAGGGCACCGGCATTTTCACGCTCACCTGCCACGGCCGCACCGCGCACGCCGGCCGCGCACCCGAGGCCGGCCGCAATGCCATCCTCGCGCTCTGCGACATTCTGCCGCGCGCCGAGGCGCTCACGCGCGAACTGCCGGGCGTGATGGTGAACGTCGGCTCCATCTCCGGCGGTGGCGCGGCCAACATCGTGCCCGACCGCGCCGAGGCCGTGATCAACGCGCGCGTCACCCGCGTGGGCGACGATGCGCTGTTCCTCAAGCGTCTGCACGAATTGTGCGCCCCGTGGCACGCGCGCGAGGGCTACCGCCTCGAGATCGGCGGCGGTTTCAATCGCGGTCCGAAAGTCGAGACTCCGGCCGAGGCCGCGCTCTTCGCCGAATGGCGCAAGGGCGCGCGTGAATTCGGCCTCGATCCCGACTGGCAACACGTGGGCGGCGGCTCCGATGGCAACATTCTCTCCGCCGCCGGCCTGCCCAATCTCGACGGTCTCGGTTGCGTGGGCGACAATCTGCACAGTCCGGAGGAATTCTGCCATCTGCCCAGCCTGACGCAGCGCGCGCAAGTCGCCGCCCTGTTCCTGCACCGCGTGGCTGCCGGGGAAATCGCGCTGCCGGTGAAGTAGTCGCCATCGGGGCGAGGTTCGCGCAACCATTCGACTCAACACACCCCGGCGCTGTCGCGCCACCCTTCTTCATAGAGGGGAATTCCAACCCGCGCGCCCGAAAAATCCCCTCTATGAATAGGGATGCCCGCAGGGCGGGGTGTGTAAGCCATCCCCCACCTCAGTGTGCGACGTCGCAGAAATTCGCGTCCAGCCGGCGCAGCCGGCGCGCGAGGTCGCGCGCGATGTTCAACATCACGATGCCATATTGGTCGGGCCGCTGGCGGTAGAGCTTGTAGAAATCCAGCGCCTTCAGCGTGCATACGCGCGTCGGCTCCGTGGCGACGACGCTGGCGGAACGCACCACGCTCTCGACCAGGCTCATTTCGCCGAAAAAATCTCCCGGTCCGAACTCTGCCAGCCGCACCGGCGCGCCACCGGCGGTTTGCTTCACAACGTTCACGCGTCCGGAGCAGACGAAGAACATCCGGTCCCCGGGCGCGCCCTCGCGCACGATCACGCCGTCGGTTGGATGGTTTTCCTCGTTCGCGAGACCGCCGAGGAACTGCAACGCCGCTTCATCGAGACCGGCCATGACCGGAAGGCGGCGGAGAAAAGTGTCGGGTGCGGCATCCATGACACGTGCGGGGTGCAGCCAGCTTGCCCCACTCCGTTCACAAAGCAAACCGGATGCACGCCGCTCAGGCGTCCGGCACCACGTAGAAGAACACCGCCGCCCAATGGCACACGCTTCCCGAGAGCACGAAGAGATGCCAGATGGCGTGGTGATACGGCAGGCGTTTCCACAAGTAGAATACCGCACCGCCCGTGTAGCACAGGCCGCCGGCCACGAGCAGTTTCAGTCCGCCCGCGGGCAGCGCCGCCATGAGCGGCTTGATGGCAATCATCACCAACCATCCCATCAGGATGTAAACGAGCGTGGAGATCACGCGGAAGCGCCCGGTAAACCAGAATTTAAGCACAACGCCGACCACCGCGAGCCCCCAGACCACGCCGAAAAGGCTCCAACCCCATGCCCCGCGCAGAGTGACCAACACGAATGGTGTATAAGTGCCCGCGATGAGCAGGAAGATCGCCGCGTGGTCGAATTTTCTCAGCAACAGGCGCACCCGCTCGGCGCTAAAGCTGTGATAGAGGGTGGACGTCGTGTAGAGCAGCACCAGCGTCGCCCCAAAAATAGCCGTGCTCACCACATGCCAGGCATCGCCGTGGCGGGCAGAGGCGACAACCATCAGCACCAATCCCACCGCGCCCAACATGGCCCCGAAGCCGTGCGTCACCCGGTTGGCGATTTCCTCAGCAGGAGAATACGCGGAAGACATGCGGTTAGTTTATTCCGGCACCGCCCGGGTGCGAGCGCATTTACTGATTCGAAAAGCCCATCGCTGGCACGAAACCAGCATGACCCGTTTGGGGCGCCCCCCTGACTACTGTTACAGATGTGCAACTTCCTTGCCTTGTGAACAAATGGCCGGGGCTGCACGCTTGACTATGACATGGCTGAGGCGTTCGCTCCGCTCGTTCCCATATACCCGGGTCACCTAAACCGGAAAAAACACCAACTGCATTGCACCATGCAAAAATCGTTCATTAAATCGTTCCTTGTCGCAGTCACGGCGCTCACCGTGCTGCTTTCGCCCGCCGCGTTCGGCCAGGGCGTCGTCTCTTCCGGTCTTACCGGCACTATTCAAGACGACACCGGCAGACCGGTGGCCGGCGCCGCAGTCACCGTGCTGCATGTGCCGACCAACACCTCCTCCTCGGCTGTCACCGGTGCGAACGGCCGTTTCCGTGTCTCCGGTCTGCGCGTCGGCGGTCCCTACACCGTCACCGCCGAGGCCGATGGCTACGCGATCCGCGGGCAGAACGATATCCAACTGGGCCTCGGTTCCGACACCGATGTCACTTTGCTGGCCCGCAGCGATGTCTTGGTGCTTGAGAAATTTGTGACCAGCGGCGCCACCTCCGATCTCGACGCGGCCGCCACGGGTGCCGGATCCGTCCTGAACAACCGCGGCATTAATAATATGCCGACCTCCACCCGCTCTTTCGCCGATATGATGAAGACCAACCCCTTCGTCACGGTTCGCGCCTTCCCGCAGGTGACGGCGCTCGGCATGAACAACCGCTATAACTCCATTACGCTCGACGGTGCCCGCATCAATGACCAGTTCGGCCTCGCCAGCTCCGGCCTCTTTTCGCTCCGCAATCCCTTCTCGCTCGATGCCGTCGAAAATTTCAGCATCAGCCTCACGCCGTATGATGTGACCCAGAGCGGCTTTGCCGGTGGCTCCGTCAACGTGGTCAGCAAGAGCGGCACCAATGAATTCCACGGCTCGGCCTATTACATCTACACCTCGCACAAATGGCAGGGTGAGGACGTATCCGGCACCAACATTGGCAAACGCCCCACTCCTTTCTACGAGCGCACCTGGGGCGCGACCCTCGGCGGCCCGATCATCAAGAACAAGCTCTTCTTCTTCGTTAATTACGAGAAATTCAGCAATCCTTCCGGTGGTCCGACCAGCCCCGGCTTCACACCCGACAGCGCCGTCCTCTCCGCTCTCGATACCCAATTCTCGGCGCTCCCGGGTTCGCCTGAGTTCGGCTCGTTCGGCTCTGCAGGTGCCTCTCTGGAAGAAGACGAGAAAAAGCTGATCAAGCTCGATTGGAACATTAACGACGATCACCGCTTGTCCGTTCGCTACAGCCGCACCGAAGGCAACCGCCCGTCTTACCCGGATTTCCGCAGCTTCGGATCTCCCTCCTCCATGCCCAGCCTCTCGCCGTCGCCCAGCTATGTGAACGGCGTCACGGCCACCGATGCCAAGTTCTACACTCTCGCCGTGGACGAAGAAGTTTGGGCGGGACAGCTCTTCAGCAACTGGACCCCCGACTTCCGCACGGAGCTCTCTTTCTCCAAGAACGACTCGACTTCGCTTCGCTCCACCCCGGTGAATCTCCCCGAGATCGTGATTCTGGGCGTCCCCGGCATCTCCGACACCGGCACGTCAGTCAGCACGAACAACGCCCTGCTCTATGGCACGGACTACAGCAGCATGGGCAATGGCGTGATCACCAACGGCATCAGCTTCAGCGGCAACGGCTCCTACACTTGGCGTGACTACACGTTCAAGGTCGGTTTCGACCACGAAGAGACCGACTTCGAGAACCTCTTCCGCAATGGTTCCTACGGTCGCTTCGTCTACACCTACAGCCCCACCCTGAACCTGGCCAACGATACGCCGCTCGCCTTCGCCCGCAATGTCGCGACCACCGGCTTCCCCGGCACCGACATCAGCAAGCTCGAGCAGACCGGTTACTTCGCCCAAGCCAAGTGGGAACCCACCAGCCGGTTCAACGCCACGTTCGGCGTGCGCTACGACGTGCTCGGCAGCCCGATCGCCCCGACCTTCAATCCCGCCATCCAGGCCGCCCTTGGCGTCCGTAACGATGGCACCATCGACGGCACCAGCCGCCTGGCTCCCCGCGTGAGCTTCAACTACGCGGTCGACGCGGAACGGAAAATCCAGATTCGCGGCGGCGCCGGCGTGTTCCTCGGCCGCAATCCTTGGGTTTGGATTTCCAATTCTTATGGCAACGCCGGTTTCGGCCGCTTCACGGTCACCCGCACCGGCGCCACTGCCCGCCCGACCCTCTCCCAATATCTGAGCGGTTCCTTCACCGATACTGACCCGGCTTACGGGTTTGATCCCGACGCCCCGATGGGCACGAGCAACCTGACCACCGGTGGCGGCGACATCGCCCTCATCCGTGACGGCCTGAAACTGCCCACCAACCTCCGCGGCAATCTGGCGGCCGACTTCAAGCTGCCCAAGCTCGATGCCATCGTCACGGTGGAGTATATCCACACCAACGTCATGGAGGCGCTGTTCTATCGTAACATCAACCTGGTGCCGGCAGGCAATGGCGCGGACGGACGCACCTACTTCCGCCGCGTCCAGACGAGCACGGGCAACATCATCCCCCTCGGAACCGCCAGCCCGAGCGGCACCACGGTCAATACCGCCAGCCTCGCTTTCGGCCGCGCGTTTGAACTGAGCAACGTCGATGCCGGTTCCTCCGACTACGTCGCCATCTCGCTCGATCGTCCGTTCAAGAACGGCTGGGCCTACAACGTCACCTACACGCGTGGCCGGGCCACCGAGGCGCAACCCGGCGGCAGCTCGACCGCCAGCTCCCAGTGGGCCTTCAACGTGGTCTTCAACCAGGGCAAGGTCGAGGAAGTCCGTTCCGACTACGAAATCCGCGACCGCGTGCAGGCCAGCATCAGCAAGGAGTTCAACTTCCTGAAGCGCTTCAAGACCACCGCGACACTCTATTATGAGGGCCGCAGCGGCCAGCCCTTCAGCTACGTTTACTCGGGCGACTTGAACTTCGACGGCAACAGCGCCAACGATGCCGTCGCGGTGCCGGACGGCGGCAGCGACCCGCGCTTCAACTTCTCCGGCATGTCCGCGGCCCAGCAGAACGCCTACTTCGCCTTCATCGGCAAGAGCGGCCTGTCGAAGTATGCCGGCGGCTATGCCCCCCGCAATGCCTTCATCGGCCCCTGGCAGAATCGCCTCGATCTCCACTTCACCCAAGAGGTCAAGGTCGCCGGTCCGGTGAGCGTCGAGCTCTTCGCCGACTTCATCAACTTCGGCAACTGGATCAGCAAGGATCTCTTCAACTACGTGGAGACGCTCGGAGCCAACTCCTCGAACAGCAACCAGAACCGGGTGTTCGGCAATGCCACCTACGGCGCGGATGGACGGATCATCCCGACCGTCACGCTGGGCTCGGATGGCGAGGTTTCGCTGCCCGCCGCCTCGTCGTTCCTCCCGAACAACACCGATGCGCGCTGGCGCATCCAGGCCGGCGCCCGTCTCCGCTTCTAAGCGCCGTCCCGCTCCCCTCCTTCGAGGCGCCCCTTTCCGGGGCGCCTTTTTCTTTGCCCCGTCCGGTTCGGTGCAGAGCCGCAATGATCACGCGGCGTGAATTGTAGCCGGGATTTCCAAATCCCCCTTGTGGGGATAGTGTCCTGATTTGGCCTGTCATCGCGAGGCTGGTGGAGCCAGCCGTGGCGATCCATCTGGCTGGAATCGCTTCGTCGCGCCCTTCGCGCGACTCCTCGCAAGGACAAATCAGGACACCACCCTTGCGGGAGCGAGCTTGCTCGCGACGTGACACATCCGAGGGCCCCTTCACCAAAAGCGCAGCCGCGTTTTCGTTCCGCGAACGTGAGAGGAAGCGTGGCCAGTCGGACGATCGCGTTATCGCTGCGCTTCAACAAACCCCAGCTCAACTCAACTCGCTCACGGCGCGTGCAAGCACGCCCCCACAGAGTCGACGCGCTCCGTCCGCGCCGCACTTCGCGCGCAGAAATTTTTTTCATCACGCGTGCGCGAAAAAAATTTCGCGCACGAATTCCCCTCTGAAAATTCCACGCGGCGTGAAAAATTTCCGGTCAAGAAAATTTTCGAAGCGATCGCGAGGCGCGCGCGAAATCCGATTCTCCGAGTGAAAAACATCCCTTCCGCCCGTGATTCGCATCACGCAGCACAAACGCGAACCACCGATTTCATTGTCCACACAAAAAGTGACGGAAAATTTGCAGAAAGCCTGGGAATTCCAGTTGACCGTGCCGACGACGATTCCCATAGGTTGTGGTCAAGGTTCCGGGCATCCACATCCTGTGGTGGTCGACAACGTGTTAGGAAGTTTTGGCAAGTTCGTCTCGCCAGTGCTTTTCGACCGTCGCTAGACCACGGGACACACACTGCTTTTCCCCAAAAAGACTCGTCTCTCGCTTCTCAAGCCAAGGCTACTGCCATGCAAAAATCATTCACCGTCGGCACCAAGAATTTCGTTCTCGATCAGGACAAGGCTGAAGCTGCGTTCGCCGCCAAGAAGGTCATCAACGGCCGCCAGGTTCCCTACTTCAACATCCTCCCGCTCAAGTTCCAGTGGGCCTACGATCTCTACAAGACGATGAAGGCGAACCACTGGGAGCCCGAGGACATCCCGATGGGCAAGGACATCGAGCAGTGGCGCGACCCGAAGACCGTGTCCGACATCGAGCGCTGGATCATTCGCATGGGCATCGGTTACTTCTCCGCCGCCGAGGGCATCGTGGGCGACAACATCCAGCACGTCGTCCGCGAAATCGTCACCGCCCCCGAGCTGAAGCTCGTGCTCGGCCGCCACGCCCACGAGGAGAACATCCACGCCGATTCGCTCCTCTACATGATTTCCTCGCTCGGCATCAACCCGCACGAGTGCGAGGCGATGTTCGAGGACATCAAGTCCATCGAGCGCAAGAACGAGTTCGTCAACAAGGTCAGCCGCGACCTCCGCCGCGACCTCGACATGACCCAGCCGGCCAACAAGCGCCTCCTCGCGAAAAACATCTTCGTCTTCGGCCAGTGCATGGAGGGCACCCAGTTCTACGGCCTCTTCGGCATGATCCTCTCGCTTTACCGGCAGAACAAGTTCCCCGGCATCGGCCAGATGTTCCGCTACACCCTCCGCGACGAGTCCAACCACATCGAACTTTTCCGGAATCTCTTCATGGACCTCATCGAGGAGAACCGCGAGATTTGGACCCCCGAGTTCAAGGAGGAACTCCGCCAGACCATGGCCGAGGGTATCGCCTTGGAAAAGGACTTCATCCGCGACTGCCTCCCGGTCAACGCCGTCGGCCTCTCGATCGAGGAATTCATCACCTACATCGACTACATCGCCGACCGCCGCCTCGAGGGTGTGGGCCTCACCCCGCTCAACCCCGGCGTGAAAAATCCCCTCCCGTGGCTCGCCGAGATGATGGACATCAAGAAGGAGCAGAACTTCTTCGAAGGCCGCGTCACCGAGTATCAAAAGTCCTCCGCCCTCTCCGGCGCCAGCGACGACGAACT
>JBIQJF010000028.1:17996-27043 GCA_044507675.1 Opitutales bacterium | reverse complement strand
TTTCACTCTCACCTTCTCCTCCTTCACCCATGAGCAACCACGTCGCCCAAGATCTCGCCCTCAAGAAGCTCACCGTTACTCCGCAGGATCAGAAACCTAATTATAATTGGCGCGACATCTTACGCGACGAGGAGGTCGCCGTCCCCGAGGTGCAGGTGCTCTGCCCGCACGGCGAAGAGCGTTTTGACCTCAGCGAAGTCGCCGACACCGTCGGCCGCTCCCTCGCCAACCTCCTCCTCGCCAAGGGCGAGAAAGACATCTTCAACGACAAAAACCAGCGCTTCGTCGCCGACGTTACCCGCGAAGTCGCCTCCAACCTCACCAAGAAAGCCCTCGAACGCGGGCCCCTCCGCGTCTCCCTCCACGACCTTTACGTGCTCATCGAAAAGACCCTCGTCGACAACAACGCCCACGACGTCGCCAAGAGCCTCCTCCTCAAGCGCGCTTCCAAGCTCAACGGCGCCCGCGACACCCACGGCGTCACCGTCCGCCTCATCCGCCGCAACAACCAGGTCGTGCCCTGGAACGAAGCCAAGATCGAGATCGCCATCCGCAAGGCCTTCCTCTCCCTCCAGAAGGATCCCACCCCCGGCACCGCCATCGCCCGCGCCGTCAGCGAACGCGCCCGCCAGGTGAAGCAGGCCTTCCTCCACATCGAGGAAGTGCAGGACATGGTGCAGGAGGAACTCATGAAGTCCGGCCATTATAAGGTCGCCGAGGACTACATCCTTTACCGCGCCCATCGCGCCGCCGCCCGCACCGCCACCGGCTTCGACACCGATGCCCCCGCCGCCCCGCAGCAGCAGAACACCATGGTCGTCGTCGCCAAGCCCGACGGCTCCACCTTCATGTGGAACGGCGAGGACCTCAAGAAGCGCATCGAGTTCGCCTCCATCGGCCTCGACCTCTGCCTCTCCTCCGACGAAATCGAGACCGAGCTCCGCCGCGCCCTCTTCGACAACATCGCCCTCGGCGACCTCAACAACACGATCGTCCTCAACGCCAAAACCCTCATCGAGAAGGACGCCGACTTCGCCAAATTCGCCGGCCGCATCCAGCTCACCTACATCTACGAGGAAGTTTTGGGCTGGGACATCGTCCGCGACGGCATCGGCGCCCTGAAGCGCTTCCACCAGCAGGCCTTCGCCAAATACATCGAGCACGGCGTCGCCATCAAGCGCCTCTCCCCGCGTCTCAAGGAATACGACCTCGCCAAGGTCTCCGCCGCCCTCGATCCCTCCGCCGACCTCGAGTTCGACTTCCTCGGCATCCAGACTCTTTACGACCGCTACCTCATCATCGACAAGACCGGCAAGCGCTCCCGCCGCATCGAGACGCCCCAGTTCTTCTGGCTGCGTGTCGCCATGGGCCTCTTCCTCGACGAAAAGAAGAAAGGCCGCGAGGACTGGGCCATCCGCCTCTACGACCTCTACAAGAGCCGCCGCTTCTGCAGCTCCACCCCGACCCTCTTCAACTCCGGCACCCTCCACAGCCAGCTCTCGTCCTGCTATCTCTACTACGTGGACGACACCATCGAGGGCATCTTCCAGCGCGGCATCGCCGACAACGCCTACCTCTCCAAGTGGGCTGGCGGCCTCGGCGGCTCCTGGACCTCCGTCCGCGGCACCGGCGCGCACATCGCCGGCACCAACGGCGAATCGCAGGGCGTCATCCCCTTCCTCAAGCTCCACAACGACCAGCTCGTCGCCGTCAACCAGGGCGGCAAGCGCAAGGGCTCCGGCTGCGCCTACCTCGAGTCCTGGCACAACGACATCTTCGAGTTCCTCGAACTCCGCCGCAACACGGGTGACGACCGCCGCCGCACCCACGACATGAACACGGCCAACTGGATCCCCGACCTGTTCATGAAGCGCATGGAGCAGCGCCAGCACTGGACCCTCTTCCGCGCCAACGAGACCCCCGACCTCCACCACCTCTTCGGCAAGAAGTTCGAGGAGGCCTACCTCCGCTACGAGAAGCTCGCCGAGGAAGGCAAGATCCAGGCCCACAAGATCGAGGCCCTCGAGCTCTGGAAGAAGATGCTCTCGATGCTCTTCGAGACCGGCCACCCCTGGATCACCTTCAAGGACCCCTGCAACGTCCGCTCCCCGCAGGACCACGTCGGCGTCATCCACAGCTCCAATCTCTGCACCGAGATCACGCTGAACACCTCGAACGACGAGACCGCCGTCTGCAACCTCGGCTCCGTCATCCTCGACTCCCACCTCAAGCCCGACGGCTCCCTCGACCTCGAGAAGCTGCGCGACACCATCCGCGTCGCCGTCCGCGCCCTCGACAACGTCATTGATATCAACTTCTACCCCACCGAGGCCGCCAAGCGCTCCAACCTGCGCCACCGCCCCATCGGCATGGGCGTCATGGGCCTCGCCAACGCCCTCTACCTGAAGGGCGTCGCCTTCGCCTCGCAGGAAGCCGTCGAGTTCAACGACGAGTTCATGGAGGCCATCGCCTTCTACGCCTACGAGGCCTCCTCCGACCTCGCCGCCGAGCGCGGCGCCTACACGACCTACAAGGGCTCGAAGTGGGACCGCGGCCTCCTGCCCCCCGACACCGTGGACCTCCTCGAGCAGGAGCGCGGCCTCCCCATCCAGGTCCCCCGCGGCGGCCGCATGAACTGGGAGCCCCTGCGCAAGAAGATCTCCAAGCAGGGCATGCGCAACAGCAACGTCCTCGCCATCGCCCCCACAGCCACCATCTCCAACATCACCAACACCTCCCCCTGCATCGAGCCCACCTACAAGAACCTGTATGTGAAATCGAACCTCTCGGGCGAATTCGTGGTGCTGAATCCCTTCCTCGTGAAGGACCTCAAGGCCCGCGGCCTCTGGAACCAGGAGATGATCGACGCCCTCAAGTATTTCGACGGCGAGCTGAAGGACATCGAGGCCATCCCCGCCGACCTCAAGGCCCGCTACCTCACCGCCTTCGACGTCGAGTTCAAGTGGGTGATCGACGCCGCCGCCCGCCGGCAGAAATGGATCGACCAGGCCCAGAGCGTGAACCTCTGGCTCAAGACCCCGGACCTGAAGACCCTCTCGCACATGTATCGCTCCGCCTGGCACGGCGGCCTCAAGACGACCTACTACCTCCGCACCCTCGGCGCCTCCAACATCGAGAAGGCCACCGTCGCCGTGAAGAAGGAAGTCCGCATCGGCGCCTCCGACGCCGCTCCCGCCACCGCCGCTGCCGCCTCCCTCGCTTCCGCCACACCCTTCACCGCCACCGCTGGCTCAAACCCTTCAACTTCAACTTCGCCGGCTTCAACTGGCGCCAAGCGCCAATATACCGCCGAGGAAAAGCGCGTGTGCTCCATCGAGGCCATGAAGAACGGGGAAGAATGCGAGGCGTGTCAGTGAGAGCCACCCACATCTTCTAAACTTCCGGGCCGCGGCAGACGAAAGTCTCCGCGGTCTTTTTTTGAAAAATGGCTCACCCGAAGATACAGCACTACGTTCCGAGATTCATGCTCGCGAACTTTGCACGTCTTGGGTCGGAGCAGATTTTCGTCTTCGACAAAAAGACTGGGCGGTCCTTTCCGGCAAACATTAAGAAAGCGGCTGCGGAAAATGGATTTTACGATGTTCCGCTTGAAGATGTCACCCTGACGATTGAGCCAGCCTTATCGTCACACGAAGCAAAGGCCTCGGAAGTGATAAAACGAGTAGTGGAGACACCCAATCTTCATCTTCTATCTGACGCCGATAAATTTACCATTGCTGCATTTATCTCACTACAAAAGGTGCGCGTTCCTTCATACCGTTCGCTCATTAAGCAAGCTTCCCAAGGAGCGCTTGCCGCGGCCAAACGTTTCAACCCGGATGAGAAAATTGATGAGCAGGAATACCTGCCAGATGATTCCCAACTTAAGATGATGTCCATTCGAGCGATCGAAGATTCATCGAAAGACATACCGATATTTCTAAACAAAACATGGCTGCTATTCTCGGCGTCGCCTAACCATGCTTTCTACATTTCTGATAATCCCGTTGCCCTTGGAAATTCTCGGGCAAAAAGAGAGGGATTATTCAGCGGATTGGGCCTTCTGTGTCGGGGTATAGAGATTTATCTGCCCATCTCCCAAAAACTGATACTCGCGCTTTACTGCAAGAGTTATGAAGCGAGTTGGAAGTTCACTGAAGCACAGACCCAAATTATTAAGGCTGCAGGTGCATACAGCATCCCACCATCGCTAAAACGTTCAGAGTCGATATTCGAAAGCTGTTTAATCGGAATCCGCACCCAGCGCCCAATATCTATAGATCAACAGTTGCTAGAACATTACAACTCCATGCAGGTCGTGAATGCCGAGCGCTTTATTTTCTCAGCATCTGACGATTTCACATTGGCTCACCAGATGATCGACCGATACCCCGAACTCAGGGAAGGACCCAAGCTCACATTTGCATAACAAGTCGAAATAACCACACATGACGCGCGCCTACTTCATTCGGCTGTTTACTATATTTCTGCTGTTATCGGGCAGCGTCTTGGCCAAAGAGCCAAATGGCGTTTACGAGCACACTGAGCGCATCCCTCAACTTGAGGGGGTGTATCGCGAGACTTGGGATTTCAGAGAAGACGGAACGGCGATTTTCCGTTCAACAACCGAATATCCCGGTATCCCACCAGCAACACGCTCCGTCCTGTGTCGCTGGCAAACCACTTGGCTCAACAAGAATGTCCAGATCAAGACATCTGAGGCCACTGGCTGGGTTGTCGCGTTTGTCATGGACGGCAACGACCTGATTGGCACGGGTAAACAATCACGAGCCCGAGAGCGCTACAGAAAGCAGTAAGCAGCCAAACGAGCAGCCAAACGGGGTCAGGTAGCATGAAAGGCGTCCGGTAGCGCGTGTGCTACAGTGGACGCCCTATGCTCTACACCGGAATCGACTACCACAAGAGATACTCCGTGGTGTCCACCCAGGACGCCACTGGCACTCGCGTCTGCGAGGCCCGCATCGACGACAACGAACCGGCGGCGTTCGCCGCCTACTTCCAAAACCTACCTGAGCCCAGTCGCGTCGTGGTGGAGGCCTGCTGGAACTGGGGCTGGCTCTACGACGAACTCGGCGAGATCGACCGCGTCGAGGACGTGGTGCTCGCGCACCCGTTCAAGACCCGGCTCATCGCCGACGCGCAGATCAAGACGGACAAGCTCGATGCCCGTGCCCTGGCCACGCTCCTGCGGGGCAACCTGCTGGCTACGGTGCATGCGCCTGATCCGGCCAACCGTTCGCGCAAGCACGTCATCCGCCAGCGGCTCTTCCTAGCCCGCGTGCGCACGATGGTCCGCAATCGCGTGCATACCCTCGTCGCCCGCCAGCGCCACCTGACCCGGCCGGTCTTCAGCGATCAGTTCGGCAAGAAGGGCCTGCATTGGCTGCGCACCCTCGAACTGCCCGAGCCGGACACCACCCTGCTCAAGCAGGATCTCGCCACGCTCGAACAGCTCGGCACGACCATCAAGGAACTGGAGACGCAGATCGGGGCCACCAACACCGCCGATGTCGCCACCGCACGGCTCCAGTCCCTGCCCGGCGTCGGCCCCATCCTCGCCGCGGTGATGGCCGCCGAGATCGACGGCATCGCGCGATTCTCCCGCGCGGACAAGCTGTGCTGTTACGCCGGCCTGGTGCCCACCACCCACAGCTCCGGCGGCAAGACCAGCCACGGCCGCATGATGCCCTTCGCCAACCGCTGGCTCAAATGGGCCTTCATCGAAGCCGCCTGGGTGGCCATCGGCTGCTCCAGCTACTTTGGCAACATCTACCAACGGCATCGCCGTCGCGGCAAGAAGGCCAACACCGCCATCACCATCATCGCCCGCCGCATGTGCCGCATCGCCTGGCAGCTCCTGCACGACGGACGTGACTTTTCGCCCAATCCGCCCAAACTCACTTTGTCCCCGGTTGCTCCGTCCAAAGACTGACGAGCGTTCACCCGCTGCGTCTAGGGTCAGTGTGGAGAGCCGGGGATCTGATTAACTACTATGTGCGCCAGGGCCTGACGGCCCGCCACTAAGAGAATGGTGATCCCGCATCTTCACAGCGGCTCTGCTTTGCCTCTTGACGGCGTTCTTTCAGAGAAGGCCTTGGGGCTTGGGGTTCCGGTCCGTCAAATCAGGGCAACCCTAACCTGACTCTTTCGTCTCCTCTCGATCAGGCGATGATTCGTTTGGATTCCAGCTTCCTGGCAAAAAGTTTGTCCTGCGGGCAGGCCGGCTCCGCCCGGAGCGCAATTCGCAAAAAAATGTCCGCCCGCGGGGGCCCCATCCGTCGCTTTGGTCAAACCGGCCTATCATGCAGACACCTCGTTTCCCCTCGCTCCCTCGCGGGACCAGTCAGACATCCGAACAACCAAGACCCACGGGATGAAAACCACCCCCGCGCGCTCCAGCCGGCCGGCGGCCGCAAATGGCCGGCAACGCAGTCCCTATGTGGGCCTCGCCGTCCTCTCCCTGCCCACGCTGCTGGTGGCGATGGATATGACGATTCTCCATCTGGCCGTCCCGGCCATCAGTGCTGATTTGCGGCCAAGTGGTGCCCAACTGCTCTGGATCTCGGACATCTACGCTTTTGTGATTGCCGGCGCCCTCATTCCGCTCGGCGCGCTCGGCGACCGCATCGGACGACGTCGCATCCTGCTGGTCGGAGCGGCGTTTTTCGGCCTCGCCTCGATCCTGGCGGCCTTTTCGACGAGCGCCGAGATGTTGATCGCGGCCCGGGCGCTGCTCGGGCTGGCCGGGGCCAGCCTGCTTCCGTCCACCCTGGCGTTGATCCGCGGGCTCTTTCCCGATCCGCAGGAACGCAGCCTGGCGATCGGGCTCTGGACGACGTGCTTCACGCTCGGGGGCGTCATCGGCCCGCTGCTCGGCGGCGCCTTGATCGAACACTTTTGGTGGGGTTCGGTTTTTTTGGCCGGGGTGCCGGTCATGGTCGTGCTGCTGATTCTCGGACCGCTTTATCTGCCCGAACACCGGGACCCGAACGGACAGCCGGTTGATACCGCCAGCGCGTTGGGCTTGCTGCTGTCGATTCTGTGCCTGACCTACGCCTTGAAATTCACCGCCGAACAGGGAGTCGGCTCCATTCCGGCCGCTTCCGCCCTGGTGGGCTTCATCGCCGGCCTGTGGTTCTTGCGCCGGCAAACCCGGATTGAAACACCCCTGCTCGACCTCACGCTGTTTCGGAACGCCGCCTTCGTCGGCGCGCTCAGCGCCAATACCATGGCGCTCTTTGCCGGGATTGGGACCTCCTTGCTCGTGGCGCAATATCTGCAACTCGTCGCAGGACTCTCGCCCTTGACCGCCGGTTTCTGGTCACTGCCGCCCGCCCTCGCCTCGGTGATAGGATGTCTTGGTGCGCCGGTGCTCGCACGCCGCCGACCGGCGACGGCGCTCGTGGCCGCCGCCCTGGCCGTGATCACGCTTTCGCTCGCGACTCTCGCCGTGGCGCCGGGATTCACCGCGGTAATCGCGGGCTCGACCGGCCTGGGTCTGGGGGTGGCCGCCACGGTCACACTCGGCACCGACTTGATCCTGTCTCACGCCCCCGAAGCCAAGGCGGGCGGCGCCTCCGCGCTTTCGGAAACCGGGACCGAACTCGGCGGAGCATTCGGTGTGGCGATACTCGGCAGCATCGGCATCGCGTTTTATCGCGGAGCCCTCGCTCTTCCCCCGGACCTTGCACCGGAGCTGGCAATCGCGGCCCAGGACACGTTGGCCAGCGCCTTGGCCGCAGCGACCCTGGCACCGGAAATGACCGGCATCGCGATTTCGCAAACGGCGAAAGAGGCTTTTGTGGTTGCCCTGAGGGCCGCCGCGGGAGGCGGAGCCGTCATCCTGCTTGCCACCACCGTGTTCTACGCGGTCGCGGTCTGGTTGCGACCGGCTGCGAAGTCGCGCCCTCCCGCCCAGCAAACCTGAAGTTTTCGGGTGGGCCGGACGGGGTCAGTGCTTTGTAGTTTGTGGCCGCTCTCAGGCATTGTCCGTCAAATCAGGGCAACCTCACGCTCTGCCTTTATCTCGGTTGTGAATCCGCCGGCGATCAGCCGGCGCCCCGAAGCCCACTGCGGAGCCGATTATCCGCCTGAGTTTCGCACAGCGAGAACTCAGGACGGACCCTGGGCGGCCAGCCACGCCGCAACAGGGTCGCAGCTCACCAAGTAGCGTAGCCGGTAGGCGGAGCATTAGTGGTTAAACCAACCTGTCGCACTGGCAATGTGGCTTGGGGTCGATCCGTCCTCATCTATTTTGCCTCGCGACACCGTCGGCCTCGGCGCACTTTCCGCTCATGACTAAAAAGTTACTCGCCCTGTTGGCGGCAGGTTTCGTCGGCTCCCTGCCGATCGCGATCTACGCGCAAGCAAACGCGGCCGCGTCCGCCCCGGCCAGGCCGGCGGACGAGCGGGCAAACTTCTTCCCGCCGAAGATGCAGAGTTTCCCTCTGTATGGTGACGCCGCGATCCCGAACGCCAAGCCCGGCCCCGACGAGGAAACGGGCGAGGGTTGAATCCAGAAAGTCTCGCGGCCCACGATTCAGGTTTATTTGCCCGCCAAGGCCAAAGCCACCGGCGCCGCCATTGTAATTTTTCCTGGCGGCGGTTACGGCGGCCTCACCTACGAGTTCGAAGGCATTCAACAGGCCAACTATTTTATCGATCACGGCATCGCCGCGCTGGTCGTCAAATACCGCATCCCGAACGACCAAACGATGATCGATAAATCCATGGGGCCGCTGCAGGACGCCCAGCAGGCGATCCGCTTCGCCCGTCAGCATGCGGCCGAGTGGAATATCGATGCCGACCGCATCGGCGTGATTGGCTACTCCGCCGGCGGGCATCTGGCGGCGACGCTGGCCACGCACTTCGACCAGGACTACATCGACAATCCCGATCGCATCAACCTGCGCCCCGACTTCGTGGTCTTGATCTATCCGGTCATCAGCATGGACGCCAAGATCACCCACATGGGCTCGCGCGGCGGGCTGCTGGGCGAGAACCCGTCGGAAGACAAAATCCGGTTC
>JBIQJF010000028.1:0-17896 GCA_044507675.1 Opitutales bacterium | reverse complement strand
GGGCTCGCGCGGCGGGCTGCTGGGCGAGAACCCGTCGGAAGACAAAATCCGGTTCTTCTCCAACGAGCTGCAGGTCACCAAGGACACCCCGCCCACCCTGCTCCTCCACGCCGCCGACGACCGCTTGGTCGATGTCGCCAACAGCATCGTGTTCTTCGACGCCCTGCGTCACGCCGGCGTCCCGGTTGAAGCGCACCTGTTTCAAAAAGGACAACACGGCTTGTTCCTCATGCCGCGCGATCGCTGGCAGGGCGCCATCATGGATTGGCTGACTCAAAACGGCTGGCTGTCGCCGCGGACGAAAAAGTAAAGAATCCCCGGAGCAAGCTCCGGGGCATTTGTTCAAGACAGCTCAATGCCAACAGACCTCACTTCAACTGTAGGAGCGGGTTTATCCCGCGATTCGCAGCGTTATCGCGGCATAAAGCCGCTCCTACACCAATCCATGCCGAAGCAATCCGCCTCTTTCTCGCGACCAGTGGGCCGGACGCGGCGGATGCAGCTTTCGCCCGCGTCATCATGGACCGTTCTAACAATTCCCATCTGACACTCGAGCGGCGTTTCGATGCCTCGCAGACGGAACTCTGGCAGGCGTGGACCGAGCCGCAGTGGGTTCGCCGGTGGTTCGGTTCCGATCCGGCCGGCACCGTATCGCACGCTCATCTGGACGTGCGCGTGGGCGGCAGCTTCGAAGTGACCTTCGCCAATTCCGACGGCACCGAGCATACCTGCAGCGGCGACTACATCGTCGTGGAGCCCCACGCCCACCTCGCCTTCACCTGGCGCTGGCGCAACGAACCGGGCGTCGAGACGTCGATCCACCTGCGTTTCATCCCCGTCAACGGCGGCACTCTTCAGCACTTCGAACATCGCGGCTTGGGCGCGGCCACTTCCCACAATTACGCCATCGGCTGGCAAAGCACCTTCGACAAACTCGCCCGCGCCCTGAAGCCCTGAGCCGACGATCAACTTTCACACGAAGCTCGCGAAGGAAGCCAAGGATTCGACCCACTCAGAAGCCGTGTCATCGCGAGGCGGGTGAAACCAGCCGTGGCGATCCATCTCACTGGATTGCTTCGTCGCGCGCTTCGCGCAACTCCTCGCAATGACAACTTCGCGCCCTTTGCGCCCTTGGTGTAAACTCGCCGAAGCTCCGACTTCCGTCCTCAGTCCTCCGCTCTTCCGGCGTCCGTCCTCCATCTTTTCGTGTGTTCCGTGTATTTCGTGGTTTCCCACGCTCAAAACGGCACATCCTCGTCCGCGACCGTCTCGCCCGGCTCCTCGGGCAGTGGCGCGCCGTCGGGTTCGTCGGCCGCGCCCGCAGCTTGGCCGTCCGAGGTGATCTTCCACGCATTGAGATTCACGTAGTAATTCTCCTTCCACTCCCGCCCGCGCAGGTCGAAGGACACCTTAACCTTGTCGCCGGGCTTCAGGTTGGCGACGAGCGCGACCTTGTCCTTCACGCACTCGAATTTGATGTCCTGCGGGAAACGTCCCGAGGCGATCGTGAGCACGAACTCGCGCTTGTTGAATCCACTTCCGAAGGTTTGTTCCTCGAAGACTTTTTTGATGGTGCCGGCAATTTCGAACATGACCGCTCAGGATGAGCCTTCATCGCCCGCACGCCAGCTTGGAACGCAGGCAAAACGTCTTTCGTGTTTTTCGCGGTCAATCCGTCGGCGTCATCGCGACCGCCCCGTCTCAATCCGCCCGATAAAGCACCCGCGAGAGAATCATCCCAACCACCATCGCCGGCACGAAAACGAGCGCCTCCGTCCGTCCGACCGCCAGGCTGGCCAACGCCGGGCCGGGACAAAAACCAGCCACCCCCCACCCCGCGCCAAAGATCACCGCGCCGACCAACAGCCTTCGATCCACCGGATCGTGATCGCGTGCCGGCAACAGCGTTCCGAACCAACCCCGTCCGCTCCGCAACCGCCGGGTCAGCGCCATCCCGATGCCAAACATGCCCACCGCACCGACCATCACGAAAGCCAGCGCGGGATTCCACGCGCCCGCCACGTCGAGAAATCCCCGCACGCGCGCCGGATCGGTCATCCCCGAAAGCACGAGCCCGCTCCCGAAGAGGACGCCGGAAAGCAGAAAAATCGGCAGGCGTTTCATGCGGCGACCTGGTTCAGGATAAATACGGTCAGCATTCCCGCAGCCATGAACGCCAGCGTCGCGACCATGGAGCTCCACGACCATAACCCAATGCCGCAAACCCCGTGCCCGCTGGTGCAACCGCCGCCCAAGCGTGTGCCGAATCCCACCAACGCGCCCGCGACCGCCGTGCCCGCGAGTCCCACCACGGGATCATAGGATGCATTGCCACCCCGGAGCGCGAACATGACGCCGGCCCCGCCGATCAATCCGATGAGGAACGCTACCCGCCACGCGGTGTCACCCGCGCGCGGACGAAGCACTTTGCTGCACATGCCCGACACACCGGGAATCCGTCCCGATGCAACCGCCGCCAGCAAGCTCCCCGCTCCAATCAGCACGCCGCCCATCAGCGCTTCAATCGATGAATGATCCATGCCACCCATACCCGGCGATTTGGCACCCCTTACCTCACAAACGCCAGCCCGCAATCTGTCTTTTCGCGCTCTTGGAATCGAAGCTCGCGAAGGACACCAAAGGCTCAACCAACTCAGAATACGGTGGCTTCTCTAATGTGTCCTGTCATCGCGAGGTTGGTGAAACCAGCCGTGGCGATCCATCTGGCTGGGTGCCTCGTCGCCCGCTTCGCGCGACTCTTCGCAATGACAACTTCGCGCTCTTTGCGGCCTTGGTGTAAACTGGCATCACCCCTGGTGAGTCAGCCGTCTTTGAGCTCCGATTCTACGCGCTGGCCAAGCCAAGAGCGTGCGGACTAGTCTCAAGGCATGGGACTCCTGACCTTCAGCCTCAACCTCACTTTGGACGGTTGCGTGGACCACCAGGAGGGCATCGCTGACGACGAGACGCACGCTTTCTTCACCCAACTCATGGACGAAGCCGGCGCGATGCTGTGGGGCCGCGTCACCTACGAAATGATGGAGAGTTACTGGCCGGCCGTCGCCCACGGTGACGTGAAGGCGCCGCCAGCGATGCACGCGTGGGCGGTCAAGCTGGAGACCAAGCCGAAGCACGTAGCGTCATCCACACGTAAGGATTTTTCGTGGACCAACAGCCACCACCTCACCGGTGACCTGCGCACGAGCGTGCAGAAACTCAAGGACGCCACCCCGGCTGGCGTGCTCCTCGGCAGCGGTCAGCTCGCCACCGCATTGGACCGGCTCGATCTCATCGACGAGTATCAGTTTTTGATCCACCCCCGCATCGCCGGCCACGGTCCCACGCTTTACCAAAACGGCCTGCCCAGCACGCGACGCCTCGAACTGGTCTCGGCGAAACCGCTCCGCAACGGCGCCGTCGCCATGCACTACCGGCGCGCTCGCTGACACAGATTGCGGAGGGCGATGTCGGCAGCAGCTGACAGACATTCACCCTGCGAGAGAAAATCGTTCTGGCAGCCTCGCTGGGACGCTTGGGGCCACAGGCGAAAACGCATACCCGTCTGAAATATCGCGTGCTCTCGAGTTTTCCGGATTCACTTTAAGCGCCCGAACGCAGGCTGCGGGTGTTGATATCCGGTTTCACCCTGTCATCGCGAGGTTGGTGAAACCAGCCGTGGCAACTTCGCTCCCTTTGCGACCTTGGTGTAAGGTAGCCTCAATCCTCTCCGAAGTCCGCTAGCCGCCTGCGTCTCCGTCCTCCGACCTCCGACTTCTGTCCTCCGTCTTCCGACCTCTGTCCTCTGATTTCCGAGCTCCGCCTTCAGTCCTTGGGCAGGATCTTGAACAAAACCAGGAGCAGAGTGCGGGATTTCATCGTGGAGAAGGATTACCGGGACAGCAGACGCTGCCCCTCCCATCGAGGCAATCCCCTCCTACCCTCCGCCATCCGCTGGAAAATCGCGCACCACGGGCGGTGCGTCGGGTCTATGCCGGATGCATGAATGCATCTACGCAGAGTGAAACCCGGCTGGCCCGAGCCTGGCCGTTGTTGGTGGTCGCAACTTTGTTCCTCGGGGGATGTGCCGGTGCCCCGCGCTGGGGCGCTTGGTCGTCCTACCCCTCGTCGGCAGAAATCACCCAGACTTTGGAGGCGGTGCCCTACGAAAACTACAACTATCCCAGCCAGCCGGATCCTGCCCAGCTGGGTCGCCCGGCGGAACCGGGTTCAGGACGAGCCGCCGCCGCGGAACGCTCCGCCCCGCGCCGTCCGCCGCAAGTTGAGGTCATCATGGACCCCAAGGCATCCGAGCCCGCCACGGACGAAGAAGAGGAAGCCGCGCCTTGAACGGACGTTTCACACCAAGCTCGCAAAGAACACAAAGGGTTCAACCAACTCAGAAAGCGGTGGTGTTCTAATTTGCCATGCCATCGCGAGGCTGGCGAAGCCAGCCGTGGCGATCCATCTGGCTGGATTGCTTCGTCGCCCGCTTCGCGCGACTCCTCGCAATGACAAACCCGGAACGCATCCACTTCGCGCTCTTTGCGGCCTTGGTGTAAGCCCACCGAAGCCTGCCGGCACTTCCGACCTCCGACCGCTGCTCTCTGTCTTCCGTCCTCCACCTGCCGGTCTGTTCGGAACTCCGCGCCGCTTCTCCGCGATCAGATGCGGTGACGAAGCAGCGCGATCATGCCTGCTCGGATGGCGGTTTCGGAGACATCGGCTGTCTCACTCAGTATGATGGTTCACTATCGCCCGCACCCGGCACCGAAGTTCGGTTTCTCCCTGCGAATCCTTGGCGGCATCGCTTCGCTGCTCGTCGCAACCGAGCTGACCCTCGGCGCTGCCGAGCCAACCCCGCACTACCGGTGGACCACCTTCGCCGGACGCGCGACGACCGGTTATGACGACGGGCCCGCGACCGAAGCCCGATTCAACAATCCCCACGGACTCGCCCTCGATGCCGCCGGCAACCTCTACGTCGCCGACAACGCCAACCACACGATCCGAGAAATCTCGCCCCAAGGCATCGTCTCCACCCTCGCGGGCACTCCCGACCAACCCGGAAGCGCCGACGGCAACGGCAGCGCCGCGCGCTTTTATCTGCCCAAGGGCGTCGCCGTGGACCCCAGCGGAAATGTTTACGTCGCCGACTCGGGCAACCACACGGTGCGGAAAATCACACCCGCGGGCGATGTCACCACGCTAGCCGGACTGGCCGGGCAACCCGGCTCCGTTGACGGCATCGGGAACACCGCGCGGTTTTCCAACCCGATCGGCATCTTCGCCGATGTCGCCGGCAACGTTTACGTCCTGCCAGGCCTGCGTCGGATCGCGCCCAATGGCACCGTCGAGACCATCAGCCTCACGGGAACCATCACCACCCCGGCGGGCGCGCAGGTGACGATCGCTCCCGCCGGTGCCATTGCGGTGGATTCGTTGGGGCAGATCTATTTCTCCGCCCGGGATCTGCAACCCGACGGCTCCTTCGGCTACACCAAGCGCATTGTGAAGCGCGATGCCGCGGGCGTGCTCACCGTGCTGGCGAGCTCCGATCCCGACGACGAAAAACCCTACGTCTCCGCCACGTTCAACGACGTCATCATGACCACCGACGGCGCGGGCCATCTCTATTTCGTCAGCCAGCTCATCTCCAGCGTCATCGAATACTCGCTCCACCGGATTGCACCCGACGGATCCCTGACCCAAGTGCCGTGGCGCGGCGCCTACCGCGGCGGCTACGCCGATCATCCCTACGGACTCGCGGTCAGCGCCGATGGCAAAATCTTCCACACCGCCGCCGCCTACGATGATGTGATTTTTCTCAACCAAGGCGAGAGCACCTCCCTCTACGCGGGCACGCCTTGGTCGAACCACGCCGTCGACGGCCCGGGCGCCAGTGCGCGCTTCTCCCGCATCTCCGGCCTGAACTTTTCGTCCACCGGCCAGCTTCTCGTGAGCGACAACTTCTCCTACTACTCCGTCCACAACTTCGGTGGCGCCAACCTCCGGGTCGTGTCACCCAACGGCGAAACCGCGACCCTTTACAGTGGCCCGATCCGCGAACGCCCGGCGGAAATCTCCCTCGGCGTCGCGCCGCTTCCCGCCGGCCAGGCCGCGCTCGGCGTTTACTACTCGTCCATCCGGCTCGAGCAAATCGCACCCGACGGCACCGCCTCCCCGCTGGCTAAGGGAAATTTTCAGGAAATCCGGGGCATGGATTCCGATGCCGACGGGCGGCTCTTCGTCGCGGACATGCGCGCCGTGCATCGTCGCGCTCTTGATGGCACATGGTCTGTCCTCGCGGGCGCACCCGGTCAACCTGCCGACATCCTCGACGGCAACGGCCCCAACGCCCGGTTTGCGAGCCTGATCAGCCTCGACGTCGCGCCCAACGGTGACGCCTACGTTCTCGATCACCTGACCACGCCCGTGATCCGCGTCGCCATCCGCCGGATTCAACCCAATGGCAACGTCACCACCGTTCAGGAAAACATCATCCATCCGGATGGCGCCTCGCCCGCCAAACTCACGCTCGATTCCAAGGGAAATTTCATCGTGACCTATAGCGATGACACCGTGCGTCTGCGCACGGCGAACGGCACGGAGTTCATCATCGGCGGCACACCCAACCAGATCGGAACCCGCGACGGCGACGGCCAAACCGCGTTGTTCTACCAACCCGAAGCGATCACCACCGACGCACAGGACAACATTTACGTCGCCGACAACGCCAACGTCACGATTCGCAAGGGCGAGTTCCTTGGCTACAGCGCCCTCATCACCAGCCACCCGCAAAGCATCACGGCCGCCGCGGGCTCGTCCGCGCAATTCAGCGTGACGGCCAGCGGCACGCCCGCGCCCACCTACCAATGGCAGTTCAACGGCATCGCGCTCGCCGGCGCCACGAACAGCACGCTAACGCTGAACAATGTCTCCACCGCCAACGCGGGCAACTACACCGTCGTCATCACCAACCCGCACGGCAGCGTCACGAGCAACGCGGCGACGCTCACTGTCACAGCTCCGCCACCACCTCCCCCGAGCTCTGGTGGTAGTGGTGGTGGCGGAGGCGGCGGCTCACCCTCGCTTTGGTTTATCGCCGCGCTGCTGGCACTGCGTGCTCTGCGTGGCACGCGCCCCCTGTAGAGGCTTCGGGCGGCAACAACGATCCCCGCCCCGCCCGGCCTCGTTGCAAAAGGCGGCCCTCTGCTTAGGGTGGTGGCATGGAATTGACCGTCACCCGAATGCAAATCGTCCAAAGGGGCCTTACCCACCGGTGCCCGAATTGCGGGACGCGGGCGCTCTTCAAACCGGGCACTCTCTTCGAACTGAACCGGGCTTGCCCGAACTGCGGCTGCCGGTTCGACACCGACGAAGGCGCCTTCCTCGGCGCGATCGCGCTGAACTATGGCGTGACGGCCTTCGGCGTTGTCGTGCCGATCATCGCGGTGTCGTGGTTCTTCGGCTTGGAGTTTTCGGTCATCGCTGGGATGGCCTTGCTCGCCTCCATCGTGGTGCCCATCGCCCTTTATCGTCCTTCCCGCAGTTGGTGGCTGATGTGCGACGCCCTGTTCGAGCCGGAGCAACTCCCGGCCAACCACGATCACAACACCCACGACGAAGCGGATCCTTCGCCGCGCTCAAGCTGACACGTCTCGCAGCGGCAATTGTCAGAGTAGGCCACACTGTAGCCGCGTTGAAGCGGAGCGACACCGTGGTGGTTCTCTTCTGGTCGGCCACCGGTTTGGCAATTGCCCTAAAGCCCGCCAGATGCTTTTCCTACGCGTGCTGTCAGGCAAGGCCGCCCATACCCCTTGTGGTTTATGCATACTCTTGTTTAGCCCCTTGATTCTTATGCTGGTTCGAACCCACCACGTCGGCGCACGCCCTGCTGCTTCTGTCACTCATCAAATTGTGTCGCGCCTTGTGTGCGTGCTCCTGGTCACGGGATTTCTTTTCGTTTCAGGTTGTCAGACCGCCCCGCAGGAGTCCGCCAACCATACGCGCGCCAAGGAACTGGTGGCAGCGGCGTTGCGGATTGCAAATACCGGTGATGCCGTCGGTGCATTGGCCTTGTGCGATCAGTCAGTGGCCTTGAATCCCGGATCCGCAGAGGCCTATTTCCTTCGGGCCAGACTTCGCCAAATCCTGCACGACGACGACGGTGCCCGCTCAGATTTGACCGCAGCCCTCCAGCTCAAGCCGGATTGGACGGAAGCCTTGCTGGAGCGCGGCGTATTGCTGCTCAAACTAGGCGAAACCCAATTGGCGCTCACTGATTTTCAAAAGGCGATGGGTGCGGGCAACGGCGCGACCGTTTATGCCGCCCGCGGCCATCAACGCGCGAGCCTGCATGATTTCGAAGGCGCCATCGCCGACTTCATGCGGGCAATCGAGTTGGATCCAATGAACGCCTCGCTGCACGAAGCACTGGCCAACGCCTACCGTGAGAAGGGCGACTATACTGCAGCCATCGCCAGCTACACGCAGGTTTTGAATCTCGACCCCAACAACAACCTGGCCCGGCTTAACCGTGGTTTCTCCCGCGAACGCTCCCGAGACCTCGCTGGATCGATTGAAGATTATAACGAGGTCATCAAACACGATAAAGGCTGGGCTCTCGCACACGTGAATCGCGGTGTCTCCCGGCGCCTGCTTCGCGACATGATCGGCGCTTTGGAGGATTTTGACCGGGCCATCGTGATCGACCCAAATTTCGCCCTTGGCTACCACAACAGGGCGCTTGTCCTGCATTTGCAGGGAAACCGGGCAGAAGCACTTTCCGACTACGATCGCGCCATCACACTCCGACCCGATTATCCGGACTCCCGCCGGTTCCGTGCTGAGCTGAAAATCGAGACCATGGACTACCGCGGTGCGCTGAGCGATCTGGACGCTCTAGTGCACCTTCAACCCCACGATTATGAAGCCTACCTTCGGCGTGGCTATGTGCACGGTATGCTAAACCAACATGCCGATGCTGAACGAGACCTCAGTATGGTCATCAGAATGCAACCGGAAATTCCTGATGGCTACTACGAACGCGGCACGGTGCGACTCAATGCCGGACAATATGCCAACGCTATCACAGACTTGGACCGATCAATCGCCATCCAACCGCATCCGCTTGCCTATTTTCGTCGGGGCAGCGCCAAGGCTAAATTGGGGCAAAATCGCGAAGCGCTCACCGACTTGGATACCGCCATCCAGCTCGATCCTTCCAGTCCCAACGCCCGGCGTGTGCGCGCTGAGGTCAAGGCCGCCTTGGGCGACGTAAGAGGAGCCATTGCGGACTACGACGTATGGCTGCAATCCTATCCTCAGGCCCCGTTCTACTGGGCCCGGGCAGAACTCAAAATGCGCATCGCCGACTATGCCAATGCGATTGCCGACTACACACGTGCAATCGAGCTGGAACCGTTGAACGCCGCCCGCCTTCAATCCCGCGGCCGCGCTTATTCCTTGAGTGGCAACCTGCGGGCCGCACTGGCAGACTACATGCGATCGACCGAGCTTGAACCCGAGGATTTCGCAGCTCGATGGTTTGTCGCCCGCCTTCACGAGGACCTCGGCGAGCTGCCCGAAGCCATCACCGCATCTCATGAAATCATTCGCGTGCACCCGCAGTCCCCCGATGGCTACGACCTGCGAGGCGGGCTGAAACTCAAGTCGGGCGATCGGGCCGGCGCGCTTCCTGACTTTGAAAAAGCCCTCGAGCTTGGCTCGCGCGAGTCCACGGCGATCATCGGAGCCGCCATGCTGCGTATGTATCGGCGAGAATTTGCCACCGCCGCAGACCATCTGACTCGCAGACTCGCCAACAACCCTACCCTCCTGCCGGCTTACTGGATGCGCGGCCAAATGCGTCTTTATCTCGGAGAATATGTATCAGCCAAGGCAGACTTCGAGCAGGTAATCGCCCGCGAGCCCACGCGTGGTCAATCATATGAATTCCGGGCAATCTTGCACATGATTTTAGGCGACCACGAGGCTGCCCTGATTGACTGTGAATCGGCCATTCGCATGGCACAGGGTCCGGCAGACTACTCGCGATTGCTCCATGTATTGCTGTCCCGACGTTTAAAGCGTCCGGATCCCGATCGCATGATCCGCACGGCACACGCTGAATCCGCCGCCTGGCCTCGCACTCTCGCACGATTCCTGATCGGTGAGTTGGACGAAGCCGGTCTCCTAGCCGCTACAGACCCGGCCGATCGACGCCAGCAATGTGAAGTCCGCTATTACCTTGGCATGCACGCGCTGCTACAATCCAACGTTGAATCCGCCACCAAGTGGTTTCGCGAGTGCCGGGAAACCAAAGCCTCAGATATTCCGGAATACCATCTGGCCTCAGCCGAATTACAGGACTGACCATCTCAACGGAACACGCCACATCGCTAGGCAAACGACAGGAAGAAGCGCCGACTAGATCACACTGTAGCCGCGTTGAAGCGGAGCGACAACGTGGTGGTTCTCGCTCACGACAGACCCGAGACCACCAGTCGTGTAAAGTTTTCCGACTAATTCCTACGCAGGATTACGTAAGGCGTGAACCTTGACCGAAGCGGACCGCCAGCGGACTCTGTTCGCGTTTCAATCACCCTTTAAACCTCCGTCCTCATGTAAGTCCGCCACCTCTCCGTTCTCGCCGCGCTTCTGTGCGGAATTTCCAGCCACCTCTTCGCCGCACCTATCGTGCCCACGTCGTATTCGTTTAACCCGACGATATCGTGGGGTTATATCGACGACACCGGCAGCCAACTCACCGATGGTGTGTATGCTCCCGTCGAACCTGGCGTGTCACTCACCACTTATGAATGGTTGGGCTGGGACGGTAGTAACCCGTCCATCACCTTTAACTTCGGCTCCGAGGTGAGCATCGACCAAGTCTCGCTGAGCATGGCCCACTGGACCAACGCGGCGGTGTATCTGCCCGAGAGCATCGTCATCGGCGGCACCGCGTTCACGGTCAATCCCGCCGACTATCCGAATCTCAACCACGCGCTGCTGACCTTCGACATCGCCTGGACTGGCAGCTCCCTGACGATCGACCTCGATTCCAGCCACAATCGCTGGATTTTTATCGATGAAGTCACGTTTAACGAGGGCCCCGTCCAAGGTCAGGGCAATGAAAACAGGGTGCCCGAAGCCTCGGCTACGCTTCCGTTGGTCGCGTCGGCGCTGGTCGGTCTGTTTGCGTTGCGTCGTCGGCGCGCCTGAAAGGGCGTTTGGCAACCGTTGATTGGCTGGGCTGCCCGCCCGGTCCTTCGCGCAGCACCGATAGCGGCGCTGGTTGAATGAAGCAGCACGCCCGGCATGCTGTTTCTTGCGCGTTTCGGATGATGAGGTCTCCCGACCGCGTCCATCTGCTCCGTTGGCATTCTGGCCGATTCTGGCCATCGTGCGCTCATGGTTCCGTTTTCGGTTCTCGACCTTTCCAACATCATCCAAGGCGGCACGGTGGCCGACGCGCTGCACCGCTCGCGCGAGCTCGCCCGCCACGTCGAACAGCTCGGCTATCGCCGCTTCTGGCTGGCGGAGCACCACAACATGCCGGGCATCGCGAGCGCAGCGACCTCGTTGGTCATCGCCCATGTCGCGGCCGGCACTTCCACCATCCGCGTCGGCGCGGGCGGCATCATGCTGCCCAATCACTCGCCCTTGGTCATCGCTGAACAATTCGGCACCCTCGCCGCTCTCCATCCCGGCCGCATTGATCTCGGTCTCGGCCGCGCGCCCGGCACCGACCAGGCGACCGCCCGCGCGCTGCGCCGCGGCGGCATCAACGCCGCCGACACGTTTCCGCAGGACGTCCAGGAACTGCAGGCTTACTTCCACCCCGCCGTGCCCGGTCAGGTCGTGCAAGCCGTGCCCGGCGCCGGTATGGACGTGCCGATCTGGATCCTTGGCTCGAGTCTCTTCGGCGCGCAACTCGCCGCCGCCCTCGGCCTGCCCTACGCTTTCGCTTCGCATTTCGCGCCCGACCATTTGGAACAGGCTCTCGCGATCTATCGCCACGAATTTCGTCCCTCGGCCACATTGACCAAACCGTATGCCATGGCCGCGATCGGCGTCATCGCCGCCGAAACCGACGCCGCGGCTCAGCGGCTCGCCACCTCGCTCCAGCAAAGTTTTGTCCTGCTGCGTCGCGGCATGCCCGGCCCGCTGCCACCACCGGTGGACAGCATGGACGGCCACTGGACTCCGCTTGAGCAGGCTGGCGTCGAACACGCTTTCAGCGAAGCCGTCGTAGGTTCCCCGGAGACGGTGCAACGCGGACTCGAAGCCTTCCTTCGCCGCACCCGCGTGGACGAACTCATGGTGACCGCCGCGATCCACGACCACGCCGCCCGCCTGAAGTCTTTCGAACTCGTCGCCCAGATCCGCGACCGCTTGTGAGCGTCGGGCCGCCTATCACCAAGCTTGCCACTACGTCTGACTTTGGGTCTTCTCGTGTAAGGGCCGCCGGCAACATCACGTTGCCGCGGCCTGCTTTTGTAATGAAAAGACTGCTTTCGATTTCCTCTTTTCTGCTAGCGACAATCATGTGCGCTCAACCGCAGTCGATCTCACCGCCGGCAGATGCCATCCTCATTATAGGAGTTTCACCGGAGTCGTTCTTGGACGCACAGGAAACCGAAGTGACTGCCATCATCGCCTACCACCTAACCTCAAGTGAGGAAGGCATGATCAATCTGAACTCGAATGAGCTTCACGCCCAAGCCTTCAGTCCTTTTGCCCATCTCCGCGTCAAACGGGGCAGCGGCACGGTTTCAGTCTCCGGAAAAATGATGCCTCGTTACTGGAGCTCCAATGCTCCCGCCAAAATTTCCGTCAGTCTCAACAGCATCACCGACGACCCCGTGATCCAACGCCGGCCCCTCGCCACTGACGACACCGTCATTGCGGTGGCAAAACCCGAGCGCCCTCCGGAAAACGATCCTAGGAATCCCAACCCGAGCGTGGTCTATGAGGACACGATCACCATCAAGGCCGTGAAACCGGAGAGGCTGATCGAAGGCCAGGAGACGGAGATCACCGTGACCGTTGCCTACGAGCTGCTTTTGCGGGAACAAGGCCAGATCAACCTTGGCTACAGCGAGGGTCGCGGAAATGGCTATCGGATCGTCGGCAGCACATTGATCGAAATCGGCACCGGCGAAGCGACTCTGCAGGCGCGTATTGTGCCGGTGAAAACAGGCCCGCTTCCCTTCTCGAAAATTTTCGTGAACCTATCCGAATACCCGCACCGTCAAAGGTGGGCACCTTTGGCGGGCGATTCGCAAGCGGTGGAGATTCATTAAATCTGGCGATCTGCGGCGAGCAGCAGCAAGGACCGTGCAGCAGGGACGCAATGTGCTTGCCAGCGACGTAGATGCTGACGTCGCCAGCTTGCGCACTTGCGCTGGCGTGACTTTCGGATGCGATGTTGGGCATCCCCCATGAGATTCTTCCCCGTCTTCCTCCTCCTCGCCGCCACCTGCTTTGCCCAGTCCCGTGAAGTCGGACCTTACACCGTCCACCCGATCATCCCCGGCGTCGTGCGCATCGAGGACGCCAACCACAGCAATCCTGCCGGCGTCCACCTCGATGCCGATGGCAAGGTGAAGGGCTTCAACAACTGCTCCGACATGTATCTCATCGTCGGCCGCGACCGGGCGCTGCTGATCGACCTGTCCAACCCCATCAAGTGGGACAACACCGCCGTGGCTTCGCTCCAGTCGCTCGTCGCGGAGGAAATCGGCGACCGCAAGCTGCACATCGCCGTCACGCACTTTCATGGCGACCACACCGGCATGCTGCCCGCCTTCAAGGACAACCCCGACGTCACCTTCTGGATCCAAACCAACGAGTTCATGGGCCGGGAGATTTTTCCCGCAGACCGCACCGTGAACATCGGTGGCAACGGTTCGCTGGACCTCGGCGGTGGCGTCGTCGTGGACGCGGTCGAAATCCCCGGGCACACCGACCATTCGACCGCCTATTTCCTGCGCGGGAAGCACCTCCTCTTCAGCGGCGACGGCCTCGGCTCGGGCAACGGCGTGTGGATCTTTTCGGCCGAAGGTTTCGCCAAATACCGCCAGACCGTGGACCGGTTGATCACTTACATCCGCACTCCGGCCAACAGCGTGGACGAAAACCGGCTGCTCGTCTTTGGCGCCCACTACTGGCAGAAGCGCGAAAAGGAGAAGCTCACGATGCGCTACATCCTCGATATGCAGAAGCTGATCGGCGACATCAAGGCCGGCACTGCGCGCGAGGAAAAGGTGACCTTCGGCCCCTACCTCAACACGAATTTCATCTCCGGCGAGGCCACCATCACTTGGAACAAGGCCGACGCCGAACGCTTCCAGGCTGAATAAAACGTCGGGCGAGGCGCCTTCGCTCCCCCACCAGTCCTTTTACTTGAAGGGGTGTTGCCGGGACCGGTGTTTAACCGGCATGCAGCTCCTCGCGCGCACCGGCCGGCAACTCCTCGGGCTGGCCGTGGCCGGCACGGGCCTGATGCAGATCATCAACGCCGATTTCGTGCGCTTGTTCTCCAAGCCCGCGTGGCTGCCCCAGCCGCAGCTTCTCGCGGTGACCGCCGGCGTCGCCCTTCTCGCCATCGGCGCAGCCATTCTCTGGGAGTATCGCTTGCGCGTGGCAGCCTTCGCTTTGGCCGGCCTGCTCGCGGTCACCTTCCTGCTGAAAATACCGGAAATCCTCGCTAATCCGGGAGCCGGCTTCGTGTGGACCAATCCCGCCAAGGTTCTGGCGCTGACCGGCGGATCGATTTTGTTGGCAATGAATGGCCGGCGCATCGCGATCGGCTGCGCGGTGGCGTCGCTGGCGATTTTCCTGCTCATCTGCGGCGCCCAACACATCGCCTACGCCGCTTTCGTGGATGGCCTCGTGCCCGCGTGGATTCCGCCGAACCCGCGTTTCTGGACGATTTTCACCGCGATCGCCCTGCTGGCGGGCGGACTTGGCGTGTTGCTGCCGAAGACCCGGCGTCCGGCGGCCATCCTCACCGGCGTGATGATCCTGCTTTGGGTATTGCTGCTGCACATCCCGCGCAGCGTGGCGATGCGCAGCGCTTTTGAATTGGCCGGCGTGTTCGAGGCACTGGCCGTGAGCGGCATTGCCTGGCTGGTGGCGACCGGCGATGTTGTTCCTGCTCGAACCCCGAAGGAGTCCTCTCGCTGAGATTCGCGAGATGTCCTGACACACGCTGTCGCAAAAACGGAATAGCTGTAGAGCGAGATCGCGCCATTCGGCTCCGGGTCGTCTTCCCATCCCCACGCGAGACGCGTCTCGGAGGCCATCGTCCGAGAGTGCCCGGATGGCTGATGCGCAGCGGCGCGTATAGAGTCATCCGCGTCCCCTCGAAAAGAAAACACCTCCGCGCCATGAACCCAACCGCCTCATCCATCGACCAAAGTCCCACCACCGCCCAACCTCCCACAGGCGAACCGACGAAGCAAAAAATTCGCCGCACCGCGGACCAAGCCATCGATCAAACCAAACAAAAAGTCTCCGCCGCTGCCAGCCGTGGCAAGGAAGCCACCGCCGATCGCCTCAGCGACTACGAAACACAGTTGCGCGACACGGCGCGGTTCGCCCAGGAAGAGGAGGACCCCAACATTGCGCACCTGGCCAATACTGCGGCCGATCGCTTGCAACGCGCGGCCGACTACGTGCGAGATACGAACTTCACGCAGTTGCGGCAGGACGCCGCCGATGTTGCCCGGCGGCATCCGAGCTTGTTCATGGGCGGAATGCTCCTCGCCGGCATCGTCGCGGGCAATCTGGTCAAGGCGTCCGTGCAAACGCTGCGCGAGGACGGGCAGGATTTTTCCGACGACGCGGACGAACTCGATTACCATGGATATGGTGCGGTGACGGACCGGACCGAAGGTAACGAGTCGGAAATCTACTCACCCGAGACGTTGGACGGCCCTCAAATCTGATCCTCATGCCCACGACCAATTCCGGCAGCATCATCGGATCACTCCTGAACGAACTCCGCAACGAGAGCAGCACGCTCCTGCGGCAGGAAGTCGCGCTTGCAAAGGCCGAGCTCAGCGAAGCCGCGGCCCAGGCCGGCCGCAACAGCCTCGCCGTCGCCATCGGCGGTGCCATTGCCTATGCCGGCGGCCTCGTGCTCCTGATCGGCATCGGGGCGTTGGCCGGATACGGAATGGCCGCACTGGGTCTGTCGCCCGAGATCGCCCCTTGGCTCGGCTTCGTGCTCGTTGGAGCCATCACGGCTCTCATCGGCTGGAGCAAGTTCTCCAAGGCGAAACAAGCACTGCGCCCCGCACACTTGGTGCCGCACGAGACGATAGCCTCCCTTCGTGAGAACCGGCATTGGGCCCGGGAAAAAATCCACCAAACCCATGAACCCGCCACCTGATTCCTCCTCGCCCACGGATCCCAAACAGATCCGCTTTCAAATCAACCAGACCCGCCGCCGCATGGATGACACCATCAATGCCTTGGGCCGCCGCTTCGAAGGCCGGCACTTGGTGGACGAGGCCCTGCATCTTGTGCGCAAAAAAACGGAGAATGGAAAAATGACCCACCTCACCAACCAGATCAAACGCTCAGCCGACACCGCCGTTCACAACGTGGTCGATACCGTGAAAGCCAATCCGATTCCCGCCGCACTGATCGGCGCCGGCATCGCGTGGTATGTTTACTCCCAGACCCACGACGAATCCCACAGCCATCGTTTCGACTATACCCAGGAGGAGGATCGCTTCCGGGGCTATGCCGACGAACCCTTGGTCGGAGCCGGCGACGGATCCGTGGGCACGCCCCACGCCAGTGAATCCGAGGGCATGCGTGAACGCATCCGCGAGAAAGCGGGAGATCTCCGGGAACGCTCGCGCGAGGCGGTTAACACTGTGCGGGAGCGCGCCGGCGAGCTGGGCTCGCAGGTGCGCCGCCGTTCGCGCGAAATCGTCCAGGGTGGGCGCGAGCGTGTTTCCACCGCAGTTGAACGGCACCCACTCGAAAGCGGGCTCGCCCTGTTGGCGCTTGGTTTGGTGGTCGGCCTCGCCATGCCCACGCCGCGTCGCGTCCGTTCCGCAATTGCTCCGGGCGCGCGCAGGTTGCGCGAACGCGGCGAAGACATGCTGGAACGCGGCCGGCAGGTGGCGCGCACTGCGGCGGATGCCGCCAAGCAGGAAGCCGAGGCTCAAGGCCTCGCCCCGCTTTCGCCGACGACCCAAGCACAAGCTGGCAACCCATCTGCCACGCAACCCGCAACCACGCCCTCGATGTGATTCGCGCGGGCGGGCGCGCAGCGTTTAACGCGCCGGCACGAGCGCCAGACGCAAGCCGATCGTATAGTCCTGACGACCGGGCGAGCCGCCGGCGCGGGCCGCCGGGCGACCGACATCGAGTCGCATGCGCCAGCTGCCTCCGCGCGCTATCCGAAAATAGCCGCGTGCGGGTCCGGCCGGATCCATGACTTCTCCACCGGGGTAGTCGCCATACCAGTCGTGGCACCACTCCAGCACGTTGCCCGACATGTCGTGAAAGCCCCAGGCGTTGGGCGACCGCCGCGCGACCGCATGCGTCGTCTCACCGCCGTTACCTTCGTGCCAGGACATGGCCTCTATATCTCCCATCGTCGTGCCCGTGGCGCCAGCCCGGCAGGCGTATTCCCACTGCGCCTCGGTCGGCAGCGCATAGACGTAACCCTCCGGTAAGCGTCCGGCCGCGCGTTCGCGTTCCGTCAATTTCGCACAGAGTTCCGTCGCTTCCAACCATGACACTCCTTCGACCGGCGCATCTGGACCCACGTCCTTGAACCGACTCGGATTCGTGCCGGTCAAAGCCTGATACTGGGCCTGCGTCATCTCCGTGCGCGCGAGCCAATATCCTTGAGTGAGCGTCACTC
>JBIQJF010000027.1:48344-57353 GCA_044507675.1 Opitutales bacterium | reverse complement strand
TCATCATGAACGGCGTCACGGGACGCATGGGCACCAACCAGCACCTCATCCGCTCCATCAAGGCCATCATTGACCAGGGCGGCGTGAAGCTCTCCGACGACGAGGTCATCCTGCCCGACCCCGTGCTCGTCGGCCGCAGCGAATCCAAGCTCAAGGCCCTCGCCGCCCGCACCGGCGTCTCGCGCGTCTCCACCAACCTCGATGCCGAACTCGCGAAGCCCGAAAACCAGATCTACTTCGACGCCACGCTCACCGGCCAGCGCCCGATCGGCGTTCGCAAAGCCATCGCCGCGAAGAAACACATCTACTGCGAGAAACCCACCGCCACGACCTCCAAGGAAGCCCTCGCCCTCGCCAACGAGGTCACCGCCGCCGGCCTCAAGAACGGCGTCGTGCAGGACAAGCTCTGGCTCCCCGGCCTCGTGAAATTGAAGTGGCTCATGGACCAGGGCTTCTTCGGCCAGATTCTCTCCGTGCGCGGCGAGTTCGGCTACTGGGTCTTCACCGGCGAACACGAGAAGCTGCAGCGTCCGTCCTGGAACTACCGCAAGGAAGACGACGGCGGCATCATCGTGGATATGATCTGCCACTGGCAGTATGTCATCCAGAACCTCTTCGGCGACATCAAGAGCCTCACCTGCCTCGGCGCCACGCACATCCCGCAGCGCTGGGACGAGGCCGGCAAACCCTACAAGTGCACGGCCGATGACGCCGCCTACGCCACCTTCGAGCTGAAGAACGGCGTGATCTGTCACTTCAACTCCTCCTGGACCACGCGCGTTGACCGCGACGACCTGCTCACGCTCCACGTCGACGGCACGAAGGGCACCGCCGTCGCCGGTCTCCGCGACTGCAAGGCCCAGTCCATCGCCGCCACGCCGCGCTGCATCTGGAATCCCGACATCGACAGCCCGATCAAGTACAAGGACGGCTGGGTCCGCGTTCCCGACCAGGGCATCTACGACAACGCCTTCAAGATCCAGTGGGAGTTGTTCCTGAAGCACGTCGTCACCGACAGCCCCTTCCCGTGGTCCCTTCACGAAGGCGCCAAGGGCGTCCAACTCGCCGAACTCGCCCTCGACTCCTGGGCCAAGCGCGCCTGGGTCGACGTCACGCCGCTGAAGTAATTAAAACCCGATCACCACGAAACACACCAAATACACGAAAGGTGCCGGACACGAACCGGGTTAACCACTCATCCACACTAACTGATCACTGATCTGAATGAGTGAGGTCTTAGTGAGAATTAGTGGTGCCCCTCCGATTTTCTGTATCCGTGCCCATCCGTGTAATCCGTGGTTAAAAAGCCTTCCTCCGTGTCTCCGTGCCTTTGTGGTTAATCCCTAACTCCTCCTCCTCATGTCCAAAGTAGCTCTCGTCACCGGTGGTTCGCGCGGCATCGGTTTCGGCATTGCCGAAAAACTCGCCGCCGAGAAATGGGACCTCGTCATCAACGGCGTCCGCGAGGAATCCGCCGTCGCCGAACCGCTGGCCAAACTCCGCGCCATGGGCGTCCAAGTCGGCTACGCCCGCGGCGACGTCGGCAGCACCGAGGGCCGGGCCGCCATCATCGCAGCCACGAAGACGCTGGCGGCGGGGTTCAGGGCCCAGGATCTTGGTTCTGGCAAAACCCCAGACCCCAAATCCCAGACCCCAAGCCCCTCCATCAACCTGCTCGTCAACAACGCCGGCGTCGCCCCCAAAGTCCGCGCCGACCTCCTCGAAACCACCGAAGACTCCTACGACTACGTCGTAAACACGAACCTCCGCGGCGTCTTCTTCCTCACCCAAGCCTTCGCCCGCGACATGGTCGCCGCCCGCAAAGCCGATCCCTCCTTCGCCGCCACGATCATCAACATCACGTCCATCTCGGCGACCGTCGTCTCGATCAACCGCGGTGAATACTGCATCGCCAAGGCCGGCCTCAGCATGCTGAGCCAGCTCTTCGCCACCCGCCTCGGCCCCGACGGCATCCCCGTCTACGAAGTCCGCCCTGGCGTCATCAAAACCGACATGACCGCCAGCGTGACCGCCAAGTACGACGACCTCATCGGCAAGGGCCTTTGCGTGCAGCCACGCTGGGGTTTCCCCGACGACGTCGGCCGCGCCGTCGCCTCCCTCGCCCGCGGCGACCTCCCCTACTCCACCGGCCAGGTCATCATGGTCGACGGCGGCCTCACCATTCCCCGCCTCTGACCCGTGGGAGCGGCTTTACGCCGCGACCTGTGGGCCAGCGAGCTTGCTCGCGTCAGACCGCGAACCCACACCCGGATTACACCTGCACGACTTCGACTATGCGGAGTTCCTTCAGGGCATGATCGGCCCAATAGGTGAAGACCCAATCATCCAACAGGAGATTTTGTACCCGACGGCCGGCCGTGTCGGCGGTGGCGTAGTCGCCCTCCCGTGATGGGCTCCGGGTCAACTGCCGACAGGCGTAGGCGAGGCGTTTTTGCTCAGCGGGTGGCAGGCGGAAAGCAAACTCACTTGCGGCCTCGGACAGCACATAAGTGTAGCCGTCCGGCATGGCAGATCAGCCTTTATCCAGCCCGACCTGCCGCTCGAACTCTGCTTGGGTGACCTTCTTCCCGGCGTCAATCTCCTGCATCCGTCGTGAGGCCTCATCGCGCCACGCCTGATTCCGCTCGCGCCCGATCTGCAACAGATAGGCCGCAAGTTCGCGCCGTTCGTTTTCAGGCAGGGCGACCGCACTGTGTTTCAGCTCGGTAAGTGACATGTGGCCAAGCTAGCCGAGGCAGACGGTTTGGCAACCCCGCTTATCGGCCCCGACAGCATCCCCGTTTACGAAGTCCGCCCCGGCATCATCAAATCCACGGCGTCTTCTCCTCCAACACCGGTCAAGTGGCGATGGTCGAGGCAATTTGCCCCTTGAATCAACTATTGGGGAAAGTCATTTTCACATCTTCCAAATGGGTAAATACACCCCAGATAGTAATTCAGGAAATCCTGAAATCGGGCGTGGTGCATTAAGCAAAGACTGGGTTCGGGGAATCAATGAGCAGGAGAAGCTTCGTTTACTTGCAGCTCAAGCCAACGAGCAGGCGGAGGCGAATACGTTAGCGAGACAGAATGCTGAGTTAGCTGAAAAGGAGGCGGGGCGCCAGGAGAGGCATCGACAGGCCATGGAGTGGGAGGCGATCCGGCAGACAGCATTGATCGAGGCGAATATCGCTCGAGAGTCTGAACAAAAAACGCACGCGACCAACTGGCGAAATTGTGTGGTATCCCTGACCGAACAAATCGAGCAAGTGGCCGGGATGGATTACGCGCCAATCAGGATCGCCATGACCGCTGGCTTGCAGCGGACCGCGAAAAAACTGCTGAATGTGCGAAACCCAGAGATCGCTTTGAACGAAGTGTTGTTGGCGAGAGAGAATTTCAAATCGCTGTCGGCTATCGAGGCAAAGTGTCTTGCTGAGCTGCAACAAACGGACACAGCGGAGGAGTATTTGAACCGCCGCCTCATGGAGACCCTGCCTAGGATCCGGGAGTATGCGGAAGGGATCACCCTCTACTCGGCCACCATGGCTGAAATTCACGCAAAATTACACCAGCCTATCACGGTGGACGAACTTCAGGCGCTCGCTTCTGATGAAGCGACGGCGGCGAACGAAGTGAACGCAGCGATATTGCGCTGGCGACACTGGAAAGACAAGCAACCCGAGGATTTGGAAGCACTAGCGCATTGGCAGGAAGTCCTGAACTCGGCGAACACAGGGTCGGTGAGTAATATATCTAACCTATTGGCAAGCATCACAGAATTTGCGTCCAATGACGGCCCTTCGAGCCAGCTAGACCACGAGGTGACGGGCATAATCAAGCGTTTCCAGCTTCTGATTCAAGAGCGAGCGGACTTGGCAGAGCACTATGTCCGGGCATTGACTGCCGCAGACAGCAACGTAATCCAGAAGATTCGCGCCCAGATCGGGCAGTTGAAACTTTTTGCCGGAATCGAAGGGATAAACGCCCTGGAATTGTATTATAAGAAGATCGAAGCGGCTAGGGCGGCACGCAGTGCAGCTGAGACGGCACTCCAAGCATTCCTGCGAGTGGCGAAGGGTGCGCTCACGACGCAATCGGATGATCAGCCCAAGTGGTCCAGTTCAACCCGATCGGAAATAGCACGACTTGTAGGTGAGGCCCATCAGAGAGTAACTGAATTGAGGGACCGCGTGCAGATGCTGCAACCATCTGATGCGATGCAGGAGTTGAGAGAGTCATCCGAACTATGGAGTGCAGCGTTGTCTGCGGTTCAGGACGCTTGGCGTGGCATTGTATCTGCGGCCAAGCCGTCACTCGCCGCAACGTTGATCGTAGTGAGCGCTTCTTGCTTCAGTCTGAGCTGTATTGGCTGGGTTTTGGTATACGTTTTCTACGAGGAGGCTCTGAATGAGCCACTCCACGCGAGTGGTCTGGTGGCTCTACTGACGCTTTCTGTTTTTTTATCGATCCTTGTGACGTTTCTAACGCCCATAGGGTGGATTCCCATGTGGCGTTTTTATGTTCGCCGAAAACGGCTGCTACTCCCTGCTCATAAATCCTTCAAGCAGGCCATTGATAGGCTTGCGAAGCAAATGGATCGGGAAAGTCCTCCGCTTTTGGTTTAGCGATTATGTCGCCCGAACTGGATCAACTGCTCAGTAAGTTGCGCGCGTCTCCATCCATGAGCGTCACCAAGATTATTAGTAGTCCGGACTACGAGGACAACCGGCACCAAGGCGTGTATTGCATCTCCACCCCGGATGATAGTGAGATTGTGTATGTCGGGCGAACAATTGGTGCTAAGGATGGGGTGGCGCAACGAATCTGGGATCATGCAAAGAATATTTCTGCTCTCCGAAGCAATCTGGGCGGACCGCCTGATTTTGGCGAATACCGTGTTCGCAGTATCCCTGTGAATAGTTTTTCGGACGGTGGCCGTCTGTGCGCCCGAATAGAACTGTATGGTATAGCTGTATTGGACCCGCGCGGTAACCAGCTTGGTAAAGCGCCCTGATTAGCTTCAGCAGATCAGGCTTCGACGAGGTCCTTCTCGGCTCTCAGGTTGTCGATGATGGGGCCGAGCAGGGGGTTTGGTTGTGGAAATTGATATCCCGCGATTCCACCCGAACGCCCGGCGATTCCCCTCCCGCCTGCGGTGAACGGAGATCGGAGGACAGATGACGGTGGACGGATCCCAGAGGACCGAGGACTGAATACCGAGGCCAGGCAACCCTGCCCCAAACCCTTGAAACGCGGTGCCCGCGAAGGCCGCGGAGTCCATGCCCCCGCTTCCTCTCTCCGCGCCCATCGCGTCCTCCGCGTTTAAACCTGCCTTGATCCGAGCCGTCGTCGCCCGTGGATCACCGCCACAACCTGCACGACACGGCCCTCGATCCGATAGATGATCCGGTATTCATACACGAACACCTCCCGGCAATTCTCATCTCCCAGTTCCGGCACCACTCGACCCCGACGGGGAAACAGTGCCAAACTGCGGCCGGCAGCGAGAATCTCGCTGACCACCGCCGAGGCATAGCGAGGCGACGCCTTCGCGATGTAAGCGGCGATGTCGTTCAGGTCATCGCGGACTTGTGGCGACCAGGTACGACAAAATCCATCGGGCCATGTCCCGCTCCATCGCGTCCTGGGAGATGCCCCCTTCCGCGACGATCCGGCTTTGGCCCTGTTTGATCTTCTCGAGCACGTAGAGGTGATGCTGGATGTCCTCCATCGTCGCATCGTCCGGCAGCCGCTTGATCAGCTCGACCGCCTCATCTTTTGCCGCACTCATGCACGAAAATCTAGCCTGAAGGCCCGTTTCAGCAAGCCCGCAATGGACCGGAAAATGGGGGCTTAAACTCCAGCGTAGCCTCCTGACACAATGCTGTCACCGGCTCGTGTTAGAGTCGGATCATGAAATCTTTCGTGATCCTCTTCCGCCAGGGCCCGTTCAACCTCACCGACGAACTCAAGGCTCGGCGGCAGGCGCAGATCTCACTCTGGGCGCGTGAACAGAACGCACGCGGCCACCGCCTCGAACCGCGCAGCCTCGCGCCAAGCATCACGCGACCCGGCATCACCGTCACCGACGCGGAAGTCGGCCAATGGCCGGTGACCGCCCTGCTCTTCCTCGAAGCCCGCGACCTCGACGATGCCACCGCCGTCGCCGCCAGCCATCCCGCCAAAGACTACAACGTCGCCATGGAAGTCCGCCCGTGGTCCACGCCAACCCCCTCTTTGAGCCGCTGAGCTTCGGCATACCGAAGACCGGCCATCCACTTGGTTCATCCGCGTCCTCTGAGTTAAATCAAACCGGCTGAATCCACCGTTGCCTTGAGGCGCATGCCAAAGCAGCTTTCCCGCCACGGGCCAACGCCGCTGCCGTTTGCAGCCAGTCCTCCACGTTGCCCGTCATGCCCCAATCCACCGATCCGATTCCCGGCTGCATTTTCAGAATCCGCGGTCACCGCGTGATTCTCGATGCTGATCTCGCCAGTCTCTACGGCGTGCCGACCAAACGACTCAATGAACAGGTTCAGCGTAACCGTGCGAAATTCCCTGATGATTTTTGCTTTCAGCTCACCCGGAAAGAAGCCGCCAACTTGAAGTCGCAAATTGCGACTTCAAGTTCCGATGACGCTGACAATCAGCGAGCTACCTCCAAGTCATCACAGGATGGTGATGAGTTATCATGGCGGTGCCAGAAAACTGCCTTGGGCCTTCACCGAACACGGCGCCCTGATGGCAGCCAATGTCCTGCGCTCACCTCGCGCTACCGATATGGCGATCTACGTCGTCCGCGCCTTCGTGAAGCAGCGCGAGGCTCTGGCCACCAACGCTGTCATTCTGAAACGCCTGGCCGAGATTGATAAGACCCTCCTCGAACACGACTCCGCCCTGCAAATCCTATGGAAGCGCCTCCAGCCTCTTCTCGTGCCCCCACCTGAAGAATCCAAACCCAGGATCGGCTTCCACGAAGGCAACCGCTAGCCGGGCCAAGGTAATTTCTCTGCGCCCTCCGCGACCTCTGTGTTTAAATCCATCGAGCCCACACTCAATGCACTTCAACCAGCAATCGCGGTGCGGGTTCCAGTAACTCGCCCACCGAGCCGGGTTTTTCGAAACCGATGACGACGCCCACGTAATTTTGCTCGGTCGTCGCGCCCGCGTCCGGTTCAGAGTTGTTGTCGCCGCGCGTCACTAGGCTGCCGTCGGGCCGGCGTTCGATGGCGCGATGCACCACGTTGCTTCCGTTCAGGCGCGTGGCGATGATGTCGCCGTCGAATTCGCCCACGTATACCTCGCCGAGCGGCACCCGCACGATCACGAGCCGACAATATTCGGGCAGCGTCGGCAGCATGGACGGACCCGTCCCGATCAAGCAGGTGCGGTCCTGCGCTCTCAGCTCCGCTCCCGAGCCCGCCAAACACAGCAGCAGCCCAACGCCCGCGGCGGCGAGACGCTTCCGGCGATTGCTCCGGGTAAAGGCGAAAGACTCCTCCATGCCCCGCAGACCTCCGCCCCACCGCGGAAGTGACGCCCGTCGACACCCCATTCTCGCCCCGGCGCCACCCGGGTGCCGACGGGGGTTTTTCTCCGCTCAAAATGCGATATCCTCTCCAGCTCGCTGCTACGCCTGCGGCTTCAACTCTCTCCCAGCGATTGCCGCAAGCGCGCCAGTTCGGCTTTCAATCCCGCGACTTCCGTTTCCAGCGCAACGAGTCGCGTTTCCACTTCCGGCGGCAGCGTCATCGCCACGGCAACTTTGAGCGGCTCGCGTGCCGCCTCGCCACTCGCTGCGCCGGTCAATTCCTCCGCCGAGGGCTCGCCGGTGAGCAATTGCGTCCAACGCGCTTCCTTCTGTCCCACCTGACGCGGCAGCTTGCGGACCAGCGGCTCCGCACCACCGCTCAGATGCACGAGCAATTCCTCGCAACCCGCGAGATCCGGCACAGCGACCATGCGTTCACAATTTCCCCGCAGACCCGCCGTGGTTTGCGGACCGCGCAACAGCAACTCGGCCACCATTGCCTGCGCGAGCGGTTCCACGGGAAAACGCTCGCTGAAGCGATGCTTGTATTTGATTGCCCGGGCGTTCGCGCCGCTGAACGCCGTCACGAGCCGCTTGCTACGCAACCGGTCCAGCGCGCCCTCGACCTCGCGCTCACCCAGCTCCATTACAGGTGCGCGATTGTTCTTCTGGTTGCACGCGTTCACGAGCGCGTTGAGCGAAAGCGGATAAACATCCGGCGTGGTGGCTTCCTTCTCGATCAGGCAACCCAGCACGCGAGCCTCCAACAGATCGAGCGTGAGCGGTGTGTTCGTGGCATCCTGGGTGGGTTGATCGGAGTCGTGCATGCCACATTTCCTCATCCGAAGCGCAGCGAGGCAATCCCGCTTCGCGCCGGAAGTTTTAGCCACCAAAAAGAAAATCACCGGCTGATTGGTTCCCTTACCGTGTCTTCTCGAGCCTCTTTGTGGCAAAAGGAAGGTGTCAAATTCCCGTGTGCCGACTGCGACCTGCCAGGCAAACGCGGCGTGGCCCATTCCTCCTCTGCTCTACTTTGAGCCTCACGCCGCGTTTGTGACCCGTCGTTTTCTGCGTTTCGTCGGCAAAATGGTCACCGCGTCCCGTTTCTTCCTCCTCGCCCTTCTCCTATCACTCGCCGTCGCCGGCCACGCCCAGTTCCGCGACGACTTCGACCGGCCCGCCATCGAAGGCTGGTTCACCATGACCGGGGACGGCGACGCCAAGGCCGCCCTCGTGCCGATGGACGGCTTCGTCCGCCTCCAAATCGATGCCACCGCCGACCAACACGGTGTGTGGTGGACGCTCATCAAGCGCGATGTCTCCGCCGCGCTCGATCTCGCAAAACTCAAGGACCCGGCCTACGAGCTGCGCGTCGAGGCCCGCGTGCGCTCCAGCCACGCGCCGCGCCGCGTGAACTTCATGCTGAACACCCAGCGCACGACCGATTACCACGAACACCTCCGCGAATACGAAAT
>JBIQJF010000027.1:0-48244 GCA_044507675.1 Opitutales bacterium | reverse complement strand
CGCCCGTGGCGCACGACAGCGTGATCCGCGCCGATTTTCCCACCGTGAATTTCAACGACTGGCAGGTCGCCGGCGCCGACGGTCCGGCCCGCGTGCTCACCGTGGACGGCAGCCAGTGGATCGTGCTGCGCTGGGATTTTGGCTCGCTCCGCGGCCAGCGCGCTGACGGTGCGGGCGTGTTGGAACTCACCACCCATTCCCTCGCGCTCGGCGGCAATTACAACGCCGCCTTCGGCCGCGACCTTGGCGAGGAATTCGGCAAGATTCACGTTATTGAAATCATCGGCGGTGACCCGGCTTGGGACCAGAAAACCGTGACCTACGCCAGCCTCCTGCAAGGAAAGCCCTACGCCGAGGTCTTCAATACGCAGATGATCATCGATCTCGAACTCGCGTCCGCGCCCGGCGGCAAGGCCTTCTTCACGCTGCAACGCCCCGTGATGCAGCGCCTGCTCGATGGTCGCAGCAAAGGCATTCTCATCCGCCCCCTCGGCGCGTTGTCCGGCACGATCTATGGCTCGGAAAATCGCACCGGCCACGGCCCGGTGCTGCACTTCAACACGCAGCCCAAATAGGCGGTCGCTGCGTCCGGCTTAATCCAGCTCGCGCATCATTTGCCACTGCGTGAGTTCCTGGCGGATGAGTCCCGCGCGCGTGAACCAGCCCGCCAGCTCCTCCGGCCAGACGGCGCTGATACGCCATTCCTGCGCCGGGTGGCGCGCCATCACCGCGTGCAACAGCCGCACCGCACTTCCGCCGTGATGTCCGGAATTGTCCACCGCGAGGGCGCGGATGCTCACAACCGGCGCACCGGGATTCAGCAGGACAATCCACGCCCCTTCGAGTGTGTAGCCGCACGCGGGCGGCGGCAGCCGCGAGATGGTCTCGCCCGCAATTTGCCAAGGCCAGTCCATCTCGGCGTCCAGCCGCGTCATCGCCGCGCCCACTTCGCGCAGATCCGCCGGCGCCAAGGCCGGCACAGGTGCGAGCCCGTCAGGCGCCGGTCCGGCGAAACCCACGAGCCGGCGCCGCCGCATGAAACCCACATCTTCGTAGAGATGCACCGCCGCGGTGTTTTGCTCGATCACCTCGAGCACCATGCGTCGCTCCCCGCGTGCCCGGGCGTCCGCGAGCAGGCGTTCCATCAGCACATGACCAACCCCTCGCCGCCGTGCCGCCGGCACCAGCGCCATGCCTGCCAGCCGGCTCACCGCCCCGCGGCGAGCCACCAAGGCCACACCGACCGCTTCGCCCTCGAGCCACACGACCAGACTCTGCGCCAAGTCCACGCTGTCCACTTGTTCCATCTGCCGCAGCACGCCGTTCGTGAAGGCGATCCTGATGTAGTAATCCGCAAACGCCTTCGTTAGTAGCTCCGCGGTGGCGGGCAGTCCAAAAGCCTCAACCGTGGTGAACGCCACATCCATGCGGGGAATCTAAGCACGCCGGCTTTTTCTCCAAGAACGAACCCACGTTCTCAATTTTGTGCGGTTTTCCCACACGGCGGGTGCTATAGGCTGAACCGCCATGAAGGATGACGCCGCCCTGCTCCGCGCCTATGCCGAAACCCGCTCCGAGGGCGATTTCGCCGAGCTCGTGCGCCGGCATCTCAACCTCGTGTATTCCGCGGCGCTGCGGCAGGTCAACGGCGACGCCCATCTCGCGCAGGATGTCACGCAATTGGTGTTCACTGATCTCGCGCGCAAGGCCGCATCGCTCGCGGGTCACCGTGTGCTGGCGGGCTGGCTCTTCACGAGCACGCGGTTCGCCGCAGCCAAACTCGTGCGCGGCGAGCAACGCCGGCGCATGCGCGAACAGGAGGCCGAATTCATGCAACCATCCGACCCGACCGACTCGCTCGACTGGGAGCGCGTGCGCCCGGTGCTCGACGAAGCCCTCGCCGAATTGAACGAGCAGGACCGCGAAGCGATCCTGCTGCGCTACCTCGAGGACCGCGACTTCGCCCACGTCGGCGCCAGGCTCGCGCTCTCCGAAAACGCCGCACGCATGCGCACCGACCGCGCGGTGGACAAACTGCGCGCCCTGCTCGAGCGCCGCGGGGTGCGCTCCACTGCCGCCGCGCTTTCCCTCGCCCTCGGCAACCAGGCGGTCGTCGCCGCACCCGCCGGCCTCGCCACCACCGTCACTAGCGCGGCGCTCGCGAGCGCCGGCACCGCCACAACCCTGACTCTCATGAGCCTCACCAAACTCCAACTCTCCCTCGCCAGCGCGGTCGTCGTGACCGGCGCCGGCATCTACGCCGTGCAGGAACAGGGCAACAACGCCCTGCGTGACGAACTCGCCGCCCTGCAATCCGTTGAACCTGTGACCGTCGCCCAAACCCGGTCCGAAGCCGCCACGGCCCCCGCCACCCAAGCGCTCGCCAACCTGCAGATCAGCGATGAGGAACTCGTGCGCCTGCGTGACGAAGCCGTCGCGTTGCAGCAGCAACTGCAGGCCGCCCATGCTAAAGCTCAGGCCGCTTCGCTCAAATCAGGCGGCGATGCGTTTTCCATGAAGGAACTCGATAGCCCACCCAAGGCACTCACGCGGAAGGCACCGACCTACCCGGCCGAGCTGCGGGCCGCCGGCATCGACGGCAGCGTGGTCGTTTCCATGGTGATCAATACAAAGGGACAGGTCGTTGAAGCCCGCGTTGAGAAGTCCACCCATCAGGATTTTGAGTTGGCCGCCCTTCAGGCGGTGCAGGAGTGGCAGTTTGAGCCCGGTCGCAAAGGCGGCCGCCAGGTCAACACGCGGGTGAGCCAGGCGTTGCAATTCAGCGCCGGTGGCGACGCTCCCACGGCCAGCGATTGGTTCTGACCTCATGCGCACGAACCTCCGCTTCCTCGTTGTCCTCGCCGTGCTCGTCGCAGGTGTGCTGGCCGTGCTCGGCTGGCAACGACGGACAACGGAGGAGTTGCGCGCCGAGCGTGATCGCCAGCGCGCGACACTTGCCCGGCAACAGACGGTTCTTCAGGCGGAGCCGCAGGAATTGCAACGGGCCGCCGCACGGGAGCGCGCGGAGGAACTCGACCGCGTGCTCGCCGAGCGCGCGACCGTGGCGCGGCTGAAGGAGGAACTGGCGGCGCTGCGTCAGCGCGCTGCGGACAACGCTGTCTCACGTGAAGCGCGCACCCCGCCGCCTCCGCGCCCGAGCCTCGTCGGTAACGCGCTGGAATTTTCGCTCTGGCAAAACGCCGGACGCGCGACGCCGGAAGCCACCCTCGAGACCGGCCTCTGGGCTTCGGTCAACGGCGACATCGACACGCTCAGCAGCTTGCTGCTTTTCGACGCCGAGGCACGAAACGAAGCCGCTGCCCTTTTCGCCCGTCTGCCCGCAACGCTCCAGCAGGAGTTCGTTTCACCGGAGCGATTGGTGGCGGTGCTGGCGGCGAAGGATGTGCCGCTCGGCAGCGCGGCGATTCTCAACCAATACTCCGTCGGAAACGAAACCAAGGTGACGACGCAGATCTTCGATACCGATGGGAAACATAAGATGGCGTTGCTTTCCCTGCGCAGTGACGAAGCCGGCTGGCGATTCGTAGTGCCGGCCAACGCCGTGAAACGCTACGCCTCCTGGCTGCGTGCTCCGGCGATGGCGACCGGCAGCTACGAGCTTCCTGCCTTTCCCCGTCCCTGAACCCTCGCAACGGAGGTTTAGCATTTCGTTGACGCGGGCGCGGCGCGTTTTTGGGGACATTCGGCCCTAAACGCACGGTTGGGCGCAATCCACGCGCATCCTTTTACCTCAAGGCCTTTGCAGCCAAACCGATTTCAAAGACTGACGCCGCAGCGTTATCCCCACCGCACTTCACCTCGCGGTCGCCGTAGCGTCATTCCCCGTCCATGGCGCGCATCCTTCTAGTCGATCCCAGCGAGACGGCGAGGCGGGCCATGCATGGCATCCTCGCCCGGGGCGACCATAAACTCGCGTCGGTGGACAACGCGGCGCAGGCGTGGGCCTTCCTCCATCGCAATCCCGGCGTGGATCTCCTCTTCACCGAGTTGAAGCTCAGCGACGGCAACGCGCTGGCGTTCATCGGCCAGTTGAAAAACGATCCGCTGCTGCAGCTCCTGCCCGTGGTCATCTACACGGAGCACGGCGACCGCGATGCCGTGCGCCAAGCCGTCGGCCTGCAGGTCCAGAATTTCCTCATCAAGCCCTACCACGACGACAACATCTTCGCTGAAATCGAAAAGGCGGTGGCAAACCCGTGGCGCGATCGCCACTTCGAAGAGGAAAAGTCGTTCTGCAAACTCATGGGCTACACCCCGGCGGAACTGCGGTGGAAGATCGGCGAAGTGCAGTGCGGACTCGGTCCGCTCCGCGAATCCCTTCGGCCGTGCGCCGAAACCGCCGACAGCCGTCTGGTGGCCGAGCTTACCAATCCGCTCCGCGATGATGCCGAATCCGCCGGCGCGTGGTGTCTTGTCGGCTGCATCGAACACTTGACGGCCATCGCAACGGAAGGCCGTTGGGCGGCGTGGCCGCTGGCTTTGGAAACGCTGGAATTCTGTTCGCTGCTGCTGGCCGGCCGCCTCGATCCGGAGCGCGATCTCGCGCCCGACTTCTCAACGGTGGTCGAAAGCAACGCGGATCAGGAAGCGACCGAATTTGCCTCCTGGCTGGCCGCACCGGCCGAGGGCCGTTGTCCGATGCTCACGCGCGAGCACCTCCACCGCGAAATTGACGCCCTCTCCGGCTGCCCGGTCATCGCTTCCGCGGCCGCGTCGTTCCAGATGGTGGCCAACGGTCATCCCTCGTGCATCAACCCGCTCATGGATCTCGTCGCGCGCGACCCGGGCTTGTCGGCGCAAATGCTGGTCGCCGTCACCAAGGCTCGACCCCCCGAGCCCGGCGACAATCCCATCGAGGATGCCCGGCTCGCGGTCGGTTTGCTCGGCGAACAACGTCTCCAGTCGCTGGCGCGCAATCTTCTCATCGTCGAGGAGCGCGTGATGGACTTGCCGCCCGGCTTTAGTTGGCCGCTGTTCTGGACTTTCCAGCGCGGTGTGGCGCGCATCGCGCAGGTCATCTGTCGCGATCTCGAATTCGACAGTCTTGAACCCATCGCGCGCTCCGCCGGTCAGTTGCACGACATCGGCAAACTTCTGCTCGCGCACCTGCATCCGGCGGGTTTCCGCGCCATCCTCGAACACACGCGCCGGCACCGCCTGCCGCTCCGGCAAACGGAGAAACTTTTCCTCGGCTGCACCACGATGGAACTGGGCGCATATTTTGCCGAACGCACCGGCCTGTCGCGACGTTTCGTGCACGTGATGCGCTGGATCGACGATCCCGCTGCGGCCAACGAAAACGCCAATCTCGTGGCCATCCTTTCGCTCGCCCGCGACCTCTGCCGGCACAACCAAGTCGGCGCCTCCGGCGATCCGGCCCACGCCCATTTCGTGCCCATCGAGGAGACCGATGAGTGGCGCATCCTACGCGAAAGCATTTACCCGAGCTTCAACCTGCAGAAATTCGAAAAGCAGATCCACGCGCAATGCGCGCGCCTGCGCACCGAACTCAGTGGCCGACAAACCGGCACCGTCGGCGAACTGGTGTCCGGCAGTTCGGCGTAGAATCGGGAGACGCCGGAATCAAATCTTGCGCGTGCGCCGCGCCGCGATCGCCGTTCGCGCCGAGGTTTCATCGGGACCGGGTCGCTCCGCAAGTCGTTCGCGCCCGCGCCGGAGCACGGACAACTCTCTTTCCGCGTTGGTGGCAGAGCCCACCAGTGGGGTTTTTGCTTGGGACGACTTCTTCGGGAGGGAACGGGTTCTGAGGGTTGCCATGCAAGGATAGTATCGCCGCGGGGCTCGGAGGTTCCCTGTTTCCCGCCGGTGCGCCCCCTCGTCGTTCCCGATGCACGACTCGGGGAAATTCCTGAGGGCGGCAAGCCGCGCGGGACCGCTCCCCCGCCCTCATTCGTGGTCTTTCTTCCAGTGAAAAACATCTCCTCCCAGCTGCACGCCCTCGCCGATCATTTTGCTACCCGCCGCCCGGCCATCCTCGATGACTGGCGCGAAGCGTGTTTGGCCAATGCCAAATTACCCGCGACCGGCACAGTGCCGCGTGTGCACCTCGAAGACCACATTCCCGCGGTGTTGGATGAATGGGCTGTAATCCTGCGTGCATTGCCGGAGAACGGTGCGGCACCGAGCTCCCGCAAACAGGAATCCGATCACAGCCTGCAACGCTGGCCGCAGGGCTGTCGGTTGAAGACACTGCTGCACGAGTGGGGTCTGCTGCATCTGGTCATGGCCCACGAGATTTCAGCGTTTGCTGCGATCGAACCGGGTGGAGCGTCCACCGTTCAGACCGTGGCCCATCGCGAGCTGATCAAGCTCATCCACCAAGGCATCGAAGCCAGCGTCGCGCACTGCGCGGAAGCGGACAAGTGAGGGCGAACGGCCGACGCGGTCCGAAGCCCGCCTCGCGCTGATCCTCCGGGTTACCTGATGCCGAGCAGCTCGACCTCGAAAACGAGAACGGAGTTACCGGGAATCTTGCCCGTGCTGCGCGCGCCGTAGGCGAGCTCCGCGGGAATGGTGAGACGCCACTTGTCGCCGACCGACATAAGTTGGAGTGCCTCGACCCAGCCCTTGATGACGCCAGTGACCGGAAATTCGATGGGCTCGCCACGCTCGACCGAGCTGTCGAAAACCGTGCCGTCGGTCAGCGTGCCGTGATAGTGAACCTTCACGGTGTCGGCCTGCTTGGGCTTCGGACCCGTGCCCGAGGCCAGCACTTCATATTGGAGACCGGAAGCGGTCACTGTGACGCCGGGCTTGGCCTTGTTCTTTTCAAGATACTCCTTGCCCGCGACGAGCTGCTTCTCCGCCGCCTGCTCGGCTGATTTGCGGGCGCGCTCCTGCACCGTTGCCATGGCCGTTTGGAGGTCGGCTTCCGACACACGCAGTTGAGCCTGGGCCAGGCCGTCGGCGATACCCGCCTGCAAGGCCGCCATATCCACGACAAGGGCTCCTTCGCGCGCGAGACCGGAACCGATGTTGTGGCCGATGCCATAGCTCACCCGTTGGTCGTCCGTTTCAAAGGTCGGCGCCGCAGCGGACTTTTTTTCAGACTGTTTGCCGCAGGCGGCCAGCGTGAGGACGAGGGCAAGGGACAGGAGGAGGCGGAGGGAATTACTCATGGGAAAAGGGGAAGGCGCACTGAACGCAGGCCCCTGCCCAATGACAAGCGCAGGTTTCATCCCTGCCGCATGGATGACAGGAACCTCCCGTCAAACGCGATCCACAGCCACGAGACAAACATCGTCGGGTAGCGGCGCGTCGGAGCGATCTGCGCGATGGGCCTGGACGTCTGCGAGTAATCCATCGAGCAACCGCGGTGTTGGTTGCGCCAACTTGCCTGCAGCTGCATCGCGCAGGCGTTTTTGTCCGAACTCCTCGCCACCCCCATTCTCCACCTCGTAGATGCCGTCGGTGAACAACAAGAGCCCGTCGCCGGCGGCGAGCGGCCGGCGCATCGTATCGTAAGTGCAATCCGGCAGCAGACCGAGCGCCGGACCGGGGCCGTCGGGCAGCGAACAGGGTGTCACCCGACCGGCGCTGCGCTCCAAGTGCAACGGTGCGGGATGACCGGCGTTGGCCAGGCGCAGTTCCCCGCTCTCCAAGTCGGCCACGGCATACACCGCCGTGACAAAAACCAGATCGCCAACCCGCGTGAGCAACGCCTGCAACCGGCGATTGAGCGCGCCAAGCAACGCACCCGGATCGCCCGCGAGCGCCTGTTGCTCGCGCAGCAGACCGCGCAGATGCGTCGTGATAAGCGCGGCGCGCACGCCGTGCCCCATCACGTCGCACAAGAAAACTCCCGCCGCGTGGTCGGACAACGGAATGACCGTGAAGAAATCGCCCGCGACCTGATGGCTCGGAATCCAGCGATGACAGAACTTCAGCTGGCTGCTTCCCGGCCCCGCCGCGGCCGGAAACGACGGATAGGACTGCGGCAGCAACGCTTGTTGCACCTCGCGCGCCATCTTCAGGTCGGTCTCCATCTGCGCGTGCTGCCGGCGAAGCTGCGCGGTGGATTCGGCCAGCCGTTCCTCAAGACGGCGACGCTCCAGCGCACTCGCAATGGCGCGGCGAAGCGTCGGCAGGTTGAGCGCCGTTTTCACCATGTAATCTTTCGCGCCGCGTTTCATCGCTTCGACGGCCACCTGTTCGCTGCCCGCGCCGGTCAGCATGATCACCACCGGGCGTGTTTCGGCCGGCTGCTCGTTGAGCGCGGTAAGCAGGGCGAGGCCGTCCTCATCGGGCAGCAGATAGTCAAGCAACACGAGTTGATGGATGCCGCGCTTGAATTCCTCACGCGCCGCCGCACCGGTGGCCACGCAGGTGGGCGCACACACGAGGCCTTCGCCGAGGTTGCGCAACAAGCCTCGCAGCACGGCCGCCGTCGTCGGATCGTCGTCAATAATCAGGACCGGGATGGGCGCACTCTCCATGGCGGGCAGGAACAACATCGGCGTTGCGAGCGTTTGCGGCGAGGGAATTTTGGCGCGGGGGTTTGAACCTGCGTGCCAGACTCCGACAACAAAAAAGCCGGTCCTTGCGGACCGGCTCTCGAAAAAAAGCAAAGGCGGCTCAGCCTTCGTAGCCGGGGAGCGTCTTGTCGACGTTTTCCTTGGCGAGCTTGGCGTAAGCGGGCAGGCCGTTGTCGTAGGGCACGGCAACCTCGCCTTGGATGAGCGGGGTGGCGTAACGGAAGAACTGGAAGTTCAGGCTCACGCCGTCTTCGTTGACCCACTCCTTGGGCAGCTTCTTGAGATTGCCAACCACTTCGCTGAGCGCGGTGAGACCGGTCTCGCAGGTGTATTGGTCGCCGTCGCCCCGCACGAGCGTGACGAGCTTGCCGGTTTCGCCATTGATGGCGGCCTTGACGGCAGCCTGGCCGGCGAGGAACGCCTCGTCAGCGTCGGCCTTGGAAGCGAGATGGGCGGCGGCACGCTGACCCACACCGAGGCGGGCAACACGAGCTTTGGCGCCGAGCTGGCTCTCGATGAGATCGCGCAGGACCTCGCCGACACCACCGAGCTGGGCGTGGCCGGCATCGCTGGCGCTGGTCTCGACGGACACGTAGTTGCCGTCCTTGTCCACGATGCCTTCGCCGACGACGACCACGCAGTGCTTCTCGCGCTTGAGAACACGGCGAACGTCATCGAGGAACTTCTCGTTGCTGAACGGAACTTCGGGAAGATAGACGAGGTGCGGCGGATCATTCGGATGATCGCGGCGCTTGGCCAGCGAGGCGCCGGCGGCGAGCCAGCCGGTGTTGCGACCCATGACCTCGATGAGTGTCACGAGATCGCCCTGGCCGATCGCATCGGCGTCGAGCGCGAGTTCCTTGACGGCGGTGCCGATGAACTTGATGGCGCTGCCGTAACCGGGGCAGTGGTCGGTGGCGGAGAGATCGTTTTCAACCGTCTTCGGGATGCCGATGACGCGAAGTTCGTAGCCCTGCGCGGCAGCGATCTCGCCGAGCTTGGCGGCGGTCTCCTGGGACTCGCCGTCGCCGATATGGAAATAGTAGCGGATGTTGTGAGCTTTGAAGACGGCGAGCACGCGTTCGAAATCGGCGGGCTTCTTGAGCTTGCTGCGGCAGGAACCGAGGGCGGCGCCCGGCGTATAGCGGAGTCCGCGGATGGCTTGCTGCGACTCGGCCGCGAGGTCCACGAGATCTTCACCCAGAAGGCCGTGCACACCGTTCAGCGCGCCGTAAACTTCCTCGATGCATTCATGATTAAGGGCCTCGGCGACAACGCCTGCGACGCTGGCGTTAACGACCGCGGTCGGACCGCCGGTCTGGCCGATAAGACAGTTTCCTGAGAGTTCTTCTGCCATGGTGTGTGTGGTTTAAAGCTGGGATAAAAATGAACGCGAATGGTCAAAAAAGGCCCGGCCCCGGGGACTGGCAAATCAAATCTCCCGACGGCGGGAAATTAGGACGCGGCACGCGGGCAATTCCGGGTGCGACCCGTTTCCTGACTTGTTGTGGGCAGCGCGCTTGCGCGCGCTCCGCCGGGCTGAAGGCACGCGCAAGCGCACTACCCCACCCGGAAGCGGGCTTACAGCAACTTGCCCGGCCGGTAGTCGGCGGCGCCCTTGTGTTTCTTCACGAGCGGCTGGATCGTCGCGACAAAGGCATCCACCTGGTGCGGCGCGGCGCCGACGAAGCGCTCGTTCTCGCGCAGGATCATGGTGAGCTTCTTTTTGCCGAGGCCAACGCGTTTGTCGCCCGCGAGGCGCGAGAGCAGGTCGGCATCGCCGCCCGTGCGCAGCGCCTTGGCGGCGGCAAGCGCGTGCTCCTTGATGGCCTCGTGCGCGGTCTCGCGACCGGCGCCGTTTTTCACGGCCTCCATCAGGATCGTGGTCGTGGCGAGGAAAGGCAGGTTGCGCTCGTTCTCGGCGGCAATCGCGGCGGGGAATGCTTCCATCTGCCGCAGGATCGTGAGGTAGGTCTCGAAGAGTCCGTCGATCGCGAAACACGCATCGGCCAGCGCCACCCGGCGCACAACGGAGCAGGATACGTCGCCCTCGTTCCACTGATGACCAGCGAGACCGGCGGTCATTGTGACGTAGCCCGCGAGAATCGTGGAGAAGCCGCACACGCGCTCGCAGTTGCGCGCGTTGACCTTGTGCGGCATCGCGGAGGAACCGACCTGGCCCTCCTGGAAACCTTCGGTGAGCAGACCCGCGCCCGCCATGAGGCGCAGTGTGGTGGCGCAGCTCGCCGCGGCGGCACCGACTTGGTGCAATGCGCTCACCGTGTCGAAGTCGAGCGAGCGCGGATAAACCTGGCCGACTGCGCTGAACTTGGCCTTGAAACCGAGATGCTTGAGGATGCGGCCCTCGAGCTGGTCCACCTTGTCGGTGTCGCCGCCGAGCAGCGTGAGCTGGTCGAGCTGCGTGCCGACCGCGCCCTTGAGCCCGCGCACGGGATAGCGCGCGATGAGATCCTCGAGGCGGGCCTGTGCGATGAGCATTTCCTGGCCGAACATCGCGAGGCGCTTGCCGAGCGTCGTGGGTTGCGCGGGCACGTTGTGCGTGCGCCCGGTGATCATCACGTCGCGGAATTCCGCGGCGCGGCGCGCGAGGAGATTCAGCGCGGCGACGGCCTTGAAGTTGACGAGCTTCAGCGCGCGGGCGACTTGGAGCTGCTCGACATTTTCCGTGAGATCGCGGCTGGTGAGGCCGAGATGGATGAACTGGCGCTTGGCGAGATCGGAGAATTCCTCGAGGCGGGCCTTCACGTCGTGCAGCGTGACGCGTTCGCGCTCCTTGATGCGGTCGAGGCTGACGTCGTCGCGCACCCGCTCGTAATCCTTGATGGCCTCGGCCGGGATCGCGACGCCGAGGTCGCGCTGGGCCTTCATCACCGCGATCCAGAAATCGCGCTCGAGCAGGATCCGTCCGTGAGCCGACCAGATTTCGCGCATGGCCGGCGAGGCGTAGCGTTCGGCGAGCACGTTGGGGATGGGATCGGCGGAAGTGGTGGACGTCGGGTTGTTCACAGGCGCCCGAGCGTTAGGCCGAGGCATGCCCCTTGCCAATGGAAAATCGTCCCCTGTTCTGTCATCGCGAGGTCGGCGCAGCCGGCCTTTATTTCGAAGAATTCCGTGACATCACGGCAGCGATTGACGCGAAAAACAGAGCAAGGCGGGTTCAAGAGCCAAAAAACTGGCTTCGATCGAACGCGAGAATCCCGATTGGCACGATTTGGCTGCTGGTTGGTTCGACCCCAATTAACTGGATCGCCACGGCCCGCGTTGCGGGCCTCGCGATGACAAGAATTAGGGCACCATCACGTCAAACACCGCACCGCCATTTCGCGCAGGACGGTTTCCTGGTCGTTGGGGCGGCGGATGATTTCCTCGAAGGCGGCGATAAACTCCTGCTGGTTGTCGATCAGGCGGCGCAGCGTCGGCAGGCGGCCGGTGCTCACGAGCTTGCCGGCATACCACTGGTTCTGGGTGAAAAGATTGTAGGCGCTTTTCTCGGTATCGCCGCCGAAGTGCTTCGCGTAAGTGCTTTGCGCGCGTGCCCACGCAGCCTTGTCGAAACCGTAAGGTCCGGGCGCGCGGAGGTCGCCAGCGTCGATCAATACGCGCGCTTGGATGAGAATGCGATTGCGGTTCTGGAGCGAGGAGATGACCGGACGGGCGTCGCCGCCCGTGAAGAAATGCTGCTGCAACGCGCGCAGCGTCCCGGGCAGATCGCCGGCGAAGAAACGCTCGGCTGACTCGAAGAAATCGCCTTCCGCCATGTTGGGCGTGAGCTCGACAACGTGCGCAGGCTCGATGGTGCCTCCGTCCCGGCCGATGTAATTGGCGAGCTTGTGAATCTCTTCGGTGAGCAGGCGCGTGTTGCTGCCGACCTTGTTGAGTAGAATCTCAATCGCGCCCTCGCCAAAACTCACGCCACAGGCGCGCGCCTCGGCCAACGCTATGCTGGCGAGCGCCTCCGCGGCGTTGTCGCCGTCGCCACCAGCCAGCGTGAAATCACTGTTGGCCTCGCACCATTTCGGAAAACTGCGGCGCCGGTCCACGGGCGCGGCAGTCACCACCACCGCCACCTCGTCGGGATTCACTTTTTCCAAAACTTCCTGCAGGGCTTCGACCTGCTTCAGCGTGCCCTCGGCGCGACCGGTGACGTTGTCGGCGAGGAAGCTCACGTCCTTGAGCCACACCACCCGCTTGCCGCCGAACATCGGCACGGTCTGCACGGCATCGCGGAAACGATTCACCGCCGCCTCGACCTCGTCCACGTTGCCGGCAAAGCCGTTGATGATTTCGCGTGAAAAATCGTCGGCCTGCGTCTCGGCCACCAGCGCATCGAAACGCTCCTTGCCGACGCGGTTGACGAGAAAGTCGTCGGGACCGCACACGAAGGTGAACGCTCTGGTCGTGGCCTTGGGCATGAACTGAACATCACAAGCTCGAATCACGCGGCAAAACCAAAATCCATCTTTACGAAACAACCGCCGGGACACGAAGGCACGAAGAAATCTTCTTCCCTTTGTGCCTCTGTGGCTTGGTGGTTCAAATCCTCACGGTCTCACCGCAAAATCGTCGAATTCAACGACGCAGTCATAGTCGGGGGCCCAGCTCGGGTCATTGCCGCCGTGGAAGGTTGAGAAAAAGAACCGGTCGATCTGCCACTTCTTCCCGGGTTGGTCGCGGAAGAGCAGGTCGGTGCGCTTTAACACGGGGCGGTCGTCCACCCAGACTTCGAGCACGCCGTCAGCCTGGCCGGGCGTGTTGAGAGTCACGCGCTGACGCAACCGGTAGTCGCGTCCGCGCTCCATCGTGACGCCGCAATCGAGATCCACGCCGTATTGGCGGCCCTTGTTTTTCGTCGCCGAGGCCTGGCCCGCCCAATATAGATAAACCACGAGCTGGCCGTTTTCGCGCCACATGTAACGGGAACTGAATCCGTCCGGGTCGAAGTTGCCGCCCACCGGCACGGTGCCACCGGCGAGGCCCGGGAGTTTGCCGCCTCGCCGCCAATCAAAGGCCGCGCCGAAGCGCACGCGGTATTCGAGTTCGTAAGTGTCGCGCGGCGCCAGCTCCGCCAGCCACTGTCCGCCCGTTTGCTGCGGCCCGACTCCGCCGCGCGGATAAAGCACCTCGAGCGCGCGGCCATGTCCCGGGGTTTCTTTTATCCGAAAACGGCCGTCCACGCCCCGACGCGCAAAACCGCCGGCCCACAACACTCGCGCGGGCGACAACGTCTTGATTCGCTGCTCTGAGACTGGTCCGAGCGAGGCTTCGTTGAAATCCATGATCCAACCGCCGTCAGCGCCACCCGCGCTCGCGGCCAGCACGAGCGCCGCAAGCCAAACGCCACGATGCCGGAGCCTCATCGGAATACGGGTGGAAAGCATCCCGCGACAGAAGCACCGCCGGACGCGTGTCGCAAGCGCGGGTGCGTTATTGAGGTTCACCAATCAGACTGACAAATGAGGCTTCAACCTATTCGCGGATCGAACACACACCCCGCCCTATCGGGCACCCCTCTTGATGGAGGGATTTTGTCAGCATGGATTTGAATCCCCTCTATCAAGAGGGGTGGCGCGCAGCGATGGGGTGTGCCTGTCTTTAGCGCGACCCGACATCAATTCACCGACGGCGCGGCGATGCGGCGGGATTCCTTGAGCACCTCGCGGCGGAGCCAGTCGATGGCGTCGTTGATGGCGCGCTTTTTCACTGCCGCGCGCGGACCGGGAACACTGAGCTGCTTCGCCCACACGCCGGCGGGCGAATGCAGGCCGATATACATGCTGCCGACAGGATTTTCGCCCTCGCCGCTGCATGGTCCTGAAAAACCTGTGATCGCGAGGCCATAATCGGCGCCGAGTTTCTCGGCCACGCCGCTCGCCATGGCGACGGCGCACTCAGGGCTGACGGCACCATGTTGTTTCAGCAGGCACTCGGGACACTCGAGCATCAGCATCTTCGCCTCGTTGCTGGTGCTGACGATGCCGCCTTGGAAAAACTTACACGCACCACAAAGGTCGGCGAAGCTGTTGGCGAGGAGCCCGCCGGTTCCGGCCTCGGCCACCGCGAGCGTGCGGCCTTGCAACTTGAGTTGGTCGGCCACGACCTGCGCGAGGCTGTCGTGCCCGAAACACAGCAGGTTGTCGCCGAGCAACGCGGCGCATTCGCTGGCGATGGCGCGAAGTTTTTCCATGCCGTAGCGCCCGTCGGGCGAGCTGATGCGGCAATCCACCTGCCCTTGGTGAGCGCAGAAGGCCACGCCGAGCCCGGGGCTGCGGCTGAAGGTGCATTGAAACATCGTTTCGAGCGCCGATTCGCCCACGCCGATGGAGCGGATTTGGATGTAGGCCTCGCGGTCGGAGAGTTTGCCCAGCGCGGCGAGCCGCGGGACGACCTGCTCGGTGAACATGGGCTGCAGTTCGTTCGGCGGGCCGGGGAGCATGATGAGAAGCTTGCCGTCCTGCTCGATCCAGAGTCCGGGCGCCGTGCCGTTGGCATTGGGCAGGATTTCGCCGCGTTCAAAACGCCAGGCCTGCTTCAAATTGTTGGCCGTGGGCACGCGCTGGAACTTCGCAAAACGGGCGCGGATCGCCTGCTCGATCTTGGGTTCGAAAACGAGTTTTTGACCAAGCACGCCGGCGAGCACCTCGCGTGTGCGGTCGTCGCAGGTCGGGCCGAGGCCACCGGTGGTGATGACCACGTCGGCGCGCGCCCAGCTCTCGCGAAACTGCGCGGCGATGGCGTCGGCTTCGTCGGTCACGGTGACATTGCGCTGCAACTGCACCCCGCGGCGGCCCAACTGCGCCCCGATCCAAGCAAGGTGGGCGTTCGCCGTCAGCCCAAGCAGCAGCTCGTCACCGAGGGTGATGAGTTCGTAGCGTGAGGAAGTTGTGGTGGGGGCGCCGAAGTGCGCCGGATCCAAGTGTGCCTGGGAATGTGCCATTGACTGAACCGACTGAGGCACCGTAGCCCCTTTCCGGCAAATTACCAGCCCGGCGGCGGCCGATTCTGACATATCGTTTGCCAAAACCGGGAAGCTGACATTTCGGCGCTTTCGTGCTCCCTCTCCGGCGATGGCCAGTGACCTCAAGGAGAAAGTCCGCGCCCTGCCCGATCGCCCCGGTGTCTATCTCATGAAAGACCGCCTGGGGCGCATCATCTACGTGGGCAAGGCCAAGAGCCTGAAGAAACGCGTCTCCTCCTACTTCCAACTCGGTCGCGCCCGGGCTCTCCGTTATCAGCCCAAAATCCGCACGCTGATCGAAATGATCGCCGACTTCGAAACCATCGAGGTCAAGTCCGAGCCCGAGGCCCTGCTGCTCGAGGGCAAGCTGATCAAACAGTGGCGTCCGAAATATAACACCGACTTCACCGACGACAAACGCTTCCTCCTCGTGCGCGTGAACCTCGACGACGAGATGCCGCGGTTCGTCCTCACGCGCTTCCGGAAGGACGACCGCTCGCGCTACTTCGGACCCTTCGCTCATTCCGGCCTCCTCCGCCGCACCCTCGCCTCCATGCGCAAACAGTTCGGCGTGCTCCTCGGCGACACGCGGCCGGAGAAGCTGCCGGACGGCCGCTACCGGCTCTACGACGACGTGCGCGCCGAACTCTATGGCTGGCCCAACGAGGTCGCCGTCGCTGATTACCAGGCGCGCGTCATGCAGGCCTGCGAATTTCTCGACGGCAAATCGCGCGAGTGGCTGAAGGAACTCCGCGAAGAGATGAGCGCACGCGCCGCGAAGCAGGAATTCGAAAAGGCGGCCGAGTTGCGCGACATCGTGCTCGCGCTGGAGAACACACTGGCGCGCACACGAAAGTTCACCCGCGACATGACGCGCCTGCGCCCCAACGCCGAGGCCCTGCGTTCGCTGCAGGAAGCGCTCGGCCTCGAATCGCCCCCCGTGCACATGGAGTGCTTCGACATTTCGCACATCAGCGGCACCTTCGTCGTCGCCTCGATGGTCCATTTCACCGACGGTCGGCCGGACAAGAACGAATACCGGCGCTTCTCGATCAAGAGCTTCATCGGCAACGACGACTTCAAGGCGATGGAGGAGGTTGTCGGGCGTCGTTACCGCCGGCTCCTCGAGGAAAAGAAAATGTTTCCCGACCTCGTCGTCATCGACGGCGGACGCGGCCAGATTGCCGCCGCGCTCAAGGCCTTTGTCGCACTCGACTCGCCCCCCCCGGCGATGATCGGCCTCGCGAAGAAGCATGAGACCATCATCTTCCCCGACGCCCGCGCCCCGCTCAACCTCCCGCTCTCCCACCCCGGCCTGAACCTGCTTCAGCGCCTGCGCGACGAAGCCCATCGCTTCGCCAACACCTACAACGCCGACCTTCGCTCGCGGAAGATCAAGGAGAGCATCCTCGATGATTTCTCCGGTCTCGGCGAAAAACGGAAAACCGCCCTGCTTGATCACTTCGGCTCCATTGATCGCCTCCGCGCCGCCAGCGCGGAAAAAATCGCCGAGGTCGAAGGCTTCGGCCCGAAACTCGCCGCCGAACTCCGCGCCTTTCTCGACCAAGCGAAGCCGACCGGGGCTTCGCCGGATTGAGGCGCTTGAACTGTAGGAGGGGCTTTACGCCCCGATTCCCGAGTCCCGCGATCCGTCTTGGCCACGGATTGCACGGATGATCACGGATCGTGGAGGGTCGGTCTCCCGACCGATCGCAACCAAACAGCAGGTTGGTCCGGAGTCGTTTCCCCCGTTGACGGAATTCGGACCCCGGCTAAGGTGTTGTCATGAGCCTAGCCGAATTGAAGCAGGAGGCCGCACACCTGACGCCTGAGGAGCGCCGCCATCTCACGGCGTATCTCGTGGCGTTGGATCGCAAAGCGGATCCTGATTTCAAGCAGCGGCTGGCAGACAAGATCGACGATAAGACCCCGGGCCAATGGGTCGTTCTCGAAGACGCCGAGAAGCGTCTGCGGGAATGACCGGCCCGCGATGAAATATCGGTTGCTGATCGATCTGGCCGCTTTGGAACTGCTGCTGCGCCTGCCTGCGGCGCGGCGGCGACGATTTATTGAGCATTTTCACCGACTCCGGGATTTCCCCACCGTCCATTCCGACTTCCGCGACACGGATGCACAGGGTCGACAGGTGCAGGTTTCCATTTTTGACGGTTTCGCCATCTACTATTGGATCGATGAAGCAGACCGCCATGTGAAGATATTGGAAGTGATCACCGCCGACAGCCATGGCGCTGATTGATCGAAAGCTGGTCGTTGCCCCGGCCATCGAGTCATCTGCTTTTAACTACGGACCACGTGGATGACTGGTGGGTGGTCTCCCGACCGACCACAACCGGCGAACAAACCAATTAACCCAGAGGTCACGAAGATCACAGAATCAAAACCTCGGGCTACCCTCGCGGCCCTCTGCGGCCTCTGTGTTAAATCAGATAAGGCCCCTTCTCCCGCTCGGTTTGTTTCGTGTATTTCGTGTGCTTCGTGGTGCTCTCTATCCTGCCTCTACCGCCACAGGCGCTCTTCGATCAGCGCCGCGAATTCCTGCAGATCCCGATCCGAAGCCATGCGCCCGGCCGGCACCGTCGGCAGCGCTTCCAGCACGAGCCGGACTTTCGCCTCTTCCGTGATGCCTTCCTCGACCACCAACACCTTGGCCACGAGTTCCCGCAGCCGCTCGCGCTGCTGCGCCGCCGAAACACCATCTTCAGCCAGACTTCCCGCCAACGCCTTCGCGCGCGTCATCAGGGTTCGAGCAAGATAGGTCGAACGCGTGCTCATGGATTCAGGCTTTCAGTCGCACCATCCAGCCGATGATGCGTCGCGGCAGGAGCCAGCGCAGGAACAGGAAAATCTTCGCGTGGAACGGGCCGTTGTAGCGTGGGGCGGGATTGTCGCTGACGAGTGCTTTTTCGACGAGGCGCGCGATGTCGTCGGGCTGGCCGGCGAAGGCGCGCAGTTTCGTCGTGCCCTCGTGGTAACCCTTGTAATACGGCGCGTAGGGACCGGCGTTCGCAATCACGTCGGCCGAGGCGGCGTTCGCCGCGTCGATGAATTCCGTGATGATGAATCCCGGACGCACGAGCGACACGCGAATGCCGAAGGGCTTCAACTCGCCGCGCAAGCCGTCGGTGATAGCTTCGAGCGCGTGCTTGGTCGAATCGTAGATGCTGGAAAGCGGCCGGGCGATGCGGCCGGCGACCGAGCCGATGTTGACGATGCACCCGCCGCCCTGCGCACGCAGGTGCGGGATCACGAGTTGCGTGAGGGCAACCAGTGAAAAAATATTCGTCTCGTAGTTTTTCCGAATGAGATCGACCGGCACGATCTCGACCGGACCGCGCGTGCCGTAACCGGCGTTGTTCACGAGGCCGTCGACACGACCGAACTTCGCCAGCGTCGCTTCAACCCAGTTCCGCCGGTCGGCATCGCTCGTGATGTCGCCGGCAATCGCGAGCACGTTTGCCCCGCTCGGGTCGAGGTCGCGGGCAAGCGCATCGAGCCGGTCCTGACGGCGCGCGGTGATAATTACCTTCGCGCCGCCGCGCACGAGCCGCCGTGCGGTGGCCTCGCCGATGCCAGCCGAGGCCCCGGTGACGATCACAATCTGTCCGGCGAGATTAGGCATGGAATCACCCCTGTCTTGTCATCGCGAGGTGCGCGAAGTGCGCCGTGGCGATCCAGCTGGATTGCTTCGTCGTCCCGCGTTGCGGACTCCTCGCAATGACAGGCGCGGTTCATCTCACTCCGAGTCGTAGATCTGCACGCGCGTCCAGAACGTCTTGAACTTCTCCACGAAGGCCAAGTGGATCGGGTCCACCTGATAGGCGGCCTCGGCGGCGACATCGGCGCACGCCACGATGAGTGCCACATCGTAACTGGCGTCCACAACCGGGCGCGGCGTGGTCTTGGCGGGCACGCCGACGGCGACCTGGGCGGCGGCCTTGATGCCCTTGAGGGTCTCGACACCGCGGCGAAATTCCGCGCGTTGTTCGGGGGTGAGTTCGGGTTTCAGCCAGAAGTAAACGCAATGATACAGCATGATGGCGCGCACGGAAGCATCGCCGGCACAGCGAGGCAAATGCCTATTGCGAATATGTCCCGGCAAACGATGATGGCGGCGCCCCATGAACGTTCCCCAACCTTCCTCCGCCGTCTCCCGTCCACTGTGTGCCGCCCTCGGCCTTCTGTCCTCTGTTCTCTGTCCTTCGATCGCCGCGCTCGAACTCGCGCCGCCGTTCACCGATCACGCCGTGTTGCAGCGTGACGTCACCGTGCCGGTCTGGGGTTGGGACGACCAACCCGGCACCGACGTGACCGTGACCTTCGCCGGCCAGACCAAGCGCACGCGCGTGAACGCCGCCGGCACCTGGCGCGCCGATCTCGATGCGATGCCCGCCAACGTCACGGGCGGCGATCTCGTCGTCACGCGCGGTGACACGAGCATTACGCTGCGCGACGTCGTCGTGGGCGAAGTGTGGCTCGCCTCGGGCCAGTCCAACATGGAGTGGGGCCTGCACAGTTCGCCGAGACTTTTCGACCTCGAGAAAACCAAACCCGCCAACCCGCTCATCCGCCACCTGCGCGTGGAACACGTCGGCGCCGACGTGCCTGCGTCGAAAGTCCCGCACAGCGGCTGGCAGACCGCCACGGCCGACACGATCGGCAACTTCTCGGCGGTGGGTTATTTCTTTGCGCAGAGCATCAGCGAGAAACTCAAGGTTCCCGTCGGAATTCTCCACGCTTCGTGGGGCGGCACGACGATTGAATCGTGGATTCCCGAGCCCGTGCTGCGCACGCATCGCAGCTGGCCGGCGTTGAACCGGCAATGGCAGGAAGCGCTGGCCGTGTGGCCCGAACGCTACGCCGCCCAACCCGGCCTCGAAGCCGCGTGGGCGAAGGCTTGGGAGGAGAACCGCACCAAGGGAACGCCCGTGACGATGGAATGGCCGCGTCCGCCCATCGGCCCCGGCTCGGGCTTCGCGCCGGCCCGGCTCTTCAATGGCATGATCGCCCCGTTCGTGCCCTACGCGCTGCGCGGCGCGCTCTGGTATCAGGGCGAGTCCAACGTCGGCCGTCACCGCGATTACGCGGAGTTGCTGCCCGCCATGATTGGCGCGTGGCGCGCGGCATGGCCGTTGGGCGATTTTCCTTTTTTCGTCGTGCAGTTGCCCAACTTCGAAGGCTGGGACAAGGAAACCAACACCGGCTGGGCCTACTTGCGCGAGGCGCAGGAAATTGCCGTGAACCGCACGCCCGCCGCGGCCCTCGCGGTGACGATCGACGGCACCGAACCCCACGATCTGCATCCGCAGGAAAAGAAACCCGTCGGCGACCGGCTCGCGCGACTCGCGTTGGCGCGCATCCATGAAGTGCGCGGCACGGTGGACTCGGGCCCGATGCTGCAAGCCGTGGCGCGCGAAGGCGCGACGATGCGCGTGCGCTTCAGCTCCGCCGACGGCCTCACGAGCACGACGCCGGAAATCGCGGGCTTCGAACTCGCCGGCGCCGACAGGGTCTTCCATCCCGCGACCGCGCGGATCGAGGGCACGACGGTGATCGTGAGTTCGCCCCAAGTCGCCGCACCCGTGGCTGTGCGTTACGCCTTCCGCAACATGCCCACTGTTTCCCTCGTCAACGCGGCCGGCCTGCCTGCTGCACCGTTCCGCACGGACAATTGGTGAAGGATGCGGACAAGGCGCACCGGGCCGGCGCACCTCTTATCGCAAACATCGCCTAATAAACCACCGGCACCCGCGTCTAGTCGCTCATCACGTCCCCAATCCATCCCATGAAAACTCCCCGCCTGTTTCTCGTTCTCGGTTTGCTGTCTGCAGTCCTCCTGCGCGCAGATCCTGTGGACTCCCGCATCTCGGCCGTAACGGTTTATCAGGACCGCGCAGTCGTCACGCGCACCGCCACGGTGCAGCTTACGGGCGGCACCACCGAACTCGTTTTCGCCAACCTCCCGCAGACGCTCAACGAGCAGTCGTTGCAGGTCAGCGGACAAGGCACCGCGCAGGCCTCCATCCTCGATGTCAGCGCGAAGCAGACCTACGTGGACTACACGCCCAACGCGCGCGTGAAGGAATTGGAGGACCAGCTCAAGGCGCTCGGCAAGCAGATGCGCGGCCTCGACGACCGACACAATCTGCTCAACAGCCAGGCCATCACACTCGATCGCATGGAAGCCGCACTCTTCTCCCCGCCGACCAAGGACGTGCCGCGGCCCGATCTTCAGCAGTCCATTGCCTCCCTTGCCTATCTCTCCGAGCAAAAAACCAAGATCGCGAGCGAGCGCGCCACTCTCGATGAACAACGCGAGGAGTTGCAGAACAAAATCAACACGCTGCAAAACCAACTCAACGAACTGCGCGGCGCCGGCACCAAGGCTTTCAAGACTGTCACCGTGCGCGTGGCCGCCGCCCAAGCCGGTTCGCTCGATGTGTCGCTCAGCTACACCGTGCCCGGCGCCTCGTGGATGCCGAGTTATGATGCACGTGTCGCCAGCAGCGAACGCACCGTGCAGCTCGATTACTTTGGTATCGTCCGTCAACGCACCGGCGAAGACTGGAAAGAGGTCGTCCTTACGCTTTCGACCGCGCGACCCTCGCTTGGCGGTGCCGCGCCCGAGTTGGGTGTGTGGGCGCTGGATGTGCTTCGTCCACAGCCTAAGGCCCCGGGCGAAAGCGAGGTTCTCGAGTTGTCGCCCTTCGTTGTGCAGAAAAATCGCGAGCGAGGGTATGCCAAAGCCACCACCATCGCCGGTAACCGTATGGAAACTGAGATTGCTCCTCCCGCTGCTGCGTTTGCCCAGGCCTCCGTCGAAGCCGGTGCCACCAGCGCAGTCTTCAAGATCGCGGTGAGCTCCAGCATCCCGAGCGACAATTCCCCGCAGAAAGTCCCGGTCACGAGCGCGACGCTCAAAGCCGTGCCCGAATACCTCACCGTGCCGAAGCGCCAGCAGGCCGCGTTTCTCACGAGCAAGGTCGTGAACAGCTCCGAGTTCCCGTTGCTCACCGGCGCGATGAACGTGTTTCTCGACGGCACCTTCGTCGCCACCAGCAGCCTGCGCACGGTCATGAGTGGTGAAAAATTCGACCTCGCGCTCGGCGTGGACGACGGCATCGCCATCAAGCACAAGCGCGTGAACAAGTTCACCGAGCTCACCGGCCTCACCAATTCCGGCACCCGCATCACCTATGAGTATCTGATCACGGTGCAGAACAACAAGAAGACCACCGAGCGCGTGATCGTCACCGACCAAGTGCCGCTGTCGCGTTATGAGAAGATTGTCGTGAAACAAATCTCACCCGACACCCGGGAAGTGAAGCCCACCGACGAAGGCACTCTCAAGTGGACGCTTGATCTCAAGCCCGGCGAGAAGCGCGAGCTGACCGTGAAGTTCACCGTCGATCATCCCAACGACGTGAACGTCGCGGGACTGGAGTGATCTGGTTGTAGGGCGGGGCCTCCGAACCCCGCCATAATCGCGGCATGGTTTCCGGTCGAAGGCGGGGTTCGTAGACCCCGCCCTACAATTGACATGTATCGTCGCTGGCGAAGCATACCTCTCCCATGTCCGCTCCGCTCACGATCCTGATGGACAACGGTTCGCTTGAACCGGCGGCCGCGCTCGGCCTGCGCGGGTTGGTCGCGCAACTCAGCGAACGTCTGGGCACGCGGGTGGAACCAGTCTCGCTGCTGCACTCGAGTGCTGTGCCGGCGGAAAAACTAGACGGAACGCCCGCCGAAATTCTCGAACCGGCTCTGGAACGCCGGCTCGCCGCCGGACAAAGCGAGTTTGTCATCGTTCCGCTCTTCTTCGGCCCGAGCAACGCGCTCACGGATTACCTGCCGAAACGCCTCGCGCATCTGCGCGGGAAATATCCGGCATTGCAGGTGCGCATCGCCGCTCCGCTCTTCGATGCCGGCGACGACCGGCTGGCGCGCATTCTCGCGGACCAAGTGCGGGCGTTATCTCCCACGCCCCAAGGTGGAACCCGGCCTCAGGACGGGTTTCGAGCGCGTCCGGAGGCCGCGATCCACCCTCGCAAAGTCGCCTTGGTGGACCACGGCAGCCCGGCAAAGGCCGTCACCGACGTGCGCAATGAACTCGCCCGTCAACTGGCCGCTCAGCTCGGTCCGAACTACACCGTCGCCCCCGCGAGCATGGAACGCCGCGAAGGCGCGGACTATGACTTCGGCGAGCCGCTGCTGGAAAAATTGCTGCGTTCGTCCGGCTGGAACACGGGCGAGGTCATCGTCGCGATGCAGTTCCTGTTGCCCGGCCGTCACGCGGGACCGGACGGTGATGTATCGAAAATCTGCCGCGCCGCAGAAGCCGCCAGCGGCGGGGCTTTGCGCACAACGATGACCGGTCTCGTCGTCGAGCATCCGCTGCTCGTGGAGATATTGGCCGACCGGTGGCGGACGGCGGTTTGAGTTTTTGTAGGGTCGTCGCTTGCGACGACCTCGGCCGCAAGGTCGGGCCAAGGCCCGACCCTACAGGACCGAACCAGGGCCCTACCCGCCAATTCCCGGCACCTGTTGCGCGAAATCCGACGCGCGCACGACTTCGCCGATCATGACGAGCGCGGGCGCGACAATTTCGTCAGCCGGAATCGCGGCGGCTTCGGCGAGCGTCGTGATCGTGATTTTCTGCGCGGGCAAGGTAGCTTGGCTGATGAGTGCGAGCGGCGTGGTGCCGGCCATGCCATGTTCGACGAGATTGTGCACGATCTCCGGCAGGCGGCGCACGCCCATGTAGAAGCAGAGCGTCGCCTTCAGCTTCGCCAGCGCCTGCCAGTCGAGTCCGCCGGTGTTGGCGGCGCACTGATGGCCCGTGACGAAGACCACCGCCGAGGAAAAATCCCGGTGCGTCAGCGGCAGGCCCGCGACCGAGGCCGCCGCGGTGGCGGCCGTCACGCCCGGCACGATTTCGTAGGGCAGGCCGGCGGCCCGCAGCGCTTCAATCTCTTCGCCCGCCCGGCCAAAAACGAGCGGATCACCGCCTTTGAGGCGCACGACCTTCTTGCCGGCTTGCGCCAGCGAAACGAGCAGCGTGTTGATTTCGCCTTGGGAGGCGTTGTGCCGGCCCGCGCGCTTGCCGACGGGGTGCAGCTCGCAGTTGGCCGCGCAATTTTGGAGCAATTCAGAGTTCGCCAGTTCGTCGTAAACCACGGCTTCGGCACCTTGCAGGGCCTTCAAGCCACGCAAAGTAATCAGGTCGGCCGCCCCTGGACCGGCTCCAATAAGCCAGACAAATCCCTTTTTTGCAATGGGTTGAGCGGTAAACATGACTTCTTTAGTAAATATGACCGCTTTTAATCTTTATCTTTTCGCCCAAGTGGCAAGTGTTTCGTCAGTCATGTCCACACCCGCCTCCGCTCCCCTTTCCAAGAACGAAGTCCTGAAGCAACGCGTTCCCACGTTGGCCGGCAATATCGCCGCCACGATCAACGACCCCGCCGCCGAGAAATTCTCGGAGGACGATGAGCAGTTCATCAAGTTTCACGGCATCTATCAACAGGACGACCGCGACCTGCGCAAGACCGGCAAGAAATACATCATGATGATCCGCAGCCGGATTCCCGGCGGCGTCATGACCTCGAACCAATGGAAGGTGTTTGACGACCTCGCGACTGAATACGGCAACAACACCCTGCGCGTCACCACCCGCCAGTGCATCCAGTTCCACGGCGTCGTGAAGACCGGCCTCGGGCCCCTCGTCAAACGCATCAACGAAAGCCTCCTTTCCACCCTTGCCGCCTGCGGCGATGTGAACCGCAACGTCACCGCCTCGCCCACTCCGGCCACCACGACCGCCCGCGAGCAGGTTTTCGCCGACGCGCGCGCGACCGCCCTCGCCCTGGCCCCGCGCACCAAGGCTTACCACTCCATCTGGATCGATAACACCCAGCTCAATCTCGACGATCCCGAGAACACCACCTTCAACGACCCGCTCTACGGGCAGACCTACCTGCCGCGCAAATTCAAGATCTCCTTCGTCGTCCCGCCCGTAAACGACATGGATGTCTTCACCAACGACCTCGGTTTCATCGCCGTTGTCGAAGGCGACAAGCTTCTCGGCTATAATGTCGCGGTCGGCGGCGGTATGGGCCGCAGCCATGGCAACGTGCAGACCTTCCCCCGCCTCGCCGACGTCGTCGGTTTCGTCCACCCGGAGAACCTGATCGAGGTGGCCAAGGCCGTGCTCACGATCTTCCGCGACTACGGTGATCGCGCGAACCGCAAGCACGCCCGCTTCAAATACGTCGTCGAGGAGCGCGGCGCCGCCTGGGTAACCGCCGAGATCAACCGCCGCGCCAACAACGCGCTCACCGGCGTGCGCCGTTTCGAGTTCACCACCACGGGCGATCTCTACGGTTGGCAACGTGCCGTGGACGGCTCGCTGTTCCTCACGCTCTTTGTGCAGACCGGTCGCATCAAGGACGTCGAAGGCCACGCGATGAAGTCCGCCTTGCGCTCCGTCGCCGAAAAATTCCCCCACATCGAATTCCGTCTCAGCGCGAACCAGAACGTCATTCTCGCCAACGTCCCGCCCGCCGACCGCAATGCCATCACCGCCCTGCTCGCGACCTATGGTGTGAAGACCGAGAACCAGACATCGATCCTGCAGGCCGCTTCCATGGCCTGCCCGGCGCTGCCGACCTGCGGCCTCGCCCTCGCCGAGTCTGAACGCGCGCTGCCCGGTCTCATCAACCGCATCGAGAAGCTCAATGCCGAGCTCGGCCTCGCCCACGAGGAAATCATCATCCGCTCCACCGGCTGCCCCAACGGCTGCGCCCGCCCCTACATGGCGGAGATCGCCTTCGTCGGCAAAGCCCCCGGCAAATACCAGCTCTGGCTGGGCGGCGATGTCTCCGGCCGACGCCTCAACCAAGTCTTCAAGGATGTCATTAAGGAAGCCGAACTCGAGGCCGAGTTGCGCCCGCTGCTCACCCGCTGGAAAAACGAGCGCGTCGCCGGCGAACGCTTTGGAGATTTCGCCACCCGCGTCCTCCTGCCCGAGGTCGCCCTCGCCGCGGCTGCTGCAGCGGCGGCAAAAACCGCGGCCGCCCCGGCTGCGCCCGCCACCGCATGATCCTTTTGTAGAGCGCCTGCACCTACCCACCGTTTTCCCATGTCCTTCACCGCTGAACAGCTCGCGAAAATCAACGCCGAGCTCGCCACCAAGTCTCCGCTCGAAGTCGTCCGCTGGGCCATCGCCCAGGCTGGCGGCCGCGCGATCGTCTCGACGAACTTCCGTCCCTACGAAGCCGTCGTCCTTCACCTCGCCACGCAGGCGCAACCCGACATCCCCGTGCTCTGGGTGGACCACGGTTACAACCGCCCGGCCACCTACAAGCACGCCGAGCAGCTGCGCGCGCAGCTGAAGCTCAACATCAAGCCCTACCTGCCGAAGATGACGCCTGCGCATCGCGACGCCATTCACGGTCCCATCCCGTCGCTCGACGACGAGGCCGGCCTGAAGCAGTTCAGCGGCATCATGAAACTGGAGCCCTTCCAGCGCGGCATGAAGGAACTCGCACCGACCGTCTGGATCACCGCGCTCCGCAAGGTGCAGAATCCGAACCGTGCCGGCCTCGACATCGTGTCGCCCGACGCGAACTTCGGCGCGCTCAAAGTCAGCCCGGTCTTCCACTGGAGCGACGCGCAGATGGAAGCCTACCTCGTCGAACACAAGCTGCCCAACGAATGGGATTATTTCGACCCGGCCAAAGCCGATGAGAAGCGCGAGTGCGGCCTGCATGCCGCGTGGGGCAAGAACGCCGCGCAAACTGCCGCCGCCTCATGAAGAATTACCATTTGGATCATCTCGATCTCCTCGAGACCGAGGCCATTCACATCATGCGCGAGGTCGCGGGCGAGTTTGAACGCCCCGTGCTGCTCTTTTCCGGCGGCAAGGACTCCATCTGCCTTCTGCGTCTCGCCGAAAAAGCATTCCGCCCGTCGGACATCCCGATGCCGTTCCTCAACGTCGAGACCGGCCACGAGTTCCCCGAGCTGATCGCGTTCCGCGACCGCCGCGCCAAGGAGCTCGGCGCCAAACTCATCGTGCGCACCGTGGACCAGGCGCTCGCCAACGGCACCGCCACGCAGGCGCCGGGTGAAGTCAGCCGCAACAAGCTGCAGATTCCCGTGCTGCTCGGCGCCATCGAGGAATTCCGCTTCGACTGCGCCATCGGCGGCGCCCGTCGCGACGAGGAGAAGGCCCGCGCCAAGGAGCGTTTCTTCAGCTTCCGCGACAGCTTCGGCCAGTGGGATCCGAAGAACCAGCGCCCCGAGATTTGGAATCTCTACAACGGCCGCCTCAACGCCGGCGAAAACATGCGCGTGTTCCCACTGAGCAACTGGACCGAAATGGATGTGTGGGAATACATCCGCCGCGAAAAACTCGAGGTGCCCAACATCTACTTCAGCCACACGCGCGAATGTTTCCGCCGCAACGGCCAGTGGCTGCCCGTGCCGCCGCCGCACACCGACGCAACCAAGCCCGATCCCTACGCCGGCGCGCGCCCGAAGCCGACCGAACCGATGAAGACGATGGTCTGCCGCGTGCGCACCATCGCCGACATGATCAGCACCGGCATGGTTGAAAGTCCCGCGAGCTCATTCGACGACATTATCGCCGAAGTCGCTGCCGCCCGTGTTACCGAACGCGGTTCCCGCGCCGACGACAAAGCCTCCGAGGCCGCCATGGAAGACCGCAAGAAAGCGGGCTACTTCTAAATCCTGCGCCCGTTTCACTCCTCATGTCCCATTCACACCCCCCGTCGCTTCGCGCCACCCCTCTTGATGGAGGGGATTTTCGGCTGCGTGGTTTGATTCCCCTCTATCAAGAGGGATGCCCGTCAGGGCGGGGTGTGTAAACGACGTCCGCAACTCCCAACTTTTCATGTCCGTGGTCGCCACTTCCTCCTCCCTTTCCAACCGCGTTGCCGCGCCCGTTGTCGATATTCTCCGCTTCAACACCTGCGGATCCGTCGATGACGGCAAGTCCACGCTCATCGGCCGCCTCCTCTACGATTCGAAATCGCTCATGGAGGATCAGATCGAGGCTCTCGAACGCTCCGCCGACATCACCGGCGGCGGCGCCATCAACCTCGCCAACCTCACCGACGGCCTCCGCGCCGAGCGCGAGCAGGGCATCACGATCGACGTCGCCTACCGCTACTTCGCCACGCCGAAGCGCAAGTTCATCATCGCCGACACCCCGGGCCACGTCCAATACACGCGCAACATGGTGACAGGGGCCTCGACGGCCAACCTATCCATCGTGCTCGTGGACGCCCGCACCGGCGTCATTGAGCAGAGTCGCCGTCATACCGCCATCGCGTCCCTTCTCCGCATCCCGCACCTCGTGGTCGCCGTCAACAAGATGGACCTCGTGGATTGGAGCGAAGCGCGCTTCAACGAGATCCGCGCCCAGTTCGAGGAGTTCCTGCCGCGCCTCGAAATCAAGGACGTAAAGTTCATTCCGCTCAGCGCGCTCAATGGCGACAACGTGGTCGATCCCTCGAAGCACACGCCCTGGTATGCCGGCCCCACGTTGCTCGGCCATCTCGAGACCGTGCACATCGCGAGCGACCACAATCTCAGCGGTTTCCGTTTGCCCGTGCAGTGGGTCAACCGTCCGAACAATCCAACCGACCAACGCCTCCACGACTTCCGCGGATTCAGCGGCCAGATCGCCGGCGGCATCGTCAAGATCGGCCAGAAGGTCATGACGCTCCCGGGCGGCGTGGTTTCCACCGTGAAGGAAATCCACACCTATGGCGGTTCCGTGGACGAGGCCTTTTGCCCGCAGTCCGTGTCCGTCGTGCTCGAGCACGACGTGGATGTGAGCCGCGGCAGCATGATCGTCGGCATGGACGCCCTTCCCGGCGGCGCCACCGAACTGCACGCCAAGGTCTGCTGGATGCACCCGCGCGCCCTCCAGCGCGGCAGGAAATACTTCCTGAAGCACACCACGAGCACGGTGCAGGCGATTGTCACCGAGATCGACAGCCGCCTGAACATGGAAACCCTCGAGGCGAATCCCGCGCCCGCGGAGCTCGCGATGAACGACCTCGGCGAGATCCGCATCCGCACCGCCAAGCCACTCTTTTATGACGGCTACGCCACCAACCGCTTCACCGGTTCATTCATCTTGATCGAACAGGGCACCAACGCCACCGTCGCCGCCGGCATGTTGCTTCCCCCCACCGAGATCGTTCGGCCCGAAAACACCGACTACGCGATCTGACATCCTTCCTTTTGCAGGACCAGCCGAACGCATGAAGATCTCCGTCAAAGTCGATTACGCCTGCCGCGTGATGGCAGAGCTCGCCCGTCTCGAAAGCTCGGGCGAGCTGGCGCAGATCGACCACTTGGCGCGCATCGAAGCCGTGCCGGCCAACTTCCTCGCGCAGATCCTCGGCAAGCTTCGCGCGCACGGCCTCATTACCAGCCGCCGCGGCAATCTCGGCGGCTACCGCCTCGCGCGCGCGCCCGACGAAATCTCCCTCTACGACATCATGATGGCCACCGAAGGCGAGTGCCTCGGCCTCAGCGGCAATTTTGCAGGCCAGAGCGGTCGCCGGCTCAAACAGGTCTGGGGCGAGATCCGCGCCGCGCTCATTGAGAAGGTGAAAAGCTACACGCTCGACAAGCTCGCGACCAAGAATCCGGCCGAGATGTATTACATCTGAGGGTTGTCACCCTGCGCTGGGCAGGGCGAGTCATCCCGACGAGCCGAGGCCGATTCACAACCGAGTATCTTGGTTTACCCAATCGGCTCATCCGGAGAATTCGCCCTACCGGTCTTTTCGTGGTGGCGGACCGGCGAAGACGTCTTGCATTCTATCACCCATGCCCGAGTCCACGTCGCTCTCGCATCGCGCCATCCCGTTGTTGCTTGTCGCTGCTTTCCTGCTGTTCGGCACCGGCGTGTTCTTTCCTTTTTTCCATGTCACCAAGTTCTGGGTCTTTGGCAGCGCGGTGTCGGTCGTGGGCGGCATCATCACGCTGTTTCGCGAAGGCGAATACTTCCTCTTCACCGTTCTCACGCTCTTCACGCTGATCTTTCCCGCCATCAAGCTCGGCCTGCTCGCCATCATCTGGCTGGAGCGCGAGCACGACCTCGCCAAGGTCCGCCGCCTGCATGGCTGGGTTGCCTCGCTCGGCAAGTGGTCGATGCTCGACGTGTTCGTGGTCGCGATCCTCATCGTCATGATGAAATCCGCCGCCGTGGCCGAGATCCATATCGGCGGAGGGCTCTACCTGTTCACGTTTTCGGTGATCGCCACGCAATTCGCCTCCGCGTGGGTCGCCCGGCATCTCCACCAAAAATAGGGGCCGCAGCGCACCCCTGCGCCGCGGCCCATTTTTTGCACACACTGTTCCGTCTTTCGACGGAGGCCGCTTCCTTTAGAAGCGGAAGTTTGTTCCGACCGTGAAAGTGCTGTTTTGTTCGTCATCGATCTCGAAGCCGGCGGTCACCGCCCACGAGGAATCGATCCAGTAGCTGGCGCGGGCGCCGAAATTCCACACGCCGCTGCCGGCGAGGTCGGGAGCGTCCACATATTGGATGTAAGGCGTGACCGTCGCACGGGGTGCAACTTGGAACTCCGTGCCGACAGCGACTTCCCACACGAAGGAATCGTCGCGATTTCCGGCATAGCGGGCCCAGGCGTAACCCACACCGGCTTCAACGTAGGGTTTGCCCCAGTTGAACGACGTGCTGAATGCGCGGATCGCGGCACTGAGCGTGTGCTGCTTCACGCGCGAACCGGCAACCAAGCCCGACTGCATGTAATCGTAGGCGAACACGCCATCGATGCCGAAGGCCAGCGGCTGGTTCACTTCGAGCGTGTAGCTGTCGCCGTGGGTCGAAGTGCCGTCGAGATTGATGTAGCTGTAGGTCAGCGTGCCAAACGCCTGGCCGAGGAGGCTGAGGTCGCCGGCAGTCGGCGCCGGCGCAGTCGCGACTGAATCGTCAGCCCGAGCGCTGGCACCGAAGCCGAGCGTCAAGGCAGTCGCGAGAATTAAGGTTTTAATGGTGGAGGAGCTTTTCATGTTCTTGGTAGGTTTGGTTTGGTCACTACGCGCGGAGCGCGCAGTGAGGCTCTTGAAACACCGGGCTGACTGGCCCGGTTCCCCGCCGTCACAAATTCAAACAATTTAAACCATTGCCGCGGAACCCGTTCATCCGTGGCCTGTCTGGCGCCGGTTTTTTTGCGATAATTTGCCAATAACCCCCGCGTGACTATGCTCCGGCGCTCATGAAATCCCTGCGCCTGTTACTTATGGCTTCTTCTCTCCTCGGCTTCTTCGGCAAGCTTTTCGCAGATTCCCTGCAAGTGGGCGACGCCGCTCCCGTGGTCTCTGCAACCACCGACACTGGCGAAACGTTGAATCTCGGCGATGTCTATGCGAAGAACACCTACACCGTCGTGTGGTTTTATCCGAAGGCGCTCACCGGTGGCTGCACGAAGCAAGGCTGCTCGCTGCGCGACGCCAGCGTCGAACTCAAGAAACACGGTGCCGCCGTCGTCGGCGTCAGTCTCGACAACGTCGAAGCTCAGAAAAAGTTCAAAGAGACGAACAACTTTCCTTTCCCGCTGCTCGCCGACACCGACAAGAAGGTCGTGAAGGCCTTCGGGCAAAACGCCACGATGTTTGCCTCGCGCGAATGCTACATCATCAAGGGCGGCAAGATCGTCTACAAAGACACCGGCGTGACCGACAAACAGGCCGACAACGTCCTCGCCTTCCTGAAGGCTGATCAGCAGGGCTGATCGACGAACACGCGCGCAGGATCGTTTTTGGGCGGGGTCTTCGCACCCCGCCTTTCTCTTTGGCGCGATTCGGGAATCCCGTCCTACAACTCGTCGTCGTCCACCGCGGCCAGAATTTCCGCTTGGGGATCGTGCCGCGCGCGTTCGATCCAGTCGCGAAACAGCGGCATCACGCCGAGCCATTCGGACGGCAGCGGCGCGGCCACGAGATCAATCACGCGCCACGAACCATCCTCGGCGACCACCACGTTGCGATCATGCGTATCGGCTACGAGCCAGGGATCACCGTCGAGAAACGCCAGCCGTGGATGGTCGCGGTCCGCCCGTAGAAAACGCGACGGAATGGGAATGAACCTCGCGGGAGCGAGCCCCGACATGTCCGTCTGTTCCGGCAACATCCGCCCGAAGCTCTGCTTGGCGATGACCACGCCCTCGGGCGTGATGCCGGCAATTTCCGTGGGCATGCCGACGAGATGCGTCAGGCGCAGTTTTTCAAACAATCGCCGGTAGCTGCCCGGCACCGCCGTGGCGTGCAATACCTCGCCCTCGCCCCGGCCAAACGCGAAGGTCGCGCCGACATCGCCGCCTTCGCGGAAGAGGAAGAACTTGTAGACCGAGTCCGCCGTGTCGGCAAAAGCCAGCGCCTCCACGCCTCCCCCGATGCGCCGCAACCGGGCGGTGTTGGCCTCAAAAGGATCGTCGGAATCCGAGTCGAACCCGAAATCCTCCAACCGCACCAGCGGCAGGGTGGCTCGAAACGCACGGATCGCCGCCCCGAGCCCGCGCCACCGTTCCTCGGCGAACTCCAACAGGCCTACTTCGTCTTCTCGGGCGAGGACGAGACTGCGGTCTTGATGTGCTGCGAAAGAGCATTCGGCTGCTTTTTCGCCCAGCTGATCGAGCGCCCGAAGTCGTTGCCCGTGACCGTCCAAAACAGCGGCCCATCCTTCCGCGCCGGGGAGGCGGGGACCTTGGAGGTAGGAGGGATGTCCGGTGAAGGGGTCGGTTGCTGGCATGACTCGGCCATGCGCCCAAGGTCACGATGGTCGCGCCCGGATGCAAAAACTATTTGTGCGCAGGCTGTTCACAGTGGAAATGGCTGGCGAGAAAGTAACCGCCGAGGGCTTGCTCCGGGTGAAATTGCGGGCAAAACCTCTCGCTTGACACCCCTCGCCTGCCCGGGGACTCTGGCCCTCTTTTTGCCATAAAACCATGAAGCCTACATTCCGTCCGCATCGCAAGAAACGCGCCCGCAAGATCGGTTTTCGCGCCCGCAAGGCCACCCGCGGCGGCCGCAAGGTCCTCGCCGCCCGTCGTCGTAAGGGCCGCAAGCGCCTGACCGTCGTCTGAACCGATGAATCTCCGCGCCGGGCAGCGCCTGCGGCGCAACAGTGAATTCCGCGCCGTTCGTGAACAGGGCCGCCGCATGGATTGCGGGGTCTTCCTGTTGACTTGGCGCGTGCGCGGTTCCGATGAACCCGCCGCTCCCGCACGCGTGGGCGTGGTCGCCTCCCGGGCCTCGGTCGGCAATGCCGTGCACCGCAACCGGGCCAAGCGCCGCCTCCGCGAGCTTTATCGCCGGCACCAGCATCTCGTGCCGGCCAGCGTTGATTTGGTGCTCACCGCCCGCGCCTCGCTCCTGCGAATCGATTTCGCCGAGGCCGCCCAACGTTTCACCCACGCCTGCAGCAAGCTGCCGGCAGTGGCCGCGAAAAATGACTGACTCCCCTCAACGCGCCATCCTGAGCAAAGCGAAGAATCCAACCAGCCGGGCAACCCCCGCCTCTGGGCTCGTCGCTTCGCTCAGCGCGACCGCGGCGTGGCTCGTCCGTCTGCCCGCGCGCGTTCTCGACGCGGCAATCTGGCTCTATCAACGCACCCTCTCCCCGGCCTTGGTTGCGCTCAACCCGACCTGTGGCTGCCGCTTCGCCCCGACCTGCTCGCATTATGCGCGCGAGGCCTTGCGCGAACACGGCCTGTTCGCCGGCATCGCCCTGACCCTCGTGCGTCTCGCCAAATGCGGCCCCTGGCATCCCGGCGGCGAAGATCCCGTGCCGCCGCGCAGCCGGCCGGTCTGCACCAAAGTTTCCCTCTCCTGATCCCGACTTTTCATGGATAAAAAGAACACGACCATCGGTGTGCTCCTGCTTGTTGCAGCGGTGGGTAGCATGATTTTCAGCGCCAAATACGGCCCGAAGCCGCCCGCGCCGCTACCCGTCGCCCCCACTCCGGCTGAAACCTCCGCCGCGCAACCGACCGCGACGACGCCTGCCGCCACCACCGGCGAAACCCCGTCCGCCGCGCCCGCGGCTGCTTCGGTTTCCGGCCCTGCGCTCGGCCTGGCCGAAACCATCTCGCTCTCCAACGAGGTGATGATCGTCACGCTCACCAACCACGGCGGCGCGATCGATACCGTGGCGCTCAAGGCGCACCGCGCCCACCAGGATCACCCCGGTCTCTACACGCTCAACTCCACCCAAGCCGCCCCCGCGCTCAGCCTCACGGATTTCCCCGGCGCCGACCGCAACACGGCCTACACGCTGATTTCGAAGACCGAGACCGAGGCTGTTTACCGCGCCTCCAGCCCCACGCTCGAGATCACCCGCCGCTATTCGCTGGAGCCGGCGCCCGACCGCGACGACTACCAGATCCGTCACGAAACCACTTTCCGCAATCTCACCGACCAGCCGCAGGTGCTGCCCAAGGCCGTCCTCAACCTCGGCACCGCCGCCCCGCTCAACGCCGCCGATTACGGCATGTATCTCAACACCGGTTATGGCGATGGTGAGGATACCGAGTTTATCGCCCGCAGCGACCTTGAGGGCGGCGGGTTTCTCAGCTGGATCGGCGTCAAGGACGGACGCCCGCCGGCGTTCATCGAGCGCCCTTCCGCCATCACTTGGGCCAGCGTGAAAAACCAGTTCTTCTGCATGATCCTCACGCCCGACCAGCCGGGCAGCGGCGTGCGCGCGGAACGCGTGAAGCTCGATCCCAATGCCCCCCCCGACGACAAGCGCATCTATGGCGTGACGGGCTACGCCCAGTTTGATCTCAAGCCGCTCGCTCCCGGCGCGTCGTCCACTTTCGGCGCCAACTACTACGCCGGCCCCAAGGAATACAAGCGCCTCGGCAATGCTGACATCTTCAAACACGGCGAAGAGAAGGTCATGCAATTCGCCTACTTTTTCTTCAACAAGATCTTCCTCTCCGGTTTCTTCGCCCCGTTGCTGCTCACCATCATGAACTGGGTGCACGGCATCGTGGACAGCATCGCCCCTGACTGGGCTTGGGGCTGGGCCATCGTCATCACGACGCTGCTGCTGAAAATCGTCTTCCTGCCGCTCACGCTCGCCGCCTCCCGCTCCGCCAAGCGCATGGCCAAGCTCCAGCCGCACATGCAGGCGCTCCGTGAGAAATACAAGGACAACCCCCAGAAGATGCAGGCCGAGACCCTCCGCATCTTCAAGGAGAACAGGGTCAATCCCGTCGGCGGCTGCATCCCGATCCTCATCACGATTCCGTTCTTCGTCGGTTTCTTCGCCATGCTGCAGAGCGCGTCCGACCTGCGCTTCGCGAGCTTCCTGTGGGTGACCGATCTTTCGGCCGCCGACACCGTGTGGCGCATCCCCGGCCTCGATCTGCCGCTCAACATCATGCCGCTCCTCATGGGCGCGACCATGATCGTGCAGATGAAACTCACGCCCACGCCGACCGCCGATCCGGCGCAGCAGACCATGTTCAAGATCATGCCCTGGATCTTCACGCTCTTCTGCTACACCTTCCCCGCGGGTCTCGCACTCTACTCGACCATCAACGGCCTCTTCACCATCGGCCAGCAGATGATCATCAACCGCATGCCCGAGCCCGACCTGCCCATCAACAACCCGGGTGGCGCCAAGCCCGCCCACGGCGGCATGAAGAACGTAACGCCGAAGAAGAAAAAGTAGCGAACAGCGGGTAGTGAGTAGCGAGCATGACGCGCGCGCACCTCTACTCGCTACTTCCCAGATGGCCGGCCACAACAAATGGTCCAAGGTGAAGCGGCTCAAGGCCGTGACCGACGCCCGCAAGGGCAAGGTCTTCTCGCGCCTGTCGCGTGACATCACCATGGCCGCCAAGGCCGGCGGCGGCGACCCCGGCGGCAACGCCCGCCTGCGCACGCTCCTGCTCAAGGCACGCGAAGCCAACATGCCCGCCGACAACGTGGACCGCGCCATCAAGAAAGGCACCGGCGAGCTGCCTGGCGTCGTGTTCGAGGAGCTCCATTACGAGGGCTACGGTCCCGGCGGCGTGGCCTTTGTTGTGCTGGCTACGACCGACAACAAGACGCGCACCGCGCAGATTGTTCGCTCGGTTTTCGCCAGCCACGGCGGCAACCTCGCGCAAAATGGCGCCGTCGCATTCCAATTTCTTCACGCCGGCCAGTTCCTCATCGCGAAGGAGCACATCACCGAGGACAAGCTCATGGAGATCGCCCTCGAAGCCGGCGCCGACGACGTCATCACGTCCGAGCAGGGCCACGAAGTGCGTTGCGCCATTACCGCCTTCGACAAGGTCGCCCACGCTCTCGAAAAGGCCGGCCTCAAACCCGAGTCCGCCGAGATCGCCTACATCCCCACGACCACCGTCCCCGTGGACCCCGCCACCGCCGCTTCTCTGGAAAAACTCCACGACGCCCTCGACAACGAGGACGATATCTCGGCGGTTTATTCGAACGAAGAGACTGCCTGAGTAGGGCCAGTCCCGACTGGCCGTTTGGTCTGCCCGGCCGCCAATATCCTGTAAGGATCAGCCCGCTGCGGCTACCAATCCTCACATGAGCCCACCTTCATCCGCGACCGACCGCTTCCAGCAATGGCTGGAAGAGCACCGCGGTATTATCGTGAAGGTGACCCGTTCGTTCGCATTCACCGTAGCCGATGCCGCCGATCTGCAGCAGGAAATGCTGCTGCAATTGTGGCTGTCATTGCCCGCCTACGCCGGACAGGCGAAACCCTCCACCTGGATTTACCGCGTCTGTCTCAACACCGCCCTCGCGTGGCGCCGCGGCAACTCTCGCCGCGAGCGCCGCATGGAGATGATGGACAATTTTGCCACCTTCGCCGCCGACACCGCTTCGCCGGCTGAACACGCCGGCGATCGCGAGGTCCTCGATCGCCTCTATACCGGCATCCAGGCTCTCCCCGCCGCTGATCGCGCCCTCGTGGTGCTGTCTCTCGAGGGCCTTTCCTACCGCGAGATGTCGGAAATCACGGGCCTGTCGGAAAACCACGTCGGCGTCAGCTTGACCCGGGCTCGGCAACGTCTCGCCAACCTGATGAAGGAGACCACCCATGAACTGGAATGATTATGAAGCAGCTTGGAAACGCCAACCAGCACCGCTTGGACTCGCCGCCGACCTGCAGGTGCTGAGGGATTCTTACGAGACGAAACGCCGCAAGCTGGCCGCCACGCTTCTTATTCGCGACTGGGCCGAATCTGTGGCCGGTTTGCTGGTCGCCGCCTTCATCGCATTCCTGTGGTGGCACATGGGCGACAAAGGCTGGCCTTTGGTTTTCGCACTGGGACTGATTCTCGGCCTCACGGTTTTTTTTCTCCGAGAACGACTGCGTGCCCGCCACGGCCGACTCGGACCGGAAGCCACGGTGCTGGCCAAGGTAGAAGCAGATCTCGCTGAACTGCGCCATCAGCACCGACTGCTATCGAATATTGGCCGCTGGTATCTCGCTCCCTGCGCGGCTGCGATCCTCATTGTCACCGCGACTGCATTGCGGATGATTCCGCCCGGACTGATGCCAAAGCTTTGGGAGCATCCGCAGGTGCTGCTCTGGTTCATGCTCTACTTCGTTGTCATCCTGCCGCTCTGTTTCTGGGGAATCTGGGCGGCGAATCGCCGCGTGGTGCGCAAGAACATTGAACCGCGGATTGCCGAACTGGAAAAACTCCGGACAGGTCTCGTCGGGTGAACTTCCCAATCACTCAAGGGCGGAATTACACCTGCTCCTTCCCTTTCGCGCTTTTCCCCGCCGGCTTGATTTCCACCGGCAGGCTGCGCTTCGCGTAAGCCTCGTAATCGGGCACGAGGCGCTCGTATTCGCCGTGCAAGAGCGGTGACGACACGATGAAGTCCGCTGTCGCCCGGTCGCAGGCCACGGGCACGTTCCACACCACAGCCATGCGCAACAGCGCCTTCACGTCGGGATCGTGCGGTTGCGCGGCCAGCGGATCCCAGAAGAAGATTAGAAAATCCACTTTCCCCTCCACGATCAGCGCGCCGATCTGCTGATCACCGCCGAGCGGGCCGCTCAGGAGTTTCTTTACGGGGATGCCCAGCACCTGCTCGACCAGCCCGCCGGTCGTGCCGGTCGCGAGGATGTCGTGCTCGACGAGCACCGCCTTGTTGTAGCGCACCCAGTCCACGATGCTCTGCTTCTGGCCGTCGTGCGCCACGAGGGCGATCCGCTTCCGGTTCGCCATTTTGATTTTCTTGTAGGTCATGAAAGTTTCAGCGGGTTGCCAGGAAATGCATCCAGAGTTTCGGAATCAGCGGGGGCGGCGATGCAGGTGGAAACGGATATGCTCTTCTAGTAATCCTTGGCAATCCTGGCGTGCGCGCATCCGCCGCGGGTTCATCCATAGCAAAGCTTTCGCAAGATGTGCCGAGCCGCCGCGCCGTTCACCCGCTATCTTTGGTCCGCCGGTCCGCTTTCTTCCGGCTGCCGGTCGTCGTCGCACGAATCATGGTCCGTGCGACGACGACCCTCCTCTTCTGACTGGGAGCGTTTTATCCGCAGCATCAAACCGATGCACCTCGCGGATGCCCCGACCCACCCCGTCGCTTCGCGCCACCCCTCTTCATAGAAAAGATGCAAACCCACGCAGGCGAAATTCCCCTCTATCAAGAGGGGTGCCCGCCAAGGCGGGGCGTGTGCTCGATTTGCAAAGCCGTTAAAGCGTCGGCCGTCAGTTTGATCGGCAAACCTCCACAAGCCTGCTCTGCGTTTTCGCCTCGTGGTTTTCGCGGGACCGACGATCATCTGAAACACACCGCACCTCGCCATGAATCCCGTTTACGATGCCTCCTTCTGGGATCAGCGCTACGGCAACGCCGGCGAGGATTACGTTTTCGGCACGGCGCCGAACGAATTCCTCGCCTCGGTTGCCCACCGCATTCCCGCCGGCCCGGTGCTTTGTCTCGCCGAGGGCGAGGGCCGCAACGCCGTCTTTCTCGCGAAGCGCGGTCATGCCGTAACTGCGCTCGACCAGTCGGCCACTGGCCTCGCCAAAGCCGCGGCGCTCGCGGGGCGAAACGGCGTGAACCTTGCAACCATCGTCGCCGACCTCGCCGAATACACCATTCCGCCCGGCGCTTGCGCCGGCATCGTGGCCATCTTCATGCACCTGCCCGCGGACTTGCGCGCTCGCGTCCTCACCCAGGCTGCGGCCGGATTGCAGCCGGGCGGCGTGTTCATCATGGAAAGCTACACGCCCGCGCAACTCGCCTTCAACACCGGCGGCCCGCGCGACATCGCGCTGTTGCCCACGCTGGACAGTCTTCGTCCGTTGCTGCCCGGCCTGCATCTGGAACACGCCCGGGAAATCGAACGCGACGTGCAGGAAGGCGGCGGCCACACCGGTCTCAGCGCAGTTGTGCAGATCCTCGCCCGACGGCCCGTTTGATTCGTCAACCATACCGCCGCGAAGGTCGAAGCGACATGCCCCGGCTTGCGCTTGGCGAAACGCCGACCATGTTTCTGCCATGAAAAAGCTGCCCCTCTTCTTCGCGTTTCTCTCCCTTTTTTCCATTATGTCCGCCGCTGATGTTCCCCTGCTCACCGCCGCTGAAGCCGCCAAACTCGTGGCCGAGGGCAAAGCCGTGTTGATTGATGTCCGCGAACCTTCCGAATGGGCGGAGTCAGGTGTGGCCGCACCCGCCGTGCTCCTGCCCAAAAGCGAATTCGACGCCGGTCTCGCAGGCGACTGGCAGGACTTCCTCGCCAAGGTCGGCGACAAACAGATTCTCACCTACTGCCGCTCCGGCAAACGCTCCGGTGCCGTCGCCGAAGCGCTCGCTGCCAAAGGTCACAAGGTGGCCAATGCCGGTGGCTTCAAGGGATGGCAGGACGCCGGACTCCCCGTGCGCAAGGCCACCGAGCCGGCGGAGTAAGCTTTCGAAAGTCGCGGCGCGCCGAGAAACGTGCGTCGCCACGCTAAGTTATCCGGTCCGCAGATGCTGACGGTTTGGCAATATCTGCGAAGCCCCGTTGTGGCATGGGGATTAAATTCATGCCATGAAAGCGCGATTCTACCCCATCGTTCTTTCGCTGGCCTGCTTTCTGGCGGCTTTCGCCGCCGCACAGGCCGCTGATGCGGCCAATCCGCCGCATGCCTTCGTCAACCCTGATGAGCCCCTCGTAGCCGGGATCCGGCAGACGGGCGAGCGTGTCGTGGATCATGTCGGCAGCGCGCTGCTGATGGAAGTGCGCCGCGTGATGGCCAACACCGCCCCGGCGCTCGCGATCGGCAAGCTGCACCTCAAGGACTACAAGCTGCCAGCCGCTGCGCCCGGCCAGCCGGTCGTCACCGCAATTCGCCGCACCAGCCTCCAAGTCCGCAACCCCGCGAACGCACCCGACGCCGCTGACCTTGCGGCGTTGGAACGCATCCAGGGCCAGCTCGAAGAGGGTGATGCGGTGGACGAGGTGATCGTCCAGCGCGTGACGTTTCCCGGACAACCGCCGGAGTGGCGCATCTACCGGCCGTTGGTCACGCTCAAGCAATGCCTCGATTGTCACGGGAAGCCCGGCGCGCTTGCTCCCGGTGTGGCCGACACCCTCAAAGTGTTTTATCCCACCGACGAAGCCCTCAACTACCGGGCGGGCAGTTGGCGCGGCCTCATCCGCGTCTCGCTCATCGAACCCGTCAAAATGCCGTGATCGTGCCGCCTGCTTCCGCCCTTCACGCCTTCCCCGGTTCTTCGCGCGAACAAGTCCTGCTGCCCTGCTCGGAAGCCTGCGCGGCCTTCCGCCGGCTCGGGACGGACCGGTGGTCGGATTTCGGCATCTGCGGAAACCCGCGCTCTCCCTTCCACGGTTATCCCGTGCGCATCGGGCGCGACTGCCGGAAATTTGTCGTGTCGGGCCGGGTGGATATCAATCCCGCCACTTGAGCAGACGGGCGGCTTGGATCAGGCACACGCAGTCTTCGCCATCCTCCGTGTGCAACCAATGCAGGTCGAGTTCGGGAAAGGCACGATCCATCGCGGCGCGCAATCCTCCCACCTCGAGGACAACGATGCCGTGCTTCTGCAATCGCTCGCGCGACTGGCGCAGGATTTTGCGGATGATGTCGAGGCCATCGCGTCCGCCGTCGAGCGCCATGCGCGGCTCCTTGGTGAACTCTTCCGGCAAGTCGCGCAGCTCGCGCGTCGGCACGTAAGGCGGGTTCGAGAGAATGAGATCGTATTTCACCGCCGGCACGGCGTCGAACGCGTCGGAGTGATGCAGCTTGATGCGCTTGGCGAGGCCGTGCGAAGCGACGTTGAACCGCGCCACGGCCATCGCATCGGGTGACAGCTCGATGGCGTCCACCTTTGCTTCCGGGAACTGGTGCGCCAGCAAGATGGCGAGACAGCCCGAACCGGTGCAGACGTCCACGGCGCGCTTGACGGGGCGCTTTTTTTGGAGGGCCGACCTCCCGGTCGGCCGCGGCCCATCTGGAGATGGGCCCTCCACCAAACCCGCAATCTCCGGCAGCAATTCGAGAAAATACGACCGCGGGATGATGACGCGCTCGTCCACGTAGAAGCGGTGTTCGCCGAGAAACGCTTCACGCGTGAGGTAAGCCGCCGGCACACGCTCCTCCAACCGACGACGGAAAACTTCCTGCACCCGCGCCGCTTCTTCCGGAGAGAGCTTGCGTTTCAGCACCGTCGGCCGGCTGTCGAGCGGCAGGCCGAGCGTGCGCAGCAGGAGATAAAGAGCTTCATCGCGGGCATTCGTCGCGACCTGCCCGAGCGCTGCCTTGTGCCGGACGTATTGCCGTTCCGCCCACAACAACCAATCACCCAAAGCAACCAGCTTGCCGGGCCGCAGGATCGGCGAAGGCCGGTCGCCCAGCGTCTGTGGCTTCGCTGGCATGGCTCAGGTTTTTTTCGGCCGGTGCTCCGAACAGTAACACTGGTCGTCGTTGCCGTAGCGAAAATCCTCCATCGGGTGCGTGCGATCATTCTTGCCGCACACGACGCAGCGGTGGCGGGGCTCGTCGTTCTCCCGCGCCGCCGCCTGCGTTGCCTGATATTCCATGCGGCGCCGGCCGCTCTTCATCCGTTGGATGATCTCGCCGGTGAAAAAGAGAAGGAAATTACCGATCGAGGCCAGCACGGCGAGGCGGATGGGCCACGGGCCCTTGAAGAAGGAAAAGCCGTAGAGGATCCACTGGAGCAGTGCGAGCCACTTGATCTTCACCGGCAGGATGAAGAAGAGGAGCAGCTCGAAATCGGGGTTCAGAAACGCAAAAGCCAGGAACACGCTGCCCGCGAGGAAAAGATTGGTCGCGTAGTTGCCGGGAAAGAGGAACGCCACGATCACGGTCAGCAGCCAGCCGACGAACAAAAAGAAATTGTAGCGAAAAACGCCCCAGTGCTGTTCGAGCGCCGAACCCATCATGTAGAACATATACCACGCGAACGCGATGAACACCGGGTGCGCGTTGGGGGGCAGCAGGAGGAAAGTGAAAAGCCGCCACGCTTCGCCATGCAGCACCGCCAGCGGCAGGAGAGCGATGCGCTCGAGATCGAAGAACCCGAGGAACGAAACCGCCCAAAACAACACCTGCCCCATCACCAGATAGAGCGAAATGTTGGGTATGGCGAAGCGGCCGAAGGCCCGTTCGAGACGGTTGAGAAAGCCCATGAGGCGCTACTTCTCACCCTTCGCCGCCAGCTCGTCCAGCACAGTCTGCTTCTGCTTCTGAAGCGTGGGCTCGGTGACGGTGACGAGCAGGGCCCGCGCGTGGTCGGGGCGGTCGAGCTTCGCGAGAATGTTGGCCGCATGCAGGCGGATGGTCTGCTGCTCGACTCCGGGCTGCGCTTTTTCCTCCAATGCGCCCCAAACCTTGAGCGCCTCCTCCCAGCGCGGCGTTTCCAAATCGTAGTAGGCCTCGGCCGCGCGGTAACCAAAGGCCATCTTGTCGGGCGCAAGTTCCGCAGCGCGCCGGAAAGCGTCCAGCATGGCTTCGTCGAGTTTGGCGCGGGTGAAGTTGCCGGTGGCGATCAGGTCGTCGCGCGCCTCGGTGAGCAGTTTGCCGAGATGGTAATGGTAAACGGGCTCGTTGGGTTCGAGCCGGATGGCGGCGGTGATCCACGGCAGCGCCTCGGCGGGCTTGCCATCCTCCGCGAGCAGGCGGCCGATCTCGTTTTTCACGACGGGAATTTCGCCGTCGAGCTGGTTGGCCTTGAGCAATATGCCGGCGGCCTCGCGGTTCATGCCGACCTGGCCGAGCAACATTCCGTAGGCGGCATGCGCGGCGGCAAAGTCGGGGCTCTTCTGGATGAGCACGTCGTAGCTGTTGATGAGCGACTGCAACTCGCCGCGCAGCCACGCTTCATCGAGATCGTCCTTCTCAGCCACAGCCCGGGCGAAGATGTTTTTCTGGCGGGCTACGATGTCCTTCAGCGTGCGCTCGGAAAATGTTTCGGCCGCCTGCACGGCGACGGCGGCGAAAAGCAGGAGGGAGGCGACGATCAAGCGGGCGGGCGGAAGCATCGCCCCTAGGACACGTCACTGCGCCAATCGTTCAAGGCTTTACGGCGTTTCTTATGTTGGGCGAAACGCGGATTGATACTCCTCAAAATGTAAATTTCACCGCATCGATCCCCAAGGGTGGCACCGGTTGTGCTAATGTAAGCCTTGTTAGGAGTTCTTTGCATGACTGCACCCGGCACGAGGCGCGGGCGCAGTCGGATGAGTGTCGGTATTTTTCTGTCGGGCCCCGGGTGGCAGTGAAATCGCGTCCCTGGAGTTGCCCCAAAGCAGACTTTTGTCGTTTTGCGGCCGATTACCGGGCCGGAGACGGCAGAACGGGACGCCCAGCCTGCGGTCATTCCGGCCGGTGGCCGTGTCCTGCCTGAACAGAAAAACAGCCTCCGCCTCGTGCGGAGATTAAAGCCATGAACACGAAATCCAAACTGATCATCAGCCTCGGCCTGCTCGTTGCACCGCTCGCCCTCGTGGCGACGGATTCCACCGAGAAGGCCTATGTCGAGTCCTACCGCAACCGCGCGGACGGTCCAATACCCACCTCGGTCATCGCGCCCGAAGTGAGTTCCCGTTTCGTCGGTCGTCAGGTGGTGCTCGAGTTCGTCGTGGATGCGACGGGCACGCCGACTGCTATCAAGTCGGCCACGCCCGGCGCCCATGCCGAGCTGGTCAACACGGTCGCCGAAGCCGTGGCGCGGTGGAAATTCTCCCCCGCCCTCGTCGACGGCAAAGCCGTGTCGCGCAAAGTCGTGTTGCCGGTGAACATCGTGGCCAACAGCCTCGATGGCACCCGCTACGCGTTCAACTGAACCATAAAGCAAACAACCCGGGCCGCCTTCCGCTCACGCGAGGGCGGCCCGGACATTTTCCAGCCACAGCGAAGGCTGCGCTGTTTTTAAGGCAGCGTCAGCGTCTGTGCGCCGGCACGCAGGGCGACGGTCCGGCCGCCCCAGGCGAATTCGCCCGTCACACCGTCCGGCAGCGCCACTTCCGCGTGCAACCCGCTGTCCGTGCGTCGCAGCGCCACGGTGATTTCGCCGCGCGGATGCGGCATCGTCGCCGTGGCGTGTTTGAGATGTCCGAGATGCGGCTCGATGCGCACCGTGGTGAAACCGGGCGTGGCGGGCTCAATGCCGCACACCGTCGCCAGAAATTCATAAATCGGCGTGGCGCTCCACGCATGGCAGTCGGAACGCGTGGGGTCGGGTCTCTCCGCAAAGGTCGTGAGGCCGCGCGCGAGCATGTCATGCCACAGGCCGAGACGGGACAAATATTGGTCGCCCAGCCCCGCCTGTTTCAGGGCGCGGAGCAGGTAGAAACGGAAATACGTCGTCGTCTGCACGAGTGTCTCGTCATCCGCCGTGCGCTGGATCAGGTCGCGCGCGGCATCGCCAGTGACCGCTCCCGTGAGCACGGCGAGAAGGTTGCTGTGCTGGCTGAACGACTGGCCGCCCGGTGTGTCGGCGTAGAACTGGCGCTCCTGATTCCAGCAAAGCCGGTTGACCGCCGCCACCAACCCTGCGGCACGCTCTTCGTAACGCGCGGCGAGATCGGTCTGTCCAAGCGCGCGCGCCAATTCGGCGGCGCGACGGAGCGTGGTGGCGTATTGGAGCGAGACGACGGTCGAGCCACCGGTCTGCGCGCCCGGCGGCTGGCCGCCGATGGTGGCGAGCGGTTCCCACGGCCATTCGCGCGCCCAATCCACGAAAGTCCAGTAGTCGAGCGGCCCGAGCAGACCCGTGGCCGGATCCATCCGTCGCTCGAACCACGCGAGCACCGCTTGGACGCCGGGCAGGCGTTCCGCCATGAACGCGGTGTCGCCGCGGTGCCACCAGTGGTCGTGCACCATGTCCACCCAGAACAGCGAAAACGTGTTGATGAGCTGCGGATGGTTCGCCGGATAACGGCTGCGCGTGAGGCCTTCGGCGATGCGCGAGCGGTCGAATTGCTCGATGGCGTTGCGCATCAGCCGATCGTCACCCGACACGTAGAGCGAGATGAGCGCCTGCAGGCGCGTGTCCCCCACGTATTGGAGCTGCTCGTAGTAGGGACAGTCCACATAGGTATCGATCGCGCACAGGCGCGCCGTGCGCCAGCCCACGTCCCAGATCCGCGCGAGCTGCGGATCGTCGCTTTCAAAGCGGGCGTTCTCCTTGAACGGATAAGCCGTGAACACCCCGTCGAGATCCTCGATCACGACCGGTTCGTCGCCGGTCTCGATGTCGAGTTGAAGATAACGGTAGGTGCGAAAATCAATCGGCGAAAAGCGGCGGTTCTTCGCGCCGTCGGGCATGAAGCGGTCGCCGATGCCGTTCAGTTCCTTGCCATCGGTTTCGTTGCGATTGCCCTTCTGCCGCTTCTCGTCAAACAGCGCCTCGGCGTAACGCATCGTGAGGCTCGCACCGTTTCCGCCGCTCACGGTGAGCTGCGGGTAGGCGTTGGTGAGATGGCCCCGGTCGAGGAGGATCGCAGCCTTCGTGTTGGCCGGCACGGTGAACGCCGCGGCTTGCGCGGGAAACGCCGCGGGCGGGGTCACGCCGCTGGCACGCACCACGCGCGCGAAACGTTCGGACACTTCTTCCAGCAACGGAATCGAGCGCGGCTTCAGCCAGTAATCCACGTCGGTGCCCACGCCGTGCGGGTAACCGGGTCGCAGCGACTGGGCGGCAGCCCAGCTGGAATCGTCGAACTCCGGCGTCTCCCAGCCCCACGGGTGCCGGGCGCCCGTTACTGAGAGACCGGGGCTCACGACGAGGTAGGTTCGCAAGCTGTTCCGGTCACCTAGAAAAGCTCCGTAGCTGGTGTCGCGCGCGACCTTCCAGGCGGTGCCGGTATCGACGACGCGCTCGGCGGCCGTGTCGCCCTGCAGCAGGAAGGCCGTGCGCTGGCTCATGATCGCATGCGGTCCGATGTCACCGTAACCGATCACGCGCGCGGCAATGACATTTTTCCCCGCGCGCAACCACGGCGCGAGGTCGATGCTATCGAAGTGCCAGTTGTCCGGGTCGCCCACTTGCGGACCGGCGACGACGTTGTGCCCGTTCACCCAGAGCCGGTAGCGCGCATCGGCGGTCACATGCACGACGAAGCCCGACGGCTTCTCCGCCAATTCGAACGTGCGTCGGAAAAGCCACACGCCGAAATCCGACTGGGGCGTGGAGGTATGCTTGATCCAATGCGCCGGCCAGAACCGGTTCAGCAGCTCCGACGCGGGTGCCGGCAATCCGGCCGCGGTCTTCGCTCCGGCGGAAAGCAGTGAGGGCAGCAAACAGACGAGCAGCAGCGCGAGACGACGGAGGCACGGGGTATTTTTCATGATAAATGTAAGTGTCGGCAACAGGGGTTCACGGGATCTGCCAGCCCGGGAGCTCCGGACGGCAGTGGCGCAGCATCGCGCGGAACATCCGCCATGCGCGGTCCAGAGGCAAGTGCATCAGTGGATCGGCCAGCAGGGCGGAAAAAGCGGCATCAATATCCCGGCTCAGGGCGGCCGTGAGCGTCAGCGCCTGCACGTCCGCCGTGCGACGCACCAGCACCGCGGCCGACGCTGGCAGCGCGCCGGCGCGAACCGGCCGAATGCCGCCGCGCTCGAATCGCGCCATCGTTTCCACAACCGCACCGCCGGGAAGCTCCCGCACCTGCCCGCGGTTCGGCAGGTTCACATTGGTCACCAGCGGCGCAAAACCCAGCAACGCCTCGATCTGGCGCACCCCCTCTTCGCCGCTCGGCCGCTGCGGTTGCGTCGCGAAATCCCGCGCCGACGCGTCGTGCTGTCCGCGGTGGCGCACGCGCCATGCGTATGGCGTGAGCACCACACCCCAGCGATGCAGGGTGGCTTCGTCGGCGCAATAAGCGGGCAGAAATTCCGCGAGATGCCGGTCGCCCGCCGCGCCGAGCGCGCCATGACGACGGAACAGGTCGAGTGCGATCAGGCCCGGGCTGTCGAACCAGCGTTCCTCACGCCGGTGCCGGCGCGCCCGCGCCGTCGCGTTCCGAAAACGTCCGGGTGCCGCCACATGCCGCGCCAAATGCGGAAACAGATCATGCCCTCCCCACGTCGCCGCCGTGGCCCACGTGAAGTGGTTCACACCCGCGACATCGAGCCGGATCTCGTCGCGCGGCGGGGTCGGGACGTTGAACCATTCCGCCACAAGGCCCGCCAGCCGCGTCTGTATA
>JBIQJF010000026.1:0-57855 GCA_044507675.1 Opitutales bacterium | reverse complement strand
AGTTCCAGACGCCCGAGAGCATTTCCTTACACGCAAGGCAGATGTTGAGGATCGGAATCAGCGCGGTCTTGGGGCCAAGTTCTACGCCAGGCATCATGCCCATCATGGCCGGCATGAGCACGACGATGATCAACGGCGACACATAGCTCTGCGCCTCCTTGTAGCTTTTCGCGAAAAGCGAAATCGTGAGCAGCAACGCCGCAAACAGCACGGCTACCGGGGCGATTAGCGTGAAGACGCCGAGAATACCCGCCGGATCAATGGTCGGGATGAAACCGCCGCCTCCTCCACCCTCTCCACCTTTCATAGCGCGCCCCGCGAAGAGGCTGCCCGCGGCCATGAGGCTGGTTGCGGTGGAAATCAAGGTGAGCGTCATGGTCGCAACCGACGCCGTCATGACCATGAGAAACTTGCCGAGCACGATGTTCACACGGTGCACCGGGCTGCAAAGCAGCGTTTCCATCGTGCCTCGCTCCTTTTCGCCAGCCGTCAGATCGATGGCGGGATACATGCCGCCGGTGAAACAGAGGATGATGATCATGTAGGGCACGATGCCGCCGATGATGTTGCCGCCTACCTTGGCGGGCGGAGCCACGTTCTCCCGGCGTATGTCGAAGGGATGCACCAAATCCTTGGACAGACCATGCGCAGCAAGACGGGCTTCGACGGTCTTCTCGCGCAAATCACGGAAAAATCGGTCCACTTCACCCACGCCCATACCCGACTTCATTTCGCCCTGATAATGGTAAAGCGTCACGGGCTGCGGCTTGCCCGACTTCAGCGCCGCCTCAAAACCTTCCGGAATCTCGACCGCCAGGCGGATTTTTTTCTCCGAAACCATCTGCTTGTAATCGCCCTGCGCCTCGACGATGTGGAACTTCGGGTCCGCCTTGAGCGCAGCGACGATGCCCGGCGAATCGGCGCCGCCCACGATGACCAGTGTAGTGCCCTCGGCTTGCGCCTTCTTCACTACCTTGGACATGACCAGGCTCGCGCCAAGCATGAGCAGCGGCATGAGCAGCGTGGGCACAACGACCATCGAGATCAGCGTGCGCCGATCGCGCAGCGAATCCTTCAGCTCCTTGAGATAAATCGTGACGATGTGGGACCAGTTCATCGGCGGTTCCTCAGTCCTTGAGAGCCGCTGCGAGCGCGGCCTCGCCACCCACGGCCTTCACGAAAATCTCCTCCATGTCGCGTTCGCCGAACCGCGCCTGCAGTTCCGCCAGCGTCCCTTCGGCCACGAGCCGGCCGCCGTGGATGATGCCGATGGTGTCGCACAGTTTCTCGACCTCGCTCATCACATGCGTCGAGTAGATGACCGTCTTGCCGCGGTCGCGGCAATCGCGCACGAACTTCACGATCGAGCGGGCCGTCATCACGTCGAGACCGAGCGTGGGCTCGTCGAAGATCATCACCGCCGGATCGTGGATGAGCGTGCGGGCGATGGAGGTCTTCTGCTTCATGCCGGTGGAGAATTTGTCGCAACGCCGGTCGAGAAAGTCGTGCATCCCGAGCTCGTCGGCGAGGGCTTGGAGACGGGCAACGATCGCCGCGTCGGTCATGCCGTTCAGCCGGCCGAAGTAGGCGATCATTTCACGGGCGCTGAGCCGGCCATAGAGTGCGGTGCTGGCAGCGAGGAAACCCACGTTGGCCCGGACTTTTTCCGGCTCGGTGGAGGTATCGTAACCGGCAACCGTGCAGACGCCGCTGGTGGGTTTCAGCAATGTCGCCAGCATGCGCAAAGTGGTGGTCTTGCCCGCCCCGTTGGCTCCCAACAAGCCGTAGATTTGACCCGGTCGGCACGTAAAGGTCAGGTCGGAAGCCGCGGTGATGAGACCGCGCTTCTTGTCCTTGAAAGTCTTCGTGAGCTGGCGGGCTTCAATCATTATCAGGCGCGCCGGCTGCCCAGCGTTAATGCCAAATAAAGCCCCGCCGCGATCGCGACACCCACTGCCGCGCCATTGGATGCGGTCAGGGCGGCGCCGATCGCCACGCACAGGACAATGCGAACGGGCAGCGGCAGCACTTGGCGGGAGGAGCAGAGGTTTTTTTTCATGAGGAAATTGGGGTGCGGGGAAATTAAAGGCTCATGCGCTCGCGGAAATCCTGGGCCTGCCGGCGTGACAGCTCGACCTTGATGCCGCCCTTGAGCTTCACGAGCAAGCCGCCACTAAACCACGGCTCAATGCCTTCGACCCAGGTAAGGTTGATGACCTGCTTGCGATTGGCGCGGAAAAAATTCCGCGGATCGAGCCGCTCTTCCATCGCGGTGAGTGAACGGAAAAGCTGCGGCTTCTGATCATCGAAGTGCAGGCGCGTGTAGTTTCCCTCGGACTCGAGCAGACGAATGTTTTTGACCGGCACGAACCAGCAGCGATCGCCCTCGCGAACGAACACCTTGTCTTCCAACGAAAGCCGCGCAGCCGGCAGGGGCGAAGCCGAGCCAGCGGGCGACGCTTCGCGGGCACGTAAACGCTCGAGTGCGGCGATGAGGCGGTTCGGATCAACGGGCTTGAGCAGGTAATCAAGCGCGTTGAATTCAAAGGCCTTCACGGCAAACTCGTCGTAAGCGGTGGTGAAGATGACGGCCGGCAGGGGCGGCTCAAGGCGCTCCAACAGGCTGAAACCGTCGGCCCCCGGCATCTGCACATCGAGGAAGAGCAATCCGGGCTGTAACGCGGCAACCTTGTCGAGCGCATCGTCCACATCAGTCGCCTCGCCCACGATCTCGATGTCGGGATGCGCCGCGAGCAGGCGGCGGAGCTCATTGCGCGCGAGGCGTTCGTCGTCGATCAGGAGGGCTTTCATCGGGCGGTTTGGGCGAAAAGCTGTCCGCAGGGAATCAGAACATGGGCGGTCACACAACCGGCGGGACCGGAAGCAAGGCTGAGCCGCGCGCGATTGCCAAAGAGCAGTTGCAGGCGCTCCGAGGCGTTGCGCAGACCGACGCCCGTCGAGGAACCGGCCTTGGCGGCAACGGCGCTGGGCGGATTCGCCAAGTCGCCCGGGTTGCTGACGCGGATATGCAGGTCCTCGCCCTCCAACGCGGCCGCAATGGTGATCTCGCCACCTTCGCGACGCGTGGATATACCGTATTTCACGGCGTTTTCCACGAGGGTTTGGAGCAGCATCGGCGGAACGGAGACATTGCGTGCGTCGCTGGACACGGCCCAGTTCACGCGCAGGCGGTTTTCATGGCGGATCAATTCGAGTGCGAGGTAGTCCTCGACGATACGGATTTCCTCCTCCAACGGCACGGTCTCCTGCTGGCCCGATTGCAGTGAGTAGCGCAGCATGTTGGCGAGGCGGGTGACCGATTCGCGCGCGCGGGGCGCATCCTCGTCGATGAGTGCGCGCAGGCTGTTGAGGGAGTTGAAAAGAAAGTGCGGGTTGACCTGGGATTTCAGCGCGCGCAGCTCGGCTTCCTTCACGCTGGCGGCGAGCCGGAACTGTTCGAGCTGCATGCGGCGCAGACGCTCGAAGGCGTGATAAATGAAATAGACACAGAACCAGCCGATGAAAAGCAGCGTGCCCTGAATGGTGGACACGGTGATGACAAAGGTCGGGCTGAACTTCGCTTTCCACGCCTCGCCCAGCACCAGATAGATGTAGCCGAAGCCGACGACCGACCAGAGAGCCGACATGACAAAGGAAATCGAAGCCACGCGTGGCAGCAGCGGTGCCCAGCCGACTTGCATCCACCCCCAGCGTTTCATGAGCGGCCGTGCATAGTGGGTCAGCAGCAGGCCCTGCAGCATAATCATCACGATCACGGCATGATCATGCACGCGGGACTGCGGGTTGTTATCCACCACGTTCTGGAAGAAAATCTGCATCCCCATCAGCCCGCCCCAGCCCACAAGCTGGCAGAGCACGTAAAGCCGTTGCTTCGCGCGCTCCAACTTGGCCTCGGGGTCGGCTTTCATCTTGGCGAAGCGAACCACGTCCACGGGTGCGGCGGCAAGAACGTCCCGACGACGGAAGGCAGCGGCGGGCGTAGCGCGGGAAGCGAGAAACATTGCCGGAAAAGTTAACGGTAGCCGCTATCGCACACACCGCGGATTGGACGAGCGGTCAGGGTGGCGCGTTGGGCGGACGTTCCCCTGCGTGTTAAAAATCCGTCCCACGAGAAAAACCCCTTTACCCGCCACAACCGCGCTCGCACGCTGCCAGTCCGCCTCCCGCCCCTCTCCACGCATGAAGCCCCGCGTCGTCATTGTCGGTAGCTACGCCCAGGATTTTTCCTTCTACGTCGAAAATTTTGCCCGGTCCGGCGAGACGCTGCCCGCCGATCTGCGCCTGTGCGCGGGCGGCAAAGGTTTCAACCAAGCCGTTGCCTCCACGCGGGCCGGCGTCCCCACCCTCTTCATCGGCCCGATCGGCCACGACGCGGCCGGCGCCGGCGCCCGGGAGTTTGCCCGCAAGAACGGCGTAAAGGCGGAATTCGTGGTGAAGAAAAAAGAACCCACCGGCGTCGCCGCCATTGTCATCAACGCCGCCGGGCAAAATCAGATCATGGTCGCCTTGGGCGCCAATCTCGCGCTGCATGTGCGCGATGTGCCTGTGCGCCCGCTCGCGGGGGCCGACGTGGTGCTCTGCCAGGCCGAGTGCGACATGAAGACCACCGCGCACGTCCTGCGTGTGGCCCGGCGCAACGGCGCCATCACGATTTTCAATCCCGCGCCGATGCACGCGAAGGTGGACCTCGGCATCCTCCGTCATGTCGAGGTGCTTATTCCCAATGAGGCCGAGTTCGTCGCGCTCGTGAACCGCACGCCACGCAGCGGAATGAAGAATTTCACGATCGAGGCCCTGCACCGCCTCGCGCCCGACCGGCTGCACACCCTCTGCCGTGTCTTCAACGTGCCCATTGTTATTGTAACCCTCGGCTCACGCGGCTGCTTCGTGTCGCAACCCGACGTCTATGCCCGCGTGCAGGCGCACGTCGTGGATCCGGTGGACACGACTGGCGCAGGCGACGCCTTCGTCGGCGGTTTCGCGGCGGGCCTCGTGAAATTCAACAAGAACGTCTTCGAAGCCGCGCACTTCGCCAACGCCGTGGCCGCGCTTGCCGTCACGCAGCATGGCACCGCCGACTCCATGCCCACGGCGCGCGAGATTTCCCGCTTCCTGCGTCGTCGCGATCATCGGTAGAGCCGCACCGCGATCCGATTTTGGCTCAAAGGCGAAGGATTGAGAGCAACGATGATTGGCAATCGCAGTGCTAAATCGAAATCACCCACCTTCCGCGCGAAACTTTATCGCGTCGCCATGGTGCGTTGGGTGGATCTGCCGAAGCCCGCTATTGATGCCCTCGGCTTCCCGCGTGCGGACATCAAGGGCGGCGGGTTCGGACTCAATGCGCTGCTGCGCTTCAACGACGATCTCGACCGCGTGACGCTCCTACCCGGCAAGCGCGGCCACTACAAACTCGCCTTCAAGACCGAGCTCCTGCGCGGCGCCGACGTGGACGCGGGCGACATCATCACCTTCACCCTTGAGCCCGACACCGCTTCGCGCGAACCCGAGCTACCCGCCGAATTGGCCCGTGTCTTCCAAAACCGTCCGCAACTTCGCGAACGCTGGCTGGCCCACAGCGTCGCCACCCGCCGGCAGATCATTCGTTACATCACGAGTGCCAAAACACTGGAGACGCAGACCAAGCGCTGCTGGATCTTCATCGAGCGCCTGGCCGAGACGGGCAAACTGAGCGCCGGCTGAGCGACCCGGCCCACGCGATCGCGTCGCCTCAGCGGCGAGTGAAGCGACGAGAGAACATCAGGACCGCGAGTGCGCCCGGCAGGAGGAACCAGCCGCCCTGATCGGGCACGGAGTTCGACGGCGGGGGCGGCGGGTTGAACGGAAATGCTTCGCCGCCCACGGCAAACGCGCTCGTGCCATCACCCAGATAAACAACTTCATTGAAACCGCTGACGTTGTGCAGATCGAAGCGCAGGGAAATTTCCTGGATGCTCGCAAGGTTCAGCGAGAAATTATCGGCTACCAGTGAAGCGAAATCGAAAAGGACATCGAACGACGCATACTCAAGGCTCGTGCCCCAATAGGGAATTGATTTCTCGAGCGATGACGTTTGCCCATTGGTATCGGTCAACGTCAGCGTCGCCTTCTGGCCGATGGCATGGGCGAGCTCGGGTGTGTTATAGGCACCACTGGAGCCAGCGGCCATGTGGTTTATGATGTTGTGAAGGGCGAAATAGCTTCCAGCGGCGGCGGCATTGAAGACCAGGTTGCTGTAGACGAACTCGATTTGAGACGTGGAACCGAACGGCCCCAACCCCAACTGAGCTCCCGCGTTGCTGAACATCACATCGGTTCGCGACGATGTGAGCTGGCCGGTTCCCAGTAGACTGACGCTCACGTCACGCTGTCCGCCCAAGATAATCGCATTTCCGATGGAAGCGTAGGATGCCTCAACTGCGGTGCCATCACTCGTGATATCCACCAGGGTTTGCGTGATTCCCACACTGGCTTTGAAGTTGTCGATGATGAGGGTGGCTTGCGCCGATCCGGCCAAAATCCCAAAGGCCGCAACGGCGGAAAGGAACGTGATCACGTGGCGATTAACGGCGGTCAGGGGCAACAAGGTGGTCATAGATGTCGAAGGTTGAGAGGTTCACTAAAAACCTTCGCAAGTCATGTGCCAATTTTTTGCTAAAAAAATAGATGGCGCTCATTGAAAACGATATACAAAGACAATAAACTTGGATACGTAGGCACTTACGTAGATTCACTTGTAAGCTTTGTCGACGAAAAGAGACGGAGAGGCTGATAGAATTCAGGGTGCGACACAGGGCTTTGGCGGCGTTCTGCCGCACGGCATTGAGCTCCCGCAAGACGCAACCCCTACAAACTTTATCACGCCAGCGCGAGGGCCCGCGCATCACGGTGATTCAGTGAAACATCAATTGTTCGGGATGAACTCCTGCCCCTTCGGCCGCGTGAGCTGTCGCGCGAAGATCGGCACGAACTGCGTCACACCCAGCACGGCGAGCACGAACAGGTCGTCGCGAAACGGCCCACCGAGGAAAATGCCGAGAACGCCGCACGCCTCCGCCAGCGCCAAGCCGACGATATAAATCGGAAACGCCCGTTGCAGGCTGCTGAATCGCGGCAGGATGAGCCAGCGAATGACAATGCTCACAAACAGCGGCACGAGCCCGAGGAGATGCTTGAGCGTGTCCTTGTCCGCCATCGGCTCCGTCTTAATCGGCCCGCGCCCGAGAAAAATATGGATCATGATGAGCCCCATCAACACGGCAGCCCAAGCGATCCACCAGACAAGGAGTATCTGCTTGGTTTTATCCGCAGGGAATTCGGTGCTCATGCTCACGCCCCGACCGGGTGCCAGGTGGTTTTGAATTCGAGGAAGTCGCGAAGTTCGTAGAGACCCTGGGCTTTGTCGGAGAACCAATCCACAGTTTCCTCTGCCGCGTGGAGTTTCACGCGCTTCACGCTTTCGGCAGCGCCGAGCTTGAGGGTCTTGCGCTCCTCGGCATTGCCCACGCCCGCGATGGCGCGCAGGTGGGTGTGCGTGGCTAGGGTCGGCACGATTTCCTTGCGGAAACCGGTGAGCAGGTTGACCACCCCGCCGGGCAGGTCACTCGTAGCCAGCATCTCGCCGAGCACAATGGCCGGATAGGGCTGCGTGGATGAAGCCAGCGCGACGACCGTGTTGCCACTCGTGATGGCGGGAGCAATGAGCGAGACGAGCGCCAGCAGCGGCGATTCGTCGGGCGCGAGGAGACCTACGATGCCCATGGGCTCGGTGACGGTGAAATTGAAGTGCGGCGACGCGACGGGGTTCACGTTGCCCAGCACTTGCTCGTATTTGTCGGCCCAACCGGCATAGTAGATGAGGCGGTCGATGGTGGCGGTGATCTCCTTTGCTGCGGCAGCTTTCGAGGCTCCGCCAATCGTCAGCGCGCCGGCCATGTCGGCTTTGCGTGCTTCGAGCATTTCGGCGAGGCGGTAAATGATCTGGCCGCGGTTGTAGGGCGTGCGCTTCGCCCAACCGGGGCCGGCCTTGGCGGCGGCTTCGACGGCGTTGCGCAGATCCTTGCGCGTGCATTGCGGGATGTTGGCGAAGAAAGCGCCGGACGCGTCCTTGATCGGAAACGTGCGCGCGCTCTCGGAGCGAATAAATGCGCCGCCGACATAGACCTTGGGCGTTTTGGTGATGGGGAGACGGCTCATGGGAGATGGGTTTGGTCAGGCAGATGCGGGCGCTTCGTCCTGCAGGTGGGTTTGTTCGCGGTAACGGCGGGCAAAGAACACGAAGATAACCGAGGCCGCCAGCGCGAGGGCGGTGAAAAACAGGTAGTAATTCGCACCCTCGAGCTTCAGGTCCAGTCGTGCGATGGCGAAGTTGACCATGGCGGTGATGAGGTTGCCCGCGGAGATCGCGAGCAGGTAGAGCGACATGATCACGGACTTCATGTGCTTCGGTGCCTGCGTGTAGGCGAATTCGAGCGCGGTGATCGAGACCATGACCTCGGCCGCCGTGAGCAAGGCGTAAGCCGGGAGCTGCCAGGCGATGTTGGGGATTTCTCCCGCGACAATCCGGCTTTCGATCCACGCACTAATAATAAACGAGACACCGGATACGAAGATGCCCAGCCCGATCTTCCGGAGAGGAGTCAGCGGGAAGATTTTGTCGAGTGCCGGGTAGATCAGATACTGGAAGAGCGGAATGAACACCAGAATCATGATGGAATTTACCGCCTGGATCTGGGATGGCAGCCACTCAATGCCCGCGAACTTAAGATCCATCCGGGTGCCTTGGAGCACCCAGCGACCACCGCTCTGGTCCCAGAGCGACCAAAAGATCGCTACGAAGGCGAAGATGATGGCGAGCCGGCCGATGGCCGCCCAGCCCTCGCGGTTGAAGTTCTCCCGCAGGAAGGACTTCCCGGCAGGTGGAATGTGCACGAACTTGTAGCGCCCGAGCCAGAAGATGACCGTGGCGACGAGCATCAGGATCCCGGGAATGCCAAAGGCGAGGTTCGGGCTGTGATTCTCCAACACCCAAGGGATAAGCAGAATCGAGAAGAATGAGCCGAAGTTGACCGAGAAATAGAACCAGCCAAAGGCCTTCGACAACAAGTGCTGGTTGGTCGCGCCAAACTGGTCGCCGACGTTCGCCGACACGCAGGGCTTGATGCCGCCGGCGCCGACCGCGATGAGCGTGAGCCCGATACCGAGCCCAAGCCGGGTGTCATCGAGCGCCAGCGCGAGATGACCACCGCAATACACGAGCGAAAGCCAGAAGATCGTGCGGTATTTGCCCAAGAAGGCGTCGGCAATGATCGCGCCAAAAACGGGAAAAAAGTAATTCGACGACAGGAACAGGTGATACCAGGTGCTCGCCTCCGCCTCGTTCATCGGCGCGAGCACGCCCGAGGCGTCGCGGAGATACTGCGTCATGAACACGACGAGGATCGCGCGCATGCCGTAGAAGCTGAAGCGCTCGGCCGCTTCATTGCCGACGATGTAGGGGATGCCCGGGGGCATCTTGTCGGTCTTGAGCGGCGCGGTGATGAGTTTCCTGTCGTCCATGAAATTCAGCGGAGAATGAAGGCGGTGATCACGGCGAGAAGCACGAGAACGGTGACCACGAGCCAAAGTGTGTCGCGGGATTTGCGAGGTAGAGGTCGGTGTGCGGTTTCGTCGTCGTAAGCCGAGTCCGGCAAATCGAGCCCGTCGTAACGCGTGGCTTCCTCATCCCAGCCGGAGCGCTCGTCAGCACCGCAACCCGGACAGGCCCGCGCGTTCGGCGGCACGCTTTCGCCGCAGACGGGGCATTCGGTGGGAGGAGTAAACGCATTTTTAACCACAAATGAACACAGGTTGACACAGATGGGGTCAGGGAATGACTCGCTCCCATTCGAGTTTGGTGCGTCGGAAATTATCAATGAGTCCTATCTCCAGTCCATTCAGGACCTCCATTGCACAACCAATAATGGCGAAAGTCAGTTGCGCGTGGGGTCCATCATATCTGTGTGCATCTGCGATCATCTGTGGTTGAGACTGCTTTAAACCAGCTTGCAGTAATCGAGCAGGCCTTGGCGGCCGCCTTCGCGACCGAAGCCGCTTTCCTTGTAGCCACCAAAGGGCGAGGTGGGATCGAACTTGTTGTAAGTGTTGGCCCAGACGACGCCGGCCTTCAGCTCCGTGCTCATCTTCAGGATGCGCGAGCCCTTGTCGGTCCACACACCTGCGCTCAGGCCGTAAGCGGTGTTGTTCGCCTTTTCCACCGCCTCGTCGAGGGTGCGGAAGGTCAGCACGCTGAGCACGGGGCCGAAGATTTCCTCGCGCGCGATGCGATGACTCATGCTCAGGCCGGAGAAAACGGTCGGACGGAAATAGTAACCCTTCGCCGGCAGCTTGCAGGCAGGCTGGAACATCGCCGCGCCCTCTTTCACGCCGGCGGCGACGAGTTTCTCGATGCGCGTGAGCTGTTCGCGTGAATTGATGGCGCCGATGTCGGTGTTTTTGTCGAGCGGATCGCCAATCCGGAGCGTGCGCATGCGGGTCTTGAGTTTCGCGAGCACGGCATCGGCGACGGGCTCGTGAACCAACAAGCGCGAGCCGGCGCAGCAGACGTGGCCCTGGTTGAAGAAGATTCCGTTAATGATGCCCTCGACGGCCTGATCGAGCGGGGCGTCGTCGAACACGATGTTCGCCGCCTTGCCGCCGAGTTCCATGGTCATCTTCTTGTCGGTGCCGGCGAGCGAACGCATGATGATCTTGCCGACTTCAGTCGAACCGGTGAACGCCACCTTCACCGCCGTCGGATGATTCATCACCGCAGCTCCGGTGTTGCCAAAGCCGGTCACGATGTTCACGACGCCCGCCGGGAAGCCGGCATCCTGAATAATCTCGGCAAACTTAAGCGCCGTCACGCTGGTCGTCTCGGCGGGCTTGATGACGATCGTGTTGCCCATGGCCAGCGCGGGCGCGAGTTTCCACGCGAGCATCAGCAGCGGGAAGTTCCACGGGATAACTTGTCCGACGACGCCGAGCGGCGCGACCTTTCGGCCGGGAGCAACGTATTCCAGTTTGTCGGCCCAGCCTGCGTGGTAGAAGAAATGCGCCGCGGCCATCGGCACGTCGAAGTCGCGCGATTCCTTGATGGGCTTGCCGCCGTCGAGTGTCTCGGCGACCGCGAATTCGCGGGCGCGATCCTGCAACAAGCGGGCAAGGCGGAAGATGTATTTGGCACGCTCTTTGCCGGGCAGCTTGCTCCACACGGCGAAACCTTTCTGGGCGGCCGCGTAGGCGGCGTCCACATCGGCCGCGTTGGCCTGCGCGATCTCGGCCAGTTTCGTTTCATTGGCTGGATTGATGGAGTCGAAATATTTGCCGGACGCAGGCGCGACGAACTTGCCGCCGATGAAGAGGTCGTAACGCGGCTTGAGTTTCGGATCGGCCGTCTCGGGCGCGGGATCATACTCCCAGAGGTCGCCGAAAATCAGTTCAGGCAATGGACGACCGGGGGAGCGTGCAGCGGGCCGTTTCTTGGTGGAGGTCAAAGTGGGCATGGGTAAGAGGGTTTAACCACGAATTCACACGAATGGAATCAGAGCACAACCCGCTCCCATTCCAATTTTGCTCGTTTGAAATTGATGATAAGGCCGACCCGCAGACCGCTGATGCGGCTGAACTGACATCCCGGCATCCTGCAAGGCCAGCACCAGCGCGTTTTCATAGGGCTTCTCGTGCAATCCGTGGCCGACATCTTTGACCACATCAAAAGCGCAACCCACGATTCTGAACACCAAATCACGGTGCAGAACGCTGTCTTCTGATTCGTGTCTATTCGTGTCCATTCGTGGTTAAAAACATCAGTAGGATTCGGCGGCTTCGCTGAAATAATAGGGGGCCTGGTAGGCGCCGGTTTTTTCCTTTTCGAGCTGGCGGAGGAGATCGTTGAGCAAAGAGGAAGCGCCGAAGCGATAGCGCGTGTTATTGAGCCACGCGTCACCCAGCGTCTCCTTTACGGCAATGAGAAACTGCAACGCCTGCTTCGCGGTGCGGATGCCGCCGGCGGGCTTCATCGCTATGGGCGTGCCGGTCTCGAGATAGAAGTCGCGGATGGCCTCGATCATCACCTGGTTGTTGCCAAGCGTGGCGTTGAGCGAGGTCTTGCCGGTGCTGGTTTTGATGAAGTCGCCGGGCCGGATGACCCGCATCGCGAGGAAGGACGCAGCCCGGATCTTGTCGTAGGTCTCAAGTTCGCTGACCTCGAGAATCACCTTCAGCGTGGCATCGCCACAGGCCTGCACGACGGCAGCGATCTCGTCCTGCATTTCTGCAAATTCGCCCGCGAGAAACGCACCGCGATTGATGACCATGTCGATCTCGTCAGCACCGTCGGCCACGGCGGCTTTCACTTCGGCGAGCCGCGTGCGCAACGGCGCCTGGCCGGACGGAAACGCTGTCGCCACCGAGGCAATGCGCACGGCCGTATCCTCACCCAGCGCGCGGCGGGCGTGCTTCACCATCGCGGGATAAACGCACACGGCGGCGACCTGCGAACAATCGAGCCCGTCGTGCGGCGCGAGTGCCTTTTGGCAGAGCGAGGCAACCTTGCCGGGCGTGTCCTTTCCTTCGAGCGTGGTGAGGTCCACCATCGAGACGGCCAGCTTAAGGCCTTGGACCTTGGCGGCCTTCTTGATACTGCGCGTGGTGTATTTGGCCACGCGCTCTTCGATGCCGACCTGATCGACCGTGCCGATTTCATTGAACAGGCGCCGAAAAGCACCTTGGGAAGAGACGGACATGGGGCGTGTCATACCCCGTTACCGGTGCCCGAAACAATGCCAAAGTCGTCGCAGCGACGGCTTAAACCACTCGCGCCCGAGTGCAGAATGACGGGCACCCCCACCCCATCCCATGACCATCGTAGAAATCATCCTCGCCATCCTGTTGCCTCCTGTCGCTGTTTTCATGCGCAAGGGCGCGGGCAAGGATCTCGTTATCAACCTCGTGCTCTGGATCCTGCTGCTCGGCATCGGTGGCATCATCCACGCCTTTTGGGTGCTCTCGAAAAAGCGCTGAGTCCCAACGCAGGCGCTTGCCTGGCTCCCCTCGCCGTCCCAAACTGGCCGGCGCATGAGCGGTTTATCTTCGTCGGAACAGCCCCGCGGCGAGCTCGTCATCCGCACCATCGCGATGCCCGCCAACACCAACTCGAATGGTGATATGTTCGGCGGCTGGCTGGTTTCCCAGATGGATCTCGGCGGCGCGATCCTTGCGCGAAACATCGCGAAAAGCCGCATCACCACCGTGGCGATCGACGCGATGGAATTCCACCAACCGGTCTATGTGGGCGACATCGTGAGCTGCCACGCCACGCTTTTGAAAACGGGCCGCACCTCGCTGCGCATGGCCATAGAGGTCTGGGCCCAGCGCCACAAAGGCGGCAACCATGTGCGCGTGACGCAGGGCACGTTCACCTACGTCGCCATTGACGACGACGGCCGGCCGCATCCGGTGCACCGCTGAATTCTTGTCGTGAGAATCTCCGCCGTCTTCTGCTGCTGTTGCGCGTTTCTCGTCAGCCAGCGGGCTTTGGCCCAAGTCGATACCCCGACTCCGGCATCACGCAATCCCGTTGCACACGTCCTGCTCGGGCCTGCCCAGGATGCGCAGTTCGCGCCACTGCGCGCGGCGGATGACGAACGCATCGCCGCCATGATCGCCGCTGATCCCGCTCGATTGGATGCAATTCTGTCCGACGATCTGCATTACGCCCACTCGAATGGCGTGATCGACTACAAACCGGCATTCATCGAATCGCTGACGAGCCGCCGCATCATCTACAAATCCTTCGAATACACCCGGTATCGGTTCACCGGGATAGGTCCGGGCATCGTGTTGATGAGCGGCCGTGCGCTCGCGCGAGTGGAAAGCGAAGCCGGTGAGCGGCTGCTCGACCTGAACTTTCTCGCTGTTTGGCGTGAAGAACGCGGGCGGTGGCGTTTCCTCGCCTGGCAATCCAGCCGCAATCCGCCCGCCAACCCTGCGCCACCGGCAAAGTAACGCTGACCGCTTCGCGGATGCGCCGCCCGGTTGTCGTCCGGCTGTTACGGACCTATTTGGCAGGGAGTGAACGGCGGCCGGTTTGACGTCTATTGGCTCGGAGCGCACCCTGCCGGCTTGAGTTCCACCGCACCAGCTTCCGCATCCTCCGCCCAAGGCGCAGCGTCCGCCGCCGGGGCCTTTTTGTTCTGGGGGATCGTGCCGGTGTATTGGAAGCAGATGCAGGGCGTATCCGCTTACGAACTGATCGCACATCGCAGCACCTGGTCGCTCGTGCTGCTGGCCGGCTTGCTCGCATGGCAGGGCCGCTTCGCGACGCTGCGACCGGCCTTCGCCTCGACGCGCGCCATTGGCCTGAATTTCCTGAGCAGCCTGCTGCTGGCTGTGAACTGGACCGTTTATGTCTGGGCGGTCAACAACGGCCACGTGATCGAAGCGAGCCTCGGTTACTTTCTCGTGCCGCTGGCCAATGTCGCGCTCGGCTCGCTCGTGCTGCATGAAAAACTGCGCACCGCGCAATGGGCGGCCATCGTGCTCGCCACCGCCGGCGTGGCGCTGCTGCTGGTGCGCGTAGGTCATGTGCCGTGGGTCGCCTTCGCGCTGGCGGGCACGTGGTCGGTTTACGGCCTGCTGAAGAAAAAGTCGGACCTCGGCTCCATCGCCGGCCTGACCGCCGAAACGATCCTGCTGCTGCCACTCACCGCGGGTTTCTTGCTCTGGCTCGGCTGGCAGGGCGGCGGTGTGATCGGTCATGCCGATGCGCGCTTGCATGCGTGGGTGTTGTCGTCGGGCTTCATCACTTCGGTGCCGCTGCTGCTGTTCGCCTACGGTGCGCAACGCATCCGGCTGACCACGCTCGGCCTGCTTCAATACATCGGGCCGACCGTGCAATTCCTGATCGGCCTGCTGCTTTATCGCGAACCGTTCGACACTGCCCGGTTGCAGGCATTCGCCCTCATCTGGATCGGTCTCGCCATTTATTCAGCCGATACTTTCTGGTCGCAGCGGCGCCGGATTTTTCAATAACGAGGGGACACGGCCAATCCCGGCCGATCCCCTATGCTTATGTCCTTCCGTCGTTCCCTCCCCGCCCTGCTGGTGCTCGCCCTCCTCGCGCCCTTGGCGTCCGCCCAATCGCCCGCCGCACCGGCGGCACCCGAGGTGGTGGATGCTTCCGCCGCGATTCCGAAGACGGGCAGCGCCCGGTTCTTCCAGTTGCACGAATCATTCCTGCAACGCGGCAAGGAAGGTCCCATCGGCCTGCTCTTCCTCGGCGACTCCATCACCGAGGGCTGGCGACGTGTGCCCCACATATGGGAACACTATTACGGCAAATACCAGCCGGCCAACTTCGGCATTGGCGGCGACCAGACGCATCATGTCATCTGGCGCATCGAAAACGGCGAACTCGACGGTATCACTCCGAAGGTCGTCGTGCTGATGATCGGCACCAACAACGCGGGACAACACACGGGCGACCAAATCGCCGCCGCCAACACAAAGATCGTCGAGCTGATCCGGGCGAAAATCCCCGGCGTCAAGGTGCTGCTCCTCGCCATCTTCCCGCGCGACGCGCGACGCGGTCCCTCCGGCCTCATCACCGAGGCGGCGATAACCGATGCCGGCAAACGCATGGCCGCCATTGATCGGGCCAACGGCCTGCTCGCCAGGCTCGACGATGGAGTGAACGTGCGCTTTCTGAACATTGGCGCCCAGTTCCTTGGCAAGGATGGCCGCATTCCGTGGGTCATCATGCCCGACCAGCTGCATCTCTCACCCGGCGGCTACCAGCTCTGGGCCGATGCCATGCAGCCGTTGCTGGACGAAATGTTGAAGTAAGCCGACCCCGGCCGGTCGAAAGGCCGGCCTAGTTCAGCTCCTTGCCGAAATCGAGCAGCTCCATTTCGAAAACCAACGTGGCGCTGCGCCCGATGGAGGGCGGCTTGCCACGCACGCCGTAGCCGAGCTCCGGCGGCACGATGAGCAACCACTTCTCGCCCTTGTGCATTTTCTGCAGCGCCTCCTCCCAACCCTCGATGAGGTCGCCGCGCGCGACGCGAATCTTGAGCGGATTCTCGGCGGTGTTTTCATCGAAGACTTTTCCGTTCAGGAGCATGCCCTTGTAGACCACGCTGACTTTCATGCCGGGCGTGGGCATCGGACCGGACTTGTCGCCCTCTTTCAGCACAATATAGCGCAGGCCGGTGTAGGTCCGCTTGGCCTCGGGCCATTTCTTTTCAACGATCTCGAGATCCTCGGGCGGCAGTTTCTCGCGTTGGGCGTGCAGCGGCGCCGCCGTCAGGGCGAACAGGCCGAGCAAGAGGACGAACAGGGGGCGCAGGGTGGAATGGCTCACGGTTTTTTCTCAGGGGGAATGACGCGAAACTTGAACATCGGTTCCGTCGGCGTCGAGGTTTGTTGTTCGGCGGGACCGTTGGAGGAAGGGGGCGCGACCGTCTTGTCGGTCTTGACGACCGGCACCAGCGAGCTGGACGCCGGCGTGGCCACTGCCGCCCGGTCGGCCGTGAAAAGGTCGGGGCCCAGTGCAAATCCGCGGTCGATTAACTGGATCATTTTCAGGTCGCGAGCGCGCCCGCGGTCAACTTCACCACCCGGCCCGAATGAGCCCATGATGACGGCGACAATGCGACGGCCACTGCGCTCTGCGGTCGCGCTCAGGCAATAACCGGCGCTGCGCGTGTAGCCTGTCTTGAGGCCGTCCACCCCAGGAATCTTGCCGAGGAGATTGTTGTGGTTGCGCATTTTCAATGCGCCTTGCTTCCGTTCGGCACCGAAGTCGCGCTCCTGCACCGCCGTGTAACGCAACACATCAGTGTGTTTCAACAGATGGCGGCTGAGCACCGCAAAATCGCGGGGCGTGGACAGGTCGCCGTCCTCGACGCGCCGGCTCGCGGCGGGCAAACCGTGCGGCGTGCGGAAAGTCGTGCGGGTCATGCCCAGTTCACGGGCTTTGGTATTCATCAAGTCCACGAAAACGGGCACCGAACCGGCGGCAGCGCGGGCCAGCGCGTGGGCGGCGTCATTCGCGGACTGGACCATCAGCGCGTAGAGCAACTCTTCGACGGTGAAGGTCTCGCGCGGATCGAGATACACTTGCGTGCCACCCATGCGGGCATCGGCTGCTTCAATCTTCACCGGAGTCTGCAGCGTAAGCGTGCCGGCGGTCAGGCTGTCGTGCACCACGGCGAAAGTCATGAGCTTGGTCATGCTCGCAGGCGGATTGCGCACGTCAGGGTTGTCCTCGATCAAGACGCGTCCCGTGGACGCATCAATCACGATGGCGCCGGCGTAAACCCCGGCCACCGGCGTGGCATGGCGCACGGGCGACGGTTGAGCCGAGGCCATGCCGCCCCAAGCCAGCGCCACCACGATGAAAATCCGCAACAAACTCATGCGTGCAGGGCAGCGGTGCGAATTCTGCGACGCAACCTCATTTCGCCGCGCGCACGGCGGGGTGCGCAGCCACTTGAGCGAGCGCCTGCCGCAACAACGTCTTGCCCGGTTCCATGCGATGCCAGGGCGATGCACCGGATGGATGCGGCAACGGAATACAATCCATCGCATGGCCGCGGTATTCGATGCGGAGCTTGCGCCCGATCAGGTCATTGAGCGGCGCGGGCGGCAGGAACTGCGTGATGGCAAGTTTGCCAACCGGCAACACGAGCTCCGGTCGCAGCAACGCCACCTCGGCGGCGAGCCAGCGGGAACAGGCGGCAATCTCGTCTTCGTCGGGCACGCGGTCGCCGCCCATGATTTTCTTGCCCGGAAAACAGCGACAGACTGCGGCGAAGTAGATGCGGTCGCGCGCCTCGTCTTCCGTCCAGCCTAGCGCTTCGTGCAACCATTTGAAGAGTGTCTTGCCCGCGGTCCACGCAAAGGGCCGGCCCAATTTCGGCTCTTTGTCGCCCGGCGCCTGGCCGACCAGCAGGATGCGCGAAGCCACCGCGCGCCCGACGACCACAGGCTTGTGCATCTTCGGACAAAGCGTGCAGGCGGAAAGACGCACGAGGTGTTGCCGGACTTGGGCGGAAGTGGCGGGCATGGGAAAAATCAGCGGGCACCATCCGCCTTCGCTCTGCGAGCTACGGCGAGATTATTTTCCGGCCGGACCGGAAAATAAAAAGGCGGAGCCGCTTGGGCTCCGCCTCGAAAGGGGAATTTCGCGCGAACGCGAAACGGATTTTAGTAACGGTCGCGACCGCCACCGAAACCGCCGCGGCCGCCGCCACCGCCGCCGTAGCCACCGCGGCCACCGCCGCCGAAGCCACCACGACCGCCGCCGCCGAAGCCGCCGCCAGCCGGACGATCTTCCTTCGGACGGGCCTCATTGACCTGGAGGGCACGGCCGCCCAGATCGACGCCATTGGTCTTCTCGATGGCCAGCTTGGCCTCTTCGGGAGTGCCCATGGTGACGAACGCGAAGCCGCGGGGGCGACCGGTCATCTTGTCCATGGCGACGTAGGTGTCGGTCACGGTGCCGAACTGGCCGAAGTAGGAGCGGAGCTCGTCATCGGTGGTCTTGAAGGAGAGGTTTCCAACGTAGAGTTTGGAGTTGCTCATGTGATAATTCGTAGATCCGTCGCCATCTGCCAGTCCGTTCCCAACTTGGGTTTCGAAATCATCACTTAAGCCAAACGCTCAGCCAACGACTCACCAGATCCTGTCATCCAACGCTGTCTCTATCGAGGCACGTAAGGACGCCGATCCGTGACCCACTGGCAAGGGAATTATTTCCCGCCGCCGGGCAAAGCGCTTGCAGGCAATGGGTTTGGCGCGCTTTAGTTCGCAAGTCAGATCGAGTATTTCTGGCGAATGAACTCCGGAATGCGCACCGGCCGGCCGGTCTCAACCGAAATCATCACGTAGTCGAACCAGCCATCGCACGAGCGTTTGCCATCGGACAGACGATCGATTTCGAACTGCAAGCGGAGACCGATGGTCGTGAACTGTTCAATCCAGCAGCGCACCGTCATGCGATCGCCGAGGACGAGCGGCCGGCGAAAATTCATCTGCGTGGACGCGATCACCCAGCCATAGCCGAGTTTCTGGAACGCCGCCATCGGCATACCGTAGCAACGCTCCATCTGGTCAAAGCGCGCCGCGAGAACATAGTCCATGTAGCGGCTGCTGTGGACATGCTGATACATGTCGATGTCGTCGGGCCGCACCAAGAGTTCGGTCTCGAACTTCGAATAAACCAACCCGGGCTCCACAGGAGCCAGCGCGTCCGAGGAGTCAGCAGCGTCTTGCACCCCGCCAAACTGAGCCGCCGGCTGCTACGGTCAAAAGCAAAGAGGCATCCTCAGCAGCGATGCTCGCCCGCCATCCCAATTGGAGCCAGCTTGCGGCGACTGCAAAAGAGAGAAATGCTTCTTGATTTATACATTCGTTTTAATCATTTGTATCTTACTTCTGTGCCAACCGCCTCTGCCACACGAAATCGTATTTTATCCGCTGCCGAATCGCTATTTGCACGGCACGGCTATGCCGGCGTTTCGCTCCGGCAGATCACCGCAGTAGCCAAGGTCAACGTGGCCTCCGTCAATTATCATTTCTACGATAAAGAGGGCCTCTACCGCGACCTGCTGCAGCTTCGGCTGGGCCAGATCAACCAAGCGCGACTCGACCTGCTCGAAGCCGCCCAAGCCCGCGCCGGCAGCAGCCCGGTGCCCTTGCCAGAGATTTTCGATGCGCTTGCCCGGCCACTGTTTTTCCCCACCCCGGAAACCGGTCCGCTTGCGCCGCGCCTGCTGGGACGACTCCTCGCAGAGCGCCAACCCTTCGCCGACGAGGTGGTGCGCGTGGAGTTCCAGCCGACGATGACGCGTTTTGGCCAAGCCATCCGGCGACACCAACCCGCCCTGCCGCCCACTGATTTCATCTGGCGGTTGAGTTTCGTGATCGGCGCCCTGCATCACGCACTCACCACCTTGCCCGATATGCCCCAGCACACTGGCGGACTTTGTCAGGCCAGCGACTGTGACGCGGCGCTAAAAAACTTTAGAGATTTTTCGGCCAAAGCGTTCTCAACCTGAGGGTTCGTAGATTTGCTAATCCGGCCTGCGTGCCGGATTGCTAGCACGGATTTAACACGTCGGCGCCTTGTCAGCACCGGCTTTATGATTCTTTTTGTCGGACCCAGCGGCACTGACCCTGTCGCCGGATACCTGTAACTTCTCTTCGGTCCTCTGGGTTGAGTTGAGTAACAGGAACAAAACCACGCGTGCGCGGCTCTGACCGGCCTGCGCAACGACACCAAGCCATGCTAGCCGCCATCATTACCCTGAGTTTGCTCTCCCTCCTCGTAGCCACCGAGGCGGATCCCACGGGTCCGTCCACCGAGCCCGTTTCGAGCGAGCCCTTGCGCCCGAAGGGCCGGACTTGCTGCAACCACGACGGCGAGAAGCCGAACCGCATCGCGGCCTGACCGCGCAGTTCAGTAGCCGCCTTGGAGTGCAGCGACAAGGTGGTCCGCTCCGCACCAGCCGAAACAATCTCTCAGTAATTCGGCCAGATGCCGGGCGTGATCAACTCGAGCAGGTGACCGTCGGGATCCCGGAAATACAGGCTGCGACCGCCACGTTCCCACGTCGTTTCGCTTTCAATCGCGATGCCGCGTGCATTCAGCCGCGCCCGCCATACATCGTAAGCGGAAGCGGCGATGGCGAATCCGATGTGCTGGGGCCCTGAACCATCATGAGGAGGAATGACCCCGCCGGGCACCTCGGCCGGCTCCAGCGTGCCGCCCTGTTTGAACAGCAACAACACCTGCCTCTCGCCCGCGCGAAACGTCTGGAAGCGCTCCTGGTCCCCCGTCATGGGCTCCAAACCCATCTCGTCGCGATAGAAGGCGATCGTCCGCGCCATGTCGGCCACGTAAAGGATGCTCTCAACAATACCATCAATGGGCGGAGGCCGGCTCATACGCACAAACCTGCATCCTTCACGCCGTGGCGCAACTTTCCCATGTCCTCACCGTGATTTCAGGAAGCGCGGCGTCTCACACGAGCACCAGCACGATGGCGGCGAGCATCAGGCCGGCACCGAACAGGCGAAAACGGAGGACCCGCGGCGCGAGGTGCTTTTCCTGGTTGTGGAACCAGTGGCCCACGGCCCACACGAGGCCGATGCTCACAAGTCCGCGCACGCTGTAGGTGATGTTCACCGCTGCGGCGGCACGCGACACGGCGATGGCCAGCGCAATACCGGCATTGTTCAGTGCGAGCAGCAGCGCACCCGCGGCCGTCCAACGCCACGCCGTCCCGTCCAGCGCGCTCAGCGGTGCGCGGAAGAACGGCACGAAGGCAAAAGTGTAGAGTGCGTTGAACAGGAACATCCACATCAGGTAACGTCCGCTGCCCCACGCCGGCACCCACTTCTGCACCAACACGTCGCACAAACTGAACGACAGCGCGCTTAGGCCTGCCCAAAACACCGCGCGAGCCACGCGTTCGCGACCCTCATGTGGTTCGCCGAAATGCAGCAAGGCCACCGCCGATGTGCTGAGCACCGCGCCCGCCCACCACTGCCAGGGCACGTCACCCGCGCGTAATAGCAGGCTCAGCAACGCCACCAGCAGCACCTTCGTGCCCATCACCGGCGTCGTCACCGACACGTCGCCTTTTTGGAGCGCGATGAAAATCGCCATCTGTCCGCCGAGGAAGAACACGGCGTTGAGTGCGGGCTGCCACACTGCCGACCAACCTGGATCAGCGCCGCCCGGCGCAAGTAAACCCAGCGGCAGAAATACGAAGAACATCACCCAGTTGGCGAGAAAGCCGATGCGCCACACGCCCACGCCGAGCGCGCTGGCCCGTTTGAGCATGAGCGCCGACACCACATAGGTGAATGCACACGCCGCCGGAATGATGAACTGGAAAGTCATCGAAGGACCATTGCACCGCCGCCCTGCCGGCCGCGCAACCGCCGATTCCGTGACGACCGGTGCAGCGGCGATGAATCAACCGCGCCCGATGTAAGGCATGCCCGTGGCCATCACCGTCATGAAAGGCACGTTGGCCTCCAACGGCAGCCCGGCGATATAGAGCACGGCGTCCGCCACGTGTTTCACGTCAAAAGTCGGTTCGGGCGCAATCGTGCCGTTGGCCTGTAACACGCCGCTCTTCATCTGACCGGCCATCGTCGTCTCGGTGTTGCCGATGTCGATCTGTCCGCAAGCGATGCCGAAGGGCCGGCCCTCGAGCGCGGCGGATTTGGTCAACCCGGTAACCGCATGCTTGGCCGCGTTGTAGGGTGCCGCCATCGGGCGCGGCACATGGGCGGAAATCGAACCGTTGTTGATGATGCGCCCCCCGCGCGGCTGCTGCGCCTTCATCAGGCGAAAGGCTTCCTGCAGGCAGAGAAAAACGCCGGTGACGTTCGTATCGACGACTTCGCGCCATTTTTCCAACGGCACCTCCTCGAGCGGCACGGCGGGCGCGCTCACGCCGGCATTATTGAACAACAGGTCGAGCCGGCCGAAGGTTTCGCGCGTTCGTGCAAACAGTGCGCGCACCGCGGCTTGGTCGGTAACATCCGTGGCGACCGCCAGCACGCGAGTGGCCGGCGCACCGGAAAGTTTCGCGATTTCCTCGATTGCATCGCTCCGGCGACCCGCGAGCACCACCGACCAGCCGGCACCGAGCAACCCGAGCGCGACCGCCCGACCGATGCCCGAACCGGCACCGGTGACGAGTGCGATGCGAGTCGCGTTGGAGAGGCTCATCGTGCGCAGCTCAGGATTTCGCCGCGAGAGCGGCTTCGAGCGCGGCAATGACTTCAGGTGCGTCAGGTTTCACGTTGGGCGCGAAGCGGTGGAGGATGCGGCCGTCGCGACCGATGATGAACTTGGTGAAGTTCCAACCGATGTCGCCGGGAAAGGGTGAGTCCTTTCCGGCCAGCGCAACATAGAGCGGGTGACGATGCTCACCGTTGACGTCGAGTTTATCGAACATCGGGAACGACACGTTGAACTTGAGGGAACAGAATTCCTTGATCTCGGCATTGGAGCCCGGCTCTTGGTTGCCGAACTGGTTGCAGGGAAATCCGAGCACGACGAGCCCGGCGTCGTGGTGTTTCCGATGGAGCGCTTCGAGGGCTTCGTATTGCGGCGTGAGACCGCACTTCGAAGCGACGTTCACGATAAGCATCACCTTGCCCTTGTAAGGGGCGAGGCTGGTCGGTTCACCATCGATGTCTTTGAGCGGAATGTCGTGAAGGCCGGCGGCAACGAGCATGTGGGCCGACAATAGCGCAGCGCCGGCCAGGAGGGAGCGGAGAGGTTTCATGGGGTGGGCGCCTGCACGGTAGCGCGCGGTCCCGGCGGGTCAAACGACATGACGCACAAAGACCCCGACCCGGAGTGGCGCCACACACAAACCCGGCTAGGGTGCGCTCACCATGCGCATCCTTTTCATCGGCGGCACCGGCATCATCAGCACGGCGTGCACGAAGCTCGCGATCGCCCGCGGGCTCGATCTTACCCTCCTCAATCGCGGTCAGCGCCCACCCATCGCGGGTGCCAAACAGATCGCGACCGACATTCACCAACCGGAGGCCGCCCGTCGCGCCTTGGGGGATGTCCGGTGGGACGTGGTGGTGGATTTCATCAGCTTCACCCCCGCTGACATCGAGGCACGTCTCGCGCTCTTTCGCGACCGCGTGGGCCAGTTCATCTTCATCAGCTCGGCCAGCGCTTATCAGAAACCGGTCACGCACTACCTCGTTACAGAGTCCACCCCGCTGGCCAATCCGTTTTGGGATTACTCGCGCAACAAAATCGCCTGCGAGGAGCGCCTCATGCGCGCGTATCGCGAAGAGGGTTTCCCGGTGACGATCATCCGTCCCTCGTTCACCTACGGCGAAACGGTGATTCCGATCCCGATGAATAGCTGGCCGCTTCCCTATACGGCAGTGGACCGGCTGCGCCGCGGCGCGCCCGTGATCATCCCGGGCGATGGCACTTCGCTGTGGACACTCACGCACAATTCCGATTTCGCCAAAGCCCTGCTCGGTCTCTTCGGCCACCAAGGCGCCCTCGGTCACCCCTTCCACATCACGTCCGACGAAGTGCTCAACTGGAACCAGATTCACGACGCCCTCGCGGAAGCCGCCGGCGTGGCCAATCCGAAGTTCATCCACATCGCCTCGGACTTTATCAGCGCCTGCCTGCCCGACGAGGAGGGCGGATTGCAGGGCGACAAGAGCAACTCGATCGTGTGCGATAACACGAAGATCAAACGCTACGTGCCCGACTTCACGGCCACCGTGCGTTTCCGCGACGGCATCAAGCATTCCATCGCGTGGTATGACGCCGATCCCGCACGTCGGGTCGTGGACCGCGAAGCCGACGCCAATTACGACCGCCTCATCGCTGCCTACGAACTCGGCCTCGCCGCCGCGCGTCGGGAATTCGGCCGGACATAAAAAAGCCGGGCGAAATCGCCCGGCTGGAAATGATACACGCGCGCGATGCGTTCAGAGCGCCTTCTTCAAGATGGCTTCGTATTCGTCGTGTGCCATCGCGCCGCTCTTCTGGTGGAGAATCTTGCCGTCTCGGCCGATGAGGAAAGTCGTGGGAATCACCTCGAAGCCGCCGAAGGCGTCCACCGCGTCGAAGTCGCCGATGGCGACCGGATAGTTCATGCCCCGGGCCTCGACGAATTTCTTCACTTCCTTCGGGTTTTTCTTGTCGAGCGAGATACCGACGATGACGAGACCGTCCTTGCCGTATTTCTTCTGCATCTCGATGTAGCCCGGAATTTCCTGAAGGCACGGGCCGCACCAAGTGGCCCAGAAGTCCACGACGACAACCTTGCCTTTGAGCGCGGCGAGGCTGATTTCCTGGCCGGAGAGATCCTTGAACTTGAGCGCCGGCGCAGTCTGGCCGATGACGGAAGCCGAGGCGACGGCCGTGATCAACGCGAGTCCGGCAGCGGCGAAGAGGGAGCGGAAGAAGGTTTTCATGACAGTAGATGGGAGGCGGGGCGCTCCGGTTTTGTTCCCGGAAACGCCCGCTGGTTTCGCAAAGCGGCGTTCAACCTTTCGCCGAAGCGGCTTCGGCCGCCGCACCTTCCGCGGCCAGCATCTCGACGAATTTCTTCATCGCGGGCGTGAGCACGCGACCCTTGCGGTGGAGGATGGCGAGCGGGCGGGTGAACTCCTTGCCCTTGAAGGGGACGAGCGCGAGCGTGCCCTGCCGCAGCTCCTGCTGCACGGTGGCCTGCGGCACGATGGCGATGCCGTGGTCGATCTCGACGGCACGCTTCACGGTCTCGATGTTGTCGAACTCCATGACCGGCGTGATCTCGAGCTTGTTGTCGCGGAAGATCGTGTCCACGGCCTTGCGCGTCGGGATGTCGGGGTCGAAACCGATGAACTTGTAGCCGGAAAGCGTCTTGAGGTCCACCTCGGGCCCCTTGGCCAGCGGATGGTTCGGATGAGTGATCAACACGAGCCGGTCGTTGCGGAACGGCAGCATCTCGATCTGGCGCTGCTTCTGCGGGAAGGCGACGAGGCCGAAATCCACGGCGTTGTGCAGGATGTCCTCATAAACGAGGTTGGAGCGGCGGTATTCGATGCGCACGTTGACCGACGGGAAGGACTGGAGGAAGCGCTTCACGTAGGGCGGCAATTCGTGCAGGCCGATCGAGTAGATGGTCGAGATGCGGATCGTGCCGCTGATGACCTTCTTCATCTCCTGCAGCTCGCTCTCGAGCTTCTCATAGACATGCAGGATTTCCTTCGCCGCCTCGTAGATGCGCTGTCCTTCACGCGTCAGATTGAACTGCTTCTGACTGCGGTCGATCATCAGCGTCTTGAAGTTGCGCTCCATGGCGCGCGCTTGCTGGCTGACCGCGGACTGCGTGATGCCGTTTAATTTGGCCGCCTTGGAAAAGCTCTTGGTTTCGACCAAGTCGGCGAAGATTTTGAAGTTCTCGATTTGCATACGGCGTGTATGTTCAGACGCAGCATAAACCTATCTTATCGCCAATCCATCTTAAAAGAGCCGCTCATAGATGTTTATCGAATACGAGATTTTCCACCAAAGAGCCGACGCATTGCGCACGCGAATAGCCGCCGCCTGCGCCGCGGCCGGCCGCAACCCCGCGGAGGTCACACTCTTACCCGTCACCAAAACTCATCCGCCCGCGGCAGCGGAGCACGCACTGCGCTATGGTTTCGCTGCGGTCGGCGAAAATCGCGTTCAGGAAGGCGTGGAAAAGCGCGCCCTCGCACCGGCTGGTTTGCGCTGGGAACTCATCGGCCATCTCCAGTCCAACAAGGCCAAGCTCGCCGCCGCCCACTTTGACCGCATCCAGAGCGTGGACAGCGAAAAACTGCTCACCGTGCTCGATCGCGCCGCCGGCGAGCTCGGTAAGAAACTCCCCATCCTCCTCCAGCTCAACGCCGGCCATGATCCGGCGAAGTTCGGCGCCGAAGCCGCCGATGCCCCGCGCCTGCTCGACGCCGCCCTCGCTCGCCCGCATCTGCGGGTGGAGGGCCTCATGACGATCGCTCCGCTTTCCGATGACCCGGCCGTCGCACGCCGCACTTTCGCGCGCCTGCGCGAGATCCGCGATGAACTCGCCGCCCGCAGTGGCGCGCCGCTGCGTGAACTCTCCATGGGCATGACGGGCGACCTCGAAGCCGCCGTCCTGGAGGGCAGCACGCTCGTGCGCATCGGCACCGCGCTTTACGGCACACGATAGTCTCAATATTTCACGTTCCGACACACCCCGTCTTGGTGGGCACCTCTCTTAATCCGGAACCATGCAGTTGAACCTGATCACACTCGGTGGCGAGAATCTCTATGGTGGTGCTGTGGGCAGCCCGCTTGCGGGCGCATTTCCAGGGCGCGCGCAAGCGCGCTGACCCACATCCCACTGCATAGTTCGGGCTTAATAGTGGGGAACTTTTTCAGCGTGGATTTGAATCCCCTCTATGAAGAGGGGTGGCGCGCAGCGCCGGGGTGTGTGGGAAGGACAGAAATATCCAGGATAGTCGACGCCCCCTACAATCCCCACAGACGGGGCATGTGCCCGCCGCTGCGAAGGCCAGAAAATATTTCGCGTTGCGAAAAACTTTCCCCGTTGCGCCCGAGGCCCGCCGGTCTTGTCTATGAATCCGTGGAAGCCAACCGATTCACGGCCGAGCAACGCGCCGCCCTCGCCGGGCTGCTCGACGATCCCTCTCCCGCCGTGCGGCAATCGCTGCTGGCTCACTTCACCCGCCACGGTCGCGAAAGCGTCGATTTTCTCCGCCACATCGCCAGCCAGCCCAATCGTGCGCTCGCGGCCCATGCGAACCGCTACCTGCGCGAACTGAATTTTTCCGACCCGGTCGCCGAATTCCGCGGCTTCATCCGTTCGCTCAACTACGAGTTGGAAACGGGCGCGCTCCTGCTCAGCCGCACCATCCATCCCGACCTCGACATCGCCGCAAGCTGCACGCTGCTTGACCGCATGGCCGCTCGCTGTCGCGAACTCATCGCCGAACCCGCGAGCGTGCGCGACAAGTGCCGCGTGATGAACCGCGTGCTGTTCCACGAATTCGGGCTGCACGGCAACACCGAGCATTACGCCGACCCGCTCAACAGCTTCCTCGACCAGGTGCTCATCCGTCGCAAGGGTATCCCGATTTCGCTTTCCATCGTTTACCTGCTCGTCGCCGAGCGGCTGGGCCTCTCGCTCGAACCCGTCGGCCTGCCCGGGCATTTCGTGGTCGGCTGCTATGCCGAGGATCTCCCGTTCTACATCGATCCTTTCAACTCCGGACGCATCATCGGCGCGAGCGAAGCCGTCGCCATGCTCCGCAAGCACACGCTCAGCCCCACCGTCGCCGACCTCGCCCCCACGCCCGTGCGCGAAGTGCTGTGCCGCTGCTGCCGCAACCTGGTGAACCACTACTCCGTGGCCCACGACCATGAACGCGCCCGCCTCTTCGCCGAGTTCGTCGCCGAGTTCGAGTCCACCTACGAGCGGAACATGACGTGATTTTCGATTTTGCACGCCACCCCTGCGACTGCCTCAATCGAAAATCTGAAATCGAACACCGAAAATTCCGGCGTCCTGACTTTGGCCGACCTTGAGGGGTGGTCGCATGCCGGCACGGCGCTCGCCGTGCTCGGGCATCCCATCAAGCATTCGGTAAGCCCTGCGATGCACAACGCCGCGCTCGCAGACATGGCGACGCGCGACGCCCGCTTCGCCACGTGGAAATATTTCCGTTTCGACGTGCCGCCCGAACAACTGCCGCAGGCGCTACCCCAACTTAACGCCGCCGGCTTTCACGGGCTTAACCTTACCGTGCCACACAAAGTGCTGGCCTGCGATCTCGTCGGTGAGATCGATCCTTCCGCGAAAGCCATCGGCGCGGTGAACACGTTGCTCCGCACTTCCAACGGCTGGAAGGGTTTCAACACCGATGGCTACGGACTCGCCGCCGCACTCAAAGCTGATCTTGGCATCGAACTCCCCGGCGCGCACGTCGTGCTCCTCGGCGCGGGCGGCGCGGCTCGCGGCGCCGCGGTCGAATGCCTGAAGCAGAAGTGCGCGTCTCTTTGGATTGCCAATCGCACTCGGGCGAACCTCGATACTTTGCTCGCGGCCCTGCGTCCGCTCGCCGACGCGATTCCTGTGCACGGTTTCAATCCCTCGGAAATTCCCGCGAGCCTGGTCTCCGAAATTTCGGGAAAGGAAAAAGCCGTCGTCATCAATGCCACCTCCGCCGGCCTTAGACCCGGCGAGCCCGCGCCAATGGATTTGCACCGCCTTGCTCCGGGCGTCAGGGTTTACGACATGGTCTACAACCCGCCGCAAACCGCCCTGCTGCGCGACGCGGCGACGCTCGGCCTTCCGCACGCCAACGGCCTCTCGATGCTCGTGCACCAAGGCGCGCGCGCACTGGAAATCTGGACCGGCGTCTCCGTCCCCGCGAATGTGATGCACGTCGCCGCCGCCACCGCGCTTGGTTTACCTCCGCCCAATCCTCCCCGCTCATGACAGAAGTCCTGCAGGCCGTTGACGCGCAGCATCCGTGGTTCTTCCCGCTTTGGGTCGCGTTGTTCGGCGCGTGCGTGGGCAGCTTTCTCAACGTCTGCATCTACCGGATTCCGAAAAACGAATCGGTCGTGACACCGCGTTCGCATTGCGGCTGCGGCCAGCCCATCGCGTGGTATGACAACATTCCCGTGCTGAGCTGGTTCATCCTGCGCGGCAAGGCGCGCTGCTGCGGCCGGCCGTTCAGCTTTCGTTATCCGGCCATCGAGCTGCTCACCGCCGGGCTTTTTCTCACCTGCTGGTTGCTGTTCCCTCCGGGCAAGGCGCTCGCAGGCGCGGTGCTGTGCTCCATCGTCATTTGCGCACACTTCATTGATCACGACCACATGATCATCCCCGATGCGTTCACCATCGGCGGCGCTGCGGTCGGGTTGTTACTATCGATGCTGCTGCCGGACCTACACGGCCAAGTGCACGAGGTCTGGTTTGTCGCAGCCATGCGGTCCGCGCTCGATTCCGTGCTGGGCCTCTTCGTCGGTTCCGCGCTCGTGCTGTGGATCGCGCTCTTCGCCGAGGTCATCCTGCGCAAGGAAGCCATGGGTTTCGGCGACGTGAAATATCTCGGCGCGCTCGGTGCTTTCGTGGGCTGGCAAGGCGCGGTCGTCGGCATGTTTGGCGGCGCCGTGCTCGGTTGCGTGTGGTTCATCGTCGCCTATGCATGGCAAAAAGCCACCGGCAAGCAGTCGCCCCTCGCCCTCCCCGCCGAAACGCCCGACGGTCAACCCGCCGAACTCGGCCTTGGCGTGCACGTCCCCTTCGGCCCCATGCTCGGCCTCGCCGCGCTGATCTACTTCTTCTGGGCCCACCGCATCGTGGACCCGTATTTCTACGAGCTGAAACTACTGTTCTGACAGTAACCTCACCGCACGAGGCCATGAGCAGGATCTACATCGGAATAACCGACGACCGATGGTTTCATTTTCTCGCGAACCTCAATCCCGCTCCCGACGAAGTAAATTTCTGGCGCCCGAAGAGTCAGGATCAGTTTCGTGCCATACAACCCGGCGAATTGTTTCTATTTAAACTCCATGCCCCAAACAACTTCATCGTTGGTGGAGGGGTTTTTGCACATCATAAGTTTTTTCCCATTCGTTTGGTCTGGGATACTTTTCTTCAGAAGAATGGATCTCCCGACTATCGCACTTTCGCCGAGCGGATACTCGCGTATCGGGGTGCAGAACGTGCGCACGAACCCCTGGGCTGCACGGTCCTTACGCAGCCGTTTTTCTGGCCTCGAGAGCTATGGCTGCCGATGCCCGCCACTTGGCCGCGGTCTGGTGTCATGGAGGGCAAGCGCTTTGATACCACTGACGCCATCGGAGCCAAGTTGTGGGCCGATGTTCAATCGAGAATGCAGCTTACGGCAACCGCGGTCTCTGAACTCATTGCCGAGCCAAACCAAGCCCGATACGGAGAACCTCGCCTCATCATGCCCCGCCTTGGTCAGGGAGCTTTCAGACTCGAGGTCACTGACGCCTACATGCGCCGCTGTGCAATTACCGGCGAGCGCACGTTGCCTGCGTTGGCCGCATGTCACATAAAGCCCTATTCAGATATGGGACCGCATCAGGTGAACAATGGCCTGTTGTTGAGATCCGATCTGCACAACCTTTTCGACCTCGGTTATCTTACTGTTACGCACGATTACCAAGTGAAGGTGAGCCGCCGCATACGAGAAGAGTTTCAGAATGGCCGGCACTACTACGAACTGGACAACCGACCGCTACAAGTTTTGCCCGAAGATGAGAAGTCACGTCCTGCGCACGAGTTTCTCGAATGGCACAATAGCATCTTTAAAGGTTAGCGCATAGCCAATCGCGCGTTCGTGCAGGCACGCGATGGTTGCCCCTTATTTCGCCGGCGGCTGAAAGCCCGGTGGCAGGTTGCCTTGGCGGCCTTCAATGAGGATTTGCAGCAACTGCGCGAGCGCGGCCTCACGCGTGATGTTTCGCTCGGCAGCGAGTTGAACGGCGCGCTTCAAGAGTTGTTTCGCCATGGTCGCAGCCTGCTCCGGTGAAGCGCCGAGGCGTTCGCAGATGACGGTGATCTTTTCGAGATCAGACACGACGCAAGATGCGGATATCGCCGCCGTTCGGCGCAAGCCCGAGCGGCGTGGCGGGATCGAGGTTCACGAGCGAGAGCATCGCCATCGCGATAAAGTCGCCGCCGTCGGCCGCCCCCGAGCGCACTTCGCCGGCTTTGCGCTCGCCTTGAAATAAAATCGAGCCCGGCGCGGGCGCTGCACCGGCACCCGTGATCACATGCAACGCACGCCGCACCTGGCCGAGATTTTTCAGGCGCGCGATGACTTCCTGGCCGAGGTAGCAGCCTTTCGTGTAGGAAATCGCGACATCGTCCAACTTGCCCTCGGCGGGCAAATCGCGCGGTCCGATGTCGGTCGGCACGACGGGCAAGGCCGCGCGCAAGCGCGCGAGTTCGGCCGTGTCGCGCGAGGCGGTCGCCGCTTTTTCGGCGAGCAATGCGACTACTTCACTCGTGTGCGCGATCGGCACGAGAATCTCCTGCGCGTTCGGAGCGGCGTGCCGGCTCGGAAAAATCTGCGCGTTCGCCGGCCATTCGACGTCAGGCAACACATCGCCCCACACGAGCACGCGACTCCACTGCGCAGCCTCGTCATGGAGCTCTACTTCGTCGGCGATCAGATACGCTTCGAGTCGCGCCAGTAGCGACGATGCCGGGCCGGCAAAACTCACGACCAAAAAATCATTGGCGGCCAAACGTATGATGTGGCTGTCGGCCAACGCTTTGCCCTTCTGGTCGAGCCAGAGCCCGTAAATCGGGCCTTTTTCAGCGAGTTTCAGGTCCTGCGTGAACTGCCCCTGCAAATAGGTATTAGCGTCGGGTCCGCAGACGCGGAGCACGGCTGATGCGTTCTTTAAATCGTTGTCTGTTAGGAAATAAATCACAGCGATTTCCTGGTCACTGTTGGCACGGGACCGGCTTTATCAAGGATGTTCTCTGAAAGGTTCTGCGAAGAATTTGACGTGGGGTGGGAACCAACTATCACTCTGCATATCCAATTTATCACTTCTCCCGCCTAGCGGGAGTTTTGGGGTAACTAAGAAAGCAATGGCCGGTCGTCTAGGGGTAGGCGACCGGCCTTTTCTTTGCCCAAATTCGGAGAATCGTCGCTGCGACCGGAGGGAGTGCCCAAATGACTGTTTCGCGAGCCGGAATTTCGTGCGCGTCACCGAAAACCTGAGGCTTGCCCCACCGGGAGGCCTTTGCAGGGTTGACCCCCTGTGCAGAAAACATCGGACATCAATGTCGTTGAGACGCGGGCCCTGCCCTCGCCCGCCGACCTCCTGAAGGAGCTCCCCAAGACCGAAACCCAGGCCGAGTTCATCGCCCGCGCTCGCAGCGAGATCCACCGCCTCATCTTTACCGATGACAAGCGTTTCCTGCTGATCGTCGGCCCCTGCTCCATCCATGATCTCGAGGCGGGCCGCGAATATGCCCGCCGCCTGGCCGCCCTCTCGCGCGAGGTGGCCGACCGCATCATGATCGTGATGCGCGTCTATTTCGAGAAGCCCCGCACCACGGTCGGTTGGAAGGGCTTGGTCATGGACCCGCATCTTGACGGCTCGCACGACATCGCCGCCGGTCTCCGCCTCGGTCGCACCTTTCTCCGCGATGTGCTGGACCTCGGCCTGCCGACCGCCACCGAATTCCTCGATCCCATCACGCCGCAATACGTCGCCGATCTCGTGTGTTGGGGCGCCATCGGCGCGCGCACGACCGAATCGCAGACGCACCGCCAGATGGCCTCGGGTCTTTCGATGCCGCTCGGCTTCAAGAATGGCACCGACGGTTCCATTCAGACCGCCATCAACGCCATCAAAGCCGCCGGCCAGCCGCAGACTTTCCTCGGCATCAATCTGAACGGCGCCTCCTCCGCGATCGTCACCCGTGGCAATCCCAACTGCCACGTCGTCCTTCGCGGCGGCAGCGCCGGTCCGAACTTTTCTCCCAGCCATATCGCCCAGGCCGAGGCGTTGCTCGAAAAGGCCGGCTTGGCCAAGTCCATCCTCGTGGACTGCTCGCACGATAACTCCTCCAAGAAACCCGAGCTGCAACCCGAGGTCATGCGCCAGCTCCTCGCCCAGATCACCGCGGGCAATCGTTCAATCATGGGCGCGATGGTGGAGAGCAACCTCGGCGCCGGCAACCAGCCGTTCCCACAGCCGAAGGAAAATCTTAAATACGGTGTGAGCATCACCGACGCCTGCATCGACTGGCCAACCACCGAGGCCATGGTGCGCGAGATCTACGCCACGCAGGCCCCGCTGTTCCGATAAGCTTCCGCACTGGTCCGCATCGCTCACGCTAAATCCGCCCACGCTTCCGCAATTCGTGCGTTTCGCGCCGTTCTCTTTTCTGGTTCAATCCTCCCCAACATCCCTATGAAAGCTCCCATTCGAGTCGCAGTCACCGGCGCCGCCGGCCAGATCGGTTACGCTCTTCTTTTCCGCATCGCCTCCGGCGCGATGTTCGGCCCCGACCAGCCCGTCATCCTCCAGCTCATCGAAGCCCCCATTGAGAAGGCCCTCAAGGCCCTCGAAGGTGTCGCCATGGAACTCGACGACTGCGCCTTCCCGCTCCTCAAGGGCATCGTGCAAACCTCCGACCCCGCGGTGGGTTTCAAGGATGCCAACTGGGTCCTCCTCGTCGGCGCCAAGCCCCGCGGTCCCGGCATGGAACGCGCCGACCTCCTGAAGGACAACGGCAAGATCTTCATCGAACAGGGCCGCATCATCGACGCCGTCGCCGCGGCTGATGCCCGCATCGCCGTCGTCGGCAATCCCGCCAACACGAACTGCATGATCGCCGCCTCGCAGGCCAAGCGCCTCCCGCCGGAGCGCTTCACCGCCATGGTGCGCCTCGACCAGAACCGCGCCCAGACCCAGCTCGCCAAGAAGGCCGGCGTCGATCTCACCGCGGTGAAGGACATCTTCATCTACGGCAACCACAGCCCGACCATGTTCCCGTCCTTCGCTCACGCGACGATCGACGGTAAGCCGGCGACCTCCGTCATCACGGACACCGCTTGGCTGCAGGGTCCGTTCTGCGAAACCGTCGGCAAGCGCGGCGCCGCCATCATCGCCGCTCGCGGCGCTTCGTCGGCTGCTTCCGCCGCCAACGCTCTCGTCGACCACGTCCGCTCGCTCGTGACGCCCGGCGCCATTCACTCGATCGCCGTGAAATCCAACGGCCACTACGGTTTCGACGCCAACGTCTGGGCCGGCATGCCGGTCAAGACCACGACGCCCGGCAGCTACGAGATCATCACCGGCTACGCCTTGGACGACTTCGCGAAGTCCAAGATCGCCGCCACCAACAAGGAGCTCCTCGACGAGCGCGCCTTCGTGGCCGATATGATCAAGTGATCCTTTCGTAGAAGCGGCTTTACGCCGCGATTCGCTTCCAGGCGGCCCATCCGGGCCGCCTTTTTCTTTTGTAGGGGGTCGGCGCTTGCGCCGACCTAACGCATGCGGTCGCCGCAAGCAGCGACCCTACATCAACCTCACAACAACCCCGCCAGCACCGCGTCCTTCGTCAGTGCGAATGCCGATCTTACGGCGAGGAACGCCTCGATCATTTCGCGGGGCGAACCTGCGCGCGGAAAACGCATTTCCAACGTCGCACCGTCGCACACGACCTCAGCCGCAACGCCTTCGACCGTCAGCACACAATGCCGGCAGTCCGAGGGGTAATTCACTGTGAGCGCGTCCCCCGCGGGTCGCGCTTCCACGGCATCAATAACCGCCTCGACCTTCACGCCCTTCGCGAGGGCGAATACGATTGCGCTGAAAGCGCCCGCGAACAGCCGGTCAAACTCCTCGCGCTGTAACAATTTCCCATCGCGCACACTGTGCAGCGTGCGCGTGACCCGATACGCCGCGGGATCCGCCGACTCCAATGAATAGGCTATCTCCAGCGTGAAATCTTTCGTCGTCAGCACCGCGGTCGGACTCATGATCTCCAGTGCAAGCTCCGCGCGTTTGTAGCCAAGTTCCGCCTTGGTTCGCTGAAAATAGCCCTCTCCCTCTTCCGTCAGCTCGGCGGTGCAGAGTTTGCCGAGAAAAGCCGTCGTCACGGCGTTGACTGCATCCGGCACCGTGTGGTGTTGCTTCCGAAATCCGGCGAGGCGCTTCACCGCACCCGCGCCGTGTCCGAGCAGGCTGATGCCGGCGACATAGCTGGACGAAGGTTCCGACGACTTGGGCATGGCCCGCGAGTGAGGCAGGCGACTGCTTCGGAAGCAAGTTCCCCGCAGAGCAGCGCATGTGTCACTAAAGCAACATTCCCTCCCCTCCATGCACAAGTAACCTAATAGGTTAGTTGTGCATGGAGGCGCCCAGTATTCCCAACGAGGTGTTGGCCACGGTTGAACCTTCGCTCCCGATGGTGGGTTCGCGTTCGCCACCAACGAAAAACGGCGGCCCGGAGGCCGCCGTTTCCCTTCCCACACCTCAAACCGTGACGACGTTCGGCTCGTTGGTGCGGAAAAGTTTCACGAGGCCCACGATCACCAACACCGGGATCCAGATGGGCGAGAGGGCGACCGCGAAGGCGAGCAGCACGGCGGCCAACAGCGCGAGCAACGAGAGACCGACGGAGCCGAGCAAGGCCGCGATAATGAGACCCGCGATGGCGCCGACGAAAATCACCGGGCTGAGCTTAATGGCCACAATGAGGATGGCGGCCACGAGAAGGATTTTCAGGAAAGTTTTCATAGGTAGTCCAACAACACGGACTACCTGCAAAAAGTTGCAGTGTGGTGCCGCCCTCGATTCGGCTGCCAGCGCAAGCTTCCTTCCGACAGGCCTTTTCAGGCCGCTTCACGCAAGCCCTGCAACTCCTGCTTCAGGCTGGCTACCAGCTGATGGACGGCGTCGGCGATCTCGCTGACATTCGGCGTCGTGCCGGTTTCCTGCGCAATCACGCCCCAAGCCGACAGCGATTCCAAATCGCCATCTGTTTCGTCGAGGCGCGCGCCGCTAAAGCCGAGCCCATAGGACTTGCTGAGGTAATTAGCGATGCCGACCACGGCCACGGTGAAGCGGTATTTCTCGGCCTGCGCGGGATCCGCGTGGTGGGCGATGGCTGCGACGACCTCGTCGGGCAGGCCGCTTTGCTCGGCAAAAATAACGCCGGCTTCGCTGTGTCCCACTCCGAAGTTGTCCAGTTCGAGCGCATCGAGCCGGCCGTCTCCGGCCCAAACCCGGTCCATCACCTCGCGGTAGGCGTCGGGCGTCACCGTCGACAGCACGATCTTGCCGACATCGTGCAGGAGCGCGGCGAGATAAAGTTGTTGTCCGGCGGACTGACCCAACTGCTTCTCGATTTCCTCGGCAATGGCCGCGGTGGCCAGCGCGTGCATCCACAGGTGGCGCCAATCGAGTCCGCCCGAGGTCTTGCTCGCGTCGCGCATCGTGAAGAGCGCGTGCGCGAGCGTGCTCACGCGCTGCAGGCCGAGCATTTGCACGGCGGTGAAAATATCTTCGATCTTTTGCTCGGAGCTCACGAACGCCGAGTTGGCCATGCGCAACACACGCACGCAGAGCGCCGGATCCTTCTCCACGGCGGCCACGACTTCGTCCACCGAACTGTCGGTGCGAGCGGTCGCGCGCACGAAACCCTGGGCGAGCGACTGGAGCGCGGGAATCTGCTGGAGATTTTCCAAGGATTCGAGCGTGCGGAAACGAAGCACCGGATCGACCTCTGGCGCGGGCCGCACAGGCGGAGCCGTCTCCACGGTAGCCCGCGCAACAGTTGTCTCACTCTCAGCAATCACCGGCTCCTCAAGCGTCACCGCCGCCACGGGCGACGGATTAACTTCAGCAAATTCCGCCGGGGGCGGAGTGACCACCGGCCGCGGAGAGCGGACGGACAGGCGCACCCACCAGGCGCGAAAAAGCGCTGAGAGGGCTGAGGGCATGGTAAAAGGGGAGTGACATCTGTATCGGCTCACTGCCATGCCCTCTTGAGCAGACAAAGTGTCATGAGCCAGTCCCCGCCCCCTTCCTCCCCTGTGCCCGTGGTGTGCGCCGTCATTGAGCGTGAAGGACTTGTGCTGGTGGCGCAGCGTCCGCCACACAAGCTGTTGCCCCTGAAATGGGAATTCCCCGGCGGCAAAGTAGAGCCCGGCGAGGACCCGGCAGCGGCCATCGTTCGCGAAATCCGCGAAGAGCTGGGCTGCGAAATCCGCGTCACACGTGCGCTGCCGTCCTTCGTCCACGACTACAAAACCGTGGTTATCGAGATGATCCCGTTTGTCTGCGCGCTCGCGCCCGGCCCCGGCGCGTCCGAACCCCACCCGCATGAACATGTAGCCATCGCCTGGGTGCCTCCCGCCGAGCTGCGTGGCTACGACCTCGCCGCCGCCGACTGGCCGGTGGTGGCGGCGCTGGTGCGGCGCTAAGCAAAAAGCATCGCGGCCTATTTATGTGGGAGCGCACTTGCTCGCGACGGGTTTGTGTCGCGCGCAAGCCCGCTCCCACAAATCCAAATGGGCAAAAAAGCCCGCCGTTCCGGACTCATTCACCGAGTCCTGCGACGAACGCCAACGTCCGGTTGAGGCGGAGCACGGTTTCGTCATCCAAATGCCCGATCACTTTCCCTATCCGGGCCACCGGAATCGTGACAATTTTGTCCACCATGATCTGGGAAATCCGGGTAAGCCCGTTGGCGGCACTCGGCTCCACAGTAATTCGCAATGCCGGGGCATCCACGCAATGCCTGCTCAGCAGGCACACCACTACGGCCGCACTATTCAACCGGGTCTTCCGCGACGGCTTCGATAAAAGCCAGCGCGTCCGCTTCATGCGCGGGATCAAGCCGGGCGATTTGTCGGCGAATCTCGGCCTTGAATCCGGGGGCATGGATATCCGGCACCCAGATTTGCACCGGTCGTAAACCCTGCTCGCGCAAACGCGCGCGATAATCGCGCATCTTGGCGGCAGCGGAGGCGGGCTTGGTCTTGACGGACATGCTGCTCGGAGGGGATTCAGGTAACATGTTACCGTTCAATCCGGGTCAAACCGTTGCTCACACCGCCCCGACAGGACGGCACGATATGCCGTAGGCTGGCGCTTGTCCTTTCGCGGCTTCTGGCTATACCTGCGCCTCCCCACCCACCCCGATGATCACCAAACTGTTCCGCATCAGCGTGGCCGCCTTGGGCGGCCTCTCTTTCGCCGCCGGGCTCTTTGCCCAGGCTTCCCGCATCAACTTCCCCGCCGCCAGTCCGGAGGCCACCGTCACCCAGCGCGTCGGCCTCACCGACATCCAGATCAATTACAACCGCCCCGGCGCCAAAGGCCGCAAGGTTTACGGCGGCCTCGTGGCCTATGACCACATCTGGCGCACGGGTGCGAACACCACCACGAAGATTTCTTTCAGCACCTCCGTGAAACTCAACGGCACCGACATCCCCGCCGGCACCTACGAGCTCTTCACCATCCCTAGCCAGACCGAGTGGACCATCATCATCCACAAAAACATGTCGCAGTGGGGCGCGTATTCCTACGACCAGAAGAATGACGTCGCCCGCCTCAAGGCCAAGCCCCTCACCCTCGGCGAACACGTGGAGACGCTCGATATCAGCATCAACGATATTCGCGACGAGTCCGCCACGCTCAACATCACCTGGGAAAAGACCCGCGTGCCCGTGGCCCTCAAGCTCGACGTGAAGGCCACGCTCGTTCCGCAGATTGAGGCCGTCATGGCCTCAGGCGACGACAAGCTCCCCTACGCCCAGGCCTCGATGTATTACCTCGAGAACGGGCTCGATCTCAAGAAGGCCGCCGCCTGGATGGACGCCGCTCTCGCCGCGCAGCCCGATGCCTTCTACCTCGTTTACCGCAAGGCCCTCATCCTCGAGGCCATGGGTGACAAGGCCGGCGCCATCGCCACCGCCCAAAAATCGCTCGAAGCCGCCCAGCAGGCGCCCAGCCCCACGCTGCGCGACGAATATGTCGGCCTCAACCAGTCCCTCATCGATCGCCTGAAGTGATGAACGCCGGAGTCTCCGCGGCTCGGGCCGCGTGTTCGTCCGGAAACCGGGGCCTCCTTGCGCCGGTTCTTTCGGGTCTTCTCGTTGCCGGGCTCCTCGCCGCCGCGCTTCCGGCGCGCGCTCAGGAACCCGGCCGCACTCATGCCATCGTCCAGCAACTGCGCGCGTTCGCCAACACGGGCACCGTGCTGCACGTTGCCGCGCATCCCGACGACGAGAACACGCAACTCATCACCGCAATGGCCCGTGGCCGCGGCTATCGCGCCGCCTATCTCTCCGTCACCCGGGGCGACGGTGGCCAGAACGAACTCGGGAAGGACTTCGACGAAAAACTCGGCGTCCTCCGCACGCAGGAATTGATCGCCGCCCGCAAGCTCGACGGCGGGCGCCAGTTTTTCACGCGTGCGATTGACTACGGTTACTCGAAATCTCCCGAGGAAGCGCTGCGCATCTGGGATCATCAGGCCGTGCTCAGCGACGTCGTGCGCGTGATCCGCACCTTCCGGCCCGACGTCATCATCACGCGCTTCCCGATCCCGCCCGGCAGCGGTGGTCACGGCCAACACACCGCCTCGGCCATGCTCGCGGTCGAGGCCTTCAAACTCGCCGCCGATCCGATGGCTTTCCCCGACCAAATCAAAGCGGGCCTCGCCCCCTGGCAGGCGAAACGCATCGGCTGGAACGGCTGGGGCAACAATCCAAGCCCGCTCAACGGCGCGATCATCCAATTCGATATCGGCGGGGCCGATCCGGTCACCGGCGAACCTTTCGCCACCATCGCCAACCAGAGCCGCGGCATGCACAAGACGCAGACGCTCGGCTTTTTCTCCGCTCGCACCGGCAGCGCCGGACCGAACATGCAGACCTTCCAGCTCCTCGACGGCGACGCGCCGACCAGCGACATCATGGACGGCGTGGACACGACTTGGGCCCGCATTCCCGGCGGCGAGAAATTCATCCCGCTCATCAACGACGCCATCGCGAAATTCAACCCGACCGATCCCGCCGCCAGCGTGCCGGCGTTGTTCGGCATCCGGAAACAGCTTGATGCCCTGAAATCGACGGACCCACTCGTGAAGGAAAAGCGCGGTGATCTCGATCGCATCATCGCCGCCTGCCTTGGTCTCACGGTCGAAACCCTCCTCGCCCAGGCAGAGGCGGTGCCCGGCGAACAACTCGCCCTTCGCCACGAAGTCTTGCTCGATGCCCGGGTTCCGGTGCGCTGGATCTCCGTCAAATATCCCGCCCGCAAAAGTGAATTCCACGTCTATGCCGACCTGAAATCAGGAGTCACCACCACCCGCGAAACCCGACAAGTCCTCCCCACCGCCACTCCGCCGAGCCAGCCCTACTGGCTCCGCACGCAAGGCGCGCCCGGCATATTCCAAGTGGATGACACCAGCCTGATCGGCACGCCGGAAAACGCCCCAGCCTTCCCGGTGGAATTCAATTTCGAGATAGCCGGCCAAAAACTCACGCTCTCCGACGAACCCGTGCAGATTGTCGTTGGCGCCCCCGAAGCCCAGCAGCGTCGCCGCCTCGCGGTCATCCCGCCCGTTTCGCTCGGTTTCGCGCACGAGCTCGGACTTTTTGCGCCCGGCGCCACCAAGGAGGTGACCGTTGTGGTCACCGCCGCCCGTGCCGGCTCGCGGGGTCTCCTGCAACTCACCGCCCCCGCGGATTGGACCATCACACCGAACAAGCGGTTTTTCGAATTGGGCAAAGCGGGCGATCAGATTTCGCTCACATTCTCCGTCACCGCACCAGCCAGCGCCGGTCGTGCCAGCCTCGCGGCTTCCGCCGAAATCGGCGGCGTGACCTACGGCACCGAGCGCCTCGTGCTCAACTACGCGCATCTGCCGGTGCAACTGCTCCAACGTCCGGCGAACGCACGCCTTGTCGCCCTCGATGTGCAGACTCGTGGCCAGCGCGTCGGCTACCTGCCCGGCGCGGGCGACAGCACCGCCGAGAGCCTCGTCCAGCTGGGCTATGAGGTCGTCATGCTCACGGGCGCCGATCTCACGCCGGAAAAACTCGCCGGTCTCGATGCCGTCGTGCTGGGCGTGCGCGCCTTCAACGATCGCGCTGATCTCGCCGCCAATCTTCCCGGTCTCTACGCGTGGGTCGAAGCCGGCGGCACGGTCGTCACGCAATACAACCGTCCGAACGGCCTCAAGGCCACTGCGCTCGGTCCTTACGAACTCTCGATCGAAGGCCCGGCTCCACGCCTGCGCGTGACCGACGAAAACGCACCCGTCACGTTCCTCGCGCCCGATCATCCCGTGCTCAACGTGCCGAACAAGATCACCAATGCCGACTTCGAAGGCTGGGTGCAGGAACGCGGCGCGTATTTCCCGAGCAAGTGGGACGAATCCCGCTACACCGCCATCCTCGCCATGAACGATCCCGACGAGGCACCGCTGCACAGCAGCCTGCTCGTCGCGCAACATGGCAAGGGTTGGTTCGTTTACACCGGCCTCTCCTTTTTCCGCCAGCTTCCCGCCGGTCATCCCGGCGCGCACCGGCTGTTCGCCAACCTCGTGTCGCTGGGAAAATGAGCGCCGTGCGTTTTCATCCTCTTGGAGGGCCGAGCTCCCGCGAGGCCGTTTCCCGAGGCTACACACCCCGGCGCTACGCGCCACCCCTCTTGATAGAGGGGATCTTCGTCGGCATGGGTTTGCATCCCCTCTATGAAAAGGGCTGCCCGCAAGGCGAGGTGTGTAAGGATGCCCGATGAATCAAAACCCCGAAGACTCTGAAGACTCTCCCGGCGTGCCCGGTTTCCGCACCTGGCGCGGAGTCTATGTGTTTGTCTTCATCAGTTTCCTCGCCGTCGTCGCCGCGCTGACGGCGTTCACGCACTACTTCGCATGAGCGACGTGCCGAAGCCTCTTTCAGTGGCGACGGAGCGGAAGCCCGGCTCCCTATTCCGCTCCGGCTGTTTTTGTGCTTTTTGTGCCTTTTTGTGGCCAATGGTTCGGGAGGTTTTCGCATGAATCCTATCGATTGGATCGTGCTGCTCGGAACCATGCTCGGCATTGCCGGGTATGGCATGTGGCGCACGCGTCACACCGATCACCTCGACACTTATCTCAGGGGCAACAAGACCACCGGCTGGTTCACCATCGGTCTCTCGGTCGCCGCGACACAGGCCAGCACCATCACCTATCTATCGCTGCCCGGCGTGGCTTTCGAGAATGGCATCGCTTTCATCCAAAATTATTTCGGCCTGCCGCTCGCCCTGATTCTCGTCTGCGCCGTGTTTTTGCCCATCTATCGCAAGCTCGGGGTTTACACGGCTTACGAATATCTCGGCAAACGCTTCGACAACCGCACCCGCCTCTTCGGCGCCGGCGTATTCCTGCTGCAACGCGGCCTGCAAAGCGGCATCACGATCTACGCGCCGGCCATCATTCTCTCGACGGTCCTCGGCTGGCGCCTCGATTTCATCATCGTGGGCATCGGTCTCGTCGCGATCATCTACACCGTCACCGGCGGCAGCGCGGCCGTGAACCTCACGCAGAAATGGCAGATGGCCGTCATCTGGATCGGCATGCTGTCGGCCTTCGGCATTCTGCTCGCGCGCCTGCCGGACCATGCCACCGCGATCGCCGGCACGATGGGCAAACTCGAGGCCGTGGACTGGTCGCCTGATCCCGACAAGCGCTACACCTTCTGGAGCGGCCTGCTCGGTGGTTTCTTCCTGTCGCTTTCCTACTTCGGCACCGACCAATCGCAGGTGCAGCGCTACATTGGCGGCGCCGCGCTGCGCGAGGGCCGGCTCGGCCTGATGTTCAACGCGGTGCTCAAGATCCCGATGCAGTTCTTCATCGTGATGCTCGGTGCGCTGCTCTTCGTCTTCTACCAGTTCACACCCGGTTCGCCCGTGGTCTTCAACCAAGCCGCCTGGCAGCAGCAGACGAACGGACCGCGCGCCGCAGAATTCCGTGCATTGGAGGAACGCTACGCCACCGCTCACGCCGAACAACTCGCACGCATCCAAACCTGGACGCAGGCTCGCGAAAGCGGCGATGAAGCCGCCGTGGCTACCGCGCACGCCGCCTTGCGCGAATCCCAGCAGGCCACGCAGGCCGTGCGCCTCGAAGCCCGCGCCACCCTGCAAGCTGCCGCGCCCGAAGCGAAGAAGACGCGCGATTCCGATTTCGTCTTCATCACCTTCATCCTCACCCAACTCCCGCATGGCTTGGTCGGATTGCTGCTCGCCGTGATGTTCGCCTCGGCGCTTTCCTCAAAAGCCGGCGAACTCAACGCACTCGGCACCACCACGACAATCGACCTCTGGCGGCATTTCCGTCCGCTCGCCGAGCACGACGAAGGGCGCAACGTGCGTGCGGCGAAATGGTTCACCGCGATGTGGGGCGGCTTCGCCATCGCTTTCGCGCTCTTCGTGAGCTTCCAGGAAAACCTCATCGAGGGCCTGAATATCGTCGCATCCATTTTTTATCCCACGCTGCTCGGCCTGTTCATCGTCGCCTTCTTCTTCAAGAAAGTCGGCGGCACCGCCGTCTTCTGGGCCGCGCTCGCCGCGCAAACCGTCGTGCTCGCGATCTTCTTCGCCGGCAAGGTCTGGCCCGCGCACGAAATTGGCTATCTCTGGCTCAACCCCATCGGTTGCGCCGCGTGCGTGGCGTTCAGCCTGCTCTTCCAAGCTCTCCTGCCCGCCCGCGCCCCGTCCTCGCCTGCGACCTCATAAGCCCTATACGCCCATAGGGCCCATATTAACCCCCTCTCCACTCTCGCTTTCACTCTCCACTCTTGTCCTCCTCGCCCATCATCTGTTTCGGCCAGCAACCCTGCGGATTTTTTCCGCGGCGGTTTCTCTACGCCAAGTTCGTCACCGCGCGCCGCCTGCAGGCCGAGATCGGCGGCGAAATCGTGTTCTTCTACCACGACAGCGACCACGACCCGCGTGAAACGCAGACCATTCTCCGCCACCGCAAGACCGACGAGCCCGCGACGCTGAACTTCACCTTCGCCAACAAGGTCCAGCGCAAGTGGTCCCCGCTTTACGCCAAGCGCATCCCGGCTGACTGGTCGGCCAACACCGCGCGCCAGCTCGGCGCGTATGCGCCACCCGCCGCAGTTGAAGTGTTCAAGCGCACCTCCGCCACCAACGTCGCCGACTTCTGCCTCGAAATGTATCGCGGCCTCGGGCTGCTCGACGGCATTCGCCTCGTCCGCTCCGGCGATCCGGCCGTGCGCCGCGCGGGTTGCGACGTGAGCGACTGCTTCGTGGATGTTCAGCATCAGGGCGAAACCGTCCGTGCGCGCCGCATGCCCGATGGCCGCCTCTGCCTGCACGAAGGCGGCGATTGCTACATGGAGCTGCCCGCGACGGAATTCACGAAGGAACAGATCAGCCCCACGCGCGACAGCCGCCTGCGTTGGATGCAATCCATCATCCATTGCACGCACTACATCGCCGGCGCCGGCGAACAGGCCTACCTGAACAAAGCCGACGCCCCCGACATCACTTTCGTCCCCCGCGACCCCATCGACCGCTCCGACGAAGCTTGGGTGGAGATCGGCCGGTAATTTGTGGGCCAGCGCGCTTGCGCGCGCCTTGTCGAAGCGCTCGCAAGCGCGCTGCCCACCCTCACGGGCATCATTCCCGGTTTGCGCATTCTGCGCCGTTCCGGTTTCATCCTCTTCAAAAATGAAAACCGCCCCCACCCCGCCTGAACGCACGCCGCTTGTCGCCTTCGGCGCCCATCCCGACGACATCGAATTTGGCTGCGGTGGCATCATCGTGCGCGAGACCCGTGCCGGCCGGCCCGTGCACTTCGTGGTCTGCTCGCGTGGCGAGGCGGGCACCAACGGCACGCCGGCCCAGCGCACGAAGGAAGCCGAGGCCGCCGCAAAACATCTCGGTGCCACCATCGAATTCCTCGAGCTCGACGGCGACGCCCACCTCGAAATCAAATCCGCCCACGCCATCCGGCTCGCCGCCGTGCTTCGCCGCCTGCGTCCGGCTCTCGTGCTCGCGCCGACCACCGAGCAGAATCAGCATCCCGACCATTGGCGACTCGGCACACTCGTGCGCGACGCCACGCGCCTCGCCCGCTACGGCGGCTTGGCGGAATTGCGCGATCTCACGCCGCATGCGATCGGCGAGCTTTTCTTTTACGCCCTCGGTCCCGGCGCGGAACCGCATTCCCCGCCGCCAGTCCTCATCGACATCTCCGCACCCGAAGTGATGGCCGCCTGGAAAGCCGCAATGGAAGCCCATGCTTCGCAAATGAAGACCCGCAATTACGTCGAGTTGCAGATTGATCGCGCCCGCGTGCACGGCCTCAACGCCGGGGTCGGCCACGCGCAGCCGCTCTGGCCCAACGACCCGCTCGTCTTCGCCTCGCTCGCTCCGCTCACCCGCGCCGCGCACAAATTCTGAAGGTGGAGCCCGCGCTCCGCGCGGGCTTTAAACTACGATCGAACACGGGGCTATTCACCCTGAAACTTTCCTCCCTGATGCCGCAGGTTTTTTTTGATTCGTAAGCATTCGTGTTCATTCGTGATTGTGCTGAATCCGACCCGCCCCATGTCTGACCGCCCGCTTCGCCTCGGCATCATCTGTCATCCTTCCGTTGGAGGCAGCGGCATTCTGGCGTCCGAGCTCGGCGAGGAACTGGCCCAGCGCGGCCACGAGGTCCACTTCATCAGTCACGCGCCGCCGTTCCGCATGCCGCGCGATCATCCGCGCATTCGCTTTCATCAGGTTGAGGTCAATGACTACGACCTGTTCAAGTATCCCGACTACACGCTGCCGCTCTCGGTGAAGATCGCCGAGGTGAGCCGCGCGCACCGGCTCGATGTGCTGCACGTCCACTACGCCGTGCCCCACGCCACCGCCGCGATGCTGGCGATGTCCATGCTGCCGGTTTTCGAGCGTCCGCGCGTGGTCGTCACGCTGCACGGCACCGACGTGATGCTCCTCGGCAGCGACGCCGGTTACGGCCCCGCCATTCGCCACGCGCTCGAACACGCCGACGGCGTCACCACCGTCTCGCGATTCCTCCGGAGCGAGATCAAAGGGCATCTGGATTTCCACGGACCGGTCGAAGTCATCCCCAATTTCTTCGCGCCGCAACCGCCCACGCGCACGCGCGACACCGTGCGCGCCGAACTCGGGCTGGCGCCGGAGGAAACGTTCATCCTCCACACGTCCAACCTGCGTCCGGTCAAGCGCACCGACCTGCTCCTGCAAACCGTCGCGCAGATTCGTCCGCGTGAATCCTTCCGCTTGGTCGTGCTGGCCGGCGGCAAAACCGCGTCTTTCCTCACCGAAGCCGCCCAAGCCGGCCTCGCCGATCGTCTCATCGTGCGCGAAAACGTCACCGCGATCGAAGATTACCTGCATGCGGCCGACCTCGCGCTGTTCACTTCCGAAATGGAAAGTTTCTGCCTGAGCATTCTCGAAGCGATGACCTTCGACTGCCCGAGCGTGGCCTTCGCGGTGGGCGGCATTCCCGAAGTCGTCGAACACGATAAACACGGCTTGCTCGTGCCGTTCGGCGACACCGCTGCGCTCGCTCGTGGTGTGGAATCCCTCATCGCCGACCCCGCCCGTCGTGCTGCACTGGGTCAGGCCGGCCGCGCCCGCGCCAGCGAACTTTTCTCCGCCGACCGCATTGTCGGCCGGTATGTGGAATATTACCGGCAGTTGGGAAACCGAACCTGACGCGATTATGTAGGGTCGTCGCAAGCGACGACCCAATGCACGAGGTCGGCCCAAGGGCCGACCCGACGGACTCTGCGTGGAGGGCTCAGCTCCAGCTGAGCCGTTCCGTGGGGCTGCGGCACATCGGGAGATGTGCCCTCCCGTAGCGGGATCAGCGATCCCCCTGTTACAACCTATTCCGCCCTCACCAGGCGCACGCCGTAGATCGAAGCGGTGCGCGCTTTCTCCTTGGCGACGAACTTCACCGTAAGCGTGCCGGGCGCGACGAGATCCGCCGGCACCGCGTAGGCGACATCCACAAAACGGTCGCGCTGGTCGCCCTTGGTTTCGATGGTCGCGATCGCGCGATCGTTTACGAGCAGATCGAAACTGCGGCCGCGTTCGCCGCCGTCGTAGGTGACGATGAGTTCCAATCCTGCGGCCGCGGAGCCATCGGCGGTCTTCGCGTTGAGCTCATAGGCAAACCAGCCACCGATCGCATCGCGCGAACGCCGGCCCTGATTTGAGCCGGTGCGCGTGGCCTCGCCGGCAAAACCGTGCTCAACCTCCGATTGCTGTTCGCCGGGTGCGACGAAATCCACCGTGCGCGCCTCCAGCGCGAGCCGCGCTTTTTCCGAAGCCTCGAGCGCAGCGACAACCTCCGGATATTTTTCCAACGATACCGTGTGCCAGTAGAGCATATAGCGCGCATCGTGGACGCGGAAGAACGGCACGAGCTCCAGATCGGCAAATTCCTGCGGCTTGATCAGGTCGCGGGCGGTAAACGTCAGCGCATGTCCCGCCACCGGGCGAACGGCCTCGGTGAGCTTCGCCGGATCGCCCACCAGCATCGGTGCGCGGTCGAGCGGCAGATAAGGCCCGGTCGAGACGTGCGCCATGCGGCCATCGTTGGCCACGAGGCCGTCGAGTCCGTCGGTGCCGGTCTTCGCCGCGAGCACGATCGGACCGTGCAGCAACGCGGCATAATCGGAACCATCGGGCAGGTGTTCGATGGTCGTGCGCATCGGCAACTCGACTTCAACGCGATCGCCGTCGCGCCATTCGCGTTCGATCTCGAGATAGGACGACGGCCCCGTCAGCGCCGTGATAGCCGCGCCATTAACCGTGACCACGGGGCGTTCGCACCAAGCCGGATGACGGACCCGCAGCGCGAAGCGTTGCGGCTTCGTCGTCGAAACGACCAGCGCCGTGCGCGCTTCGTCCGGGAACGACGTTTCCTGGCGAACGCGCACGCTGCGTTCGGCCCAGTCGAGTTCGGAAGCGATGAAGAGGTTCACAAACAACACGGCGTTGTCTTCCGAGCGACCGTAGATGAAGCCGCCGTATTTGCCGTGGTTCTCCATGCCGGTGCCAACGCAGCACCAGAAACAGACCTCGGGCTGCGAATACACGCGGTAGTGCCGTGGACGAAGCGGCGTGAAATAGACATAGCCACCGTGCTCGGGATGCTGCGAAGCAAGGATGTGATTGTAGAGAGCGCGCTCGTAATAATCGGCGTAGCGGGCCGCCGGTTCCGCGCGAAACAGCGCCTCAGTGAGACGCAGCATGTTGTAGGTGTTGCAGGTTTCCGGGCCCTCGCGTGACTCGAGCAACGCGGAGAAATCGTCCACCGGGTTGAAGTGCTCGCGCTCGCTGTTGCCACCGAAGGCCACGCCGCGCGGCCCGCTCACTTGGCTCCAGAAATAACGCGCCGCGTCGCGCCATGAGGCATCGCCGCCGAGTTCCGCGATGCGCGCAAAGCCGATGACCTTCGGAATCTGTGTATTCGCGTGCAGGCCGGTGAGCTTGTCCTCGTGGCGCAGCAGCGGATTGAGGATGGCGTGGTGCGAAAACCGCTGCGCGAGACGCAGGTATTTCGCATCGCCGGTGATGGCGTAAACGTCGGCGAGCACCTCGTTCATGCCACCGTGCTCGGTGCCGAGCATGGCTTGCATCTGCTCGTCGGTGAGATTGGCCAGCAGCGTGTCGCACCAGTCGGCGAGACGCACGAGCACATCGCGCGCCTGCGTGCTGCCGGCGAGCAGCCAGGCGTCGCGCAGGCCGGCGAAGAGCTTGTGCTCGTTATACCACGGCACCCATGCGCCGTTCAGGCTGAAGTTCTGGAAATTGATCCGTCCCGCGGCGATGTCGTCCCACAACGTGCGTCCGCGCGGAATGCCGCCAACGTAGCCATCGCCACCCGCCTGCTGACATTCGGCGAGCCCGGCGACCATGGCATTGAGGCGGTTTTCCCACTCGGCGCCGCCACCCGTGGCGACTTCCTGCGCCAGCGCGGTGAGATAGTGCCCCGCGCTGTGACCGGAAAGCCCCATGCTTTCCCAGTTAGGGTATTTCGGCTTGGGCGAAGACAGGCCCGCCTCGATCCGGAACGGTGCGAGCAGCCGGTCCACGTCGTGCGCCAGCAGGTAACGTCGGTTGACCTCCTGCGCATGCTTGAACGGCCCGTCGAGCAACCGCACGCGGGCCAGCGGAAAAGTCTCGGCCTCCCACGCCACCGGCACGGCGGCGGCGGACACAACCAACGCGAGGACGGACAGGGCGGACAGAAACGAGGACGCTTTCATGGACACGCAGGGCTGGGGTTTGGCGGCACCATGCCACCGCGGCCCGAATGCGGGCAAGTCCGCCCGCCGCGCAATCCGCAGGACCGTAACGCGGGGCGTGGTGGTTCCTAGGGATCATCTGCGGGAAATGCCTGTGCAATCTTGGCTCGACGGTCTCGCCTATTAAAAGTAAGTGAGAAGATAATGTCGGAAACGCTTGCCACGTATATTGATCGTTGGGTCAGCAAAGCCGCTTCAGGTGGGCTGCGTAATCCGCTTCTAAAGATGCCCGTAAAGCGGTTTCGGCTACTTCAGCAGTTCGAACTCGATGATCTGCTAAAGGGCCGAAGGTTGAGCATCGGAACTTCAAGCGACCCCATTGCCCGCAATCTCTATAAAAACTACGATGAGAAGATCCGCGAGCGGGGCGAACACACGGGATTTCTCACCCATGGGAGCATTGAAGTCATCCTTGCGGGAACAACGACCAAAGGCAACAAGCGGTCCGCGCTTATGCCGGTGTGGCTTCAGCGAATTGATCTCCGAAAACAGTCTGAGAAAATTGTCGCTCAGCCAGTTGATGATCCGCTTTGGGATCTCAACCCGGAGTTACCGGCGGTCCTTAAGCCATTAGGGATTGATACGCGTCACGGGCCACGGGAAGAACGATCAAGATTGCTTCAATGGTTGTCCGCACAGATTGGGAACCGTGGTCGCGTTGATACGGCTACTAGCTACATTGGTTGTTTTAGCAGCCAACATTTAGTAATTCGTGAGCGTCTTACTGATGGTCGCTGGCGTCGCGCGTTTGCTCAAAACCACGCGGTGGCCGCCAAGCTTTTTGGCGCAGCTAATCCAGCCGATTGGGTCACTCCACATAGCCAGACGCAAGATTCGGAGATCGAAGACTTAGGCTTGGTTCTACCTATCGATGACAGCCAATTACGAGTGGTTCAGTTTGCGAATGCCGGCCAATCCATGGTTGTTCAAGGCCCGCCGGGCACCGGCAAATCTCAAACCATTGCCAATCTTGTGGCCAACGCACTCTGGCGGGGCCGGCGCGTCCTTGTCGTATGCGATAAGCGGACTGCAATCCGTCAGGTGGAAGAACGATTGGTGAAATGTAATCTCGGCGCCGCGCTGATCAATCTGCATGATGAGGGTCTAGACAAGAAGGCGTTCCTGCAACAGGCAGCGAATGTTTTTCAGACAAGAAACAACCTCGCGGCTCGGCATGTGGTTAACGACTTGGCCGAGCTAAGGAATGAGCTGAATCAACGGGTGCTCGATGGTCAATCGATCGTCCATCCCGCCCTCGGTATCCCTCGCTTTGATGCTCTGGCTGGTCTGATACGCCTGCGGGAACAGCTCCGCAACGCCCCCTCTATCAATGTGGTCAACTGGCAGTCACTGTCTCGTGATCGCCTTAGTCGTATTCTTGATAGCCTTTCAGAGTGGGAATCGTTGGATCCAATCGCAGACAACAATGACCCAACTTGGAATGCAATTCAATGGACTGTGTTTCGAGAAGACCCCAATTCGCGCGTAGAGGTAATGACAGTGGTCGAGTCCCTACGCAGCACCCTCAATCGTCTGGTTGAACTGCGCGAAAATGCTGCCGTTGTAGGCTACAATTCTGACTTTGAAAATCTGCCTTCTATCCGGGAACTCGGTTACTTTGCTGCGCTCGTCGCGAGTCGGCCGAAATGTCATGCCACGATAATGGACGATTTAAGCCTAAGTATTGATCATCTTGATAGGCTTGAGGCAGCCCAAATCGGACAAACGAAGTTGCTTGAGAAAGGACATCCGGGCGACCTCAGATGCGGCCCCTTACCCTCCACTCGGTATGAAGCCGAAGAGATTCTTGCCCAAGAAAAAGTGCGCTCGTGGGCCGAGTTGATCGATCGAAAAGATCACTATCGTTCTGTATTGGTTGATCTAACCCGGATCGACGCGAATTACTCAAGAATTGCCACGCAGCGCGGATGGATTTCCCGGCCGCGCCAATCGGAAAGGGTGGCACAAATGGCCCAAGTGAAGGAGCTCTTGGACACTCATGTTGCCATCCCTGCACGCTGGTGGTCTCAAGCGGAGGGATCGCCAAGTGCCGGCCTTGCCCGCTGGCGTCGCGAATTGGACGCGTTGGCCGGTCATGCGCAGAACTCCCCGTCGCCGCTCGATATCGCCGCACTTGATCGAGTGCCTGATGCAACGTGGCCTGATTTTCAGGCTGTTGCTGAGGATGGCTTCAATGCCGTCTCCTATTGTCTGCGGTATCGCAATGACCGGCGTGTGAAATTAGCGCTCAAGCAAATCTACCCAAATCTACCCACCGGAGGTAAATGCCCATGGTTGGACCTTGTCCTGCATGCAGTCAAAGCGCGGGAAATTCTATTAAAGATTAAGGAGGCCTCGGTTTGGCATTTTGATTTAAAGGGATTAACCGACACCTGCCTTTCGCGTTCAGTGGGACAAACAAACTTTCTCACTGATGAATATCTCGCCCGATTTGAGATGGTGCAGAAAGCGGCCGTGCTCACTGAACGACTTCGGTTGCGCAATGATTTGTTCATGCTGGAGAATCCAGTCTGGACCGCGCATTGGGAAACGGCCGGCCTTCGCCAAGTAACTGAACTCGATACGTGTTTCTTTGCTTGGAAGGAGTGGGTAGCACCGAATCCCACGGATGATAATGTGGAACACAGCCAAGCGTGGTTGGAAGAGCGCATTAATCGGATTAGCCGATTTTTGAGCACCCATCTCACGGCTGACGGTGACAACAAATTAGCGGTGTTGGCTGCTTGGGATGATTATCTAGCATATTTTGCCCACACGAAAAAATTAGAAGAATTGGGTAGATACCGACAAATCACAGAGGTGTCTCCAGATGCGGTCAATTGGGAGCGACTTCGCTCCGTTATCACTTGGCGCGATGAGTTTCGAAAAATTCGCGGTTCTCGTCGACTAGACCTTGATCACGCCGAGTGGAAGCAACTCAGATCCTTATCTTTCGAGTTCGTAACAAAAATCGAACAGGACTTGAAAAATCTCGGACGGTTCTTCGGCGGAATTGCAGACGATAGTTCTAACTTCGATGGCTTGGCTGCGCGTCTAGATGTGATCATTGCCGGAATGCCACTCTTGGATACATGGTGCCGCAAAGCCGAGTGGAACGCAAAGGTCACCGCATGGCCCGAATTGCAGCCTTTTTGGAACCGCATTTTGGAAGGCCAAACGCCAACGAAGCATGCGCGCCCCCTCTTCTGCTATAATTTAATCCGGCTTTGCGCTCCCCATATTTCTCCCAATGGCCCGGAATTGGCGGCTAAGCTCAAGACCTTTGCTATCAAAGATGAGCAGCTCGAACAGTGGTCTATCGCTGAATTACGCGACCGTTTAGCGAAGAAGCAGGAAGACGCCCAGGCTCGGCATCGAATGGGTTTTGCGGAAATACGAAGATTGGCCGGTTTAAGCCGAGTTCGCGGAAGTGTTCGTGAGTTATGCGAAGCTAATCTTCCGCTGCTCCTTGACCTCAAGCCGGCGTGGCTGATGAGCCCTGTTTCTCTGGCGAACCTGATGGATCTTCAGCGTCTTGCCGATCACGGACATCCCTTCGATTTGGTGATATTTGACGAAGCGTCACAGATTCCTGTGACAGAAGGCCTGCTACCACTGGGTTTCGCAAAGCAGACAATCATTGTGGGCGATGATAAGCAGCTACCTCCTACAATGTTTTTTACCACCGCCGCCCAGATTGATGAGGACGAACTAGACGAGCTTGGCGAAAGCGAAAGCCTCATCGAAGAGTTTCATGGGTCACTGTTTTCGCCCATGTTGATGGCGCATTATCGTAGTGAAACACCCGATCTGATTAGCTTCTCCAATCGGGAATTCTACGCCGGCAAGTTGGAGATGTATCCTCCGACCCGAGTAACCGGATTAGGCCGCCGCTATCACTTTGTATCCAACGGCATCTTTGATTCGGGCCGCTCAAGGACAAACGCAGAAGAGGCAAGGGCCGTTGTTCGCTTGGTCGAAGATCACGTAAGACGCCATGGCGACCATTCACTCGGTGTCGTTGCGATGAATGCGGAACAGATGGATCTGATCGAATCTTTATTGATTTCAGCGCCTTCTGATGTGCGAGAGTTTTGTTCGGATGAAGAGAAATTCTTCATCCGCAATCTTGAAACCGTTCAGGGAGACGAGATGGATCGAATCATTGTCAGCCTCACCTATGGACGAAACCAAGAAGGAAAATTCAATGCGGCAATTTTGGGACCCTTGGTGAAGAAAGGCGGTGAAAGACGACTGAACGTTGCGCTGAGCCGTTCGCGCACCGGCATGATCATAGTCACATCTATGACGACGCAAGATCTCGATCAGAGTGACGCCCAGAGCGTAGGATTTGCTTGTCTAAAACGATTACTGACCGAGCTAGAAACAACGCACGCAAATGGCAATTTTGGATTATCCGACAAACGCTTCGAGAAACGTCGCGATGGCGGCACGAGCGAAATGATCTACTGCGAATCCCCTTTCGAGGAACAGGTCGTCGAGTATCTTGAGAATCAAGGGTATCAAGTGCGCTGCCAATTTGGTGTTCAACGGCCAGATGGCCTTGGGAGTTTTCGCATTGATATAGTTGTGGTTGAAGATGGCCACCCACTGATTGCCATCGAATGCGACGGCGCAGCCTACCATCGTTCACTATCGGCACGAACCCGCGATCGATCTAGGCAATCACAGCTTGAGCGGCTCGGCTGGCGATTCCACCGAGTTTGGAGCACTAACTGGTGGCTATATCCAGATGCTGAAAAAGAGGCCATGGTTGCATCGATTTCTAATGCGCAACGGCAGCGTCCGCCAACGAGGCATGGCCCGGCCTTAGGCGCAGTTCACTCAATAGCTGCACGTCGAGCCGAACTATCTTCACCCGATCGGACGGATCCCTTCGCGCCTATATCCCCAAGCAAGGACGGTGTTCCCTCAACTCAGGCCTCCCAAAAACAAGATGTGTTGATCGATGAGTTGGGGAATCTCTTTGAGCAGGATTCTGCCTCAGCACCAATTAATAATCCCGAGCCCACACCATCACCGAGACCCAAGCAACCCACTGCCACGCAACCAGTCTTACTGCAAGATTGGTCCCGTCGACCTGGGTGGCCCGATACTGTTGTTGGGAAGCGCGTCATGTGGGGTGGAGCTTGGGGCGTCATCACGAAAACCGAAAGAGATGGGAAATCCGTATTCTTTCGCGATGAACGAACAAAAGAAGTTCTCGAGTTATCAGCTGACTTCATCCGAATGAGGTCTGGTTCCTCTGAATAACAGCTAACTTGGGGCTTATGGTGGCGCAAATGTCGTGAAATGCACGTAATGGAAGTGAGGGGAGTTGAAACGCCCTGGCTCCTTGAAGCTAAGTCGCAAGAAACACGCGGACTTAGTTAATGGTTACTGGTTAAGAACGGGAAACGAAATGCACTGACGTGCAGCAAAGTGAAAGCCAAAACAGATTTTTTGGCAACCTTCTGGCAACCTAGCCGACCATCACAACGTTTGCTCAGTTTTCTGCGTCTGGTCGGCGCGGGGAGAAAATTGGCATTAACCCGCGATCTAACGTGCCGTCCCTCCGGAGGTATTTGGTCGGAGAGAGAAACACCACCGTCCCCGTGTCGCTGTCAGTTCCTTGTGGTCCAGCGCGGAACACCCCGACAATTTGCGGACCGGACGGATGCACTAGAAATGCTGGACTCCCGCTGAAGCCACCTAACCTGACGCGTTCTTGTATTTCTCCGTTTGGTCCCACTGTGCGCAAGGTGCCGGATTCGTCTGCAAGGACGATGCTATGATCACTCGCACTGGAAACGACCATCCCCACTCCCATCGGCTCGAATATACCAAGCAACGGAGTTGTTATCCGCCGTGCTCCCGGAAAACCATTTATCGCAATCGCCTGTCCAGGCTCGACCGTTGCAATTGGCCATATGCGGATCGGGAAATAGCGCTTGTTGTGGGGTGTGTAGCTTTCGAGGCCCGAAAAAGCGATCACCGCAATATCGAGTTCTTCGTGTTCGTCGATGATCTCTGGTGTGTTTAGCGCGGCGGTGCATCCAGGGCCGAGATTCACCGCGAGCACGGCCTCAGCGCGGACTGCCTGCATACGCCGAAACTCATTCAACACATGCCACGCAGTTAGCAAAAACTTGCGCTCACCTGTATCGACGAATCCGCAGGTGCCACTATTGTTGACGGCGGGCGGTGGCGCTGTGCGGGACTCGCTTGCCCAGATGGGTGCAACGCATCGCTCGATTTCGTCCAAAATGCGATTGAAGGTGGCATCCGCATGCGCGCTCATGGACTTGAATGCAAAAAACTGCCATTATGGCGATGCTTCGACCAGTAACTGGTCAACGTTCATTGCCCGATAGGCGTCATCGCCTTTGTCGGACACAATCGCCTGTGGCATCGCAGCCACAAATTCATACGACCATTGGTAGTCGCTGCCCAACTGTTCCACTGCTGCCTTCACGGTTTCGAGTCCAATCACCGAATCCTTTTTCGAGCTATACGATCCGCTTTTGAAAGGATTTTTGAAATCGACCGTCGCAGTTTTATAAACATCGATTGCAATCGCTAGACGAACCCGAACCACCTCGGTGTTGGTTTTCTTGTTCGATACGACGTAATCGATCAAAATGGCGGCCAGTGTGTCGTCGGAGTTATTAGTAATCTTGCCAGTAACCGCCAGAACCGTCGATTCCCAGAGCTCGCCGGGTAGCTTCATCTTGTAAAGACCCGACCGCTGGAGATCTACGGTAACTTTCGCTTTGTTGTCTGAATTCCAGGAATTGATGCTTCGAGAAATCAGGAGGTTTTTGCCCGGCATCCAATCTGGCACCGCCTGCGCCTCAATCGGAAGAAGCCAAAACGCGATGATCGCGAGTAGAGATCGAAATAGATATGTTTTCATTTTTTCGGACTAAGCCCCTTCACGAAATCCTCCATTGCTTTCGATAGACGCGGCGGCGTGTAACTGTAGGTGTCCACCAGACCGGAGAATTCGGCGGACTCATTTTGGACGTTTTCCTTAAAGGTAATGAACTCAAGCGTGGCTAATTTATCCACACTAGGTTCTACGACGATAAGTGCAGCCCGAGAGCGGTGCTCTTGATCCGCTGGAATCTCTGCGACCACGTAATAGGCATCCTTCACCACCCCGACCTTCGAAGGGCCGTGCTTTACGAGCCGCGCATCGCCAAATTGCCTCTTCAGCATTTCAATAAACCCCATCGCGAGCACGGGGTCCGATGCCTTAATTCTAGCGCGCATATCTTTGTCTTGTTCGGCGGTGTATGAATCGAGTCGGAGCCAAGCGGTGCCGCCCGTTTTGAGTTGGAGCGTAATCACATCACCCTCGATCTTCGGTTCCCCCCATCGGTTTGAAGCGTAAAATTTATAACCGATGGCGGGATCGGCGATCAGGCGAAATGTCACTTCTTCCTTCGGCTTATCAGCGATCAATGCGGAAATTTGATTGTAGCGAGCTTTTGCGCTTTCGGTCCTCCCGGTTCGCTCAAGTGCGCGATTCACAATCTCCAACTCGAAAGCCGCAGGGTAAAATCCCCTGACTGCCGCAGATTTGATCCAACCGTATGCGTCTTCCAGATTCTGCTCGGCCTCTTTTTTTGCGAGCGGCCGACTGTCCAAACCCATCAAGTATTGTGCGCGTGGATCGCCGGCGAGGGCCTTTGCCTCAATATCCTTTGGGTTCTCTCCGGCGGCAGCTAGAAGCGACGAGGTAAAACCAAGAATGACCGTCAGCATATAGATTGCTGATGAGGGGCATAGGTAAGCTTGCCTTATTGGATGAAGGGAGCGTCTCACGAGCGACAATGCTGCAAATACACGTTCCCACAGGCAAGCCCAACGCAGGGACTGGCCGAGCGGATTATTACAACATGGCACTCGCAATACCCCATGACCCCGCGGGAGCATCCTTCAATGCGCCGGATTTTTCCAAGGCCGCCACGCTCAGCTCCCACGAGCTGCAGGGAAGCTCTGCCGAAAAACGGATCAGCCGGGAAATAAGACCGATGAACGGCTCGGGATTTCCCCCGACGGTCAGGGCCTCCAAGCACGCCAGATAATCGACCCGCAACGAGGTCGGCACGATGAGCCGACCGCAGTCACCAGCCGTCAATTCGGCATTGAGAAACAACCGCGCCAGCCGGCCGTTGCCGTCGTTGAAGGGATGAACCTCCGCCACGATGAACATCATGAAAGCGCCCCGGGCGGCAGGTTGGGCCAGATGCCGACCGACCTCGAACGCCTGCCGCAACGTGCCTCGCACCAATTCGGGCGTCACAAACTCCCGGGTCCCGACGCGATTCGCCGTCTCTTTGAAACGGCCCGGCCCAATAT
>JBIQJF010000110.1:0-1655 GCA_044507675.1 Opitutales bacterium | reverse complement strand
CACGTCCCCCGCGGCCCCCGGGGGAACGGTGCGGTGCATGTCGGCGTGCCGCTAGGTGTCGTTTCCAAGAAGGTTGTTCAGCGTGGTCCATGGGGTTTGGTTGGCGAGGGCTGAGTGTGGCCGTTGCGTGTTGTAGCGATCGACGAATGGCGTCATGGCCTGCCGCGGCGACGGTCTCGTCGGGCAGGCGATGGGAGCATCGCCGGGGTGCCGAACTGCGATCGGCAAGCGCCGCCGCGTCGCCGGCCCGATAGCGCGCCAGCCACTTGAACCCCGTGCGCTCCGAGCAGCCGGCAGCATCCGAGGCAGTAGCGACCGTCCAGCCCTCTTCCAGCACGCGCCTCACCAGGAGGGCTCGACCATGGATCGTCAGGCGGGCATTCTTATGCACGTTCAACCTTCATAGCTTCGACACCTAGCGCCCCTGTGCGTCAATCCGGCCGAGGTTGCGGCCGTCGCCTTGGCGCTGGCCTTCTACTCTCCATGATCGAAGAAGCGGCTGGCGGACCAGGCCAGTGTTGTAAGAAGCGGCGGTCGCGGGCGATTCCGACACCGTCAATATGATCCCTCAAGTGCGGACCAATTGCGGACATGGGAAATTCATCCGCTTCTTCGGAGCGAGTCCTTCTTTATAAGATATTGATATTGTTCATTATTGTTGGTGAGCGCGCCGGGGCTCGAACCCGGGACCTACTGATTAAAAGTTTGAAGTCTGAACTCTGCTCATCAACGCCCAGACCCTCCAAAGCCCGCAGTTCTGCGGATCACATTCCACCCTTGTCACCGCACGTACGCCCTCCTACTTTCTAATCTGGTAGCTAGTTGGTCATCTAGCTACCAACGGCAGGCGACCATGAGCGACGCGCGGAAAAAGATCACCAAGGCGGTAATCGACAAGCTGCAGCCATCCGAGATCGTGTGGGATGCGGACGTTCGAGGTTTTGCCGTCCGGTGTCAGCGGCGGGACCGGGTCTACATCCTGAAGTACCGCCTCAACGGGCGTCAACGCTGGTACACGATCGGCAAACACGGCTCACCGTGGACGGTCGAGCGGGCGCGCAACGAGGCTCGTCGCCTCCTTGGTCAGGTGGCTGAGGGGAAGGACCCTGCCAGCAAAAAGCAAAGTGAGCGCGACCTGCCCACCGTGGCGGACTTGGCAGCTCTTTTTCTCGCCGAGCATGTCGGTACCAAATCTAGCAAACGCACGGAGGCGGAGTACCGCCGTCTTTTTGACCGCATCGTTCAACGGGAACTCGGTCGGCGGAAGGTTGACGATGTCACGTCGGCCGACATCCGCAAGCTGCACTTCAAGCTTCGCTCGACGCCGTATCAGGCAAATCGCGTCCTTGCCTTGCTGTCCAAGCTGTTCAGCTGGTCGGGCCGCCGCGGCGAGCGAAACCCGTGCGTGGGTATAGAGCGGTACGCGGAGCAGAAGCGGCGGCGCTACCTCTTGCAAGCGGAACTGGCCCGGCTCGGAGCAGCGCTCCACGATGCCGAAGGCGCTTGGGCGAGTGCTGAGAGCCTCCGAGCTGAGATTAAAGCCGGCCGCGAGGCTCTCGCCGCCGCGTGGCGCGGCAATGATCAGGAAGCAGCTCGAAGGCTAGGTCCAATCTACATTCAGGATTCTCACCGCGGGTTTGCGATGATTCCTTGTG
>JBIQJF010000109.1:0-1671 GCA_044507675.1 Opitutales bacterium | reverse complement strand
ACGAACGCGAAGCTTCCGTCGTGTTCGATCGTATCGAGCCGTTCGCGCGCGAACTTGGCGAGCATGGCCGCATTTCCGTGCCGCGCCGCACTGTCCTGAAGGTGATCGGCAATGCCGTACTCACGCAGCACCGGCTGTCGGGCCGTGTGGCGGTCGGTGAGGACCCCGACCTGTTGTGGGATCGCCCCGATCTTGGACGACTCTATTCGCGCCTCAAAGACGAATACGAACTGGCAGAACGGTTTGAGGCGCTCAACAGCAAGATCGACGTCATTGGCCAGACGGCGCGCGCGCTCACGGACCTGATGGATTCCCAGCGCGGCCTGCGGCTCGAACTGATGATCGTGCTGCTGATCGTATTCGAGATCGTCATCTGGCTTGGCGAAATTTTCTTCGGGCTGGGCAAGTACTAGCGCAGAAATAGCGGAAATGCCTCGCAAATCCGGTGGGAACTTTTGAAGTTTCCTGCCGTTAGCCTCCGACGCCTCGCTATCGGAAGACCCATCGGAGGAAGCGCATGCACGGCCTCATTTATCTCATCGGCTTGATCGTCGTCATTATGTTCCTTCTTTCCTTCCTCGGCCTTCGTTGAGGAGGGCATCATGGCAACTGCCACGCGGAGCGTAGAAGCGCGCTCATTTTCTTATGTCGACTGGCCGGCAATTCTCGCAGGCGCGGTCGCCGCGGCGGGGCTCGCCTTCGTTCTCCATTCATTCGCCGTCGCGATCGGGCTTTCAGTCACCTCCACTGCGCCAACCTGGCGTGACGGCTCGGCGATCCTTTGGGTCATCTCGGGTCTCTATCTCCTGCTGGTCGCGATCGCGGCCTATGGATTTGGCGGCTATCTCGCCGGTGCCATGCGCTCTTCCGGCGGACTGACGGCGGAGGAAACCGAGGTGCGCGACGGCGCGCACGGACTGCTCGTCTGGGCGCTGGCAACGCTGCTCACGGCAACAATTGCGATCGCCGGCGCGGGCATGGCCACGCAGCTTGCCGCTCCCGGCGCGCAAAGCGGGCCGAGTGCGTCGGTCGGTGGGGAAAACATCATTGCCTTCGATCTCGACCGGCTGTTTCGCGGCGAGAAGCTGGCGCAGGTCGATGAGCAGCGAAGGTCTGAAGCGGCCCGCATTCTTCTCACGGTCGGCAGTCACGAAGGCATGCGCGGGGACGACCGGGCGCACCTTGTGCGCCTGGTGAGCGGGACGACCGGACTCGCCCAGCCGGAGGCGGACAAGCGGGTCTCTGAGGTTGCGGCCAGCGCGCACGATAATATTCGCCGTGCGCGTCAAGGCTCGGTGATCCTCGCCTTCATGGCCGGCGCCTCTGCTCTGGTAGGCGCGGCGGTGGCGTGGTTCGCGGCAGGTCTCGGCGGTCGTCACCGCGACAACTCCACCTATCCCGGTACGCAATGGGGCTGGATGGGTCCGCGCACAGCAACGCGCCGCGCGAAGTCTTGAGGCGGTCAACGCCGCGGCGCTCAGCGCGGCTTTTCGCTAAGGGGCGGAATGCGCGGGTGTTTGCGGCGTTACAAGGCACGTAATCCGATTCAAACCTTTAGTCCGGCGCATCTTCGGAGCGCCGTGCTGGAGATGACGTAAGCGCGTGCGGATCAAGCGCGTTTCCTGGCCGCTCTCATTCTCGGACGGAACGAAGCGTCTGCGGTTTGCTTTA
>JBIQJF010000072.1:0-10478 GCA_044507675.1 Opitutales bacterium | reverse complement strand
CCAGTTGCTCCAACAGTAAGCGTATAATTCTCTTCACAGCCGGGCGCTCTCATGGGCGCCCGGCTTTTTTATTTAACCGCGGTTATTCGAAACTGTAGGGTGGGGTCTCCGAACCCCGCCTTTGTTTTCAGCTGATCACGCGTCTGCGGCGGGGATCGAAAAGTTCCGCCGGCAATCAGGAAGCCGCCTGTTTGTCGTCACACGCGCGCTTTGCTATCCTCCACGCTGCGGTGCACGGTGTGGGAGAGTTCGTCGTTGGTGAACGGCTTGGAGATCAACGAGACGAAGCCCATCTGCTGGAGCATCTCAGGTGCGATACGAGAATAGTAGCCCGACATGATGATGACCGGCAGGGTGGGGGCGATCGTGCGAATCTCGGCGGCCAACTCGATGCCATTCATGCCGGGCATCGTCTGGTCGGTGAGCAGGACCGAGAACTCGGAGATGCGACCGCGAATTTCCTCCAGGCACGTGGACGCGCGGTCGAAGGACATGACCCGGTAGCCAGCGCGTTCGAGCGATATCTGGGCGAAGCTGCGCACGAGATCCTCGTCGTCCACGATGGCGACGAGTTCGCCCTGACCGCGCGGGGTGTTGGGCTGGTCGTGCGGGACGGTAACCTCCTGCACTTCGGCGACAGGCAGATAGAGGGTGAAGGTCGTGCCACGACCCTCTTCGCTTTCCACGGTGATGTTTCCTTGGTGCGCCTGGATGATGCCGTGAACCATGGACAGGCCGAGCCCGGTGCCTTGGCCGACCTCCTTCGTGGTGAAGAAGGGATCAAAAATGCGCTTGGCCGTGGTCTCGTCCATGCCGCAGCCGGTGTCGCTGAAATCCACGCGCACATAGCGACCGGGTGCGAGTTGGTTGAACGTGGTGCTCTCGGCGACGACTTCGATGGAGAGCACAATGCGCATGACGCCGCCGGTCTGATACATCGCGTGGGCGGCGTTGCTGCCGAGGTTGAGCAGCACTTGGTGGATCTGACTGGCATCCGCGAGCACCGGGGGGCATTCCTCGGTGGCGATGAGCTCGATGCGCACGGTGGCTGGCACGGTCGCGCGCAGGAAGCGGCGGGCGTCTTCCGCAATGGCCTTGAGATCCACCGGGATCTTCTTGGAACCCGACTGCCGGCTGAAGGTGAGAATCTGGTCCACCAATTCGCGGGCACGAAGACTGGCTTCGCGGGAAGCCTCCAAATACGGTCGCGATTCGTGACCCTCGGGGAGGCCGTCGAAGGCGAGGTCCTGATAACCGAGGATGCCGGTGAGCAGATTGTTGAAATCGTGTGCGATGCCACCGGCCAGCGTGCCGAGCGTCTCCATCTTCTGCGCCTGGAAGAGCTGGCTTTCGAGCTGGCGGCGCATCTCCTCGGCATCGCGCCGGGCAGTGATGTCTTGGAAGCCGCCGAAAACGCGAATGACCCGGCCTTGGTTCAACTCCGCCTGGCCGAGGATGCGGATCCAGAGTTGATGGCCGCGCGCACTGGTGAAGGGTAGTTCGAGATCGAACGGCGTGCCATCGAGCCGGGCCTGTTTGAGCGCTTCATCCAGCACCACGCGTGATTCGGGCGGGTAGAAATTCTGGATCGAATCGGCGGTCGGCGTATAGCCGAGTTCGACTTCGTGGATGCGATATACCTCGGGGGCCCAGGTGATGCGACCACTGAGCGTGTCCTCCTCCCAGGCGCCGATCTGCGCAAGGCGGTTGAGTTGCAGTGAAAGCTGCTCGTTGTGGCGGAGCTTTTCCTCGAGGGTTTTGCGGGCGGTGATGTCGGTCTGGGTGCCGACCATCCGGAGCGGTTTGCCGTGGCTGTCGCGGGCGACGACTTTGCCGCGATCGAGCATCCACATCCACTGGCCGCCTTTGTGTCGCATGCGGAACTCGCACTGGTAGAAAGGCGAGCGGCCTTCGAGGTGTTGCTGCATCGCGGCCGAGGCCTGTGGCATGTCTTCGGGATGCACACGCGAGCTCCACTCGAGGCCGGTGACCGAGAGATCGGAGGGGTCGAGTCCCAGCATGTCGGCATAGCGCTGGTCGCGATAAACGTGATTGTTGACGATGTCCCAGTCCCACACGGCATCGTTGTTACTGCTGACGACGAGGCGCCAGCGTTCCTCCGAGATGCGGAGCTGTTCGCGCAATTCGCGGGCGGCGGTCACGTCGCGGTTCAAACCGACGAGCCGGGTGGGGGTGCCGTCGTTGTCGCGGATGAGATAGCTGCGCATCTGCATGTAGCGGACGACGCCGTCGGGCCGGATGATCCGGTATTCGGGTTCGAACTGCTCGCGCCGTCCCACCATGACCTCGTTGAGGTGGTGCTGCACGTCGGCCCAGTCGTCGGGATGGACCCGTGAGCGCCAGCCGTCGATACCGCCGGTGACATCAGTGCGCTGCAGGCCATGTAGTTTGAGGAGATGTTCGTCCCAATAGAGTCGGTCGGCCTTGAAATCGTATTCCCACACGCCGTATCCGGCCGCGGACACGACGAATTGGAGGCGTTCGCTGAGGGTGTTGAGCTCGAGTTCGCGCTCTTTTTCCTGGGTTTGGTCGCGCACGAGACCGACGATGCGGACAATCTGTCCGTCGGGTGAAAATTGCGGCTGACCTTGCGCGCGCAGGTGGCGGATGGCGCCATCGGGTCGCATGATGCGGTATTCGAAAATCAGCGTTTCATCGGGCTCAAGTGCTCTCCAGTCGAGTTGGCGGATGGCTGGCAGGTCATCGGGATGCACGCGCTTGAACCAGTCTTCCTGTTTGCCGGAGAAGGCGGCGGGATCGAGGCCGTAGATGTCCAGCATCGCGGAGTCCCAGATTTGTTCACCGCTTACATAGTCCCAGTCCCAAACGCCGTAATTCGAACTGCGGAGGGCGAGCCGGTGACGGTCGTTGAGCTGTTTCAGCTCCCGGGTGCGGTTGGCGACTTCCTGCTGGAGCGAAGCCGCCTGATGTTGGACCCGCTGGAGGAGGCGGTCGCGTTCCTGTTCGGTGCGGGTTTTGTCTGCATCGAGCCGCTCGAGCCGGTGGAGCGAGAACACGAGCACGGCGATGAGAACAAGGGTGAAGGCAACAGTGATGAGCGCCACGCGCTCCAAACTGTCGCCCGCGGCCCCGCCTTCGGCGCGCAACTGCATGAAGTAGAGCACCGGTGGGAGCACCCCGGCGAGGATCAGCAGGCGCCGGCCGATCAAGCCGGTGGCATTGTCGGCCTTCAAGGCACGCACGAGGCCGGAATCGAGATGGGCGGTGCTGAATGCGAGTCCGAGCAGCAACGTGGCCAGCGCGCCGAAACCCGAGAGCCCCGGGGCAACCTCGGCGGGCATGCTCAACCGCGTGATTCCACTAAAGAGTCCGAGAGTGAGGAGAATCGCCCCAAATAGCGCCGAAGGGCTCAACCAGGCGCGTCTCGATTTCTCCATCTGCAGCAAGGCGAGGGCGGCGAGCACCAGCACGGCATGATTGGTTACACCCGCCTGATGAGGGTAGCCGGCAGACACATCGCCTGCCAGAAAGCGGGAGACCGCAGACTGCCAGATCGCGCCGCTGCCACGGTATTCGGCGACAAAACCGCCCAGCCCGGCGAGGAGCACGGAAATTCCGAAAACGAAGCCAACACGGTGCAATCCCGCGCGTGGCGACCAATGCAGCATCAAGCCGGCGGCGCAGAGCACGAACCCTACGGCATTCAAGGGCAGCAGCGCGGGCCAAGCCGGTTGCAGGGATGTCAGGTTCGGGAGTCCGGACCACCAACCGCATAGCGCCAAGAGCCCGCAAACGAAGACGAGTAGTGTGGCGACGTTACTGGTCCAGCGGAGGACTTTTTCGGCGCGTTCAAAGCGCGGCGGAGAGGGAGAAGTGGTGACCGACATCAGTCGAAATCCACCTTATCGGACATCGCGAAGAAATGTTAAGTCCTTTTTACTACGCGTGCCCCCGAGGAGCGGGCGAGGTGGGAGCCAAAAATGCGCTCAATTGTTCCATTAATGTGACGAAAACCACTGGCAGCAGTCATGAAAACCAAACTCCTTACACTCCTCCTCATCGCATTGGGATTGGGCCAGATCGCTGTCTTCGCTGCCGAAGCCACCGAACCGCCCGTGCCGGTGCGCACCGTTCCCCCTGTGTTTCCCGACGACATGCGCCGGGACGGCATTTCGGGCGTCGTGACCGTCAGCATCCTGATTGACGAAAAAGGCAACGTGCAGGAGCCCAAAGTGGTGAAGACCACGCACGAGGCTTTCTCGCAGCCTGCCATCGAGGCCCTCTCCAAGTGGAAGTTTAAGCCCGCCAAGCAGGCCGGTGAAGCTGTCGCGATGCGCGTCAGCATCCCGATCCAGTTCACGAACAAGGGTTGATTTTCGTCCGTTCAGTTTACCCCGCCACCTCGTATGCAATTCAGTTCACTCACCATCGGCCGGCGCATTGCGCTCGGGTTCAGCCTGGTCCTCATTCTGCTCGCCGCCGTCGCGACCACCGCCTGGTTGGCGCTCGGTTCATCGGGCCGGCGGTTGAGTCTGTATGCCGGCAGCACCGAGGAGACCAACAACGTCGCCGGTGTCGAAGCCGCCATGTTGGGCGTCAAACTCAGCGTGAACGAATTCCTGGCCAGCGGCTCCGCCGCCAGCGCCGACTCCTACAAGCAGGCCAAGGCCAGCCTCGACAGCCAGATCCAGGTGGCGCTCGCTTCCATCGCTGATCCGGCCCGCGCGGCCGAGCTGCGCGAAGCGGTCGCGCTGTTGGGTAAATACGACGCGTCGTTCCAGAACGTCATCGCCAACACCCAGCGGATGGACGTGGTGGTGCGCGATCAGCTTACGCCCGAAGGCGAGGCCATCGCCAAGGGCTTGGAAACCATTCTCTCCGGTGCGCGCAACAACGGCGACATGAACGGCGCCTTTCAGGTTTCGAGCGCCCTCAAGAGCTATTTCGAATCGAGCAGCCTGGCGAACTCCTATCTTCTCACCTCCCGCGCGGAGTATGCCGATGCGGCCAAGGAGCACATCAAGGCCGTGTCCGAGGCGATCAAGCGCCTGCAGGATGACCAAGCCGAGCTCGTGAAGCTTGATGAATCGCTCAAGGACGCGGCGAAGGACGCGCTGCTCATCAAGATCGCCGCCTCATCGACCAACTACTCGGCCGGTTTGGAGCAAATCATCGCGCTCAAGGAACAGCGTAATGCGATCCTTCGCGACGAACTCGAGGTTATTGCGCCCCAATTCACCGCGGCGCTCGGCCGCCTCCGTCAGGCTGTCACCAATTTCCAATCGCAGCTTGGCCAGAACGGCCGCACCGATCAGATCCGCAACGAAACGATCGTGCTCAGCTGCACCATCGGCGCCGGTGTGCTCGGTCTGGTGGTCGCATGGCTCATCATCCGCGGCATCACGCGTCCCATTCTCAAGATCGCCAAGCAACTGGCTGTTGAGTCCGCCCAAACGCATGCCGCCGCCCTGCAGGTTTCATCGGCCAGCCAGTCGATGGCCGATGGTGCCAGCCGTCAGGCCGCCTCCCTCGAGGAGAGCAGCGCCTCGCTGCACGAGATGGCTAGCATGACGTCCCGCAATTCGGAAAGCGCTCAGTCTGCGAAGGGCCTGGCCGCCGAGGCCCGCTCCACCGCCGATGCCGGCGCCCGCGATATGACCGCCATGCGCGAGGCGATGACGGCCATCAAGTCGTCCAGCGCCGAGATTTCCAAGATCATCAAGACCATCGACGAGATCGCCTTCCAGACCAACATCCTCGCCCTGAACGCTGCGGTTGAAGCCGCCCGCGCGGGTGAAGCCGGTGCCGGTTTCGCGGTCGTCGCCGAGGAAGTTCGTAGTCTCGCCCAGCGCAGCGCCCAAGCTGCCAAGGAGACCGCCGCTAAGATCGAGGACGCCTCTTCCAAGAGCGAGCAGGGTGCCAGCATCAGTGCACAGGTCGCCGGCAGTCTCGACAATATCGTCGAGCGCATCCGCCAGCTCGACGAAATGGTCGGCGGAATTGCCCAGGCTTCGACCGAACAGAGCGAAGGCATCGGCCAGCTCAACCAGGCTGTCGCGGGCATGGACAAGATCACGCAGTCCAATGCGGCCCTCGCCCAGCAGTCGGCCAGCTCTGCCGAGGAAATGAAGGCCCAGTCGGCACAGGTGAAGACCGCCGTCAACGATCTCCTGCGCATGGTGCAAGGATTCGCTGACGAGCGCTCCGAGTCTGCCATCGTGACGCCGTCGAAGCCGGTGCATCATCAATCGGCGAGTTCCGACGGGCACCTGAAGAAGCCGGTCATCGGAGCCAGCGCTGCGGCCCCCGTGCCGGCGATGGAGTGGAACGACTGAGCGCGCTTCCACGGAATACTTGATCAAGGCAGCCTTCGGGCTGCCTTTCTTTTTTAGGTGGATTGAAAGAGGAGGGTGCCGCCTAACGAATGCTTGCTGGATTCTTCGCTGCGAGGACAACAAAAAACCCGGCGCGGGAAGCGCCGGGCAAGGGAGAGGGAGCGAAGGTCAGCGTCCGAAAGGAGATCGGCTGCGCTGCGGTCGCGGCAGCGATTGGGTGCGAAACGGCAACGGATCGAATACCATGCGGGGGTTGAGCACGGGCGGCTGGAACAGAATGCGGTCCCACGTGACATCCCGGGGACGCCGGGGCGCCGGCTCGACCGCCTGACTGGGGTAGGGGTAAGGCGAGTTCATACCCCGATGATAACGGCGCAATCCGCGACGAACTTGAGCGGATTGCACGCACAAAACACGGAACGCACCGCACTGGCCAGTGCCGCGCGGCGGAGAAACGGCTATTCTGGTTTTTCCGGCTTCTGGATGCCCAGCTTGTCCATGAGCTCGTAGAAAGTGGGGCGGCTGATGCCCAGCTCCGTGGCGGCGGCGGTAATTTTGCCGGAGTGCCGGCGAAGGGCCTGCTGGATCATGTCGCGCTCCAAGGCTTCGCGGGCTTCCTTCAGCGTGGAGCCGGCGGGTGCGGACGCCTCCAGTTCCAGATCCTGGGCATTGAGTCGCTTGGTGCCGCCCATGATGACGGCGCGACGCACGCGATTCTGGAGTTCGCGGACATTGCCGGGCCAGGAGTGACGCAGGATGGCACGGATCGCTTCCGGCGAAAAGGAGAGGCCGTTCTTGCCGCTTTCGCGCGCCGACTGCTGCAAAAAGGCATTGGCGAGCAGCACGATGTCGTTTTCGCGCTCGCGCAGCGGCGGGAGCACGATTTGCACCACGGCGAGACGGTAGAACAAATCCTCGCGGAAGGTGGCGGTTGCCATGCCCTTCTTCAAATCAACGTGGGTGGCGGCCAACACACGCGTGTCCACGGAAATTTCCTGACGGCCGCCGACGCGTTCAATGACCCGCTCCTGCAGGAAGCGGAGCAGCTTCACTTGAATGGGCAGTGGAATTTCGCCGATTTCGTCGAGGAAGAGGGTGCCGCCGTGGGCGCTCTCGATGCGGCCTTTGCGCTCCATGTGGGCCCCGGTGAAGGCGCCCTTCTCGTGGCCGAACAGCTCGCTTTCCATCAGCGATTCGGGAATCGCACTGCAATTGATGGCGACGAACGGACCGTTGCGACGCGCGCTGCGCTGGTGGATGGAGCGGGCGGTCATTTCCTTGCCGGTGCCGCTTTCGCCCAAGATCAACACGGGTGCGTCGACCGTGGCAACTTTGCGGATTGCCTCGAACACCGACTGCATGCGCATGCTGCTTCCGAGGATGCCGTCGAAGGATTCTCCGGTGACCTTCTGCTGAATCTCGCGATACTCGCGTTCGAGCAGTGCGACATGGAAACAGCGGCGAAGAAGAAGCTTCAACTCCTCCATTTCGACAGGCTTGCCCAAAAAATCATAGGCGCCGGCGCCGACTGCACGCAGGGCGTTGCTCTTTTCGCCCTGTCCGGAAATGATAACCACCTTGATCTGCGGGTCGGCCGCGAGCAGTTCACTGAGGGTTGCAAGACCTTCGTCCGGGCTGTTCGGATGGGGTGGCAATCCGAGATCGAGGAGCGCGACCACCGGGCGCACCGAGCGGGCCAGATCGAGCGCGGCAGCACGGTCGCCTGCCTGCACGATCTCGTAGTCCTTGGCCAGGGCCCACTTCATTTGGGTGCGGATCTCCTCGTCGTCGTCGACGATCAACAGCGTAGGTTTCATCATCAGGTAAGCGGGGTGAGGGGCAGAAAGATGCGGAAAGTGGTGCCTTGTCCGGGGGGGCTTTCAACCGTAATTCGCCCGCCATGCGCTTCAATAATCATCTTGCTCTGGAACATGCCGATGCCGAGACCGTTCTTTTTGGTGGTCTGAAACGGGCGGAAGAGCGAGCGCGCGAGAAATTCAGGCGGGATGCCACGGCCATTGTCGGCCGCTTCGAGCACGGCCCATGAACCCTCGCGACTCGTGGTGAGCCGAAGCCGGCCGTTGGCCACGCTGGCTTCGCGCGCGTTCAGCACGAGATTGGTCACGACCTTGGTGAACTGGTCGCGGTCGAGCGACAGGCGGGGCAGATCGGCAAAGTGGGTTTCGATTTGGAAATCCTTTTCCGGTGCGAACGAACTCAACACGCCTCGCACGACGTCGTTCAGATCGGATTCGGTCGGAGCAATTTTCAGCTCGGAGCGGAGCTGGCCGAGGCGGCTGATGAGGTGGTTGATATGGCTGACCGTTTTGCCGACCCCGCGCAATGCGTCTTCCCGGAAAGCGGGATCGTCGAAGTGGTCGGGCAGGTTTTGCAGCATCAGGTTCAGGGTGGATGCGGCATTTTTCAGGTCGTGGACAAAGAACGTGGCCATGGTCTGAAACGCCTCATGTTCCCGCGCCTGCAGGAGGCGCTGGGACAGACGCACGTTGAGCAGACCGGAGGCCACTTGATCGCCGATGGACTTCAGCAGATCGAAATCCTGAAGCGTGAAAGCGGCACCGCCGACCCGGTCACCCAGCAAAAGAACAGCGAGGACCTCCCGGTCAGCCCGGATGGGCACGCAGACGCGGGTGCCACCTTTGTGGAATTCATCGGGATGGCAGCGGCGAAGGATAGCCGCCCATTCGGCAGGAATTTCTTCGATGTCGATTGGGTCGGCTTGTTCGCGAAGCTGATTCAGGACTGTGGCGGATTCTGCGGGCGTGGGCTGGAGTTCGCGGGCCTGATGCTCACCCAATCCGCTGGATGCGCCCAAGGAGATCTCATCGCGGCGGTCACCCACGATCCACAGCGTTACCGACAATGTCTGAAAAATTTCAGCCACCAACTTGACCACCGCGCGGGAGTAATCGGTTTGTTCGACGCGAGAAGCCGTGCCCTCGGTGAACTTCCGCCACACCGTGCGATAATCGTGAAGCGGACGCTGGAAATGCCGGCTGACGAAACGCCCAAGATGCATGCGCACGCGATCGGACTGGAGGAACACCGCCAGCAACACGAGAAGCACGAGCACGACGAGGGCCTTGGCTGCAAACGAAGCATCGCCGCCCAGGTAGGCGACGACTTTGGCAAGCACGCCGACGAGCAACAGGTAGGCGCCCACCAGCAGAATGGTCACTGAGCCTTGCAGGACCGAGTGCGACGGATGGACGTCGAGATTGAAATGTCCCGTGCGAAACAAGGAGCGCAATATCAGCAGCCCGGCGACTATCACCGCGCCCGAGTGCAGGATGTCCAGTCGGGGGTCGATGCTGCGAAAGAGAAGGGTCTGGCTGTTGGTGAACAGTCGCACCAAGAACAGCACGCCAACGCCCATCAGCATGAATTTGATGCGCCAGCGCACGGTGCCGACGGCTGAACGGAAGGTATGCTCGATGTTGACCAACACGAGCACCGAGGCCACCAAGCAAAGAAGGTAGAGCACGTTGCCGGGGAGTCCCAGATTGAAAACCAGCGCCCGCGAGCCGCCGAGCAGGGTGGTCGAAGCGATCAACGACCCACGAAATCCCCATGCGACGCCGATGGGCAACAGGAACGTGGCCGCGAGTGGAAGCCGCCACTTCCGGAGAAATTCGCGCGCATTACCCCGTGCGTAGGCAAGGCTGAACGTCAGCCAGATCCCCGGTAAGAGACTCAGGGCGGTGAGGCGCCAGAGCTGCCACTGGAACGCTGCATGCGGGGTGATGGCCCCGGCGAGCAGGCCGCTGAAAGCCCGCTCTGCAGCGAGCACAAGCATACCTGCGGCAAAAGCCCAGCGCTCGGGGGACCGCCGTGCACGCAACACCGCGCCAAGTCCCAAAACGGCCGCAAATCCGGCACTGGCATAATCGAGAATGACATCCAAGTTCATGCGCTTGGGATAGCGGGTTTATGGAGCGAGCAGTCCCCGCTGAGCCGGAGGTGTTGGGTGAGGGGGTAAAAACCGGAACAGGAACGCATCTCAGGGCGCTGACTTTGCACGCCGGCCGGGAATCACCAATAAAAAAGCGCAGCCTTTGCAGGCTGCGCTTAATTGGAAACCAATCAGAGGTAAACCTTAGCGGCGGAAGCGGCGGGAAAGACCGGCGAAACCGAGCAGGA
>JBIQJF010000108.1:0-1699 GCA_044507675.1 Opitutales bacterium | reverse complement strand
GCCGGCACGCTCGTGGAGGTGGACGCGTGGGGCATGTTCAAGTCCACGGTGCAGATCGTGATCGCGCCCGTCGTGGTCGGCCTGCTGGTGAACCGCTTCGCCCCGCGCCTCGTGCAACGCGTGCAGCTCGGCCTGCCGCTCGTGTCGGTCGTCGTCATCGCGTTGATCTGCGCCAGCATCATCGGCGGCAGCGCCGCCGCGGTGCAGAGCGCCGCGTGGCGGCTGCTCGGCGCGGTCTTCGGGCTCCACGCCGGCGGTTTCGCCCTTGGCTATCTGACCGCGCGCCTGCTGCGCTTCGACCAGATCGTCGCGCGGACGGTTTCCATCGAGGTCGGCATGCAGAACTCCGGCCTCGGCGTGGCGCTCGCGCGCAAGCATTTTGCCGACCCGCTCACCGCCGTGCCCTGCGCCATTTCGAGCGTCTTCCACTCCGTCATCGGCAGCATCCTCGCCGGCTGGTGGCGCTGGCGCAACCGGTGACGCAGGTGCCCGTGGTGCTTACGGTTCAGATCGCGCCAATGCCTTGAGAATCTTCTTTGCCAGCATTTCGTTGATTTCGCGGTGCCTCGGCACCGGTTCCGACCGGCCGGTCTTCAGGTTGTGATAGATGTCGTGCTTCGCGCCATGGCGCAGCAGCGTGCATCCCGCCCGCTCGAGTTCGGCGACCAGGTCGCGCCGCTTCATGCGACCTCAATCTCAGCCACCCGCTTGATGCCAGGAATATCCTCCTTCGAGAACATCTCATACAAATCCCGCAGATGCTCTTTAAGATCTGCCAAATCCTCACCCTGCGTCCAATGCTCGGGGTGGGAGTTCAGGTAGCCCAGATATTTCCCGTCGCTTTCCTTCCAATAAGTGAACGTGGCCTTCATGCGGTGAATCAGAACACAATTGGGAAAAAAGGCGAGGCGCCTTTCCAAGGGGCCTTGTCAGCATTGACCGCTCACCGCCGTGCCCTGCGCCATCTTGAGCGTCTTCCACTCCGTCATCGGCAGCATCCTCGCCGGCTGGTGGCGCTGGCGCAGCCGGGGGTAGACTTCGCCCCCTTGGCAGACTTCCAGCAACCGCGACACCCACGGGCTGTGCATGCCGGTCTCCATCACGAAGGCGGCTCTCGGGTAACGCTGCGCGAAGACCGTCAGGCACTCGCGGGTGTTGGTGATCTCAGTCTCGGCGAGGATCTCGCCGCCGGCGGAGAGGACACAAGCGCTGTGCTTGCGGTCCCCGAGGTCGATTCCGATGGTCAGGTTGTTCGTGGTCATAAGACGTAGAGTAAGGACTCATCCCCGCGGATGAAACCCTCTACGCCTTCTCATTCCTACTGGTTGGGCTCTTGCCTCATTCTTGCTTCTTCTGATGGGTAAGTCCGATGATCTTGTCGCCGCTAACCACGAAGGTGACGGTGTCACCATTGGAGAGATCATAGTGCAAGAATGCGCGGCCGCTGCCGGTGACGCGGTCCGGCCGGCCAAACCGCTGCTCGATGGCGTTCATGATTGGGTCGTCAGGTAGGGCGACGCCCGCAACCGGCCGCCGCTCGGAGTCGACAGTAGTCTTCGTGTCACCAACGGCGAAACTTAGCGACGCGACGATCAAAGCGACCAGAAGGAGTGTTAGAGGTTTCATGGGTAACGGCTGCTGCCCAACGAGACTGTCGGAAAAGGGGTTCGTGTCGAGTTTGGTGACTGGATTTTGTGGT
>JBIQJF010000071.1:0-10650 GCA_044507675.1 Opitutales bacterium | reverse complement strand
AGCTGCTTCAGGGAATCGAGGCCGATGCGAAGGTGTGAGATCACGTGTTTCTCGTCCACGGATTTGTCGCTTGCCGCGGTTTTCACGCCTTCGGGGGTCATCGGTTCGTCGGACACCAGCAGGAGTGCGCCGGCCGGGGTCTCGTTGGCAAAGGCGGTGATGAAGATGGTGGCGGTTTCCATGTCCACGGCCATGGCGCGGATTTTTTTCAAGTAGGTTTTGAAGGCCTTGTCATGTTCCCACACGCGGCGATTGGTCGTGTAAACGGTGCCGGTCCAGTAATCGCGCTTGTGGTCGCGGATGGTGGTGGAGATGGCCTTTTGGAGCGCGAAAGCCGGCAACGCGGGCACTTCGGGCGGGAAATAGTCATTGCTCGTGCCCTCGCCGCGGATGGCTGCGATCGGGAGGATGAGGTCGCCGATCTTCGCGCGGTGTTTCACGCCGCCGCATTTGCCGAGAAAGAGCACGGCCTTGGGGTTGATGGCGCTGAGCAGGTCCATGATCGTGGCCGCGGTGGCGCTGCCCATGCCGAAGTTGATGATCGTGATGTTGCCCGCGGTGGCGTTGAGCATGGGCTTGTGCCGGCCATGCACGGGCACGCGGTGCCACTGGGCGAAGAGTTCGACGTAGCGGTCGAAGTTGGTGAGCAGGATATAGCGGCCGAACTGCTTCAGCGGCACGCCCGTGTAGCGTGGCAGCCAGTCGGTGACGATTTGTTGCTTGGTCTCCATATGAGGTTGCTTTGCCCGCAAAAAAATAACCCCGCCGTCGATCATGGCGAGGCTAATCAGGAAGGGACGAGCAACGTTCAGCTCGACCGGGCACTCACCAGTGCAGGTCGAGCTGAACGCCCCACGTGAGCGGGGCGCCGGGGGTGGCGTGGCCGACACCCGGCGTAATGGCGCTGTAGTATTCCTCGTCGCCGAGATTGCGGCCGAAGACGCGGACCGCGCCGCGCGCGAACGCGTAGCCAGCGTCCGCCTCGATGAGCGTGTAGCTGCGCTGGGCGAACATCGCGCTCTCCTGCTCGTCGTAGTAAGTCGTGCCGGTCCAGCTGACGCCGGCGCCGGCGAAGAAGCCGGTTTTGGGACGGTAGTCCACGCGCAGCGCGCCGTTGCCGGTCGGGGCGTAAGGCGCTTGGTTGCCGGAGTAATTGCTGCCGGTGAACGGGTCGGTGAAATCGCGCAGTTCGGCGCGGCTGATCGAAGCAGCGAGCGTCACGGTCCAGTCGACGGCAGGCGTCCACACGGATTCCAACTCGAAGCCCAGCACGCGGGCCTCGTCGGCGTTGACCACGAGGTATTCGTCGGAGAACGAATTCGGCACGGCGAAGGAGCGCTCGATCTGGTAGCCCGTCACGCGGGAGGCGTAGGCGCGGGCGGTGTAGGCGAGATTGGATTCGGCTACTTTGGCGCGATAAGCGGCCTCGGCGGTCCACGCACGTTGCGGATTGAAGGCAGCGAGATCGGCGCGGCCGGTGAAGGCCGAGAAGCCGCCTGCCTTGAAGCCGCGCGCGAGTGAGAAGGTGAGATCGGTGGTGTCGTCGAGTTTGCGCATGGCGGCGAGGCTCGGCAGGAAGGCCGACCAGTCCTTGCTGCGGCGGATCGTGCTCGAACCGGGGATCGTTTCGATGCGTTCGAAATCCTTGTCAGCCCGCTCGGCGCGCAGGCCGGGCGTCAATGTCCAGCCGTCGGCGACGGCGAAGTTGCCGCGTCCGAAAAGGGCGAACGTGTCGGCGTCGGTGGTGAAAGAGGATTGTTCGATTGGAAAGCCGCTGAACACGCGATCCGTGGAGCCGCGGATGCGCGCGGTGGACCAAAAGGCGCCCGCCGACCAGTTGGCGGATACGAAGCGCAGTTCCTCGGCGAACGAGCGCTGGGTTTGCGTCATGACTGAGTCAAAGTCGGCGCCGCCGAAAACAACGAGGCGGTTGGAGTAGGGTGACAGTTCCCATTTCGACCAACTGGACGTGGAACTGAGCGTGCCATCGGCGAGGTTGCGGCTGAAACCGAAGGCGGCGGCGGCGAAATCGATGTGGGACTGACCTTCCTGTCCGCGTTGAACTGCGAACAGCGGACCGCCGAGCGGCACGAGCGCTTGCGCACCGTCACGGATGCGCGCGCCGAGCACGTGGAAGGAAATTTCCGTTCCCTCGACGGGGCGGTGCGTGAGTTTCACACGGGCCGACAGGGATTCGCGGTTGTCTACGTCTTCATTGAGCTGGGTGTTGCGAATGTAGCCGTCGCGCTCGCTGTAACCGACGCTGGCGGTAAGATCGGTGTCGGCGGAGGGCGCGGTCAACACCGAGGCGCTCGCGGCAAACAGGCCGTGGTTCCCGGCGGACACGCTGGCGCGCGACTGCGTGCCATTTTGCGGGCGGGCGGAGGTGAACTGGATCACGCCGGCATCGGCCGCGCGACCGAAGACCGTGTTGGCCTGTGGACCGCGGTGAACGGCGACCGAAGTGAAATCGAAGAGGCCGGTCGGAAAAGTGGCGGCGGTAGCCAGCGGGATGTCATCGAGATAGACCGGTGCGGAGGAGTCGCCGAAGAACGGCGTGTTGCCCAAGCCGCGCAACGTGGTGATCGCGCCGAAACCACGGGCACCGGCATCGCTCACCGTGAAGCCGGCGGTGTGGCGGGCGACTTGGTCGAGCCCGCCGTCCGTGTCGAGTCCGGTAGAAAGATCGGCGAGCGTGACCTGCACATCCTTGGTGACGGGTCGTGCGACGGTCATGTCGGGTAGTTTCTGCACCTCGTCGGCGCGGAGGCCGGCGGACAGGGCGGCGAGCAGAGGAAGCAGGAGGCGGAAACGGGAGGACAAGCTCTTCATGTCGGAAGAGCCGAATGGGAGTCCCCGCCCGCAAAAGCGCAAGCCTCGGATTGGGCCGGACGGTTGACGATGGGCGTCGTCACCACTACTGACACCTCGTCGAGGGTCGCCGCGGATGGCGCATTTTTTCCGCGACGGGGCGGGGGAATTGGCTCAAGTTCGCGCACGCATGCCCCTGTCCAAGTTCAAACCCCGCCGCGAGACCGTCTGGCCTGTCGTGTTGGCGGCGACGATTACGATCTGCTCCGGCTATCCGGCGGCCGTGCCGGATGGGGGATGGTTCGAAACGGACAAAGTCGGTCACTTCGCGGCCTATGGGGCGTTGGCCACGGCCGTCATCCGCCACCCGTCGCTGGCGCGCTGGCCCTTGTTGGGTGCATGGTGGGCGTTGCCGCTGGCTTCGGTTTACGGGATCGGCGACGAATTCCGCCAGACGCTCAATGACTACCGTTCATTCGACCTCGCTGACTGGGTTGCCGACACGCTTGGCGCGATCGTGGCGGTGACGCTCTATCTGCGCTGGTCGTGGTATCGCCGGCTGTTGGAGACTCCGATCTTCCGTCGCCGACGAAAGGCGACGGAAGAAGTAACAAGGTCCAAGGAACAAGTATCAATATGAGGAAGGTGAAGTTCCGGGTGACAAGAAGCTTGGATCAACTAAGACAGGGGCCACTTCTTGTTACTTGATCCCTGATACTTGATACTTCGGATTATCCCATGACTCCCGCTGAGGCCAAGAAACGCATCGCCGAGCTCCGCGCCGAGGTCGCGCGCCATGACGAGCGTTATTACCGGGAGGCCAAACCGGAGATTTCCGATTTCGAATACGATGTGCTGAAAAGCGAGCTGGCCGATCTCGAGAAGCGGTTTCCTCAATTTGCCAGCACCAACTCCCCCACGCAAAAAGTCGGCGACGATCGCGTGCAGGGTTTCAAGGAGGTCGCCCATCGGCAGAAGATGCTCAGCCTCGAGAACACCTACAGCGAGGAAGAGGTGCGCGCTTTTCACGCGCGACTCGCCCGGCTGCTCGGCACCGAGGATCTGCATTACACGGTTGAGCCGAAGATCGATGGCGTGGCCATCAGCCTGACCTACGAGCACGGGAAATTCGTCCGCGCGGTCACGCGCGGCAAAGGCGACCGGGGCGACGACGTGACCGCCAACGTGCGCACGATTGCCGCTCTTCCGCGCGAATTGAAAGCCGTGCCCGGCACGCCCATGCCGGAAATCGTCGAGATTCGCGGCGAGATTTACCTGACCGCCGCGGAATTTGAGCGACTCAATGCGGAGCGCGCCGCCGCCGGGGAGGAACTTTACGCAAATCCGCGCAACACTGCTGCCGGCACGATCAAGCAACTCGATTCCGCGGAAGTCGCCCGCCGCAAGCTTTCGATTGTGCTCTACAGCCTTGGCTTTTGCGAACCCCAGGTGGTTTCGTCGCAGGGGGAATTGCATGAGCGAATCAAGGCGTGGGGCCTGCCGGGCGTGGAGCGTATCTGGCACGTGCGCGGCATTGACGAAGCGTGGGCGGCGATCGGTGAACTCGACAGCCTGCGCTGCACTTTCGCCTACGGCACGGACGGTGCCGTGGTGAAACTCGACGATCGGGCACTCCAGCGTGAAGCGGGTTCCACCGACAAGGCTCCGCGTTGGGCCATCGCGTATAAATACAAGCCCGACACCGCGCGCACGCGTCTCAAGGCGATCACGATCCAAGTTGGGAAGACCGGCATTCTCAGTCCGGTGGCCGAACTGGAACCGGTATTTCTTGCCGGCAGCACCATTTCCCGCGCCACGTTGCACAACGAGGAAGAAATCCGCCGGAAAGACATCCGTATCGGTGATCTCGTGGAAATCGAGAAGGCGGGTGAAGTTATTCCCGCCGTGCTACGTTCGTTTCCAGAGGAGCGTCCCGCAGGGGCGACGGAATTCGATCTGCCAGCTGCCGTGGGACACAAGTGTCCGGTGTGTGGCGGCAGGATCGCCAAACTGGAAGTGGCGGACGAGGAGGCGCAGGGCGTGGCGTGGAAGTGCCAGAATTACGATTGTTCCGCGCAACGCGCCGGGCGACTGGGTTTCTTTTGCAGCCGTCGTGCGCTGGCGATTGACGGCGTGGGCGGAGTGGTGGCCGAAAAATTGGTCGAGCTCGGTCACGTGCAGGATCCGCCCGATCTCTACGAAGTTTCCCAAGCGACCTTGGCGACCTTGAATCTCGGCACGGCGGAGAAACCGCGCGTGTTTGGCGAGAAGAACGCCGCGAAGGTCGTGGCTGCGCGCGATGCCGCACGTTCGCTTCCACTCGAGAAATGGCTCTACGCGCTCAGCGTGCCCGATGTTGGCGAGTCCACTGCGCGTGAACTCGGTCGGCGCCATCGCAGCTTCGCCGAGTTGACCGACTCGGCGCTGTTGAAGGCCGTGTTGAAGGAGGCGGAGCTCATCGCGGAGCGTGAACTGCAGGCGCCGAACTCGCGCAGGAATCCGCCCAAGGACGAAGGGGACAAAGCGCGACGCAAGGAACTGTGTGCGAAACTCGACGCCGAAATCGCCGCTTTGGATGCCGGCCTGCTCGCCGGTGTTCCTTCGGAAATCGGCCCCGCGGTGGCTGCGAGTGTCGTGGAGTTTTTTGCCAGCGAGCCCGGCCGACGTCTGCTCGGCAAGCTGACGAAACTCGGCATTGATCCGCAGGGCACGGTCGTTGCAGCTGGCGTGTTCACCGGCAAAACCTTCGTGCTCACTGGCACGCTTCCGACGATGAAACGCGAGGAGGCGGAACAGAAGATTCTCGCCGCCGGGGGCAAGGTCAGCGGCAGCGTGAGCAAGAAAACGAGCTACGTGCTCGCCGGGGCCGAGGCCGGTTCCAAGTTGGAAAAGGCGCAGCAACTCGGTGTGCCGGTGATCGACGAGGCGGAGCTCCTGCGGTTGCTGGGCGAGAAATAAGCGGTGGGGCCCAAGACGGCAACGGTCCAATTTACTCCGATCTGAATTAGGTGACACACACGGGAGTAGCGCTTGGCGCACTCCTTGTCATGCTGATCGCAAATGGATCGTTGCGAGACATGCAGCGGAGCGGAATCCGGACAGAACGGCCGGCGCGCATGAGCAGCAATCGTGCAATCCTGTTTTGCGGTGCGCTCATTGCGGGTGGTGCTCTCGTGGCTTATCACAACACGTTCAGTGTGCCGTTTCTCGGCGCCGACATACCGGCAATCGAGGAAAATACGAGCATCCGGCAGTTGTGGCCGCTGTCGGTTCCGCTGAATCCGCCGGAGACGGTGCCGCTGGTCAGTGGACGGCCGGTGCTGAACTTCAGCCTGGCATTGAACTACGCGCTCAGCGGCACGTCGCCATGGAGCTATCACGTGGTGAACCTGCTCATCCATGTCGCGGCGGGATTGGCGCTGTTCGGCTCGGTGCGGCGCGTTTTGCCGCGGGTGTCGGGCGGACGGGGTTTCGCCGCGCCGCCCGTTGTCGGGAAAGGGCCGGATCGCGTGGTGCCGCCTTATCACCTGAAGGTTTTCGCCACGCCGGTGGCGTGTGCGGTCGCGTTGCTGTGGACGTGGCACCCGCTGCAAACGCAGGCCGTGACGCACATCGCGGGGCGAGCAGAATCGTTGATGGGGCTGTTTTACCTGCTGGCCGTATATGGTTTCGTGCGCATGGCCGGAACGGGTGAGGGCTGGAAATGGGGAGCGGTCTCGGTGCTCGCGTGCCTGCTCGGATCGGGCACCAACGAGGCGGCCGTGACGGCGCCACTTTTCCTGCTGTTGGCCGATCGGGTCTTTTTCTGCGACAGCGTGTTCGCGGCGCTGCGGAAGCGTCCGGGCTATTACCTGGCGCTGGCTGCAACGTGGGTGCCGTTGGCGTGGCAGAACTTTGGTTCAGGAGGAGCGGGCGGGGTGTTTGCGAACGAGGGGGCGGTGTTCCAAGGTTACTGGCTGACGCAGCCGGAGGCGCTCACGCGTTATCTCGGTCTGGCGTTGTGGCCGCACCCGCTGGTTTTCGACTACGGGCATGTCGTTCATCCGAGCCGCTTGGTCATCGTCGGCTGCGCGATGGTCGCCGTGCTTTTCATCTGGCTGGCGGTTTGGCTGTGGTGGCGTCGCCGACCCGAGGCGTTGGGACTGTGCGCCTTTCTGCTGTTGTTGGCGCCAACCAGTTTATTGCCGGGAGATCCGTTCATCGCCGAGCCTCGTATGTATCTGCCGCTGGCCGGTTTGATGGTTGTGTTGGTCGCCGCGACCACGGCCTGGGTGGGCCGGCGGGGACTGGCGACCTGTTTCCTGCTCGCATTCGCCGGTGCTGTGGCGACTGCGGCGCGTAACGCCGACTATGAGAACGCCCTCCGACTGTGGAGCGACACGGTGCAGAAACGCCCGGTGAACGCCCACGCCCACTATCATTTGGGCAACGCCTATCTCCATCGTGGCGAGGCAGAGGCGGCGGTCCGCCACTACGAGCAAGCGTTACAACTGGAGCCGGATCTCACCGCCGCACGGGAAAAGATCGAGCAGTTGCGGCTGGCGAATCCCTCACAGCCCTGAACGTCAGGGCGAGGCCTCGGTTTACGACGCCCAGAGAGTGTCAGAGAGCGACCGCGTTGTCGCTGCGCTCCAAGGCGGCCACATTCAATTTAAACGGCTTTTCTCGATGGAACCGCGGGTTTGAGCTTCGGCATACCGTTGTCCACGGACACGGGGCCGGCGCCACTGACGGCGAAGGTTGTCAGCAGGAACAGCACGAGCGCGGAGAATTCCAGCGACTGGCCGCCGCTCATAAGGCCTTCGCCGCGGTGCATGAGCAGGGCGCCGGCGAGAATCGGGATCTGCACCCAGGCGGCGATGCGCGTGAGCAGGCCGACCGTGAGCATAAGACCGCCGATGAGATGTGCGAGGGCGACGTAGTGGAGCAGGAACACCGTGATGATCCACGGGTATTGTTGCTGCTCCAACAGGGTCGAAACGAATTCGGCACGGGTGTTGGTGATGATGAAGACACCGCGGATGAAAAGGCCCAGCCCGAGATAGATGCGTATGCAATCGAGCCAGACCTTGGGGTGGGTTTCCGCCCAGTCGATCCAGTGAGTCAGCTTGTTCATGGGAACAGCCTCCGAGTTTGAAGGGTTTGGAGAGGCCGGCGGGCGTGGAATGTCCGCCGAATGGCGAAAGGATACGCGCGAGCGACGCCTGGTCAATGGGCGCGATTGTAGCGGTAGTCATACCCCGACCTCTGAGGGTAGGGCGAGTCGTCTCCAACGAGCCGCGGTGGCTCAATACCCCTGCCGCTGCAGTTGCGCCTGCAACTCGCGCTGGAAGGTCTGCACGTCGGCCGCGCTCGGCTGATAGCCCTTCTGGCCGGTGTCGAGCATCAGACGGCCGTATTGGTCCAGACCCCACTTGCCGCTGACGCCGTCGCTGAAAGTCACGGTGCCGCTGACGACGGTGCCGGGGCGCATGAGACGGTCCACCTCGAGCGTGAGCGTGCTGGTGCCGGCAGGCGCATTGGCGGGCACGCCTTCGTCGGCCGGATAATCGTCTTCGGGGGGCAAGTCGTCGGCATCATCACCGCCGAGGCCGACTTTCTCCTTCAACTTGTCCACGAAGCCTTTCTTTTCCTCGGCCGGGGCGGAGGGCTTGGCCACGGTGGCTTTGGTTACGTCGGTGGCATCCGCTTTCGGCGCAGCGTTTTTCAGCTCCAAGCCGAGATCATCCACGAGGAAGCGGACGTCGCGGTAGGTCAGCGTGATCTTGAATTGCTCAACGAGCTTCTTCTGGACGGCGGAAAGGTTGTCACCTGCGGCGACCCAGGAGGCCACGGCTTGTTTTTGTTCGGGAGTCAAAGACATGATGGGAAAATATAGCCACGAATGGCAGCGATGGCCACGGATTTGAGGCAAGAGCCGGCAAACGACAAGCCCGAGAGTAGGGCCGGTCTCAGACCGGCAGGATTGGAGACAGGGCGGCCGGTCAGAGACCGGCCCTACTTAGACGGGTCACTTGGCCAATTGGGCCTTGAGGAAGTCCACGCTGCCGCGGACGGAGTCGTCCTGATCCATCATATTTTCCACGGTCTTGACGGCGTGGATGACGGTGCCGTGGTCGCGGCCACCGAAAGCCTCGCCGATCTCCTGCAGGGAGTGGCGGGTGAGCTGGCGGCAGAGATACATGGCGATCTGGCGGGGAAAAGCGATGGCGTTGGGCCGGCGCTTGCTGGTCATGTCGGAGTGCCGGATCTGGTAGTGGTCGGCCACGCGCTTCTGGATGCCCTCGATGTTAAGGCGATTTTGGGCCTCCTCCATGAGCACGTCCTTGAGCAGGTGCTCGGCGGTGGGAAGGTCGAGGGGCTTGCCGGTGAGGGCGGCGTAGCTGGAAATCTTGATCAGCGCGCCTTCGAGGCGGCGGATGTTCTTCGAGATGTGCTGCGCCATGAACTCCAGCACGGGTTGCGGGAGGTCGATCTTGAGGGTGGCGGCCTTGGTGCGGAGGATGGCCACGCGGGTCTCGAAGTCGGGCGACTGGATGTCGGCGGACAAGCCCCACTGGAAACGCGAGACGAGGCGGGCCTCGAGGGTCGCGATCTCGGTGACGGGCCGGTCGCTGGAGAGCACGATCTGCTTCTGGGACTCGAAGAGGTCGTTGAAGGTGTGGAAGAACTCCTCCTGGATGCGCTCCTTGCCGGAGAGGAACTGGATGTCGTCGATGAGGAGCACGTCCACGTTGCGGTAGCGCTGGCGGAACTTGGTCAGCGCGTTCTCCTGGATGGCGTGGATGTATTCGTTGGTGAACTTCTCAGTCGAAAGGTAGGCGATCTTGGCCTCCGGGTTGCGCTGGAGGATGCTGTGCCCGATGGCGTGCATCAGGTGGGTTTTGCCCAAACCCGTGGAGCCGTGGATGAAAAGCGGGTTGTAGGCCTGCGCGGGGGCCTGCGAAACGGCGAGCGCGGCGGCATGGGCCAGCTGGTTGTTCGGGCCGACGACGAAATTCTCGAAGGTGTTGCGCGGGTTGAGCGAGCCGGTGGTGGCCGAGCGTTCGTCGTAGCGCAGGGTGCGTTTGGGCGCGGGCTTGGCCTTGGGCTCGACCACGGCGGTGCGCGGAGCGGAAGTGCCGTTGCTGTCCACCTTGCGGAGGCTGACCGACACCATCCGGCCGGCGGTCATGCGCAGGCGCTGGGAGATGAGATCGAGATAATTGTCGTGAATCCAGATCGCTGCGAAGTCGTTGGGGACGCCGAGCGTGACGGAATCTTCCGAGCTTTCCACGCAGCGCATCGGCTCGAACCACATCTGGAACACATCGTCGGGGAAGAGACCCTTGAGGTCACATTTTACGGTTTCCCAGAGATTGGTCTGATGGGTGGGGTGAGACATGGACTTGGCGGCAGGTGACGGTTTTTATTCACACCTAGGGACTGGTTGCTGGCTGCCGCCTCGTTCGGGTCGGTCTCACTCAAGGGAAAATGGGTCTGGAGGCCGTTGCTGCCAGCATTGGGGGAGTTGCTGGACCAGTTTGGCGGCCTTTGTCTGGGGGAACCTTGGGTGTTCCGGGCACCGAAGTGCTGCGGAGCTGGCAATGAACAATCGAAAGGGAGAACGGTTAAAAGAGACTTTGCGAATAACGTGAATCAAAAAATGCGTTTCAAGGTGAACTTTCCGACATGTTGTTCACACACATTGGGAGCATAACTTTTGTCACTTTGGTGTTGCGAAAAAGCGCGCTGCTCTCGTGCGGGATTTTCCCTCGGGGAAAGCGCGGAGGCGGTGACAAAATGTTGTAGATGACATGAAGCCGACAGGCGGCGCAGGAAGCGCCAACCTGTCGGCTG